>JAGXHA010000071.1 GCA_024636475.1 Roseobacter sp. | reverse complement strand
CTCATAACCTGAAGGTCGTAGGTTCAAATCCTACTCCCGCAACCACCGTTACAGAACCGCCCGTAGCATCATTGCTGCGGGCGTTCTTGTTTGGCCCTAACGATAGCAAACCAGCCAGTTCTCCAATCAGGACAATGCACAGTTCATCGCCGTCGGGAGTGAGTCTGATCTCAGACAGCAGGCTGCGGATGATCTGTCCTGCTTCAGTCTTGGTTGCCGGATCGTTCAACGCATCTGCCAGATTTGCCACTTTGCCACGATAGATGTCTGACAGACCCGGATGTAGCAGAACGGGCTCCTCTTTAGGCATTGATCGCACCTCGATCTCCAGCTCAGCCTTGCGCGCTTCGAGCGTGTCCATCTTGGACTTCATGCTCGGATGAAACATGCCATCCGTAATCGCGTCGATGAGCCTGTCGATCTGGCGAGTGACTGTGGCCAGATCCCGTTCCGCTTTGGCATGATCTTTTTTGACGGTGCCCGCCAGACGATTGAATTCTTCCAGATAGGCGCGTCCGAACTCGGAGATCAGGTCAGGATGCAGCAACTGATCCTTCAGGCCCGTGAGAACGCGCGCCTCAAGCTCGGACCGGGTGATGGTCATACGGTTGTCGCAGGTGCCCTTGTTCCGCGTGTTTGCGCAGCCGTAATAGGCTTTGCCGACCACGGTGTAGCCACCGCCGCATTGGCCACATCTCAAAAGGCCAGAAAAAAGATGCACAGGACGCCGAGCCCGTTCGGAATGGACTACCCCTTCGCTAATCACTTCACTGCGGGTCGCCTCTTGCCGGACCTTGACGCGCTGCCAAAGAGCGTCGGAGATAATCCGAAGATCTGCGACTTCTTCAGTGACCCATGCCTCTGGCGGGTTCATCCGAGCTTGGCGTTTGCCGGTGTTTGGATCTTTGACAAAGCGCTGCCGGTTCCAGATCAGGCGACCGATGTATAGCTCGTTGTTCAGAATGCCGGTGCCACGTCGCCAATTGCCGTAGATAGTCGACATGCCCATCCTTTACCGCGTGGGCCTTCGATTGCCTCCGCGTTCAGGGCGCTTGCAATGGAGCGTGGGCTTTTGCCCAATGCAAACTCTTCAAAGATCCGACAAACGATGGCCGCCTGTTCGGCATTGATGAGACGCTCACCAGTGGTGATGGCCCCGTCTGCCTGAACAGTCCGGATCACGTCATAACCGTAGGTCACACCGCCTGCGGATTTACCCTTGCGGACGCGGCCTTCCAGCCCCCTATGCGTCTTCTGGGCGAGATCCTTAAGGAACAAGCTGCTCATGGTGCCTTTCAAGCCGATGTGAAGCTCGGAAATCTCTCCCTCGGCCACGGTGACTATAGGGATACCCTGAAACCGCATTTGCTTGAAGAATGCTGCGATGTGTTCTTGATCCCGGCTGATCCGGTCCAGACCTTCCGACACCACCACATCGAGGCGGTTGTTACGGGCATCCTCCAGTAGGCGCTGATAGGCGGGGCGCAGGTGTGATGCGCCGCTGATGCCGCGATCCGCATAGGTCTCGGCTTCTGTCCACCCATGGCCAGCGATGAGACGCAGGCATAGACGATGTTGATCCTCTATCGAAGAGTCGCTTTGAAGATCAGTTGAATACCGCGCGTAAATGGCTGCACGCATGGGGTAGGGCCTTTCATTCGTCGAGCTCGCTCAACCCTTCGTCTGGTTCGAGCGGGCGCTTGGCCCTACCTGTTATAGGCACAGTTTTTCGGATGTCTTCCACTATCGATTGCAACCCGTTGCAACTGGAGATGCCGGTCGCCCGATTGTAGTGCTTCTCGGACATCGCCAATGTCGCATGGCCGAGGATGTCGCGGATAATGCCGGCATGCTCAGGATCGAATTCAGCGATCGTTGTCGCGGCGATGTGTCGGAAGGCGTGCGCACGGAGGGAAACCCCGAGATAGCGCTCGGTAATTTTTGGCAGTTCCCGCGACAATCCATCAGGGGTGATGCCACCGCCGTACTGGTTGACCCACAGAGCAGAGTTGTCCTTCCCGTCGAGCAGAACGGGGCGATGAAGATCCAGGTAGGCCCGCATGGGTTCCACCAGCCGCTTCGGCAAACGGAAGCTGCGGGCTTTGTGGTCCCTCATATCCTCTGGGGCGAACTGCAACGTGAAGCCGTCGGACATCGAACGAAGGTGATTGTCCACCCGCATGGCAAGCAGGGTGCGGCGGCGGATCGGGCAACTGATCAGGAACCCGATCAACAGGGCCTGCCGGTAGCGGATCGCCTGCTTCGTCGCAGAAAGGTTGGTGTCCGCTGTAGTTTGCTTCATGGAGTTCAAACTCCAGCGCAATATCTCGGGCCCCATGATTGGATGCGGGGCGGGCAGACTGTGTCGGTTGGCCTGATTTGCGAGGCGCTTGATTGCTGTATTCAGCCACGTCCAGTCGCGCTGTGGCGCCATGGCTTTGGCAAGACTATAAAGGTCCGTCACAAGACCCTGGATCGACCGGGGGGCTAGACGCTCTTCGCATTCGGACACGAAGGCCTTAACACGATCCACTGTGATCCGGTGTGGAGGGGCTTCGCCCAAGGCCATGGCATCTCTGCGACAGAGAAACGACAGCCACTGGCCGTAGCTCTGTGAACGTTTGGAGCGGCTACCGTTTGACCAGTTTTGACAGGGACCGCTATCTTCGAGGATATCGCCGGTGTGAAACAGGCTGTTCCATGCTTCTCTGTCCGAGATTGGCCATGCCTCAAACTTCAAGACTAAGGGGCTGGCATCAGTCACGGCGACCTCCAAAATTCGCAAGGATGTCGCTGTATTCATCAAACGCGAACTGGCTTGTCATTTCCGCATAGAAATCGATGGTCGTCTGGATATTGCGATGTTTCAGCAAGCGCCGCACATTCTCATAATATCCTGGTTTTGCGTCGAGATACATCTTGGCACCGAAGTGCCGGAACAGATGCATGTTCATCACCAAGCCAGTCTCGCGGTAAATTGCGGCCTTCAGATCACCGCTGAGATTGGCTGGCGTGCGCGGCAAGCCGTCACGGGCTCGTGGAAAAAGCGCTGTCGTCCGCACCTCCGTGAGGTTGGAACGGAACTTGGTGATGTAGCGGTGGAGCGTCGCAGAGTTCCTGGGGCTGAGATGCACCTCAACGGCTTCGTGGTTTTTGACCTCAGACCCCTCGATGCGAATGTGGTAGAGTGTATGCGTACCCTTGCGGTGTGACGTGAGATGACGCTCGAGGTCGAGGGCCGCGAGGTTCTTTGCCCGCATCGGGCAGGACAAAAGGATGGTCAATGCAGCCGCGCGCATTGCATGCAAGGCACTGATCCGCGACGTCGGATTGGCCACCGCGCGATCCATCAGCACGTTTTCCAAACTCACGATACGGATCACGTTCTGCCAATCGTTGAACTGAATAAGACGCTTGCAGTTTTTTTCGCTCATGCCCTTCGGGTTGGTGGAGACCTTTTTCTTAATCTGGATCATCTCGTCCAGGATCGCGGGCGCGACCTTCAGGCGATCTCGGGCCATGACGACGAGCGTCGCCGCGGTATTCTGCAGGCTGCCGGAGCCCTTCGTCTCTCCACGGCGCTTCATCTGCACCCGAAAAGCCGCCCGCATGTTTCCGGGCGTCACAACATCAGACAGAGAAAGAAAATCGGCAGGGTCCGCCCCGCTACTTACGAGGGCGTCGAGAAACTGCGTCAGGTGGGCCTTCGTGTTGCGGAGCGATGTAGGTTGCAGCGGTTTGTCCGGTGCATCGGGATCAAGGCAATCTTTACTCGCCCGCCATTCCAGATAGCCGGCGATATCGCTTTGGAGACTGGCGGGGTAATCCGTCAGTGGACGACAGCGGAAACGCGGATTAGGTGCATATGTCAGGATAGCCAAGGGCAGGGCATTGCGTTGAACGATACCGTTCCAAGTCTGTTTCATCTCCTTGCACAACTTCGCAGGATCTTTGCCCAAAAGACGCGCGTCGAGGTAGCTCTCGAACGTGGTCATCACCGTATCAGTGACCCCTTCAGGTTCAATGCGGCGGCTGCAGCAGTATGCGGCGAACCGGGCCAACGCCCAATCCTGATGTTTGGCACTGGTATGTTCGAAAAAGGTGTTCCAGCACGATGTCCGTTCTACCGTTGGAATGTCACGGGGAGCGAACCGCATCAGTTGAAGGGCTTTGCTCAGGTTACTTTTGATGTTGGACAGAGACTTTGCCGATATACCTGCCTGAGTTGGTTGGATGGTCTCCAGCAACTGGCGCAAGGAAGGGACATCGGCCGGCAGGTCTGCAGGTGTGCGGTTAAGGAACGTGGCAGTACGTGTGATCGCTGAGATCAAATCGCGGCGCTTCACGTCGGGCAGCGTACACGAAGCCTCCAGTTTGGCGATGACCTGGGCGAGAGATTGCGGTTTGGTTTGATCGAGGGGCATGATGATTTCCTTTCAGCCTTCTCTAAATTGGGACATTGGGGGCCATGAGAGGGCACGGCGGGCCACGAGCGGGCATTCGGGAAACCACTGCAGCGAATTTGTAGCCAAAATTCGTGGGAGCGTTTTCCCGATTGGCGGAAAAACCAACCCAAATGAGGATATTAGAGGACATGGGCTGCGCAGCGGTTGCCACGAGCAGCTGCGACTGCGCGCAGTTCCATTCGCGCGATGCGCCAATCACGGCCGAACCGTGTAGCGGGCAGGGTGCCGTTCTTGATCCAGCGCCGGACTGTCTTCGTGCTGACCCGAAGCAAAGTGGCGACTTCAGCCACGCTGAGATAGGTGGCATTCGCGGGAAAAGGGAGGTCAGTCATGGGACTTCTCCTCACCGTTTGAATTGCAACGGGATGCAAAATCCTTACGCGCCGATTCACGAGCCATAAGATGCACGAGGCTGAGAAGACGGTGATGGATAATGTTAGAGGGGAAATCGCTTGCTTGAGCAGATGAAGCATTGGTCATTGTTAGTTCCTTTTTGAGGAACCGCAGATGGCAATGATCCAATGATCTGATTTAGGAGCGCACTCCAGACAGCACAAAACTGACCTCAAAAGAGATCCGGATCATTGCCATCGAGTGCTTCATAGGTCATAACCCTATACCGCTCTCAGCGGCCCAGCACATCGGCTGGAATTTGAAAGTAGTATAAGGCTAGCTGAACACGCGTCTATGATCAAGCCTATCATATTATTCAAAAAGGATGGCCCTGTCATCGAGCGTCAAGCCTGATCTTGCGTCCGCCCTAAGGGAGACGCTATGTTTCCTAGAGTAAGATAAGGTAGGCCATTGGCCTCCAAAAAAAACTGGTTCGCATGGAAAACAGCTTCATACAGAGAAAACTATACAATTGGTTGCGACGAGAAACCGGCTCGCGTCAGCCGATCATCGCTGTATTATATGCCGGTTGGGATAGATGCTGAAACGCTGGAGTTGATGAACGAGATCGACCAGGTGTTCACCAAATATCCGTTCTTTGGCAGCCGCCAGATCGCAGCATATCTGCCCAGAAACGGGTTCCATGCGGGCCGCCACCGTGTGCGGCGGCTGATGCAGATCATGGGGCTGCGAGCCATCTACAAGGGCCCCAAAACCAGCAAGAAGCACCCCCAACCGCAACGCTCCGTCGTGCCGTGTCGGTAGAGAGCATCGGGCTGAACCTGAATGTGACATGACGGGCTTATTCTGTTCTCTAATCTGTCAATGCATTTCTCCAATTGCTGTCGATGTCTGAGGTTGCCTTCGTTCTCTTCGAGCTCCGGGGCTCACGATGGGGTTGGCTGGAAGTAGGTCGGCAAGGTTGAAACCGCAATCTGGCTGAAGCCGTTGCTACAGAATACACGCCGTGTCCCACGCCCTCCCTCGGGCATCGTTCCCGCTGGGAACTGGTGTTTGGAATCCTCGCTTTACCGTTTGCAAGCTCAGGCCGCTTTGAAATCGGTTTGGTCTCGCATGATGGCATGAAGAATGATTGCAAGACGTCTGGCCAAAGCCACGCGCGCCTTTCGCATCGTAGACCGGGCAGCGATTGCCAGCGCCCATGATTTCAGCTTGAGCGGTGCTGCATATCTGGTCAGCATGACATTGGCTGCCTCATAGAGGAGCGTCCGAACTTTGACATCACCTCGCTTTGAGATGCTCCCAGTATAGTCGATTTCTCCAGATTGGTGTCGCTTTGGTACCAGACCGAGATACGCACCCACATCACGTGACTTTTCAAACCTTCGCGGGTCATCGATGGCTGCGGCAAAAGCCAGTGCAGTGATCGGACCCACACCTGGAACGGTCATGAGCCGCTGACAGACTTTGGATTTGCGGGTCATCTTTTTGATATCGCCATCGATCGCGGCAACGGCTGTGAGAATGGCTTCTCGTGCTGCAAACAATCCGCAAAGTGCGGCATGGAGGCCGGGGACGCCGTCACTCACTGCCAAGGCTGCGTCTTTGAATGCTGGCGACAATGCGCGCGGCAACCGCACCCCAAACACAACGACCAGCCCGCGAATTTGATTGTCAATTGTGACGCGCTGCCCAACCAGCTTCTTGCGCGCCGCGATCAGCGAACGGATCGCATGGGCGGACAGTGATTTAACATGGGTCGACTTGTAGAATCCGGTTCGCGCCAAATGCGCCAAACCCCGCGCATCATTGCGATCAGTCTTGTGCCCTGCTAGTGATTTGAGGGCCTGATAAGCCTGCCTGCTCTCAATGCAAACAACCGGAACACCAAGCTCTGTCAGGCCATGGAAAAGCATTGGGGCCATCCGCCCCGTCTCAAAAACAACCTTGGCACATGTGGGCCCGACGGCGAGAAACGCGGTGATCGCTTTAGGCGATGAGGGCGCTTTCCCTTCCCGGATCAGCGCCCCGTCGCGATTAAGAATACAGATGTGCGTCTCCTCCATAGACACATCCAAACCAGCAAAATATTCCATTGGTCAGCTTCCTTTTTCAATTGCATGAGCATCCAGAATAACAAAGGCAACTGAGTGCCAATCCTGATTACGCCATGTTGAAAAACTCTTGTTGATTTGGGGCTTGGTCGCTGATTCACTTTCAGTAGTGAAGCGGGGGATCTGCGATGCTGGAACCAAGGCAAGAGGCGCAAGGCGCATTGTTTTACGAGTTCTCGATAGAAGGTCATGTCCCGCAAGATCACCTCCTGCGATCCATTGATCGTTTCGTGGATCTGACCGATATCCGCCAGCATCTGGCTCCGTTCTACAGCAACACCGGCCGCCCCTCCATCGATCCCGAGCTGCTGATCCGCATGCTGCTGGTCGGGTGTTGTCAGGGCATCCGGTCGGAGCGGCGGCTCTGCGAAGAGGTGCATCTGAATCTCGCATACCGCTGGTTTTGTCGCCTCGATCTGTCTGATCGTGTGTCAGACCATTCCAGCTTTTCGAAGAACCGCCACGGCCGTTTCAGGGATAGCGACCTGTTGCGCCACGTGTTCGAGACAGTCGTCGCGCGGTGCATCGCTGAAGGTCTTGTCAGCGGCCAGCGCTTCGCAGCGGACGCAAGCCTGATCGAGGCTGACGCCAACAAGCAGAACTCGACGGCGAAGGAAGACTGGCATCCGGACACCATTGATCCGAGCGATGCGCCGCGGGCCGTCAGAGAGTATCTCCAAGTTCTGGATGATGCCGCCTTTGGCGCGGCCACGACCGTCGAGCCGAAGTTCTCGTCCCACTCCGACCCGTCAAGCCAGTGGACGGCTGCCCGTAAAGGCCCTGCGTTCTTTGCCTATTCTACGAATTACTTGATCGATACAGACCACGCCGTAATCGTTGACGTGGAAGCGACCCGCTCGATCCGGCAGGCTGAGGTCGGGTCTGTCCGCACCATGCTGGATCGTGTGAGAGACACGTTCGACCTGCATCCCGAGCGCATCATTGCGGACACGGCCTATGGCTCCGGACCGATGCTCGGGTGGCTGGTGGACCGGAAAGTCGCACCGCATATTCCGGTG
>JAGXHA010000070.1 GCA_024636475.1 Roseobacter sp. | reverse complement strand
TTCTGTCAGATATACTCGATGTCTCGGTTCGAAATAATGAGCGCGATGGCATCACCGGGGTGCTCATGTATCATGATGATCTTTTCTTTCAAGTTCTGGAAGGTGAGGATCGGGCTGTAGAGCAATGCTACAATCGGATCAGTATAGACCCGCGTCACTACGCCATTGTAAAAAGCTTGGATGAAGCAGTGGAGGTTCGTTCGTTTTCGAACTGGTTGATGGGATATGTTGGTCCAGATGAGATTGGTGAACACACTGATGGCGCGCTGTTGTCCTTAGCTGATTTGAAGGCATTCGATTTTTCGGACTCTGACAAGCGCGGCCTCGCTTTGGAACTTGCAAAACAAGTTTTCAAGGGCTTCAAAGAACGCTGATACCTACATGAACGGCAGCAACTGGTCGCCAGTGACTGAGCAATTAAGTAGATGGCACCGTACTGCTGTTGTTCGGCGGTCGGGCGGGGTTCGACTCATCAGCATAACGAAGTTCGCGCAAAGGTTAAGCAGAAGATAGTGGTCGCAAATCACCGTTTGACCACATGGTTATGGGTAAGGGTTATTGTCCGATCCGACCGACAGGTATGCGTGTTGAGCGATACTACCGAGTAACCCGTCTGATCAGACTTCCCCGATCAACCGCGCCTTTGAAAATCCGAGAACACCGATCGGGCAAGTTGCAATGCTACTCCGTTGGAATTCGCAGCCACGGCTTCGTCGCTCTTCAGATAGGATAAGGACTGAAAACTGTCCTTTGTGTATCGACCAATTACCTCCGGTCCTACATACCCCATCGCCCAGTCCGAAAATGTTCGGCTCTCGACCCCATCAGCCCACATGAGTGATAAGCTTTTGTGACGAGGATCATGGGAAATCCCCTCATAGTAACATTTTTCGACTGCGGACCGATCCCCCTCCAGCACCTGAAAAAAGATCTCATCATGATACATGAGAATGCCGGTGATCTCGTCTCTGGCATTGTTTCGCTGAGAAACTTCTAAGATGTCAGACAACGTGGTTTCGTCTAACGGCAACCGTGACAAACTTACGTAGGCGAGTTGGAACAGCATGGTCGGGATCCTCAAACCGAAAAAGGGCGTGTAACCGAATAGTGGGTCAGCCTAAATGACCTATTTTGTCGTCGGCAGGATTTTGCTGTTGGTGAGAGTATATTGCTCAAAATTATCGGTTTCTATCAATTTTATGACGGAAGCAGCCTTGCCTAACAACGCCGATTTGCTCTGACGCGGTTGATTGCGTCACTCGCCAAGTTTTAGGTCCATCATCGCAAAAACTTCAGAAAGTATTCCTTTTCTCGGCATGTCGCTGCCCTGAACCATGATGCGGATGCTTCCCGACATTCCGGGAAGCAACTCCCGGGGAAGGGTCACGTTTGGTTCAAGACTGACCTGTACAGCGAAACGCGTTTCGTTTGGTAAAAGTGGAGAAATCGGCTGCCCTGGTAACGTACGTTCCTGTCCATCTTCGGCGACAAGGATCCGGTGGACCGTACCTTCGAGTTGCACATCGGAGAGCGCGTCGATTTCAATTACTGCTTTATCCCCGATCTTGATCCGGCTCACCTCATCTTCGGAAACCCAGGCGCGCATCCACACCTGATTGGTGTCCCAAATTGAAATGATCGGATCATTCGGACGGACGGAAGATCCAGCACGCGAGGAGATATCCACGACAATACCGGCAGTTTTCGCATCGACCTCGGATTTCTCCAAAGCCGCCTTTCTGCGATCAAGCTCAGCCATTCCCTCTGCTATTCTGGCACGAAGGACATCTCGCTCGGCGGAGCGCAGCTTTTCTTGGTTGGCTCCAAGATTGACTTCAACCAGTCTTCCGCGATCCCTGTTCAATTCGGCAACGCGCCTTGCAAGCTCGGCCTCGGCAGAGCGTGCTGCTTCACGCGCTTCCTCGAGTTCGGTATCAGCTACCAGGCCGCGATCAGCGAGGGCATTTGTCCTCTCCAGGTTACCGTTCGCGAGATCGCGTTTGGCCGAGGCCGCCCGCATCCGTGCCTCTGCAGCGGCAATTAACGCTTCCGCTTGACGCCGATCGCTTTGCAGCACCGCTTTTGCCAGCGCATCGGCGACTTCTGCGCGCTGGAGTTCGACCTGCATGCGGCTCAGGTCGGCCTCTGCCTTGCGCTCATTGGCGCGAAGCTCGTCGCTTTCAAGCACAGCGATGACCTCGCCCGCGTCAACGGTATCGCCAAGCCCGACGCGAAGCGCTTCGATGCGGGCATTCTCGGCGATGCCGACGTGAGTTACCGCTCCATGCACGAAAGCATCATCAAGAACGACGGCGCCCTTGTGCAACACACTCTGTCCCAAAGTCATCAGCAGAGCCGCGGCACCGATCAAAAGTCCGCAGATTGTCAAGATCACTTTCGACATGGAAAAGCGAATGCGGGGTTCCTTTGACTCAGCCGGTGTTTCGGAATTTTCTGGCTCGGTTACCTTGTTTTGCGTTTTATCGGGCATCTTGCGTGCCTCCCTTGAGAAAGCTTTCGGCAACACCTCCCAGAGCCTTTATGTGAGCGGGACGCACTGCCATCAAAAGCGTTCCAGAGATGAAAGCGAGGCTAAGAGGTCCCGCGACTTCCAGCCGCTGATAGGTGATGGCCTCGATGATGAGCAGGGTCCCGGTCAGCGTGAAGCTCACACTGAAAAAGGCACCCAGCGAAAAGCGACCTATCCCGACCTGGTCGACATCATGTGCAATCAGCCCCGTTAGCAGCACGCCCAGAACAGAAAACGACGGTGTCAGAACTGAAATTGTCTCGCCCGCAAAGTAAAGTTCGGAGACCCTAAAAGCGGCCCAGGTCGTGCTGGAACCGACCAACATATATGCCGCGAACCTGCGGCGTCCGAAGAGAATACACAAAGGATCGAGAACGACACGCACGATGAACAGGGTTATGGCAGCAGCGATCGCAAAGCGGGCAAGTTCGGTCGGTTGAAGGACCAGGAGTGTCAGGAAGGCCCCACCAAGGAATCCGCCGCAACGCAGCCCATGTATCCGCACCAGGCCGAGCCACGCGATCAAGCTCAGAAAGACCAGCAGAGGGAAGAACGCCAGGTCGATTGGAAAGACATCGACAACGGGGCTGGTGTGAAGTCGACCGAGTTGCGGGAATATCTGGATCATTGCTATCAGTGCTGTTGCAACGATCGCAGTTGAAATACCGATGTTTGTCGTTGTTTT
Organism: Roseobacter sp.; assembly: GCA_024636475.1. GTDB lineage: Bacteria > Pseudomonadota > Alphaproteobacteria > Rhodobacterales > Rhodobacteraceae > Sulfitobacter. The sequence continues at coordinate 2,405 of JAGXHA010000070.1, read as the reverse complement.
GACAATTCCTTGGCGAGAAAAATCGTGCGCAATCAAACCCGGCACCACATATCCGACCCCGGTCATGAAGGACGTGCCGGTGCCAATGCCTTGCTGCGACACCAGCAGCGCGTCAACGACCAGATGAATGGCCGAGGAACAGACGATTGTCAGGCTGAACTTTGCGGGGGCAGGCAATATTATCAGTCGCGCAAGCCACTTATGAACGACGAGATAGCTTACCAGAGCAGCCGCAAAGATCGCGGGGAAGATCAGTGGCTGGAAGATGACGAACGCAAGGTAGCCAGGAACTGCGATGCCGCCCGTCGTCAGGTGGTGCCGTTCGTAGAACAAGATCGACACGACGATGCCCAGCACGAATGCAAACCTGACGAGTTCCGGGTTGTAGTAGTGATCTATCACCTGGCCTGCCTTTCATCGTCGATACGTCCGCCCGTCCAAGCGTGGTCGTCCTGCTCCAATCCATCTCGCAGATGGTCTGCGGCTGTCGTGTGAATATTGGCAAGTCCAACGACGATAACGTTATTGGAAGCACCGATTTGCGCGATGATATCTGCTGGCTCAACGGTCGCTGTGGGAATAAAAGCGGTGGCACTGTCGAGCCCCGCGCTTTTCACGGCCTCTTGCAATGCATCCAGATTTTCTCCGACAAGCAAGACCTGGTCAGCATAGTCGCTCTTGGCGACCATCTGGGCGAATTGAATGGTTCGGTGCTCCCGGTCCGCGCGGTTGTTGAGCACAAACATGATTTTTGCACGGCTATCTGCCCATCGGTTGATCCGGTCGAGATTGATCTGCGCACTCTCGACATCGTTGACCCCGAACAGATTGATCCAGAAGAAATCGCGATCTTCGACTTTGTGATGGAAAATGCCCGAGGCACCCGGATCAAGCCGTGATTTTCGCATGCCGTTCAGTGCCACGTCCCGTGGGACGCCGTGGCGCTTCACTACGGCAAGCGCAAGCGCCAGGTTTTCAGGAAATGTCAGCGGTCCAAAGCCCTCCAGTTCTTCCTCTGAAATCTCGTCGGCTGATATCGGTATGAAATCACCGCCACTGTCTTCGGCAGCACGTGCCAGAATATTACGCAGTTTTGGTTGGGTTTCCGCAGTAAAAAGCGGCGCATTCAGCGGAACGGTGTTCGACAGCGACCGGGCGATGTCCTCCAACTCGTAACCAAGTTCTTCGATATGGTCACGGCGGACATTGGCGATGACGCCATCCGTCGCACGGATCATCCGCCGTTCCGAGATACGTTGATATTCGGTGTTCAGCGCCATGCACTCGATGACCAGCGCCCGCGTTTCAGGCTGTATCGCCTGCTTGAGAACTCGGATCTGCTCGATGATCGTGGGTGGGCCCTGACGGTCAATCGGTTCCTCGGATCCATCGGCGTGTATCAGACGCGTCGCACTACCGGTTGTTTTCGCGATTGTTTCGATACCCCCTTCCCGAAGGGCGCCAGCGATATAACGGACGATTGTGGACTTGCCGCGGATACCATTGACATGCACCCGAATGTTCAGCCGTTGGAGCCGTGCGTCGTGACGAAGGGTCTGCATAAACCAGAACACAATAACGCCAAGGGCCGCCAAAGATGCCAGCCCCAAGGGTCCCCAGTTGTTCAGCGCCTCCTCCATCTATCCTCCGTTCCAATCAACCAACCGGCCAGCACAGCCATTGGAGGGGCCCATTTTTGCAATAAAAATAAGGCGCCGGTGTGTCAAAACAGGGAAATCGATGGGGATATTACGTGTTCGCCATGGTGCCGGTCGTCACCCGGTTCACCGGAACCAATTCACGTTGAAGGATAGAGACGAATTGCTACCTTGAAGTTTGGGACCGATGGTAACCAGTGTGAATTTCTAAACAGGAGCGACTGGGTGAACACCCATTCCCAATTGCCAGACGGCGACCAGCTTTTCCATTGACTAATTCTTCATCGCCATGCGTCGGTCAAATTTTGAACACAACCATATGGTGAACTTTGGGCAAATGTGTTTTTCAGTGAATCATTGATGATGTGTTTAGAGGGATTAACGGCAGCCCCGGTCCTGTGGAGTGTTGTCGGCGTCAGCGCAGTCGCTGCCGTCGTCTTGTTCTGGATGATGAAATTCCAGAGCTTCCAAGGCAAGATTTACTACGCGCTCACCTTCCTCGCGATGATCTGGACCTTGATCATGATCGGGTTCGAGGCGTCATCGCCCACATTCGCCTGCCAGCTTCAATGGGCAACCATGGCATGGCTGGGCAATGGTATGGTGCCGGTGGCCTGGTGTTTCTTCGTCTTTGCCTACGTCGACAATGCTTACTGGCGGGGCAAAGCCAGCGTCGTACTGGCCATCGTACCTTTGGCCATGTTCGCATTTGTCGCCACCAATCCCTGGCACAACCTTGTCTATATG
>JAGXHA010000069.1 GCA_024636475.1 Roseobacter sp. | reverse complement strand
TCGGGCGACCCTGTGTCACCTTCTTTGGTTGCGAATTCTTTCATGACGCGTGCTTTTTCTTCTAGCGTAATCGACATCGGGGTCTCCTTTTCAAAAGGTTAAAGTGATGGCGCAGGCCGGGATGTCGTCCAGCACAGGCCCGTGGAGCAACGCAAGATGATCTGAATCACCTGACGATGGGCGCGTATAGGAAAGTTTTACGCGCTTGGCAAAGAGTTATTTTGCAGATGTTCTATGATCCCTCTGCATACAGATCATCGGCGCTGCCCTTAGGCAGAGGCAAATGCCAGTCCCGCGAAAATAGCCGAGCTGAGGGGGACAATGGAAATATCGGATGCGTTTAGAACATCGGGACTTTTGACGCAGGCGACGACGGTGCCGTCCATACGAACCAATGTTTGATCGGGATGGTCGGGATCAGGCTCAACAGTGATTTGAGGTTCCTCGCTGTCAGTTTTGCTGTCGTCCCAAACAAAAAGAAGGCTGTCATCCTTGGCCACATAATCCTCGATGATTGCCGCGTTTCCTGCGGTAATCCAATCGCCAAAGATGATGTTGTCAGCGCCGTCACCGGCTGTAACCACATCGTTTTGACCCGCGACAATCGTATCAGCACCACCACCGCCATTCAAAAAATCAGCGCTGTCTTCGTCAGTGATACCAATTGATTGCGGGTCGTACTCTGCTCCGACAATCAGATCATCCCCCCAACCACCAAACAAGGCGTCTTGGCCGTGCCCGCCGATCAGGAAATCGTTCCCAAGGCCGCCCATCAGCGCGTCATCACCATCATCGCCAAACAAGGCGTCATCCCCGGCAGAGCCGTTCAGCGAATCATTGCCAGAGTTGCCTCTGAGGACATCGTTGCCATTGTGCCCTGTCAGGGTGTCATCTTCAGCACCCCCGTCAATTTCGTCATCACCGTCATTGCCATGAAGGTTGTCATGGCCTGCGCCGCCGTCCACCGTATCGTTGCCTTTGTCGCCACGTACATAATCGTAGCCGTCGTTGCCATTGATCAGATCGTTGCCATCACCGCCGCCGATTTGATCATCACCCCACGATCCCTCAAGAAAATCGTTTTGATCTGAACCGGAAATGATCTGCCCCGCCACACGGCCCGTATCATCGATTTGAGGATCACCATCGTCGTCGTCGTCCGACCCGATATCGACAAAGGCCGCAGCCCCGACTGCCATCAATCCCATCAAGCCGGCCAAAAACAACATTGCAGAATTCCACTTTATCTGATCCGTCAAAGACGCATCACCCAAAGCCATAATGCCCATATTTTACTGCTCAGGTCAAAATTATATGGGGTTTACGGTTAACTCCGGCCTAATCCGTCCATGCAATCGGCTGTTGGGAATAGGCGATATACAACGGATGTTTCGGATGTCCTGCTTTCGAAAGCCCAAGATGGAAAACGGGCGTTGGCTGTGCCCTGAGAATAGCTTTGACCGTTGTTCCACGATCCAGATGGCTGCCGTGTGTTCCCCATGCAGCAATAACGCTGTCTGCCCAAGCTGTGCCTTGGGTCAGGACCGCGTCATTGTCAGGGCCCACGGGGTCTACCGCTTTGCGCATCAGGTGGGGATTGGTTTCGCGCCATGCGAATATATTGGTGACTTGAAATGCCCCAAACCCCAAGGTGCGCGCACGCCTTTCGCACCGCTCGACCGTTGGGTCATTCTGGATTTCGGTCGCTTTTGAAGGATTTGGCATCACGAACAGCACCTTGAGGCCCGAGGGATCCCAGCTTCTTGTCAGGCTGTATCGGTAGTTTTCGCAGTCCGAATATACGGCGGTCGAGGCTGCATCCCCTTTGGTGTGTTGTCTTGTGATCACGGTTCTTGCGGAAGGTTGAACACCCGTGAAGGATGCAGTTCGCCCGCTTTGAAACGGCCCACGGCGACAGCACGCCCCTCGAAAGACGCCCAGACCTCGTCGCCGTATTGCACATCTGATGCGATGACCATGCCGGGATTACCGTTGCGCAGGCGGGCGGCACCCTCTGCGGTTGCTTTGACTTCTGGCAAATCTTGAAGACCTTGCTCGAGTGGCAACAGATAGGCGTCAAGCGCCTCTGTCCGGGCCATCGCCTCGACCTGGTCCATCGTCAGACCTTCGCTGGCCTCGAAGGGGCCGGACCAGACCCTGCGCAGATCACGCACATGCCCGAAGCATCCCAACTTCTGCCCCAAATCGCGTGCAATCGACCTGACGTAGCCGCCTTTGCCGCAAACCATTTCAAGCGTGACATGGTCAGCATCAGGGCGGTCGATCAGCAGAAGGCTTTCCACCCAAAGTGGGCGCGCTGCCAAGGCCATTGTTTCGCCTTCACGCGCCAGCTTGTAGGCGCGTTGCCCATCGATCTTTACCGCCGAAAATTGGGGGGGAACCTGTTCGATATCGCCAATAAACCCTGCCAGGCCGGCTTTGATTTCCTCGTCATCGGGGCGAATGTCACTGGTTTCCAGTACCTCGCCTTCGGCATCATCTGTGTTGGTCGCCACGCCCAACCGAACTGTAAACTCATAGGCTTTCAGCGCGTCGGTGATGTAAGGAACAGTCTTTGTCGCCTCGCCCAATGCAATCGCCAAAACACCTGTCGCTTCCGGGTCCAGTGTTCCGGCGTGGCCGGCCTTGTTCGCATTCAACGCCCAACGAACCTTGTTTACCACGGTCGTAGAGGTTGGACCGGCGGGTTTATCCACCACAAGCCAACCTGAAATATCCCGTCCCTTGCGTCTGCGCGCCATGTCTTGAACCCTATCTGATTTGACTGCGTCCTATCAAATGCCAGACGCAAAAGCCCAGACCGAGTTGTTCCAAATGGTCCAAAATCCTCGCCGAAGGCATAAAAATTCTTCATCGACCGCTCTATTGGTCGTTCACGACGCCAATAATTGGGCCCAGCGGACTAAACCCCAAGTCATTCCGACCCAATTCCGGCGCTCTCATGCGAGAGATGTTGCCGTCAAAATACAAGGCGTTTGGAAGTTTAAGATGATCGCGAAAGAACGTTGCGAAATCATGGAAATTGACCACTTGGTCTGAAATTGCAAAATACGCCCGCTTGCCGTCCTCGGAGGTTCCCACGCCGTTGCGGATGTATCGAGACGTGCCGTTTTGTATAAACCTCGGATGCAGTTTGCCATCAATAACCAGCATAGGGCCGGATTGTGTGGCACTGGTGCAGTCCGGTTTCTCGCGCAAGAACCGTTCTGTTTCAATCACATCGGCACGCGCAGGGCGCAGACACAGAACGCCGTTCGGAAGCAGGCCAAAGTTGCCCGGTCCGTCGGTGTTGATCACGCGCTGAAGTTCTGTGCCGTTTTCGAGGTAATACCCGACCGGGGCGCGGTCATCGTGGTACATGCCCGCGTTCATCGCAAAGCCCAAACTCTTGCCTTGCGCTTTCAGCGCTTTGTCCAATGTGTTGAAATAGCCAAAGGGGCTACCGTCAGGGGCATATAGAAACAGTCCCAGCTGGTCTGTGTTCAGATCGACTTCGCAAAGGGTGTAGGTTTTATCCTTGAACGTCTCGCTGCGGCATGTCTCGGCGCTGGCTTTGCCACCGGCCAGTCCCAGCAACAATGCAAGGGCCAGCAGGCGTGTCATATCTCTTCGGGGTCTGAGCCAGATGTCGCAGTGTCACGGCGCACGGCGTCTTGGGCCAGCATGCGGCGGGTTTCGTCCATCCGGTCAAATGTTTCGTCCAGTTGAAACCGCAGATCGGGCGCAAATTTCAGCACCAGCTTTTTTGAGACCTGACGACGCAATTCGCCCTTGTTGCGCGCCAGAAGCTTCAGCACATCCTCGCGACCTTCACCGCCCAAGGGCAAAACAAATGCTGTCGCGATCTTAAGATCGGAGGAGGCGCGCACCTCGCCCACCGTGATCGACAGGCGGTTAAGTTCCGGGTCGTGGACATCGCCACGCGCCAAAACGTCGGACAAGGCGCGGCGAATGGTTTCGCCTACGCGCAGTTGCCGTTGAGTAGGGCCTGCGCCCTCGTGAGTCTTGTTCTTTGCCATACGCTTCATCTAAGGGGTTGCTGAGGTTTTGCCAAGCGCATCGCGACACGCTAAACCACACGTGAAAAAGGAGCACAGCATGAGCGATACACCGGGTGTAACAATTACAGGGGCTTCGGGCCGGATGGGCCAGATGCTGATTGGGCAGGTTTCTGCCAACGACCGTGTCCGCTTGGTTGGCGCAATTGAACGTCCGGGGCATCCTTGGGTGGGTCAGGATGTGGGAACCGCCATGGGAGGTGCCGCTATGGGCGTTATCGTCACAGACGACCCGCTCGAAGCGATTGCGCCCGCGCAAGCCGTGATCGATTTTACCACCCCCGAGGCCACATTGGAATTTGCAGCACTTGCAGCGCAGGCGCGCGCGGTTCACGTAATCGGCACAACCGGGTTGTCAGACGCCCAGATCGCCTCGCTCGAGCCTGCGGCCCGTCATGCCGTGATCGTGCGTGCAGGCAACATGAGCCTTGGGGTCAACCTGTTGACACAACTGACAAAGCGCGTTGCAGCAGCCCTGGACGAGGATTTCGATATTGAGATCATCGAGGCGCATCATAACCAGAAGGTCGACGCGCCCTCCGGTACCGCGCTGATGCTGGGCGAGGCCGCTGCCGAAGGCCGTGGGGTGGCGTTGGCCGATGTCTCTGACCGTGGCCGCGACGGGATCACGGGCGCACGCAAGCGCGGCGATATCGGCTTTACCGCGATCCGGGGCGGCGACATCGTGGGCGAACACGATGTCCTTTTCGCAGCGGCAGGCGAGCGGATCATTCTGCGCCATATTGCGTCGGATCGGGCTGTCTTTGCACGCGGGGCAATCAAGGCGGCACTTTGGGGGCAGGGCCGGTCACCGGGGCAATATGACATGCTCGATGTATTGGGCCTGAACGACTGAAGACCATGCGACAGGCGGCCGCTTTTCTTGGGGCGGAATGAAACTATCTTAATACCTGGTGCGTAGCTTGATTAAACAACCAGACAGGAGTTCAAGATGAAAAAAGTGTTTATGATTGCCTGCGCTAGCATTCTTGCGATGTCTCAGGCTGCCCACGCGGAATTTCAAAAAGTTGAAAGCCAGTCTGCTTTCGTATCTGCAATCGAGGGTAAAAAGCTCAGACGTCCTTTGGTCGAACTCAGTGTGACGTCTACTGGTGGGATTTCCGGAACAGGTGCTATTTGGGAGATTTCCGGCAACTGGACTTGGAAAGACGGCTTTTTTTGCCGAAGCCTCGAGTGGGGCGGAGATGATTTGGGCTATAACTGCCAGGAAGTCACTTTGAACGGGGAAAAAATTCGCTTTACCTCGGACAAGGGTTTTGGACAGTCAGCAGATTTTTCCTTGCGGTGATTTAAGCTGCCGATCCGGCTGGAAGTTCCAGCTTTGCGGAACTTGGCGACCTAAAAGTCGACAGCGATGCCTTTCTTCTCCCAATCGCCGTAACGTACGGGTTCGGGCCCTTCTCGGCCCCCTAGCTCGGGCGGCAATTCCAACGCGCTTGCCTTTTTACGCCGTTCCTCGGCTTCGGCAAGGGCGCGCAGGGCTGCCGGTGGCAGCTCCTGCGTGATCATCGGTTTTGGGCCGGGTCTGGGCCGCGGTGGCAAATCCGGTCCCGGTTCGGGGATCGGTTGCGGATCATGGGGTGGGCTGGGCATTGGTGGTTTACCTGCTTCGGTCATCATCTCATCCTCTTGAGGCTGCGGTCCCCTTGATATACGCCAGAATCAAGCTCAGACAACCCAAGCCCCCAGTGAGAAGGCGTTACGCATGTCAGATACCGGCGTTCAGGCCCGCAGAAGTGCGGTGTATCTTCTTGATATGATCCTTGAAGAAGAAAGCCTGATGTCCGAGTTGCTGGCCGCAGGTGCGCTGGACAAGTTGCCGCCCGATGACCGCGCCCGTGCGCAACGTCTGGCACTTGATACGTTGCGCGGCATGGAACGTGCGGATCGGCTTTTGCAGAAGCATCTTTCGAAAAACCCACCGATGACAGTGCGCAATGCGCTGCGCGTCGGAACGATCGAGCTGTGCCAGGGCGGTGCCGCGCATGGTGTGGTGAATGCGATGGTTGAGCTGGTGGGAAGCCACAAGAAGCTGGGCCATCTCAAGGGATTGACCAATGCGGTGCTGCGTAAGATTGCGACCGAGGGTCCAGAGGCATGGGCGGCCTTGCGATCCCCGCGCCTGCCCAAATGGTTGCGTGGCCCGCTGTCCGAAGCATGGGGCGCTGATGCAATGGCCGCAATCGAGGCGGCCCATTTCGCAGGTGCGCCGCTTGATCTGAGCGCCAGAAAAGATCCCGCCGCGCTGGCCGAAGCTGTTGGTGGAATCGTTTTGCCAACCGGATCGGTGCGTGTCGCTGATGCGGGTCAGGTCACGGCAATGCCGGGATTTGCCGAGGGGGATTGGTGGGTGCAAGACGCCGCCGCTGCTTTACCGGTCAAGATACTGGCCCCTCAGAAAGGCGAGACTGTGCTGGATCTTTGCGCCGCACCGGGGGGCAAAACGATGCAATTGGCCGCTGCGGGTGCGCAGGTGACGGCCGTTGATAGTTCAAAGCCACGCATGCAGCGGGTTCGCGAGAACCTTGCAAGGGTCCATTTGCCCGCCAAGGTGGTCGTGGCTGATGCGCGGGAATTCGAGGGGCAGTTTGATGCCATCATGCTTGATGCGCCCTGCTCTGCGACGGGAACGATTCGCCGTCATCCCGACTTGCCCTACGCCAAAGACGGGTCCGAGTTCGGTGATCTGATTGAATTGCAGGCCGAGTTGATCGACCATGCGTGGTCTTTGTTAAACCCCGGTGGCCGTTTGGTTTTTTGCACATGTTCGTTGTTGCCAGACGAGGGCGAGGTTCAGATCGATGAAGCGCTGGAGCGTCATTCGGACATGACTGTTGACCGGGGCGCATTGGACATTCCCGGTGTCGATCCTGCCTGGATCAGCTCGGAAGGCGGGTTGCGCCTGCGCCCGGACTATTGGCCTGACCTTGGCGGGATGGATGGTTTTTATATCGCCTGTCTGCGTAAAGCAGGCTGAAGCGTTGTCGAAAAAGTGCAAAGTTGGGCTTTTTGCTGGCCAAAATGCGGTGACTTGGGCGCGATCTAAGAGTATGGTCTGATAAACGCCACCAGAGCGTACAAGGGCAGCCGCATGAACAGTACCAGTTTTCACGCGCGAAAGACGCGTTTTTTGAACCGTTGGCATGCCCGTGCCGCAACCAGAACCCATGCGCAGGCGAGGGGATTCGTTTCGTCACCTGAACCGCGCACCATCGGGTCGTTCGCTCGGGGGAGACAGCTTGTAGCTGGAAACCTATTATTCTCGGGTACTTTGATTCAGGCATCCGACGCGAATAATTTGTGGGAAATCGCCACACCTGACCAAGAGTTCGCGCAAGAGTTACACGGGTTTGCGTGGATGGAAGATCTTGCAGCCGTTGGTGACATCAAGGCGCGCAATACCGCACAACGCTGGCTTTGGGGATGGATCGACCAGTTCGGCAAAGGGCGCGGCATCGGGTGGACACCCGATTTGACCGGGCGGCGGCTGATCCGGTGGATCAACCACGCGCTTTTCGTGCTGCGCGGGACCGAACAAGAACAAAGCGACGCATTCTATAGGTCGCTGGTCGAGCAGACGTCGTTTTTGTCGCGGCGCTGGCATGCCGCAGCCCCCGGCCTGCCGCGGTTTGAGGCTTTGACCGGGTTGATTTATGCGGGCCTTTCGCTGGAAGGCCAAGAATCGTTGGCGGACCCGGCGATCAAGGCGCTGGCCCGCGAATGTGACATACAAATTGACGAACAAGGTGGCTTGCCGACCCGCAATCCCGAGGAACTCTTGCAGGTCTTTACCCTGCTGACATGGGCCGCCGCCGCGCTAAGCGATGCAGGGCGTGGCACGCCAAAGGCGCATATGGCGGCGATCGAGCGCATCGCGCCTACCTTGCGCACTTTGCGGCACACAGATGGCGGGCTGGCGCGCTTCCATGGCGGCGGGCGCGGGCCCGAGGGCTGGTTGGATCACGCGCTGTCGACGGCAAAAGTAAAGACGAAACAACCCGATGGTTTGTCGATGGGCTATGCGCGGCTCTCTGCCGGAAGGACAAGTGTGATCATTGATGCAAGTGTTCCTCCCGGTGGGGCCGAATCGGTTAATGCTCATGCGTCCACCTTGGCGTTCGAGCTGACATCGGGGCGTCGCCCCTTGGTGGTCAACTGTGGATCGGGTGCTTCTTTCGGGTCCGCTTGGCGGCGCGCCGGGCGGGCGACGCCGTCGCATTCCGGTTTGTCGCTGAGCGGATATTCCAGCGCCCGTTTGGCCGAGCCAGACCGCCACACCGGGCAAGAGGCGTTGATTGACGGACCAACATATGTCCCCGTCGAGATTGGTTCGGTCAGCGATGGTACCCAGTTTCAGGGGGGCCATAACGGTTATGTTGCGGGGTTCGGTCTGACCCACGCCCGCACAATCGAGCTGACCGATGACGGGCGCGCAATTGCTGGCGAAGATATGCTTTTGGCGATGGAAGATGTGGAAAAGCGCCAGTTTGACCGCGAAATGGACGCGCTGAAGCTGAAAGGCATCCCTTACAAGATTCGTTTTCATCTGCACCCTGACGTGGATGCGACTCTTGATTTAGGGGGGGCCGCAATTTCGATGGCCCAAAAAAGTGGAGAGATATGGGTGTTCCGGCACGACGGCACCCATAAACTGTCATTGGAACCAAGCGTTTATCTGGAACGCAACCGTTTGAAACCGCGTGCGTCTTTGCAAATATTGCTGTCGGGACGGGCCATGACCCATGCCACGCGGGTCAGGTGGTCCTTGTCCAAAGCACAGGAAACTGCGATTGGCGTGCGGGATCTGTCGATCGACGATCCCTATGAAGACCAAGACTGAACCAAGGAAACTGCCCTATGCCCGATCTTCACCCAGTATCCCGCGCCCTTCTTTCCGTTTCCGACAAGACCGGATTGGTCGAACTGGGGCATGCGCTGGCAGCGCACGGGGTCGAGTTGCTCAGCACGGGCGGCACGGCGAAGGCCCTTCGTGATGCCGGATTGGCGGTTAAGGACGTGGCAGAAATCACAGGCTTTCCCGAGATGATGGACGGGCGTGTGAAAACGCTTCATCCAGTCGTGCACGGCGGGCTGCTGGCTTTGCGTGATAATAAAGAACATGTTGCCGCAATGGATGCGCATGACATCGGCGCAATCGATCTGGTGGTGGTGAACCTGTACCCATTTGAGGAGACGGTGGCCAAGGGGGCAGAATACGCCGAAGTCATCGAGAATATTGATATCGGTGGGCCTGCGATGATCCGTTCTGCGGCCAAGAACCACGGCTTTGTGAACGTGGTCGTTGATGTTGAAGACTATGCCGTGGTGATTGCTGAACTGCAGGCGCATGACGGCCAGACCAGCTATGCCCTGCGCCAGCGTCTTGCCCAAACGGCTTATGCCCGTACTGCCGCGTATGATACGGCCGTCAGCACATGGATGGCCGCGCAAGTGGGTGACACGCCGCGGCGCCGCACAGTTGGCGGTACACTTGCACAAACCCTTCGCTATGGCGAAAACCCGCACCAGTCTGCGGCGTTCTATACAGATGGGTCCAACCGTCCGGGCGTTGCAACAGCAATGCAGCATCAAGGCAAGGAACTGTCTTACAACAACATTAACGATACCGACGCGGCCTATGAGTTGGTCAGCGAATTTGACCCGGCCAAAGGCCCCGCCTGCGCGATCATCAAGCATGCCAACCCGTGTGGCGTGGCGCATGGCACCTCGATGGTTGATGCCTATACCCGCGCCTTCGACTGTGACCGCACCTCTGCTTTTGGCGGGATCATCGCGCTGAACCAAGAACTTGATGCAGAAACCGCTGAGGCGATCAGCGCCATTTTTACCGAAGTCGTGATTGCGCCGGGGGCGTCTGATGATGCCAAGGCGATTTTTGCCAAGAAAAAGAACCTGCGTTTATTGACCACCGACGGTCTGGCGGATCCGTCGGCAGCCGCTTTGGCGTTCCGTCAGGTGTCTGGTGGCTATCTGGTGCAGGACAAGGACGTAGGCCGGATCACCATGGCGGACCTCAAGGTGGTAACCAAGCGCCAGCCGACAGATCAGGAACTGTCTGACATGATGTTCGCCTGGACAGTCGCAAAGCACGTGAAATCCAACGCCATTATCTACGTAAAAAATGGTGCTACTGTTGGTGTCGGCGCAGGGCAAATGAGCCGCGTTGACAGCACACGCATTGCGGCACGCAAAGCGCAGGATATGGCCGAAGCGATGGGCCTTCCCGCACCGCTGACCCAAGGGTCTGTGGTTGCATCGGACGCGTTTTTCCCCTTTGCCGACGGGCTGATCACTGCCGCCCAAGCCGGGGCTACTGCGTTGATCCAGCCGGGAGGGTCGATGCGCGACGACGAAGTTATTGCGGCAGCGGACGAGGCCGGGCTTGCCATGGTCTTTACGGGCATGCGCCATTTCCGGCACTAGGTTTTGAAGGAATAGCAATGCGCATCATCTTCTGGGCTGGATTTGCAGCCTTCATTCTGGATCAGCTTAGCAAGTACATCGTCATACATACGATGGAGCTGAGCCGTATTCGCACCATTGATGTGCTGCCACCCGTGATAAACTTTCGCTATGGCGAAAACCGGGGGATCAATTTTGGTCTGTTCGGTGACGGATCAGAGGCGAGCCGCTGGATTTTAATCACGGTGGCGTTCTTGATCTCGATCGGCGTTCTGGTGTGGGCGTCGCGACAGGTGCTAGGGTTTTGGGCGAAAATCAGCACAGGTTTGCTGGTGGGAGGTGCGCTTGCGAATGTCGTTGACCGGCTGATCTATGGCTATGTCCTTGATTTTCTGAACATGTCTTGCTGCGGGATCAATAATCCGTTTGTTTTCAACGTCGCTGATGTCTTTATCTTTGCAGGTGCGATTGGCTTGATCATCTTCACGTCGGATCAAGAAACTGAAGAAAATAAGCGCATTAAAAAAGGCCAGTGACATTCGCCGCCTGCCTGCGTTAGGTATGGAGTGTTCTGTAGGAGACCCGTCATGCGCTTTGTCGCCGCCCTTGTCCTGATACCGCTTTTCCTTAGTGGCTGCGCCAATGATGGCCTGCGTGACATTCGCAGTATGGGAAATGGCCCTGATGAATTCATGGTCCAGCCGGTCAAGCCGCTTGCGGAGCCTGAAAGTTATACCAGCCTTCCGCCGCCAACGCCCGGGCAAGCAAATTTGACCGATCGTTCGGCACTTGCCGAAGGTATCGAGGCCTTTGGCGGCAGTGTCCGCGCGACTGAGGGCGGAATTCTGGCAAGTGACAGCGCGTTGGTGCAGCAGGCCAGCCGCTTTGGCGTGACGCCGGGTATTCGTCAGCAACTGTCTGAGACTGATGCACAATTCCGCAAGCGCCAATCGCGCCTCACGCAGTTCAAGCTTTTTCCCGTTGATCGTTATAACGACGCGTATGACCGCCAAGCGCTTGATGCCAACGCCGAAGCTGCGCGTTGGCGGCGGGCAGGCGCGCGTACTCCGTCTGCGCCCCCTGCTCAGTAAGCCGGTTTTCTTATCAAGCCCGCTTGATTACAAATCTGTTAGGTCCCTTGAACACATGGCAAGGCAGCGTACCTATAGGCTCTAAGAACTTGCCTGAAGGACGCGCCATGATCAGACTCTCAGCTTTTGCCACCATAATATCGCTTTTCCTACCAGGCTCCGTGGTTTTGGCGGCTGACAACGAGGCCGTTACACATTTCACCTTGGATAACGGGATGGAGGTCGTGGTGGTTGAAGATCACCGTGCGCCATCCGTTCAGCAAATGGTCTGGTATCGCGCCGGTTCGGCGGACGAGCCGAAAGGATCCTCCGGGGTGGCCCATTTTCTTGAGCATTTGTTGTTCAAAGCCACAGATAAAATGGAATCGGGCGAGTTTTCGGCGACCGTGGCCAAGAATGGTGGCCGCGACAATGCGTTCACCAGCTATGATTACACCGCCTACTTCCAGCGGGTCGCGGCCGACCGGCTGGAGTTGATGATGCAAATGGAATCAGACCGGATGAAGAACATCCGCCTGACGCCTGAAAACATCGCGACCGAACGTGATGTGATCATCGAAGAACGAAACCAGCGCACTGAAAATGATCCCGCCGCATTGTTTCGTGAACAGATGAGTGCCGCGCAATATCTTAACCATCGCTATGGCACGCCCATCATTGGCTGGATGCACGAGATGCGCGAGCTTGATTTACAGGATGCGCTGGATTTCTACAGCCTTTACTACTCTCCCAACAATGCGATTTTGGTCGTATCGGGTGATGTCGTGCCTGATGAGGTCCGGACTTTGGCTGAAAAATACTATGGTGCGATCCCTGCCAATCCAGACCTGCCAGCGCGTTTGCGCACCCAAGAACCCCCGCAGACCGCTGAACGACGCATGATCTTTCGCGACCCCCGTGTTGCGCAGGAATATGTAAGTCGGTCTTATCTGGCGCAAGAGCGTGATCCGGGCGACCAGAAAACCGCAGCCGCTTTGACGATCCTGGCCGAGATTCTGGGCGGCGGGACGACATCCTATTTTGCTGAAAAGCTTCAATTTGATGCGCCGGTCGCAACGTATTCGGCAGCATTCTACCAAGCACAGAAGTTGGACGATACGACCTTCAATGTTGTGGTCGTTCCGCAACCCGGCGTGTCCTTGCAAGAATCCGAGGATGCAATGGATGCTGCCATCGCCAGCTTTATGGTCGAAGGCATTGACCCCGAACAGTTGGAGCGGATCAAAAACCAGATCCGCGCCGAGCAAATCTATTCGCGTGACAGCGCCGACAGCGTCGCAAACCGCTATGGCAGTGCGCTGGCCATCGGGCTGACCGTCGAAGATGTGCAAGCCTGGCCCGATATTCTGGAGGCCGTTACCGCAGAAGATATCATGCAGGCGGCCCGTGATGTGTTTAACCGTGAAGCGTCCGTCACAGGCTGGCTGATGCATGAAGAGGTGACCCAATGAGATTGATCTATGCACTTGCGCTGACACTGCTGGCGGCGTTCCCGGCCCGCGCTGATGTGAACATTCAAGAAGTGATATCCCCCGGCGGATTGAAAGCTTGGCTGGTTCAGGAACCCTCGATCCCGTTTGTCGCGCTCGACATCCGGTTCCGTGGCGGTGCATCGCTTGAAGCTGCAGACAAGCGCGGCTCCATCAATCTGATGACAGCCTTGTTGGAAGAAGGCGCCGGCGAGATGGATGCACGTGCTTTTGCGCGCGCGTCAGAAGGTCTAGCGTCCAGCTTTCGGTTTAGCGTTGATGATGATGCGCTGGCAGTCTCGACACGGTTCTTGACCGAAAATCAGGATGCTTCGATTGCCTTGTTGAAACAGGCCTTGCAGAACCCGCGTTTTGATCAAGACGCGATTGACCGGGTGCGCGGACAGGTGCTTTCGGGCATCCTCTCAAGCAACAAAGACCCAAACGACATTGCCCGCAAGACGATGGATCGGCTGATGTATGGGGATCACCCATATGGCCTGCCGCGCAGTGGTTCTATTGAAACTGTAACGGCGCTGACCCGTGACGATCTGATTGCCGCGCATGCAGGGGTGCTGGCCCGTGACCGCATTTACATTGCGGCGGTTGGCGATATCACACCAGAAGCGCTTGGGCAGGTGATGGATGAATTGCTGGGTGATCTGCCTGAAACGGGCGCGCCGATGCCACCTGACGCGGATGTCACTATTCCGACTGGCGTGACGGTGGTTGATTTTCCAACACCACAATCCGTTGCGATCTTTGCGCAAAAAGGACTGTCGCAAAAGGATGATGACTGGTTTGCGGCTACGGTGATGAATCAGGTGTTGGGCGGTGGGTCGTTTGAAAGCCGCCTTATGGATGAAATCCGCGAGAAACGGGGGCTGACCTACGGCGTTTATTCCTATCTGGTGCCGATGGACTTGGCTGAAACTTACCAGGGATCGGTAAGCTCTGCCAATGACCGCATTGCCGAAGCGATCAGTGTGATCCGTGATGAATGGAGCAAAATGGCTGACAGCGGTGTGACCCAGCAAGAGCTGGACGATGCCAAGACCTATATCACCGGCTCTTACCCGCTGCGGTTTGACGGCAATCAACAGATAGCCAGTATTCTGGTGGGGATGCAGATGCTTGATCTGCCGATCGACTATATCCCAACACGGAACGAAAAAGTCGAAGCTGTTACCTTGGGTGATGTTCAGCGTGTCGCAAGTGATCTGCTTGATCCCGAAGGCATTGCGTTTGTCGTTGTCGGGCAGCCGGAAGGTCTTGAAACGACAGCATCGAATTAAGTGTTTCGCCGGACCCCGAGGGTCCGGCGTGCCTTCGGCGAGGATATTTAAGAGCCAGAGAAATTGGCTTGCGCTATTCGCCGTACGGAATCCAGATATTCTTGATCTCGGTTGACGCCTGAAGGAAGCTGACGCCTTCACCCTCGCGGGAGTGCCAGTCGCGCGCCATCCCGTTATTGACCCAAGTTCGTTTGAGATTTTGCGCGGAAGCCTGTTCGACCATTTGGCTGAGGGGCGCTGCCCCAAAACACCACAGTCCGCTGACATCCATATGACGAGCAAGCGGTTCTGCGATATCGGGGTGAAGCCCTGTCAGGATATTCACCACGCCCGCCGGAACGTCGGATGTTTCAAGGACCTGAACGAAATCAGTGGCAGACAATGGAAATGCTGAACTGGCAGCAAGAACCACCCGGTTGCCCATTGCGATTGCGGGTGCCATGCAGGAAATCAGGCCAAGCAAGGGGGCCTCGTCCGGGCAGATCGCGCCAATGACACCCACAGGCTCTTTCATCGCCAATGCTGCGGCGCGCAGGGGCACGTTGTGTATCTGACCGTCGTATTTGTCTGCCCAGGCTGCATAGGTGAACAGACGCTGAATGGCGGCCTCGACCTCTTTCGTGCCGGATTTTCCGCCTTGCATTTCGTCTAGCCGACCAGCGAACTCGGTCGCGCGGGCGGCAAGGTTTTCAGCGATGTAATACAGGATTTGCGCGCGCAGATGGCCTGTTGTTGTGCTCCAGCTTTTGGCGGCGTGTGCTGCTTCGACCGCATTCCGAACATCTTTGCGACCGGCGATGGATATATGGCCCAACATATCACCGGCTTTGCCCCACACCGGAGCAGACTGCCCCCCGTCGGGCCGCGCCTGCTTGCCCCCGATATAAAGCTTGGCTGTGCGGTCTATGCCCTCAGCCGGTCCGCGCTTTCCGGTCATGGCAACAACGGCCTTCAACGGTTTTTGGGGCGTTTTGGGCTTTGTATAAGCGCTTAAGCCCTCCCAGCCGCCCTCGCGCCCAAAGCCGCTTTCGCGCACACCGCCAAAACCTGCGGCAGCGTCCAGCATATTGGCACTGTTGATCCAAACCACACCGGCCATCAGCTTGGGCGCGATGTCGAGTGCGAGATTGATGTTTTCAGACCAGATCGTCGCGGCAAGGCCGTAGCGGGTGTTGTTGGCTATTGCGACAGCTTCGTCGGGGGTGCGGAAAGTGGTTGAGACGAGAACCGGGCCAAATATTTCTTCCTGCATCAGCGAGTCCGCTGGGCTTAGGCCGGTGATCAGGGTGGGGGGGTAAAAACAACCATCTTGCGGGATTTGACTGGGGCTGAAGACATCCCCGCTGTGATTTGACGCGACCATCTCGGTAACGCGGCGCACCTGCACGGGGTCGACAAGCGCGCCGACGTCGATTGACTTGTCCAAAGGGTTTCCGACGCGCAACTTCTCCATCCGGCTGCGCAGTTTTGCGTAAAAGCGGTCAGCGACGGGCTCGTGTACCAACAGGCGCGATCCGGCACAGCAGACCTGCCCCTGATTGAACCAGATCGCATCCACCAGCCCTTCGACCGCTGAATCCAGATCGGCATCGTCAAAAACGATGTAAGGTGACTTCCCGCCCAACTCTAGCGTCAAGGCCTTGCCGCTGCCGGCAGTTTCTTCGCGAATGAGACGGCCGACCGCAGTCGATCCGGTAAAGGCGATTTTGTCGACGTCTGCTTTGACGATCATCTCGCCCACCGAACCATCACCGGTCACGATATTCACAACACCTTTGGGCAAACCAGCCTGACGGCATAGATCTGCAAACATCAAAGCGGTAAGCGGCGTATATTCAGCGGGTTTCAACACCACCGTATTGCCCAAGGCCAAGGCCGGGGCGACCTTCCACGCGAGCATCAACAGTGGAAAGTTCCATGGAATGATTTGCCCGCAGACTCCCAACGCTTCGGCAGCGGGCAATTCGCTTTCCATCAGCTGTGCCATGCCGGCATGATAATAGAAATGTCGTTGGGCCAGGGGCACATCAACGTCACGTGCTTCTCGGATCGGTTTGCCGTTATCCAATGTTTCCAGAACCGCAAACAGGCGGCTATGTTTTTGCAGCAACCGTGCAATGGCATAAAGATACCTTGCGCGCGCATGTCCACCCAGCTTCGCCCATTTCGGCTGGGCCTTGCGCGCGGCGGTCACAGCGGCATCGACCTCGGCCTGAGACGCTTGGGTCAGGTTTGCCAGTACATTGCCATTCGCCGGGTTTCGGCTTTCGAAATCATCACGAGGTTCAGTAAACGCCCCGTCAATAAAATGGCCAAATCGGCTGCCCTGATCGACCAGCCATGCCAGCGCATCCCCGGCTGATTCCGGTGCCACCCCATAGTCCATGGTTTCATAGATTTCGGAAACGCTCATGGCTTCACCCTTTTTCAAATACTCAAATCAGCCATCAGATGCGCACGCCTCAGCTTATGGCGTGGCGGTAGCTTGCGGAATAGCTGCCTGTCACGTGATGCTCCAGTTGCCGCTCGATATCACCCAACAAAGACGATGCACCAAAGCGGAATAGATCGGGCCGCAGCCAGCGGTCGCCCAATTCTTCCTTGATCATTGCAAGATAGGTGATTGCGTCCTTGGCCTTTGAAATCCCGCCGGCGGGTTTGTAACCGATGCGAATACCGGTTCGGTCATGATAATCCCGGATTGCACGGATCATCACCAGCGTCACAGGCAATGTGGCGTTTACGCTTTCCTTGCCGGTGGAGGTCTTGATGAAATCGGCCCCTGCCATCATGCAAACAAGTGAGGCACGCGCGACGTTGCGCAGGCTGCCCAATTCGCCGGTGGCGAGAATTGCTTTTACATGTGCCTCACCGCAGGCCGCACGAAAGGCCCGCATCTCGTCGTAAAGGGCCTGCCAGTCGCCCGACAAGACATGGCGTCGCGAGATCACGATATCGATCTCCGTGGCTCCTGCCTCAACACTCATTTCGATCTCGCGGATGCGCAGTTCAAGTGGCGATAATCCTGCCGGGAACCCGGTTGAAACGGCGGCAATCGGGATGGCAGTGCCTGCAAGGGCCACCTTCGCGGGCACGATCATCTCGTGATAGACACAAACGGCTCCGACGGTGATGGGGGCCATGCCAAGCGCGTCCATCAGCTTGGGTGCCACGGGTTGGCGTGCCTTGGCGCACAGGCGCTGGACTCTGCGCGCCGTGTCATCGCCGGACAGGGTCGTCAAATCAATGCAACTTATCGCGCGCATCAGCCAAGCGGCTTGATGGTCCTTCTTGACCGACCGACG
Source organism: Roseobacter sp. (assembly GCA_024636475.1). GTDB lineage: Bacteria > Pseudomonadota > Alphaproteobacteria > Rhodobacterales > Rhodobacteraceae > Sulfitobacter. The sequence goes on along the minus strand of JAGXHA010000069.1, from coordinate 48,170 downwards.
CGCAGGTAAAGATGCGGCGCGACGCTCAACAGCAGAGGTATTGACCTGCACAGCCCGGACCCAATCCATATCCAGTGGCATGCCGGGATTGCGCGGTTCGGTCACTTGCGGCAATTGGCTGTTTGCGGTGTCTGTTCGGGTTGTCACATGCGTGGACATGAGCATCTTCCTGTCTGATCAGATGTGCGAATTGACACGGTCATCGAAGCTTTGGCAACCGCGGCGTCTTAGCTGCCACGGTAGGTCGAATACCCGAAGGGTGACAGCAAAAGCGGCACATGGTAATGCGCATCGGGGTCGGAAATGCCAAAGCGTAGCGGGATTTGATCCAGAAACCGTGGCTCTTCAGGCGGCGTGCCGACTGCGTCCAGATAGGCACCAGCTTCAAAAACCAGCTCATAGGTGCCGGGGGCAAACTGGTCTTTTGGCAAGATCGGTTTGTCGGTGCGGCCATCCGCGTTCGTCATCATTCGGGCCAGATGATGTCGCGTGGTTCCTTCAATCCGATACAATGAGATCTCAAGCCCGCCAGCTGGTTGCCCGCGCGCTGTATCAAGGACATGGGTCGTCAGATAGCCGTCTGCCATGGTGCTGTTCTTTCAAAAATTCTACTCTTGGCAGGATAGTGGCGGCTCAAGGCGCGTCAATGGCTGTCGTGTGCCTACGATTCGCTCTTGAAACGCATTTTTCTTCAAACCGATTCGTTTTTACTTTGACCCGCGAATCATCCTTGGCCTATACCGTTGAGACAATCCATCAGATGCGTCACCTGCCAGTGATGCGAATAAGTCTGGGCTTTGAACGCAAGTGTTCAAGAGTTTCGTTTTCGAGCACGCCACACAAAGAGTGGTGTTTCAAGGAAAGGGGTCGGCAGGACTGGACATGCACGTCGCATGGGCAGCGGCCCCTTCCACCTAAATAAGGGTATGTCCCTTAATTTAAGAGTTTCAGATCCGTCGGTGCCCGAGAATTCCCGGACAACAAGCGAGCAGGGCCGACATATGCGGATCTGGCAACAGGCCGATCTTTGTAAAAGATCGGCCTGTTGTACTTTTTGTGGGTTGGGTGATTGCAATTGGGCGCACTCCTGCTGCAATCTGTAAGACGCTATTCAAAGGACATCCGAATGAACCGCTACCCCCGTGACTTTCAGGGCTACGGCCCCACACCGCCTGATGCGCAGTGGCCCGGTGGCGCGCGCATCGCAGTGCAGTTTGTTGTGAATTACGAAGAGGGTGGCGAAAATAACATCCTGCATGGGGATGCCGCATCCGAAGCATTCCTGTCCGAGATTGTTGGTGCAGCTCCGTGGCCCGGTCAGCGCCATTGGAACATGGAATCGATTTACGATTATGGCGCGCGTGCCGGGTTCTGGCGATTGCACCGTTTGTTCACGGGCGCGGACATTCGGGTCACCGTCTACGGTGTGGCCAGTGCCTTGGCGCGGTCCCCCGAACAGGTTGAAGCGATGAAAGACGCGAATTGGGAAATCGCCAGCCATGGTCTTAAGTGGATCGACTACAAAGATCACAGTGCCGAAGCCGAAAGCGCCGATATTGCCGAAGCCATCCGTTTACATTCCGAAGTTGTAGGTGCCGCACCGCGTGGTTGGTACACGGGCCGTAGTTCTATCAATACCGTTGCCTTGGCAGCCGAGACGGGTGTTTTCGACTATATCTCAGATACATATGATGATGATTTGCCATATTGGACGCAGGTCGCCGGCCGGGATCAGTTGATCATCCCCTATACGCTGGATTGCAACGACATGCGTTTTGCGACGCCGCAGGGGTTCAATTCGGGCGATCAGTTTTATGCCTATCTGCGTGACACATTCGATGCGCTTTATGCTGAGGGCAGCGAAGGATGCGCCAAGATGATGTCGGTGGGCCTGCATTGCCGTCTGGTGGGCCGTCCGGGGCGGATTAAGGCGCTCAAGCGATTTATAGACTACATCAAGGGTTTCGAGGGCGTCTGGACTCCGCGCCGCATCGACATCGCCGATCATTGGCGCACCACCCATCCGCCAATGCCGAAATTGCGCATAGATTTGATGGACCGCAGCAGCTTTGTCACAAAGTTCGGTGGGGTGTTCGAGCATTCCGCCTGGATCGCGGAAGGGGCGTTTGATCTGGAACTGGGCCAGGCCCACAACAGTGTCGCGGGTATTCATAACGCATTGGCGCGGAAGTTCCGGTCGGCGAGTCATGCCGATCGATTGGGTGTGCTGATGGCGCACCCCGATTTGGCGGGCAAACTGGCCGCCGCCAAACGGCTAACGGCTGAAAGTACCGCAGAGCAGGGCAGTGCCGGACTTGATGCGCTGACAGATACAGAGCGCGCCCGCTTTAGCGACCTGAACGCCGCTTACGTCGCCAAGCACGGCTTTCCTTTTATTATTGCCGTCAAGGATCACGATAAGGCCAGCATCCTGCGCCATTTCGAAGCGCGGATCGCGAATGATACCAAGACCGAGTTTGTGACCGCCTGCGCGCAGGTCGAACGCATCGCGCGTTTGCGTTTGGAGGCCATGTTATGAGTTATGCCTTTCCTCCCGGCGGGTTGCCGGACCAGTCGCAATCGCCTGAAAGTACCGCCGTTTTCACCGATGCCTATGCGGTGATCCCTTCATCGGTGCAGCGCGATATCGTTACCAGCTTTCTGCCAGGCTGGTCCAACACCCGTGCCTGGGTTCTGGCCCGCCCTCTTAGTGGCTTTGCAGAAACCTTTTCTCAATACGCGCTGGAACTGTCTCCGGGTGGCGGAAGCGCTACGCCAGAGCCTGATACGGACGCGCAGGCGGTCCTGTTTGTGGCCAGCGGAACGGCACGGCTGACCATCGGACCTGATGCCTATGATCTGGGTCCAGGATCCTATGTCTATCTGCCACCTGCCGCGGTTTGGACCCTGTGGAACTCTGCCGATGTGCCTTGTGGCCTCCATTGGATCCGCAAGCGCTATGTGGCGGTAAAAGGGATGCAGCCGCCGCCAGCCGTTGTTACCCACGAAGATCAGGTTCCGATGTCAGCGATGCCAGACACAGACGGTGCTTGGGCAACTCAGCGGTTTATAGACCCGCTTGATCTGCGCCACGACATGCATGTGAACATCGTCACCTTTCAACCGGGCGGCCTGATCCCCTTTGCTGAAACCCATGTAATGGAGCATGGCTTGTACGTGCTTCAGGGCACCGCTGACTACTTGCTGAACCGCGACTGGGTTCCCGTAGGACCGGGTGATTTCATGTGGTTGCGCGCCTTTTGCCCCCAAGCATGTGTGGCCACAGGAACCGAACCATTTCGATATCTTCTGTACAAGGATGTGAACCGCCACATGCCGCTTTCCTTATGACCCGCCATATTCAGGCAGTTTCGCTGACCCGTGATGCATTCGCCCCTTTTGGCGACATTCTGGACGCATCCGGCAGCCCGGACAAGATGATCAACGCTGGGTTATGTGGCCGTTACCATGATTTGGCGTCGCTTGACTTTGGTCCTCAGGGCCGTGCAGGCATCAGCATCTTTGACGCTCAGGCGCGCAGTTTGCCCTATAGCCTGACCTTGCTTGAGCGGCATCCAGAAGGATCGCAAGCTTTCATTCCCATGACGGGTGCCCCGTTTCTGGTGATCGTTGCGGCTGATGAAGATGGCACACCCGGCATGCCACATGCCTTTGTGACGGCACCGCATCAGGGCATCAATTTTCACTGCGGGACATGGCACGGTGTGCTTACGCCTTTGGCTGTTCCAGGGCTTTTTGCTGTCGTCGATCGGATCGGACCCACTGCGAACCTTGACGAATACAGTATTGATCCGCCTTATATTATCATGGCCTAAAGCCTTTAAAACGGACCGCGCTAAAAAAGCGGCCAATCAACGACAAGGGACAGCACTATGACAATTAACGCGATTGGAACGCCAGCACAGCTGCGTGATCCAAACTATACCCCTGCGCTCAGCCGCGCCATTCCGCTGGGTATCCAGCATGTTCTGGCCATGTTTGTGTCAAACGTGACGCCTGCGATTATCGTTGCAGGCGCTGCGGGTTTCGGCTTTGGCTCGAACTCGCCCGATTTTCCTGAATTGCTTTATCTGATCCAGATGTCGATGCTGTTTGCCGGTGCCGCGACCTTGTTGCAGACGATCACCATCGGCCCCATCGGCGCAGGCTTGCCCATCGTCCAAGGCACGTCCTTTGCCTTTATCCCGATCATGATCCCGCTGGTGGCCGGCAAAGGCATCGACGGTCTGGCAGCCCTGTTCGGCGGCATTGTCATCGGCGGCATCTTCCACGCCGGCCTTGGTCTGTTCATCGGCAAAGTCCGCTTTGCCCTGCCGCCGCTGGTTACGGGTCTTGTGGTCACCATGATTGGTCTGGCACTGGTCAAAGTTGGCATCCAATATGCCGCAGGCGGGGTTCCCGCCATAGGCACTCCTGAATACGGCAGCCTGCTGAACTGGTCTGCCGCCTTGGTCGTGATCTTTGTCACGCTTGGCATCAAGTTCTTTACCAAAGGGATGCTATCCATCTCGGCGGTGCTGATCGGCCTGATCGTAGGCTACATCTACGCGCTTGGTGTTGGAATGTTGACCATCGACGCAATCACCGGATCTTGGAGCCGCTCTGCCGCCTTCGCCCTGCCGAACCCGTTCAAATACGGCTTCGAATTCTCCGCAGCGGCGATCATCGGCTTCTGTCTGATGGCATTCATCTCGGCCATTGAAACGGTGGGCGACGTGTCGGGCATCACAAAGGGCGGCGCGGGCCGCGAGGCGACGGACAAGGAAATCCAAGGTGCTACCTATGCCGACGGCTTCGGCACAGCCATCGCTGGCGTCTTTGGCGGCTTGCCAAACACATCGTTCAGCCAGAACGTCGGCCTGATCGCAATGACCGGAGTCATGAGCCGCCATGTCGTGACGATCGGTGCGATCTTCTTGATCATCTGCGGTCTTGTGCCCAAGGTGGGCGGCATCATCCGCACCATCCCGATCGAAGTGCTCGGCGGCGGTGTGATCGTGATGTTCGGCATGGTGGTCGCAGCAGGTATGTCGATGCTGTCAGACGTCGATTGGAACCGCCGCAATATGGTGATCTTCGCAATCTCGATCTCCATCGGTCTGGGCCTGCAACTGGAACCCGCTGCCGTACAACACTTGCCTGAAACGTTGAAAATCCTGATGACCAGTGGCCTGCTCCCTGCAGCCCTGATCGCGATTGTGCTCAACCTGTTGTTGCCCGAAGAACTCGCGGGGGAAGCAACCGAAGAAGTTTCGGGCGGCATGTCCGGTAGCGCCAAGGGCAGGCTGCCACATTAACTCCAAGTCAGAGAGGACCGCGGTCTTCTCTGGCTCTTAAATATCCCCGCCGGAGGCATCCAACGCTTCACCAAGCAAGCCCCCGGCGGTCTAATCCCAACTGCTTAGGAACCCTACATGTACGACTTAGCTGCCATGAGCACGTGGATCGAATTTGCCGTCCGCTGGGTGCATGTCATCACAGCCATCGCGTGGATCGGATCGTCGTTCTACTTCATCGCCCTCGATCTGGGCCTGCACCGCGACCGAGATCTGAAATCCGGTGCTGACGGTGAAGAATGGCAGGTCCACGGCGGCGGTTTCTATCACGTCCAGAAATACCTCGTGGCACCCTCACAAATGCCCGGCGATCTGGTCTGGTTCAAATGGGAAAGTTATGCGACATGGCTTTCGGGCTTCGCGCTGCTGATCCTCGTCTATTACCTTGGCGCTGAATTTTACCTCGTTGATCCCAGCGTCGCTGATCTGGCGATCTGGCAGGCTATCGGCATCTCGATACTGTCGCTAGCCTTTGGCTGGATCGCCTATGACCTGATCTGCAAAAGCAAATTCGGCGATGACAGTACGCGCCTGATGATCGGGCTTTATGTGATCCTTGTGGCGATGGCTTTATTCTACACCTCCGTGTTCTCAGGCCGCGCGGCCATGCTGCATCTCGGGGCGTTCACGGCAACGATCATGTCCGCAAATGTATTCTTTATCATCATGCCGAACCAACGCATCGTGGTGGCAGATCTGAAGGCGGGGCGCACGCCTGATGCGAAATACGGCAAGATTGCCAAGCAGCGCAGCACCCACAACAATTACCTGACTTTGCCTGTGATCTTTCTGATGCTGTCGAACCACTATCCGCTGGCCTTCGCATCCGAGATGAACTGGCTGATCGCGGCGCTGGTGTTTTTGATGGGCGTCACGATCCGGCATTACTTCAACAGTCTGCATGCGCGCCAAGGCAATCCGACATGGACCTGGCTGGCCACGGCATTGCTGTTCATCGCAATCATGTGGTTGTCCACCGCACCGATGTTCCGCGCCGAAGAACCACAAGAGGCCAGCGGCCCCGGCCTGCGTTTTGCCCAAGCCGAAGGGTTTGACCAAGTCCATGACATCGTGCTGGGCCGTTGCAGCATGTGCCACGCGGCAGAGCCGACGTGGGACGGGATGCTCTGGCCACCCAAAGGCGTGCGGTTGGAAACCGAACACCAAGTCGCCATCGCCGCAAAACAAATCTACCTGCAATCGGGCCTGACGCACGCGATGCCACCTGCAAACCTAAGCTATATGCGCCCCGAAGAACGGGCTCAGATCGTGGCGTGGTACGAGGCTGCAACTAACCGGTAGCGTGGATTCCAACCCACGTCCCGTCAACCTTTGCACCTTTCAGAATCGCGGGGTGATATGCTAGTCCTAGCGGCATGGCACAACCGAACCCCAATATAAGCGATACGCAGCCCGTCATCCGTCAACTCGACGAGTCCGCGATCAACCGCATCGCCGCCGGAGAAGTCGTCGAACGCCCCGCATCTGCGGTCAAGGAACTCGTGGAAAATGCCATCGATGCAGGTGCGCGCCAGATTACCGTGGAATATGCCGATGGCGGCAAAACCCTGATCCGCGTGACTGATGACGGCTGCGGCATCGCCGCGAACGATCTGGGGCTGGCCCTGTCGCGCCACGCCACCTCGAAAATCGACGGATCCGATCTGCTGAACATTCACACTTTCGGCTTTCGCGGCGAGGCGTTGCCGTCGCTTGGTGCCGTGGGTCGTTTGACCATCACCAGCCGTGTGGCTGGCCAAGAGGGTGCCGAGATCACGGTGAATGGTGGCCAAACCGGCACCGTGCGCCCCGCGGCCCTGAACGGGGGCACGGTCGTTACTCTGCGCGATCTGTTCTTTGCCACACCCGCGCGTCTGAAATTCTTGCGCACCGACCGTGCCGAGGCGCAGGCGATTGCGGATATCATCAAGCGTCTGGCGATGGCCGAGCCTTTCGTTCGCTTCACCCTGCGCGATGTTTCTGGCGAAGGCACCCCCCGTGAGGTTTTCCGGGCCGAGGCAGAGCAGGGCGATATGTTTGCCGCGCTCCATGGCCGCTTGGCGCAGGTCTTGGGGCGCGAATTTGCCGACAACTCCCTGCCGATTGATGCGCAGCGCGAGGGGCTGCATCTGACCGGATTTGCCGCTTTGCCGACCTATTCGCGTGGCTCTGCCGTGACGCAATATCTGTTTGTTAACGGGCGTCCTGTACGTGACAAACTTCTGGTCGGCGCATTGCGGGGCGCTTATTTCGATCTTCTTAGCCGCGACCGCCATCCGGCGGCGGCACTCTTTCTCGATTGCGACCCGACTTTGGTGGATGTGAACGTACATCCCGCCAAATCCGAAGTTCGTTTTCGCGACCCCGGCCTCGCCCGTGGTTTGATCGTCTCGGGTCTGCGCCACGCGCTGGCCGAGGCAGGGCACCGCGCCTCGACCACCGTCGCTGATGCCACGCTTGGGGCGATGCGCCCCGAACAGCCAGCCGGGCGGATATATCAGATGGACCGGCCCAGCCTTGGCGCGCGAACGGCAGCCTATCAGGCGCAGGCCCCGGGGTTTGCTGAGACGGCTGGCATGTGGGGGCGGGTTGAATCGCCTGCTGAACCTGTGACCGAAGGACCGCAACAAGCCCCTGACTATCCGCTGGGAACCGCTCGCGGCCAGGTGCATGAAAACTACATCATCGCGCAGACGGCGACGGGGATGGTGATCGTCGATCAACACGCTGCCCACGAACGGCTGGTCTATGAAAAACTGAAGCGCCAGATGGCCGAAAACGGCGTTGCCGCCCAAGCGCTCTTGATCCCCGAGATCGTCGATCTGTCCGCTTCTGACTGTGCGCGCCTTTTGGATGTTGCCGAGGAGTTGAGCCAGCTTGGCCTGACGATTGAACCTTTTGGCGGCAGTGCCATCGCGGTGCGCGAAACCCCGGCGATTCTGGGCACCGTGGATGCCAAGGCGATGATCCTTGATATCCTTGATGAACTGGCCGACCAAAACGAAAGCAACACCGTTCAAGCCCGGATCGAAGCGATCCTGAGCCGCGTTGCTTGCCATGGCTCAATCCGTTCTGGCCGCTGGATGCGTGGCGAAGAGATGAACGCGCTTCTGCGAGAGATGGAGGCGACGCCACATTCCGGCCAGTGCAACCACGGGCGTCCCACCTATGTTGAACTGAAGCTTAGCGATATTGAACGGTTGTTCGGGCGCACATGATCCAGATTGACGGGCAAAGTTACGCGTTAGAGGACCCGCGCGTTTTGATCGCCCTTGCGGCCATAGCGCTGGTTCTACTCGTCCTGATCCTGTTGATCATGGCGGTGCGGGCGGCGGGCAGATCGGCGCGCATGACTGAACCGTTGGCGCGGCAAATGCAGGTGATGGGAGGGCATGTGCAGCAGCTTGGTATGGGCCAGGAACAGTTGCGCGGCGGGTTGCAGACGGTATCGGACACCCAAGCCAACGCCCAAGCGCAGATGATCCAAAGCATCGAGGCGCGGATGGCCCATGTGCAGCAACAAATGCAGGACCGGTTGGCGGATAATGCTGCGCGCTCTGCCCGATCCTTGGCCGAGATGCAGGAGCGGATGACGGCGACGCTGCATGGATCGTCGAAACAGACCACCACTAGCTTGACGCAACTTCAAGAACGGTTGGCGGCGATTGACCGCGCGCAGGATAACATCACCAAGCTGTCCGGCGATGTGTTGTCGCTCCAGGACATCCTCAGCAACAAGCAGACGCGGGGCGCTTTTGGTGAAATCCAGCTAAACGACATCGTGTCCAAGGCCTTGCCGCGCGACAGCTATACGATGCAGGCGACCCTGTCGTCAGGCAAGCGCGCCGATTGTCTGATCCATCTGCCGAACCCGCCGGGGCCTATTGTGATCGACAGTAAATTCCCGCTGGAGGCCTATGAGGCGCTACGGGCTGCCAAGACAGACTATGAAATCAAGGAGGCCGCCCGCGCCATGCGTGTCGCCGTCAAAACCCATATCAACGCGATCAGCAGCAAATATATCATCGAAGGCGAAACCGCTGATGGCGCGCTGATGTTCCTGCCCTCGGAAGCCGTCTATGCCGAGCTTCACGCCAACTTCCCCGAACTTGTCCGTGAAGGTTTCGCCGCGCGGGTCTGGATCGTGTCGCCGACCACCTGCATGGCGACGCTGAACACGATGCGAGCGATCCTCAAGGACGCAAGAATGCGTGAGCAGGCAGGAGCGATCCGTAAAACGCTAAAGCTTTTGCACCGTGATGTCGAACTTGTGGTGGAACGCGTCGGCAAGCTGAACACCCATTTCGGACAGGCGCGTGCTGATCTTGAGGGGCTTGGTACGGCCGCTGAACGTGCGGGTAAACGAGCCGCCAGCCTTGATAATTTCGATTTTGAGGAGGTATCAGAGCAGGGCAGTTCTGTCGTGCCCCTGACCAAGCCAGAGCAAAGCGTTTAGCTTTTTGGCCCTCCGAAATGATGCAGAAAGTCGCAGCTTGCATAAAAAACGGCTGCAACTCATTTACTTCTTTCCCCGTGTCTTATCCGTATTACATGCACTAGACCTTACTAATTGGAAATCAGCCACATATGCCGTTTGAAGCTATTGACCCGCCACTAAACATCGCCGCGCCCGGGGCTCGAAAAATTGCCGTCATTGGAGCAGGTATCTCGGGTATGGGGGCCGCACATATGCTGGGGCGTGACCACAGGGTGACGCTTTTTGAGGCAGAGGGTCGTCTGGGAGGGCACGCGCGCACCAAAATGGCCGGTAAAAATGGCGACCAGCCAGTGGACACCGGCTTTATCGTGTTCAATTACGCAAATTATCCGCATCTTGCAGCGCTGTTCAAAGAGCTTGATGTGCCCGTGGTCAAATCCAACATGAGTTTTGGCGCATCAATCGATGGGGGGCGATTTGAATACGCACTCACCACGTTCGATTCGATCTTTGCGCAGCGCCGAAATCTGGTGAACCCCAAATTCCTGCGCATGCTTGGCGATATTGTGCGGTTCAATAATACCGCCTTGAAGATATCCCAAGACAGAACGCTGACCATCAAGGGCTTCTTGGACAAGCTGGGGGCAGGTGAGTATTTCAGAAAATACTATCTGGCTCCGTTGTCGGGCGCGATCTGGTCCACTCCGGTGGAAAAGATCATGGATTTCCCCGCCTATTCGATGATCGATTTTTTTGAGAACCATGCGTTGCTAAGCCATACCGGCCAACACGAGTGGTACACGGTCGACGGCGGGTCTCAGGAATATGTCAAACGGCTTGAGGCGTCTTTGCACTCGATGGGTGTCGATGTCCGGCTAAGTGCGCCAGTGCAATCTGTTCGACGCACTGGCATCGGGGTCAAAATCAAATCGGAAGGTGCTGACTGGGAGTCATTTGACGAGGTGGTATTTGCCAGCCATTCCGATGATACGCTGGCCATGCTGTCGGACCCAAGTGCGCAAGAGCAGGCGGCACTTGGTGCTGTGAAATACCAGCCGAATGAAATCACCCTTCATGCAGACACCAACATTATGCCAAAGCGGCGCAAGACATGGGCATCTTGGGTATATTCCGAGGATAAGGTGCAGAAGTCCGATCGGATTGATCTGACGTACTGGATGAATTCACTGCAGCCGATCCCGATGGACGACTTGCATTTCGTGACGCTGAACACAAAACGCACGATCCGCGAGGAACTGATCTATGATCAGGTCACGTTGCGCCACCCGGTTTATGACATGGGGGCATTGGCGGCTCAGGAACAGGTGCGGGGATTTAATGGCACGAACAACACATGGTTCTGCGGGGCTTGGATGAAACACGGGTTCCACGAAGACGGCCTGTCCAGTGCGGTAGATGTCGTGCGCGGGATCAGAGGCGAGGCCAAGGTTTCTTTGGCGGCAGAGTGAGTTTCGGCGTCGACCATATCGCGGGGGTCACCTATCATGGCCGCAAGGGAGCGGTGGATAACGCCTTTCGCTATTCGGTCGATTATGTGTTGGTCGACGCAGAAGCAGCGCCGCAAACGCCGTCGTTGTTTTCACGCAACCGGGGCAATCTGACATCTTTGCAAGATAGCGATCATGGCGGCGTAAAGGGTGCAGGGCGCGGTGCCGCGTGGGTTCGTGACGTGCTGGCGCAGCATCAGATCACTGATGTGGCCAAGGTTGAGTTGATGGCACAGCCTCGGGTTTTGGGGCATGTGTTTAACCCGGTCAGCTTTTGGCTGTGTCGCCGGACTGATGGTGCATTAATCACGGTGATTGCCGAAGTCTCTAACACGTTCGGTGACAGGCACAGCTATCTTTGTCACCATCCTGATCTGTCCGAGATCAAGCCCGACGACCACCTGCATGCCACCAAGATTTTTCACGTCTCGCCGTTTCAACCTGTCGAGGGATCATACACCTTCCGGTTTGATATTCGGGATGACCGTGTTGGTATCTGGATCGACTACACCCAAGCCGAGGGCGGCCTGATCGCGACGCTGACAGGCAAGCGCAAGCCGCTGACCAATGCGGGTATCGTCAGATCAATGTTGCGCCGCCCCTTTGGCGCACGACGTGTGCTTGCGCTGATCCATTGGCAAGCGCTCAAGCTTTGGTGGAAAGGCGGCGGGTATCGCCCGCGCCCCAAACCGCCCGCTGACGAGGTAACCCGCGGATGAAGACCGCGTCGCGGCATCTGCCGGCCTATGCTTTGTTTGCTGCTCTTTTGGCTTCGGCAGGTTTGCCGATCTACATTCACGCACCAAAGTTTTTTGTCGACGAATACGGCGTGTCATTTGCGGCTTTGGGGGCGGTCCTGTTCGGTTTGCGTTTACTTGACGTCGTCCAAGACCCTTTGCTGGGCCGCCTCTCTGAAAAGCTGAGGGATCATCGGGCGCTGGCGGTCTTAATTGCCTGCGCGATCATGGCTGTCTCGATGTACGGGCTGTTCGCAATTCCGCCGCTATTGCCGCCATTGATGTGGTTTGCCCTGACGCTGACGGGCGTTTTTTCTACGTTCAGTTTCTTGACGATCTGCTTTTACGCGCAAGGTGTGGCCAAGGCTGATACGTTGCCGGGATCTGGTCATTTGTCCCTTGCCCGCTGGCGGGAAACAGGTGCGTTGCTGGGGGTTTGCGTGGCCTCTGTCGCACCGGTGGCGTTTGGGTCTTTCATGGGCGCACCCTTTACCGGCTTCGCAATCGGATTTGCGGTGCTTGCTGCTGCATCGGTTTTTGCCATGCGCGGGGAATGGCGCAGCGTGGACCTGCCAGAAGCCACCGGATTTGGCACGGTGCTGCGTGACCCCGTGGCGCGGCGGCTTTTGCTGATTGCCCTGCTGAATGCGGCACCTGTGGCCGTGTCATCCACGCTGTTCCTTTTCTACGTTGAAAGCGCGTTGCAAGCGCCCGGATGGGAAGGGCCGCTCTTGCTGTTGTTCTTTTTGTCGGCTGCGATTGCAGCGCCTTTCTGGGGGCTGCTCGCCGAGCGCTTTGGAACCAAGCAGGTTTTGCTGTCTGCGATGGTACTGGCGATTGTTGCATTTGGCGGTGCGCTGTTTTTGGGGGCTGGTGATACGCTGCTGTTTGCCGTGGTCTGCATTGGGTCTGGTGCGGCACTTGGCGCTGATCTGACGCTGTTGCCGGCGATGTTTGCCACACGCATGGCCAAAATTGCGCCATCCGCCGCCGAGGGCTTTGGGCTTTGGTCCCTTGTGTCAAAGTTCACTCTTGCCTTCGCGGCTGTCACGCTACTTCCAGCCTTGCAACTGTCGGGGTTTGATAGCGGTGCGTCTTCCAATCCGCCTATCGCAATCACTACGCTGACGTGGCTTTATGCGGGTCTTCCGTGTGTACTCAAAGTGCTTGCGATCATCTTGCTGGCTGGAACCAGATTGGAAAAGGACGATACGTGATAGATTTTCTGTATTTCTTCGTGGGCGCTGGTTTGGTCCTGGCTGCGGTGCTCTTGCGCCGCTTCACGGCAGCGTTTTCGGCACAAAGCCCAACAGATTATACCGAAGATTACAGAATTCTGGATATGAAAAAAGATCTGGATGGCGACATGATTTGCGAAGGTGTCATCTTTGGCCCCCTCGGGCGGGTGACAAGCACCTTTGTCGCAGATTTCCATATCTCATGGGATGGTGATTCGGTGCAGATAGACGAACATTTCGTCTATGGTGACAGCACGACCCAAGACCGGGTCTGGAGGATCAAGCTGGGCCCCGATGGTACATTCACGGCAACGGCACCCGATGTGCCGGGCATTGCAAAGGGACGTCAGTCGGGCGGCACGATAAGCATGCGGTATCCGATCAAGTTGCCTGCGGATGTGGGGGGCCACACTTTGCAGACGGTGGATTGGATATATGTCACGCCTAACGGAACACTTATAAATCGCAGTCAGTTTCGCAAATTTGGTTTCAAGGTTGCCGAACTGGCTGCGACAATTCGAAAGAAGGACGCAGCATGAAACAGTGGCAGGACAAACGGTATTGGCTGGTGGGCGCCAGCGCGGGTTTGGGCGAAGCGCTTGCGCACAAACTCAGCAGTGTCGGTACCGAAGTGATCGTTTCCGCGCGTTCAGAGGACAAGCTGGCAAAACTGGTTGAGGCGCTGCCGGGCAGGGCCAGCTATCAGACCATTGATGTCCAAGATATCGACAGCGTCAGGGAGGCCGTCAAGGCCGTGGGCGAGGTGGACGGAATTGTCTATTTGGCGGGCGTCTATTGGCCATTTGGCTCGAAAGCATGGGAAGCAGATCATGCGACAGCGATGATTGACGTCAATCTGACCGGGCTTGTGCGGGTGCTGGGCGAAGTCGTACCCGGCATGGTCGAGAAAGACGCAGGCCATATTGTCATTACGTCCAGCCTGACTGCATTTAGGGGCTTACCAAGGTCCATCGGCTACACGGCGTCAAAAGCTGGCACGATGTCTTTGGCAGAATGCATGTATGCGGATCTTCGCAAGACCGGCGTTCAGGTACAGGTCATCAACCCTGGATTCATCAAGACCCAGCTGACAGATAAGAATGACTTCAAAATGCCCTTTTTGATGGAGCCGGAAGATGCCGCGCAAGTGGTGTTCGATCATATGAACAGCGATGGCTTCAAGAAAAGTTTCCCCTTCGCGTTTTCGCTGTTCTTCAGGCTCGCCCAATTCCTGCCGGATGCCATCTATTACCGGATGTTCGGCTAGGCAAACATTGACCAAAAGGCGTCGTCTGGCGACGACATGACATCTTTTGTGGGTCTTTGACCTCTCTGGCTCTTAAATATCCCCGCCGGAGGCATTTTGTTCTTCTGGAGCTCCGGAAGATTTGCCTCCGGCGGGGATATTTAAGAGCCAGAGAAGATACTTAGATTTTTGCTAGATGCTCTTCGAAGATCGTTTTGGCCCGGCCCCAGACTGGGTTGTTTTCCTGCGCGAGGCCTTCCAGCGTGGAGAGCAGCTGGCCTGCGTAATCCAGGGAACTTTCGAGTGGAAGCATCGACGGCAAGTTGTCGATCGCAATCACATCAAGGGGTGGGTTGTCGTGCACGCGGCGCGCAGGCACCTCCCAGCTTGTCGTCTCGCTGTAAATCGGAATGGGGTTGAAGGGACTGTCAGGATCACAGGCGATGTCGCCGATCACGCGAAGATCCCTTGCAGCCTCAAGGGTATCTTTTGCGACAAAAACAGGTGTGGTCGGGCCTGCAAGGATACAGTTGAAAAACAGTGTATGCTCAAGGATTTCAGGAAAGGGACCGCCGCTGGCTGTTTCTGCCATGTCCCAGCCCGTTAACGGAATATCGAGGCGTTTGCACAAATCCGATGCCCCGGTGCCGACACGGCCCAATGCACCGATCACAAGCGCCTTGAGGGCCTTTGTGTCGAGCGGTGCCAGTTCATCCAGCAGCGCGTCCGTTAGTGCGTCTGCATTTGCGAAGGGCGTTATGGGGGCTGCCGTCTCGTTGCGGATCTGGGCCGCCCAGCACTTGACCGCAACGGCTGCACCGGCAAATCCTGCCCAATAGCCAAAGGCTGCGACGCGACGACCGGTGTCATTGGTCAGATATTCCAGATCATAGAGTGTCCCGCCTCCGGCTTTGAAGCGCTTTAACAGGATCTTGCCAGCGGATTGGTCTTTGTAGGCATGGCCGAACATGATGTGGCGATGTTTCAGCGCCGTTCCGTCCTCAGGCAACTCCTTGAGGCCAAAGACAATCGCGTCGTCAGGTGCTTCGGGCCAGCTAAATTGCGGAGCTATGGCACAGCCTGCTTGGGCGTAGGCTTGCGTAGGAATGACGCGGCTGTCCGAGGCCTCTACCGTGATGCTGAAACCTTTCGCCAGCAAGCTTGCCGCGCCGTCGGGGGACAGTCCGACGCGGGTTTCATTGGCGCGCTGTTCTGCACGGACCCAAAGATGTTGTCTTGTCATAGCATGGCCTTTTCCCGGATGGTGCGGACACTGGCGCGCGTCTCCATCCCTGTCATGAATTTCTGGATTTTTGGATAGTTGGAGACATTCACGTTGTCGCCTTCAAGCCAATTGCAGACGACGAACAAATAAGGGTCGGCAATGCTGAAACGATCCCCCAGAACAAAATCGCCGCGCAAGATCTGATCTTCGACATAGGCGGCGCAGGTTGCCATGGTCTGGGGCACTTTTGCCTGCATGTCGTCAAAGCTGGATTGATTGTCGGCCCAACGGGATCCGCGCATTTTATGTGCATGGGCGATATGCATGGTTGAGGCCAGATAATACATCGCGCTGCGCATGTGGGCCGCCTGTGCGGGTGCGGATGGAACAAGGTTCGCGTCTGGCGCAACGGCGGCGATATAGTCAAGCAGCGCACCGGTTTCCGTCAAAACCATCCCGTCTTCCAAGACGAGGGCGGGAACGCGGCCTTTGGCATTAATCGCCAGATAATCGGGCAAGGTTTGCTCGGCGGTTTTGAAATCGACTTTTACAGGATCAAAAGCAAGGTTCGCTTCTTCAAGCGCAATGGCCACTGCGATTGAGATCGTACCGGGCGCGTAATAGAGTTTCAGCATGGTCTGACCTTTCAGATATGTGTTTGCGCGGCGCGCCGTTCGGTGGTGTCGAGGTGCGGGACGGCGTTGAACAGCACCGGTGACCAATGCCCCCCGATGGGAAACAGTCGATGCATCGAGGTGTTCATGATGGCCAGCGCCATGCGCGACATTGCCGGTATGCCAAGCCCCATTGCCTGAGCCATCACCATTGAAATCAGCCCGCCTGACGTGACCACAAGCGCGGGTCCCTGACCTTCGGCGATTTCTTCGAGGACCGATTGAATGCGACCCTCGAAGCTGGCGAATGTTTCTGGCGGATTTTCAAGTTTGTCGCTTTTCCAGCTTTCAAAAACAAGGGGCAGGTGAGCGCTGAACCCGTGCTGATCTTGAGGAAGAGGAACGCCATGCTGCTGCTGCAGCAATGTGGCGAGTGTGAAGTACTGTAGCTCGTTCAGGCGGGCGTCGCGGATTGGGTCGAGGCCTGTTTTCATGCCGTCAGCGGTCTCGATGTGGCGGCGCAACGTGCCGGTATAAAGGCGCGTGTGGTGGGTCTCGGACTGGCGCAGATGGTCGCCCAGCCAAGCGGCCTGCTGGTGGCCCAACGGGCTGAGCATGTCATAGCTGATTTCGTCAGTGGCACTGGAATTTGCCTGACCGTGACGGATGAGAGTGATGTGGGACATGGTTCCGCCTTTTTCTGTTGGGTCTTTGATAGGCAAGCGCTGCGCGGGTTGGAAGGGCAGGAACCTTTGTGCGGGATATTTTTTAGCCAAAGAAGCAGGGGGGCGCATATCGGAAACACCAGTGGCGCAAAAACGGGGCGGTGTGTCGGGATTGTGACTGCCACCCAATGCGCATGCGGCCTATGGTACGGCAACGCGTCACAGGAGAACCCCATGGCTGAGAATATCATATTTACGCTTAATGGCGAAAAGGTTGAGGCCGAGGCCGGGATGACCATTTGGGAGGTCGCGAATGGCCGCGGCTTGAAGATCCCGCATCTTTGCTACACGCCAGCCCCCGGGTACCGTCCTGATGGAAATTGTCGTGCTTGTATGGTCGAGATCGAAGGCGAACGCATACTTGCCGCGTCGTGTTTGCGCGAACCCGAGAACGGCATGGTCGTAACCACCAACAATGCTCGCGCCGAAAATGCGCGTAAGATGGTGATGGAACTGCTGCTGGCAGACCAGCCCGCACAGGAAGTCGCGCATGATAAATCCAGCCATCTGTGGGACATGGCAGCCTTTGAAGGGATCCAAGCAAGCCGCTTTCCCAAGAGGGACGAGGGGCGCATCCCCTTGTTGGATGACAGCCATGTGGCGATGCGGGTCAATTTGGATGCCTGTATTCAGTGCAACCTTTGTGTGCAGGCCTGCCGCGAGGTGCAGGTCAACGACGTGATCGGCATGTCCGGGCGCGGGCATAACAGTTATCCGACCTTTGATATGGCCGATCTGATGGGCGCGTCCTCTTGTGTGGCGTGCGGCGAATGCGTGCAGGCTTGTCCGACCGGTGCCTTGATGGAGGCGACAGTGGTCGACGATGCCCAAGTCGGGGACAGGGCGGATTTTGACAGCGAAGTGGACAGCATTTGCCCCTTCTGCGGGGTCGGTTGCCAAGTGTCGCTGAAGGTCAAGGATGGCAAGATTAAATATGTCGAAGGTATTAATGGGCCAGCGAATGAGGGGCGGCTTTGCGTCAAGGGGCGGTTTGGTTTCGACTATATCCACCATCCGCACCGGTTGACCAAGCCACTGATCCGCCGCGACGATGCGCCTGCCAAAGGGTTGAATGTTGATCCCGGAAATTGGTCCACGCATTTTCGCGAGGCATCTTGGGATGAGGCACTGGATTTCGCCGCCGAGGGGATGAAGAAAATTGGCGGGGAAGGGGTTGCGGGTTTCGGATCGGCCAAATGTACCAACGAGGAAGCCTATCTGTTTCAGAAAATGATCCGTCAGGGCTTTGGGCACAACAACGTCGATCACTGTACGCGGCTGTGTCACGCCTCGTCGGTTGCGGCGTTGATGGAAAACGTTGGATCGGGTGCGGTGACGGCGACCTTTAACCAGATTGAAAACGCCGATGTGGCGATTGTGATTGGCGCGAACCCGACCGAAAACCACCCCGTTGCAGCGACGTTTTTCAAGCAATTCGCCAAGCGCGGTGGGAAGCTGATCGTGATGGACCCCCGTGGGCAGGCGCTCAAGCGGCATTCCTCGCATATGTTGCAATTCCGGCCCGGCACGGATGTGGCGATGCTCAACGCGATCATGCACGTGATCGTGGAAGAAAAGCTCTATGATCGACAGTATATCGAAGCCTATACCGAAAATTGGGAAATCGAGAAGGCGCATCTGAAAACCTTTACGCCAGAGAAAATGGCAAAGGTGTGTGGCATTGATGCCGAGACGCTGCGCGACGTCGCGCGGACTTTCGCAGGTGCCAACGCAGCGATGATCTTCTGGGGTATGGGCGTGTCGCAGCATATTCACGGCACCGACAATGCACGCTGTCTGATCTCTCTGGCGCTGATGACCGGCCAGATTGGCCGGCCCGGCGCAGGCCTGCATCCGTTGCGTGGGCAGAACAACGTGCAAGGTGCGTCGGATGCGGGGCTGATCCCGATGTTCTTGCCTGACTATCAGCCGGTGTCGGATGATGGCGTGCGCGCGGCCTTTACCGAGGTTTGGAAAAGCGAAGATTTCAGCAGCAAGAAGGGCCTGACGGTGATCGAGATCATGGACGCGGTCCATGATGGTGACATTCGCAGCCTTTATGTGTTGGGTGAAAACCCTGCCATGTCGGACCCTGATGTTGAACACGCCCGCGACGCCTTGGCCAAGCTTGAGCACCTGGTCGTGCAGGATATTTTCCTGACCGAAACGGCGAATTTCGCTGATGTGATTTTGCCTGCCAGTGCATTTGCCGAGAAGTCAGGCACCGTGACCAATACCAACCGTCAGGTTCAGATGGGCCGGGTGGCGGTGCCGCCCCCGGGCGAGGCGAAAGAAGATTGGTGGATCGAGGTTGAGCTGGCCAACCGGCTTGGGTTGGGGTGGTCCTATAAGGATCCCTCCGAGGTGTTTGCCGAGATGAAGCTTAACATGTCCTCCCTCAACAATATCACGTGGGACCGGCTGGAAGCCGAAGGCGCTGTGACCTATCCGTCGACCAGCCCGACCGATCCGGGGCAAGCGATTGTGTTTGGCGATGGCTTTCCGCGTCAAGACGGGCGTGCGCGGTTCACCCCTGCCAGCATCGTGGCCCCCGATGATGTACCTGATGAGGAGTACCCCATGATCCTGACCACGGGGCGGCAGTTGGAACATTGGCACACGGGGTCGATGACGCGTCGGTCGCATGTGTTGGATGGGCTGGAGCCTGAGGCAAATTGTTCGCTCCACCCGTCGACTTTACGCAAGCTTGGTGTGGCACCGGGCGACCATGTGCGCCTGTCCACCAAGCGTGGCTCGATCGAGATCATGGCACGCGAGGATCGCGCAGTGTCGCCTGACATGGTGTTCTTGCCCTTTGCCTATGTCGAGGCGGCTGCGAATATACTGACAAACCCGGCTGTGGATCCCTATGGGAAGATTCCCGAGTTCAAGTTTTCTGCCGTGAAGGTGGAAGCGGTCAGTGAAGTTATTGCCGCGGAATGAAGCTTGATCTTGTGGTATGCCCGTTGGGCACATTCGATTTGATTTGGGAATGAGGGACGCTGTCCCTCAAACTCCCTGGGATATTTGAAAGCCAGAGAAGGGGGATCGTGTTGCAAATTGATGGAGACCGGTTTTTAGCGGATTTGCATATGCTGCGCAGCTTTGGTGCGGCGGGCGTGGGCAAGGGGGTTGTGCGTCCCGCTTATAGCGAAGCTGACGTGGCCGCACGGCGCTGGTTGGCCACGCAGATGAAAGGCCTTGGCCTGCGGGTCGAGATTGATGCGATGGGCAATCTTTTTGGTCTTGCGGAAGGACCGTCTCTTTTATTGGGATCACATTCGGACAGCCAGCCTGAAGGCGGTTGGCTGGATGGTGCGCTGGGCGTGATCGCGGCACTGGAGGTCGCACGTGCGGCGCAAGAGGCGGGTGGACCAGCGGTATCGGTTGTCTCCTTTCAAGATGAAGAGGGCCGATTTGGTGTGACGACAGGCAGCGCGGTCTGGTCCGGGCAATTGAGCTTGGCCGATGCCGATGTATTGAAGGATGATGCCGGCGTCGCTTTGGGTGATGCGCGGCAGGCCATGGCTGGGATGGTGACGGGCGACGTCGCGCCGGATTTGTTCACCGGCTTTATTGAAATGCATATCGAGCAGGGCCCGGCGCTGGATACCAGCGGCGAAAAAATTGGTGTCGTGACGGATATCGTCGGGATCAGGGACATGAAGATCACCTTTGAGGGACAACAAAACCACGCCGGGACGACGCCAATGCATTTGCGCCGGGACGCGTTTCAGGCGGTTTCTGCCTTCAATACTCTGTTGAACGATCGTTTGCGAAATGTGGTCACGCCGCAAACCGTGTGGACAATCGGGCATGTGTCCTTGCATCCCAATGCGTCGTCTATTGTGCCCGGGCGCGCAGTGTTCTCGATGCAATGGCGGGACGCGGATACAGACCGTTTGGCGCGTATGGAAACCATCATTCGCGAGACCGCCGCTGAGGTGGCGCAAACGCAGGGCATGACGCTGAGCTATGGCACGCTGCTGGGGTTGGAACCTGTTGCGATGGATACCCGCCTGCGGTCCGCCCTGGAAGCCGGTGCCGAAGCGGTCACCCCCGGCAATTGGCGCAAGATGCCGTCGGGTGCATTGCATGACGCGACCAATGTTGCGCGGTTTTTGCCGGTGGCGATGGTGTTCGTGCCGTCGATTGGCGGGCTAAGCCATACATTCGCCGAAGACACAGCAGAAGATGATCTGGTCGCAGGGGTGCTGGTTCTGGCGCATGCTGTCGCGGCCTTGGGGTCAGGCGCGTAGATACCCGCGCCGCTCTGCGCGATTGCGGTGCTTGTCGGCTGCGCGTGATGCCTCGCGCAGATTGCCAAAGCACTGTATGATTGCCTTTGGTCTGCCACCGGCGGTGCCCCATTCGCGCAGCACAGACACTTCGCTAAACAGGTTCATCGCGATTTCCACGCGGTAAAACAGCTGTAGCTGCGCGTGACTGGTACGGTAAAGCAGGCATTCAATCATGATTTGAATCATGCGGTGTTGGCGAAGGGGGCGCAACGAAAAATTGTCCGTGTCTGGTGATTTCGGATGACGTGGCGTGGATTGAATGAAATCCTGTGATCCAACTCTGGGAGACATGCACCATGACAAGGACATCCGATCTGATCCGAAGCGACCATCCCGGCGGGGTGGTTTGCCTGACGTTGAGCCATGCGCCTGTGAATGCGCTATCTGCGGGTGGATTGATACAGTTTGCGAAGATGATTCAGACGCTTGAGACGGATCAGACAGTTCGGGCCATCGTTCTTGCCTCGCCGTTCAAGGTGTTTTCAGCGGGTCTGAACCTGAAGGAGGCGCAGGGCTTTGATCTGGCTGCACAGCATGCCATCGTCAAAGGGTTGAACGAGGGTTTTCTGGCGTTGTTTGCCTGCACAAAGCCCACGGTTGTTGCGGTGAACGGGGCGGCAATTGCGGGCGGTTTGTTTTACGTGCTGGCGTCCGATTACCGCGTTGCTGCACCTCGGGCGACTTTTGGGTTGGCTGAGGTTCGTGTGGGTGCGGATTTCCCGCTTGGCCCGCTTGAGATCGCGCGGGCGACTTTATCGCCCAATGATCTGCGCCGCCTTATGCTGACCGGCCAGCCGATGTCGGCCGAAGAGGCCCGGACATCAGGCATGGTGGACAGGATCGTCGAGGCCGAGGCGCTGCTTGCGACAACGCTGGCTGAGGCCGCAAAGCTGGGGCAGATCCCGCCTGCGACCTTTGCCAGCGTGAAGCTGCAGATCAGGGGCGAAGCGATCGCCAAGATCAAGGCGGGTATTGCAGCGGGTGCAAATGCGCCCGAGGATGGCTGGTTCAACGATGAAACCATCCCTGCCATGCGGGCGATGCTGGGCGGTTAAACGACAGTTTTGCGCATTGTTATGCTGGTAGGGTGGTCATAGCCTGGATGCGCTGTGCGGGCGTGTTCGGTAAACCCGAGCGCTTTGAACGTGGCATGATTGTCCATCAGCTCGACGCGTGTTTGCAGTTCAAGCCGGGGCAGGCGCATGTCGCGGGCGCGGGTCTGTGCATGATCGATCAAGTGGCGGGCAAGGCCAAGACGCTGGTGAGGCGGTGACACGCAGATTTTGCCCAGATAAAGGCGACCCGGTTTTGGCGTCAGGATCATGCAAGCAACGGGTGGGTGGCCGAGACACCAAATTTCGGCCTCGGCTGCTGTTTGACGCAACGTGGCAGTGGTTACGTTGCCAAGAGAGCTGGGTGGGTCAATCCGCCCCTCCATATAGGCAAAACAGTCGCGCATGAGTGCCAGCAAATCGGACAATGCAGGGTCATCAGGTCCAAGCCGGATGGGCGTCAGGTCCATGAGACATCTCCCAGAAAGATATAGCCTGCACCGTAGATCGTCTTGATCAATTGCGGGTTTTTCGGGTCTTCGCGCAGCTTTGTGCGCAGGCGTGAAATGCGCACATCCATCGCGCGGTCAAAGCTTTCAGACGCGACACCGCCAAGGCTGCTTTGCATCTGGGCGCGGCTGATCAGACGTTTGGGTGCATCAAGAAACAGGCGCAGCACTTCGCCTTCGGCGTGGGAAAACGGCGTTTCGACGCCTGCATCGTCTTCCAGCGCATACCTGTCAAAATGCGCGGTCCAACCGTTGAATTTTGCGATGCTGCCCGCTTGGGTCGCGGGCTTGGCGCTGCGCAGACGGGCGCGGATGCGCGCAACCACCTCGGCGGGATCGAAAGGTTTGATGATGTAGTCGTCGGCCCCCAGTTCGAGCCCGGTGACGCGGTCCTGCACCTGTGCGCGCCCTGAAATAATGATGACGATGGCACCTTGCTCAAGTGCTAGGCGGTGGACCAATGTCAACCCGTCGGTGTCGGGCAGGGACAGATCGACAAGGCAAACGTCAGGGGTGTGGGTGGCCAAAGCGGCCTCGAAAGCGCGGGCGCGGCCAAAGCTGAGCGTGTCGAAACCAGCTTCCTCCAAGACCTCGGCCAGCAAAGTGCGGATTTCGGGTTCGTCGTCCAGAATGGTGACAAGGGGGCGTTTCATTGGGCTGCCATTGTTTTGGGGGCGATCAGTGCTGTCAGATCATTTGTGTCAAACGGTTTGCGCAGCACAGGAGCAAGCGTCTGCGCCTTTAGAAACATGGCATCATCAGCGGGAAGCGATGTCATCAAGACCAGTGGCGGGGCATCCGCACCCAACCGCTCGGCCAGATCAAGGCCAGTGGCTTCGCCCATCAATTGAATGTCGGAAAGGATCAGCGCGATATCTGGCAGATCGGCCAGCAGCGCTGTTGCCTCGTCCGCACTGGCGGCCTCGATCACCGAGTGGCCCAGACCCATCAGCATATCGCGCACCAGTGCGCGCAGGTCGTCAGCGTCTTCGACCAAAAGCACTAGTCCTGTTGTTGCTGGCACGGCGGGACGATAGGGCAGGCGCATGGTCACCATTGCGCCCGTGTCCGTATTGGCCAGCCGCAGATCGCCCCCTGCGGATTTCGCCATGTCAAAGACCATCGGCAATCCTAGCCCCGATCCTTCGGCCCCCTTGGTCGTAAAGAAGGGCGCAAAGCCATTTTCAAGCGCTGCGGCGGAAAATCCGGGCCCGGTATCTTCCAAAACAAATTCGATCCAGGTGTCATGCACCAGTCTGACTTCCAGCGTGATGGCCCCCGCTGTTGCGCAGGCATCGCGGGCATTCAGGATCAGGTTCAACAGTCCGTCTTGCACAAGGCCACTGTCGAGCAAGACAAGTTGGTCGGGCATATTGTTGTGGACATGAAACTCAAGCGCGATGGGAAGGGTTGGCCGCGCCAGCAGGCTGAGGTCTGCCAGCAGGTTTTTGATATCCGTGGCCGCGGGGCGCAAGGTCCGTGCACCGGTCATGTCTGCAATCGTGCTGAGCAAGGCACCACCGCGGCGGGCTGCGGCGAGGGTCCCTTCGATCAGGGGCACTGCGTTGACGGGTAAGCCGTCCAGCCTTGCAAGTCTCGATTGCTGGCCAAGGATAATGGTCAGCAAGTTCGAAAAGTCATGCGCCAGTCCGGATATCACCTGTGCGGCGGCTTCGCGTCGTCTGGTCTGCTGTGACGCCGTGCGGTTCTGGGTCTCTTCGGTCACATCCATGGACAGAATATAGACGCCACCGCCTGTGTCAGGCGTAAAGGCCCCCCGGATGCGGCGCGCACTTGCCTCGTCTGTGAACTCAACAATCGAAGGTTTTCCGGCGTAGGCCTTGTTCAATGCAGGGGTGATGCTGTCATGGGCCTGAGGGCCAAGAACATCCCGTATCTTGCGCCCAATAAGATCGGTGGGCCGGCCCGGCATGACAGAAGTCAGGCGGCGGTTGGAATATGTATAGCGACCGGAGGCATCCACATGGGCGATATGGGCCGGCATCATTTCAGTGGTCAGACGGGTCCGTGCTTCTGACAGGGTCAGTTGCCGCTTGGCCTCTTCCAGTGCTGAGTTGATCGCAGCAAGTTCCCGATTGGTGGCCGACAACTCCTCGGCCCGGGCGATGACCTGGCCAGACAGCGCATCAGAGCGCGCACGCAGCAGCGCCTCTTGCTGTTTGGTGCGCGAAATATCGGTATAGACCGTGACCCAGCCACCTTGGGGTAAAGGCGACCCTTCAACAGAAATGGTGCGCCCGTTGGCGCGGGTCCGTTCCATATAATGCGGCTCAAACGCGCGGGCTTGAACGACGCGTTCGGTTACAAAGGCGTCGACGTCTTCCACTTCGCCATACTCGCCAGTTTTGGCCAGATGGGTGATGGTTTCCTGGAAAGTGGCTCCGGGTGTTACAAGCCCTGAAGGAAGGTTGAACATCTGCTGAAAAGGAACGTTGCACAATACCAGACGCAGATCCGCGTCATAGATCGTCAATGCTTGCGCAATCAAGTTCAGGCCAGCGGCGGTCATCGCATTTGTTTGCGTGTCATTAAGCTGCATTTTATCCCCCGTCCTTGCGTGTTGATTATCACCATCGTCCTCGCTGCGCAAAGCCCTGCAAAGGAAAATAGCCGCTGTAACAATTCGTAAGGTTTAGGAAATCATTCGGAAAAAGTTGACGCACACCCTTTGACGACATCATGATGTGACATCAGAATCGCATCAGCGATCGACCTGCCATTAAAGAGCAGGCATTGGGAGGAAGACATTTGGCTTACACGCTTGTAAGCGCTGACGGACCGCAGTCCGTTCCGGCGTTGTTGCATCGTAATGCAAAGCAATTCGCGAATGCGCCTGCGTATCGTGAAAAAGAATTTGGTATATGGCAAAGTTGGTCGTGGTCTCAGACGCGCGACGAGGTCGAGGCGCTTGCGCTCGGCCTTCTTGAACTGGGTGCGGCCGAGGGTGATTTCATCGCCATTATTGGCCGCAACCGTCCCTATCTCTATTGGGCGATGATGGCGGCCGAGATGGTCGGCGCTGTTCCTGTGCCTTTGTACCAAGACGCCAATGCCGAAGAGATGACCTATGTGCTGGATCACTGCGGTGCGCGCTTTGTCGTGGCGGGTGATCAAGAACAGGTCGACAAGGTGCTTGAGGTGCAAGACCATTTGACCCAGTTCGAGCGGATCATCTACCTTGATCCGCGCGGCCTGCGCAAATACGATCACGCCACTTTGGATCAATACACCGCCGTTCAAGAGATGGGCCGCAAAGCGCGGGATAAGCATATTGCCGAGCTTGAAGCGCGGCAGGCCAAGCTGGACTACGATAGCACTGGCGTGATGCTTTATACCTCTGGCACCACGGGCAAGCCCAAGGGCGTCGTTCTGAGCAACCGCAATATTATAGAGACGGCCAAGTCGTCCTCGGAATTCGACAAACTGCGCCAGACCGATGATATTCTGGCCTATCTGCCAATGGCTTGGGTCGGCGATTTCATCTTCTCGGTCGGGCAGGCGATGTGGACAGGGTTCTGCACCAACTGCCCCGAGTCTGCTGATACCATGCATGTGGATTTGCGCGAGATTGGCCCGACGTATTACTTCGCGCCACCGCGGGTTTTTGAAACTCAGTTGACCAGCGTGATGATCCGCATGGAAGACGCCAGCCGTTTCAAGAAATGGCTGTTCGACAAATTTATGGCCGTTGCGCGGCGTGTCGGTCCCGACATTCTGGACGGCAAGCCGGTCGGGTTCCTTGACAAGCTTACCTATGGTCTGGGGGAACTGATGATCTACGGGCCGTTGAAAAACACCCTTGGCCTGAGCCGCGTGCGCGTTGGCTACACGGCGGGCGAGGCGATCGGGCCAGAGATTTTCGATTTCTACCGCTCGCTTGGGATCAACCTGAAACAGCTTTACGGCCAGACCGAAGCGACCGTGTTCATCACCGCGCAGCCAGATGGCGAAGTGCGTAGCGACACGGTTGGCGTGACGTGCCCCGGTGTCGAATTGAAGATCGCCGAGAATGGCGAGGTGTTCTATCGCAGCCCCGGCGTGTTTGTAGAGTATTACAAAAACCCTGAAAGCACCGCCGATACCAAGGATGCAGAAGGCTGGGTCGCCACCGGTGACGCGGGCTTTATCGAGGAAGGCACAGGCCACCTGCGCATCATCGACCGCGCCAAGGATGTTGGTAAAATGGCTGATGGTAATCTGTTTGCGCCAAAATATGTTGAAAACAAGCTGAAATTCTTCCCCAATATTCTTGAGGCGGTCGTTTTTGGGAACGGGCGCACGGAATGCACCGCGTTCATCAATATCGACCTGACAGCGGTGGGCAACTGGGCCGAACGGAACAATATCGGCTATGCGTCTTATCAGGAACTCGCACGGCATCCGCAGGTTATGGAAACGATCCAAAGCCACGTCGAAGAGGTCAACGCCTCGATCGCGGAAGACGAAATGCTGTCGGGGTGTCAGGTGCATCGCTTTGTTGTGCTGCACAAGGAACTTGACGCCGATGACGGTGAATTGACCCGGACGCGCAAGGTGCGCCGCAAGGTGATTGGCGAAAAGTTCGAAGACATTATCAACGCTTTGTATGACGGATCGCCTTCGGTCAGCACGGTCACGGAAGTGACCTATGAAGACGGGCGCAAGGGGTCGATCGCGGCTACATTGGAAGTGCGCGACGCAAAGGTTTTTGCCGACACGCGCAAGATGGCTGCGGAATGAGCACCATGAGCGGAGTGTTCGGGCGCTGCGGTTGCGCAGTGGATTTTAAGACCATTTGGAATGAGGGTGTCGCATGAAGGATCAGGCGGACGGATACGTCACTGCGGATGGTCGCCAGATCGGCCCTGTGGTGATGGAGATGAAAAACATCACCCTGCGGTTTGGCGGCATTGAAGCGATCAAGGACATCTCTTTTGATGTGCGCGAGGGCGAGATCCGCGCCATCATCGGGCCGAATGGTGCGGGCAAATCGTCGATGCTGAATGTCATCAGCGGGTTCTATGTGCCTCAGGAGGGCGAGGTTTGGTACAAAGGTGCACGACGTGCACCGATGAAACCTTTTGAGGTGGCGCAGCAAGGTATCGCCCGGACGTTCCAGAATATCGCATTGTTTGAAGGCATGACGGTCTTGGACAATGTCATGACCGGACGGCTGACCCATATGAAAACCGGGTTGTTTGCGCAGTCGTTCTGGAAGGGCAAGGCCGAGGCAGAAGAGACTGCAAACCGTGAAGTTGCCGAGAAAATCATCGATTTCCTTGAGATTCAGGCGATCCGGAAGACTCCGGTGTCGCGATTGTCTTACGGGTTGAAAAAACGGGTTGAACTAGCGCGGGCCTTGGCGGCTGAGCCGTCGATCCTGCTGCTGGACGAGCCGATGGCGGGCATGAACGTCGAGGAAAAAGAGGACATGAGCCGCTTTATTCTGGATGTGAACGACGAATTTGGCACAACGATTGTGCTGATCGAGCATGACATGGGCGTTGTGATGGACCTGAGCGACCGGGTGGTCGTGATGGATTATGGCAAGAAGATCGGTGATGGTTCACCGACCGAGGTGCGCAACAACCAGGCTGTGATTGACGCCTATTTGGGGGTCGCACATGAAGATTGATTTTGCCCTAAACTTTGCAAACTGGAGGGTCTGATATGCCTGAGCAACTGGCCTTTGCCCTAGAGGTAACAGCGAACGGTCTGATGGCGGGGGTGCTTTACGCACTTGTCGCGTTGGGCTTTGTTCTGATCTACAAAGCATCCGGTATTTTCAATTATGCCCAAGGTGTAATGGCGCTTTTTGCCGCGCTTACCTTGGCCGGTATCATGGACGGGCAAGTGCCCTTTAGCCATCTGATCAACGCTATCTTTGGCACTGATATTCACTATTTCGGGTGGAACGTTCCTGCCTTCATGGCGATCTTGCTGACGATGGTGGTGATGATCGCCTTGGCCTACGCGGTACAGCGGTTGGTGTTTCGCCATCTGGTGGGGCAAGAGCCGATTATTCTGTTCATGGCGACCATTGGCCTTGCCTATTTCTTGGAAGGTGTCGGCGATCTTATGTGGGGGTCCGACATCAAGTCGATGGACGTGGGGTTGCCGCAGGGCATCAACATGTGGATCGACGAGACCACGTTCGAGACCTTGGGTTACGGCTTTTTCATCGACAACCTTGATATCGTAGCGAGCATTGTTGCGGCATTGCTGGTGATCGGATTGGTGATGTTTGCGCAATATACCAAGCAGGGTCGTGCGATGCGGGCCGTGGCGGACGACCATCAGGCGGCGTTGTCGGTTGGCGTGTCGCTGAACTTTATCTGGATCCTGGTCTGGTCGCTGGCGGGGTTTGTAGCCCTTGTTGCGGGCATCATGTGGGGCACGAAATCAGGCGTACAGTTTTCGCTGTCGCTGATTGCGCTCAAGGCTTTGCCGGTGTTGATGCTGGGCGGATTTACCTCGATCCCCGGTGCGATTGTCGGTGGCTTGATCATCGGCGTGGGTGAGAAACTGTTCGAGTTCTTGATTGGTGCGCCTTTCCTGGGCGGTGCTACCGAGAATTGGTTCGCCTATATGCTGGCTTTGATTTTCTTGGTGTTCCGCCCGCAAGGCTTGTTTGGGGAGAAGATCATTGAACGGGTTTAGCCTAAATCAATGCCGGATCGGGGCGCTGCCAATGTGTTGCGTTCGGGCCCCAGAACTTAAGACCATTTTGAAGAAGGGGAGCGTCTGATGCTTTATCGTGAATCGGGGGATTTCAGCTCCACTTATGCGCAGGATAGTCAGACCTTTCCGATCAAATTCGATCGGTATCGTTATTACTTTGTGTTGTTCATCGCGATTGTCGTGATCCCCTTTGTGATCAATGACTATTGGGTAAACTCGCTTTTCCTGCCGTTTTTGATCTATGCCATTGCGGCGATCGGTTTGAACATTCTGGTCGGTTACTGTGGGCAGGTCAGCCTTGGAACTGGTGGCTTCATGGCTGTGGGGGCCTATGCCTGCTATAAGCTGATGACCAGCTTTCCCGATATCAGCATGCTGGTGCATGTGTTGATTTCGGGTTTGATCACGGCGGCGGTTGGTGTGCTGTTTGGTCTGCCCTCCTTGCGGATCAAGGGTTTCTATCTGGCGGTGGCGACACTGGCCGCGCAGTTCTTTCTGGTGTGGTTGTTCAACCGCGTGCCGTGGTTCTACAACTATTCGGCTTCCGGCCAGATCAGTTCGCCCGAGAGGACGTTCTTCGGCATCATCATCACTGGTCCGAATACGGAAGCATGGGCAACCTATCTGTTCTGTCTGATGTTCGTGATCTTTAGTGCCTATGTTGCACGCAATCTGACCCGTGGGTCGGTGGGGCGCAAATGGATGGCGATCCGCGATATGGATATTGCGGCCGAAATTATTGGTGTGAACCCGTTGCGGGCAAAGTTGACAGCCTTTGCGGTCAGTTCATTCTTTATCGGCATCTCGGGCGCGCTGTTCTTTTCCATCTATCTGGGCGCGGTCGAAGTTGGCGAAGTGTTCGGCATCCAGAAATCATTCCTTGTGCTGTTCATGATCATCATCGGCGGTCTGGGATCGATCTTTGGCAGTTTTGCCGGGGCCGCGTTTCTGGTGCTGCTGCCCGTCGCGCTCAAGATTGTTGGCGTGGATTGGCTGGGCTGGCCAACGGATATCGTTGCGCATTTGCAGCTTGTGATCGTGGGTGGGCTGATCATCATATTCCTGATCGCAGAACCGCACGGCCTTGCCCAACTGTGGCGCGTCGCCAAGGAAAAACTAAGATTGTGGCCCTTCCCGCACTAGGGACTGGCGCATGGCAGGGGCGAAAGACCCTGCCGAAGAAGACGACCGGGCAAACCCGGCAAGATCGGATATATCCAAGGGAGGAACCACCGATGAAACTGAAACTGACCACACTGGCGCTTGGCGCTGCACTGGCCGCTGGCCCCGCAATGGCAGAGCTTGTCTTTCCATCGCTCAGCTACCGGACCGGACCTTACGCGGCCAACGGGATTCCGTTCGCGGACGGATATCAGGATTACTTCACGTTGCTGAACGAGCGTGACGGCGGCATCGGTGGTGAACCGATCCGGATGATCGAATGCGAAACCGGCTACAACACTGAAAAGGGCGTTGAATGCTATGAAAGCACCAAGGGCGAAGGCGCATTGGTCTATCAACCGCTCTCGACCGGCATTACCTATCAGCTGATCCCCAAAGCAACGGCTGACGGCATTCCGGTGCATTCGATGGGGTATGGCCGTACGTCCGCCAAAGATGGCACAGTGTTCAAGAACATCTTTAACTACCCTGCGAACTACTGGGATGGCGCATCGGTTGCGATCAAGCACCTGCTGGACATCAATGACGGCAGCCTTGAAGGCAAGAAAATCGCGCTGGTCTACCACAACTCTGCCTACGGCAAAGAACCGATCCGCACGCTGGAAGAGCTTTCCGAAAAGCACGGTTTCGAATTGTCCCTGCTGCCCGTTGACCACCCCGGCCAAGAGCAGAAGTCACAGTGGCTGCAAATCCGCCGTGAAAAGCCTGACAATGTGATCATGTACGGCTGGGGCGTTATGAACCAGGTTGCCATTCAGGAAGCCGCGAACATCCGGTATCCCATGGATCAGTTCATCGGCATCTGGTGGTCCGGTTCCGAGAACGACGTGCGTCCGTCTGGTGCAGCTGCAAACGGGTACAAGTCGCTGACATTCCACAACGTGGGCGATGATTTCCCAGTCTTTGCGGACATTCAGAAGTATGTCGTTGATTCGGGCAAAGCTGCGGGTGCAGGCGATCAAATCGGGACGGCGTTGTATAACCGTGGTCTTTATGCTGCGATGCTGGCTGCCGAAGCTGCGAAAACAGCACAAGGCATTCACAACACGAAGGCTTTGACACCTGGTCAAATGCGCGACGGTATGGAAGCGCTTGAGATCACTGAAGCCAAGATGACCGATCTGGGTCTGCCCGGCTTTGGCCCAGAGTTCCAAGTCTCCTGCGAAAACCACGGCGGCAACGGTCTTGTGGCTGTGGCGCAGTGGGATGCAGCTGCCGACAGCTGGAGCTTGATCACAGACTTCGTTCAGTCTGACCAAGACGTGCTTGGCCCATTGGTGGCAGAAGATGCGGCTGCATTTGCGGCTGAATCCGGCATCACCCCAGGCTGCTAAGCGACCCTTGCACAACAGGATGCGGCGACATGTTTCGCCGCATCCCTTTCCACCCTAGTTGAAAGAGAAACCCATGCTGGACGCCACTGCAAAACCCGACGCTCAGGTCGAAAACCTGCTTGAGGTCAACAATATCGAGGTGATCTACAACTCGGTTATTTTGGTGCTCAAGGGCGTCAGCCTGAATGTGCCAAAGGGCGGTATTACCGCTTTGCTGGGTGGCAATGGCGCGGGCAAGACGACCACGTTAAAGGCAATTTCGAACCTGCTGCATTCCGAACGGGGCGAGGTGACGAAAGGCTCTATCAAGTACCGCAACGAGGCTGTGCATAAATCTGATCCCGCCGATATGGTCAAACGCGGTGTCGTGCAGGTGATGGAAGGCCGGCATTGTTTCGAACATCTGACCATCGAAGAAAACCTGCTGACTGGTGCCTATACGCGCACTGACGGCAAGGCCGCGACTGCGCGTGATCTTGAGATGGTCTATGAATATTTTCCCCGTCTGCGCGAACGGCGTAAGTCGCAGGCTGGCTACACCTCGGGTGGGGAACAGCAGATGTGCGCGATCGGTCGCGCTCTGATGTCCCGCCCCGAAATGATCCTGCTTGATGAACCGTCGATGGGCCTGGCCCCGCAACTGGTCGAGCAGATCTTCGAGATCGTGAAATCGGTTAATGAAAAAGAAGGCGTGACTTTCTTGCTGGCAGAACAGAATACCAACGTGGCCCTTCGTTTTGCCCACTACGGCTATATTCTTGAGTCTGGCCGTGTGGTGATGGACGGCCCCGCCGCTGACCTGCGCGAAAACCAGGACGTCAAGGAATTCTACCTCGGGATGTCAGACGAGGGCCGCAAATCATTCCGGGACGTTCGCAGCTATCGCCGCCGCAAACGTTGGCTCAGCTAAGCGTTTCCCACTCCTCCCCCCTGAATTTTCCAAACTCGCGAGCAAGCACTATGGCCCAGACGATCCATTTCGATGCGCTAGAAACTCGGAGTGCCGATGCGCGCGCTGCTGATCTGGCAGTGGCTTTGCCTGCACAAATCGCCCGTGGACAAGCCTTGCCAGGCTATGCGGGATCGCTGCTGGGGATAGATCCCGCCACGATCACAAACGCTGAAGCGCTCGCGGCATTACCGGTCCTTCGCAAGTCGGATCTGGGCAAGGCGCAGGCAAACGCGGCACCCTTTGGTGGTTTCACGACGAAGCCCGCTCAGGCCTTTACCCATATTTTCCAATCCCCTGGCCCGATCTACGAGCCCTCAAGCAACGCCCCTGATTGGTGGCGCATGGGCCGCTTCCTGCATGCGGTGGGCATCGGGAAGGATGATATTGTGCAAAACTGTTTCGGCTATCACCTGACGCCTGCGGGCATGATTTTTGAATCCGGTGCTCAGGCGGTTGGGGCCGCTGTGCTGCCTGCGGGAACCGGTCAGACCGAACTCCAGGTCATTGCAGCGCGCGACGTAGGCACCACCGCCTACGCCGGCACGCCTGATTACCTCAAGATCATCCTCGAAAAAGCCGACGAGATGGGCGTGACCCTTGGCATCACCAAAGCCGCCGTTGGCGGCGGCGCCCTGTTTCCGTCCTTGCGTGAATACTACACAGGGCGGGGCATCACCTGTCTGCAAAGCTACGCGACCGCTGATCTGGGCAATATCGCCTACGAAAGCCTTGCGATGGAGGGGATGATCGTGGACGAAGGCGTCATCGTCGAGATCGTCACCCCAGGCACTGGCAATCCTGTCGTCCCCGGCGAAGTTGGCGAAGTGATCGTGACCACGCTGAACCCCGACTACCCTCTCATCCGTTTCGCCACAGGGGATCTGAGCGCGATTTTGCCCGGAACGTCACCCTGCGGGCGGACCAATATGCGGATCAAAGGCTGGATGGGCCGCGCCGATCAAACCACAAAGATCAAAGGCATGTTCGTGCGCCCTGAACAGGTCGCAGCCCTTGTCGCGCATCATGCTGACGTCACCAAAGCGCGCGTCGTCGCCAGCCGCGAAGGCGAACAGGATGTCATGACCGTGCATATAGAGACGTCGAACGACAACCCTGACGCCTACACGCAATCCATTGTGGATGTGCTGAAACTCAAAGGTAAGATCGTCATTGCGGCACCGGGCAGCCTGCCCAAAGACGGACTGGTGATCGAGGATCAGCGGACCTACGACTGACTTTCCGCTGGCTTCTCTGGCTCTTAAATATCCGCGCCGCAGGCGGCACTACGTCGCCCGCTTGAAATACGATAATTTCATCCTCCCCGCTGGTATTTCCGACTAAAATAGTCGAAACCAAACCCATGAGCATGCGCCAGAAAAATCCGGTTGAAATCATCGTCAAAGCGCCCCGTGACGGGTTGCGTGTGCTTGCGGGGGCTGCTGTGACTGTGGCGGGTGCCTGTGCCTTGCCGATGTTGGCTGTTTTGCTTGCCGCGTTTCTTGGCGGAACTGATACGGTGCGCCACCTGATCAATACCGTTTTACTGGGCTATGCTGGTACGACCTTGCTTTTGGTCATCATGGTGGCCTCGGGTACCTTTCTGCTGGGCGTGGGTGCCGCATGGCTGGTCACGATGACGCGGTTTCCGGGTGCCAAGTTTCTTGAAATCGCTTTGGTTTTGCCGCTGGCATTTCCTGCCTATGTTCTGGCCTATGCCTATACGCATGTGCTGGATCATCCCGGCATCGTGCAATCCGCGTTGCGGGATGTGACGGGATGGGGACCGCGCGAGTACTGGTTCCCCGAAATCAGATCGTTGGGCGGGGCGGCCCTGATGCTGATCCTTGTGCTTTATCCCTATGTCTATCTGTTGGCCCGTGCGGCGTTCTTGCAGCAATCCGCCACAACATTCCTGGCCGCCCGGGCCTTGGGCAGCAGTGCTTGGACTGCGTTTTATAAGGTGAGTCTGCCGCTTGCCCGGCCCGCGATTGCGGGTGGCGTGTTGTTGGCAGTGATGGAGACGATCGCCGATTTTGGCACTGTGGCATATTTTAGCGTCCAGACTTTTGCGACAGGGATCTACACCAGTTGGTTTTCCCTGTTCGACCGTGCCGGTGCCGCGCAATTGGCGCTTTGTCTGCTCAGTTTCGCGCTGCTGCTGGCGATGCTCGAGCGTGTCCAGCGTGGCAAAGCACAATACCATGACCCGTCGCGCCGGGCTGTGGCGATGCCGCCGGTTTCTCTTAGGGGATGGCGGGCCTGTCTTGCATTGATCGCGTGTGGAGTACCTGTGCTTTTGGGGGCCGTTCTGCCGGTGGCAATTCTGTTTTCGATGGGCATCGGATCAGAGCAAGATCTGCTTAGCCCGCGCTACCTCGGTTTTATCCGCAACTCGGCAACGCTTGCCGGGATTGCTGCCGTGCTGACCGTCTTGGCTGCGGTCTGTGTCGGGTTTTATCAGCGTTTGCGACCCGGCAGGCTGTCAAACGGCGCGGCCTATATTGCGCGCCTTGGCTATGCAGTACCGGGCGGCGTAATTGCTGTGGGTCTTTTGGTTCCGTTTGCTGCGTTTGATAACGCGCTTGATGCGTGGATGCGCAGCACTTTTGACATTTCGACCGGATTGCTGGTTACCGGGTCGATCTGGTTGCTGATCGTGGCCTATCTGGTACGTTTTCTTGCCGCAGCCTTGGGCGCTTATGAGGGTGGGCAGGCCATGGTGCACGCCAACATGGATTCTGCCGCGCGCTCCTTGGGCGAAACGCCGGTCGGTACCCTGCGCCGTGTGCATCTGCCGATTTTGTCACCCAGTCTGTTGACAGCACTGCTGATCGTATTCGTCGATGTGATGAAAGAATTGCCAGCGACATTGATCATGCGGCCCTTCAACTATGACACACTGGCGGTGCAGGCTTACCGTCTGGCCAGCGACGAGCGGTTGGATGGTGCGGCGGTGCCTAGTCTGGTGATCGTGGCGATGGGGCTTTTGCCAGTGATCCTGATCTGCCGGCAAGTTGGACGGCAGCGCTAGGATTAGCGGGACAACAACAAGGTTAACGGGCCTTGCGGGGCAGTGGAAATGAAACAGGACCGCATCGATAGGCAGATCGATGCGGTCCGGTTTTTGTTGTTTAGTCAGCAGAGATCTGGATTTACTCCCAACCTACCGCATCAAAG
The DNA here is from genome assembly GCA_024636475.1 of Roseobacter sp. Classification (GTDB taxonomy): domain Bacteria; phylum Pseudomonadota; class Alphaproteobacteria; order Rhodobacterales; family Rhodobacteraceae; genus Sulfitobacter. Next base: position 11,894 of record JAGXHA010000069.1, on the reverse strand, counting down.
ATTTTCTGAGCGGTGGGGATGTTTTTCGCCACTTCCGAAAGATTCACATCATCCGCTTTGAACTCTCCAAGCTTGGCGACAGAATCTGCAAGGGGAACGCCTTTTACCGCAGGAAACTCATCGTTGCCGGTGGAGAAATAGATTTGTGCGCTCTCTGACGACAGGTACTCAAGAAACTTCACCGCATTGTCGCGGTTTGGTGCATTGGCGGCCACGCCCGCTCCTGACAAGTTCATATGCGCGCCGAAACCCTCTTGATCGGGGAAAACCCAGCTGATTTTGTCGATGTCGCCGCTGACACCATCTACATCCGTGCGCAATGCGCGAGCGAAGTAATAGGTGTTGGAAACGGCCACTTCGCATTCACCCGACACAATGCCGCGCAGCTGGTCCGTATCGCCACCCTGCGGTGCGCGTGCCATGTTGTCGACGACGCCCTGCGCCCATGCTGTGGCTTTTTCTTCACCGTAGTGGGTGACGATCGCGGCCAGCAGGGTTTGGTTGTACTCGTTCGATGAAGACCGGATGCAAACCTTGCCCTCGTAGGCCGGATCGGCCAGGTCGAGATAGGTCATCGGTGGTGTATCAACGGTTTCGTTGGCGTAGAAGATGATACGTGCACGCTGCGAGAAGCCGAACCACTCGTTTTCAGTGTCTTGAAGGTTGGAAGGGATGCGTTCTTCTAGCAGCTCACTATCGACCGATTGCAGAAGCCCCATGTTTTTGGCGCGGCTCAGACGGCTGGTATCGACAGTAACCAGGACATCGGCGGGCGAATTTGCCCCTTCGGCTTGCATCCTCGCCAGCAGCTCGTCCGCTTTACCTTCGATCCGGTTGATGGTGATCCCGGTTTGCTTGGTAAAGTCTGAATACAGCATTTCATCGGTGTCATAATGGCGTGACGAATAGATGTTCAGCTCGCCTTCGGCGAAAGCGGGCAGGGCCGTCGAGGCGATCAAGGCGGCTGTGAGTGCGGATTTTGTCAGAGTCATTTTAGGTGTCCATATTCTATAACTTACAAAAACAGTAAGAAACAGATTCGAAACACTTGTGCAAGTCATTCCTGACTAAAATACTTTGGTAAGTGTCTTGCCGCCAAAATGGGCGGCAAGACGCACTGGGTTAGCTGTCTGTGCCAATCTTATCCTGCGTCTTGGTCTCAAAATCGCTGGCGTCATGACGCTCGCGCAGCTGCATTTCGGGTTCTCCGAAAGAGCGGTTGACCATCCGACCGCGTTTGACCGCAGGACGGGCGTCGATCTTTTCAGCCCATTTTACGACGTTTTTGTAAGACGCCACATCAAGAAACTCTGCCGCCTCATACAGGCGACCCAGCACAAGCTGTCCGTACCAGGACCAGATCGCCATGTCGGCGATTGAATACTCTCCAGCCATGTATTCATTGTCCGCCAGATGGCGGTCAAGCACGTCAAGCTGACGTTTGGTTTCCATCGCGAAGCGGTCGATGCAGTATTTGATCTTGACCGGTGCATAGGCATAGAAATGGCCGAATCCGCCGCCAAGATAAGGCGCGCTGCCCATTTGCCAGAACAGCCATGACATGCATTCGACCCTTTGCGATGGGTCGGTTGGTATGAACGCCCCAAATTTCTCTGCCAGATACAGCATCATTGAGCCGGATTCGAACAGCCGTTGGGGCTTGTCTAGGGAATGATCCATCATCGCGGGGATTTTGGAGTTTGGGTTCACGTCCACGAAGCCCGACCCGAACTGGTCGCCTTCGCCGATGTTGATCAGCCACGCATCATATTCGGCACCCGTGTGGCCTGCGGCCAGCAACTCTTCAAGCAGAACAGTGACTTTTACGCCATTTGGCGTTGCCAAGGAATATAACTGGATAGGGTGCTTGCCCACCGGCAGCTCTTTTTGCGAGGTCGGACCCGCGATGGGGCGGTTGATATTGGCGAATTTACCACCGTTGCCTGGCTCCCATTCCCAGACTTTTGGGGGTGTGTAATCGGGCAGATCGGTCATGTGATCCCTTTCGTTTCAGCTGTTTCATGTCTGGTGCAGAACCTAGGCTGTGTGAGGGGGAACGCAAGGGAGTGTCTTTTTGTCGTGAATCGCTTGGCGGCTTGCCGATAGCGGCCTGCGCGCCCTTTGCCTTGTAGCGCGCGGCCCGCTTTCGACTGCGGACAGATGATGTCCTCATCGCACTTTGCGTCGTGACCTACCGCCGCGAGCCGCACCGCCTATATAGAAATAAGCGTCGGGTTTTCGGCTGGCGTCGCCTGAAGGTCAGGTTTCGACCCGTTTATTCCCAAACCCCTCGATCAAACAAAAAAACCGCCCCCGAAGGAGCGGCCTTTTCTAACTTGCTGCAATCAGGTCTTAGCCCTGACGGGCTTTGAACCGGCGCTGCGTTTTGTTGATCACGTAAACGCGGCCTTTGCGACGCACAACGCGGCAGTCACGATGCCGGTTTTTGAGCGAGCGGAGCGAATTGCGAACCTTCATGGTCGTTCTCCTTTGTCGTGGCGCGGGCCAGCGCCGGGTTGCGGGCAGTTCAGCGGGTGCTGAACCAATGAATTAGGTGGTGGGCGATACTGGGATCGAACCAGTGACCCCTTCGATGTCAACGAAGTGCTCTACCGCTGAGCTAATCACCCCCTATGTAGCCCGAAAACCAGCGCCCCAAACAAAAACGGGGCGCGAAATTTCCGCGCCGATAGGGGGGCTATAAATAGAGTCGCAGGTATGATCAAGGGGTTTTGGCTTTGTAAAAACATGCGCTATGATCTATCTTGAAAGGTGCCTTCATGCCAAACGATGCTTACGAAGTAATACACCCGGAAATCAACCGGTCCTGTGTGGTGTTTGCATCCCCGCATTCGGGGCGAAATTATAGCTTTTCGTTCCTGCGTTCCAGCATTTTGGACGATCATGTGATCCGTTCGTCCGAGGACGCATTTGTTGATTTGCTCTTCAATTCAGCACCGCAATTTGGCGCACCGTTTCTGATGGCGGGTGCGCCGCGTGCCTATATTGATCTGAACCGTTCATGTGATGAACTTGATCCCGCGTTGATCGAGGGGGTGCGCCGGCAGGGGCATAACCCGCGTGTCGCCTCTGGTCTTGGGGTGATTCCTCGGGTCGTTGCCAATGGCCGTGCGATTTATCGCGGCAAGATCACGTTGGAAGAAGCCGAAAAGCGAATTGACCGGTATTGGCGGCCTTACCACGACATGCTGCAAAAGCTGCTTGATACCGCGCATCAAAGGCACGGGCAGACAGTGTTGATTGATTGCCATTCTATGCCGCACGAGGCGATGGACGGTGTGGCGCTGCATGGGATGAAGCGCCCTGATGTCGTATTAGGAGACCGCTTTGGCGCGGCTGCCAGTGGCGATGTCGTAGACCGGATCGAGGCGGCGTTTACCCGCGCAGGGTTCAACGTGACCCGCAACACACCTTTTGCGGGGGCTTATATTACGCAAGCCTATGGACGGCCCTCCAGGGGGCAGCACGCGGTCCAGATTGAACTGGATCGCTCGCTTTATATGGATGAAGCTTTGGTGCGCCCGAATGGCAACTTCGAGGACGTCCAGAAGGCGCTCCGAGAGGTTCTTGCCGAAATTGCGATGATTGGCCAGGGCCGCGTGCCTTTGGCGGCTGAATAATCACCGCAAGGCGCGGCCTTTTACGATGGCTTTGGTCCCAAATCTTTCGCGGATGGCATCAGTTGCGCGTTCTGCTTTGCCGCGCCGCCCTGCATCCGGGTCCAGAAGGTCGCCGGACAGGTCTGCGCCTTCAGCATTGCTGAGATCAGAAAGGCCGCACCCCAGTAAGCGGTAGGGACCGGGTTCATTCAACTGATCAAACAATCCGCGCGCTGTGCGATAGATGCGGTCAGCCAGTTGGGTCGGATCGTAAAGCGAAACGCGCCGGGTAATAAGCGAGAAATCGGACCGTTTCAGTTTTAAAACGACGACCCGGCCTGCCAAACCCTTGGCCTTGGCGCGGTCAGCCACCTTTTCCGCCATGCGCCAAAGATGCCCGTCCAACAGGTCGGGGTCTGAAGTGTCGTCGTTGAAAGTCGTTTCGTTGCTGATGGATTTCATCGGCTCATGGGCCGAAACGCGACGCTTGTCTTGACCACGGGCCAGATGCCAGAGCCGATCCCCCATGCCACCAAAACGGGCGATCAGATCGGTTTGCTCCCACCTAAGAAGGTCTGAAAATGTCTGTATGCCCGCCTTGTTCAAGGATGCAAGCGTGGCGGCACCGACGCCCCATATCATGCTGACCGGTTTGTCCTTTAGAAAAGATTGCGTTTCGGCCAAGCCGATCACGGAAAACCCATTCGGCTTGTCCAGATCCGACGCGACTTTCGCGAGGAATTTGTTGTGCGACAGCCCTATCGAACCTGTGAGACCAAGTTCCGTCTTCATCCGCCGTATTAGTCGCGCCAGCATCACAGCGGGTGGCGCGCCATGCAGTTTGGTTGTGCCGGTCATATCCAGAAACGCCTCGTCTAGCGACAAGGGTTGAAGGGAAGGCGTCAGTTCTTCCATCATTGTGCGGATGGCGCGGGAGGCTTCGACATAGGCCTCCATCCTTGGTTTGATGATGATCGCTTCGGGGCACAGCTTGAGGGCCTGAAACATCGGCATCGCGGATTTCACGCCCTTGATGCGGGCAATGTAGCAGGCCGTTGATACGACACCGCGTCGCCCGCCCCCGATGATCACGGGTTTGCCATTGAGTGCCGGGTTATCGCGTTTTTCGACCGAAGCATAAAATGCGTCGCAATCCATGTGGGCGATGGACAGATCAAACAATTCCGGGTGCGCGCTCACGCGTGGGCTGCCGCAGGCCGAACATCGGCGCGCAGGTGTGATTTGGGACAGACAGTCGCGGCAAAGAGCGGGCATAAAAGATATATGGGCCTACGGATGGTCTATACAATATTAGCGCATGGGGCAGGACTTGAACATGGTATTTGGCGGGGCAAAGATCGCGTTGTATCTTGGGGATCAACTGGTGGTGATCTTGCGTGATGATTTCGAGGGTTTGCCTTACGCGGGCTGTTGGGACTTGCCCGGCGGTGGACGCGAAGGCACAGAAACCCCGTTGGCTTGCGTCCAGCGTGAGTGTTTTGAAGAGCTGGGTCTTGAGGTGCCGCAGGCGGCGATCGGGTGGCACCGCAGCTTTGTGCAAAACGGTGTGATGAATTGGTTCTTCGTGGGGCATTTGCCCACCGCCTGCGCAGATCGCATTGTTTTGGGCGACGAGGGCCAGCGATGGGCCTTGATGTCTGACCAAGCGTATATCGACCACGATACTGCAATTCCCATATTTCAGGAACGCCTGAGGATGTTTTTAGAACGGGCTTTTGATGGGGAAAGAACCCCCCGCTACGATGCGGGGGGAGGTGACGAACTTCAGGAAGAACCAGTTCGTCGGGGAGTATCACCAAAATAAGGTTGCCATACGAATACCATTTCAACTAGCCATAATTCGCGGCCTAAATCGGTAAATGTTGTTCTGTTACAGAATTAACACAGGTCAACCGTGGCGGGAAAATCGTTCAGGGAAGGTCTGCCAAGATGTCTTTGACGGCTGCAAGCGGGTCTGTGGCTTGCCAGATTGGCCGACCGACGACGATGTGATCTGCCCCGTCTTTGATGGCTTGGCCCGGAGTTGCGACACGTTTCTGATCGCCCATTTCTGCACCTTGCGGGCGCACGCCGGGTGTAACGATCAGCTTTCCGGCTGCTTGCGGCAGGGCGCGGATCAGCGCAGCTTCTTGTGGCGACGCGATGACCCCATCAGCGCCGGCCTCAAAGGCACGTCCTGCGCGGGTGGCAACCAGATCAGCGATATCGCCTTGCTGAATCAGGGACGCATCCAGATCGGCGCGGTCAAGCGAGGTCAGGATTGTGACTGCCAGTATTTTGGTGCGCGATCCCGAAGCGCCCTCCATTGCGGCCCGCACAACGTGAGGGTCGCCGTGGACCGTCAGGAAATCGAGGTCAAACTTTGCCAGTCCGCGCACGGCTGCCTCTACTGTGGCACCGATATCAAACAGCTTCATGTCCAAGAATATGCGTTTGCCGTGATCCTGGATCAATTCATTTGCCAAGCCCAGGCCCCCGCCTGTCAGCATGCCCAAGCCGATCTTGTAGAATCCGACGCTGTCGCCAAGTTTTTGGGCCAGTTCAAGCCCGGCGACGGCGTGGGGAACATCAAGGGCAACGATCAGGCGGTTATCAGACATTGGGAGGGCTCCGGATTATAGGGCATTTGCAAACGAATTTGCTTTAAGGTGCCAGCCCCACGAAGTCCACGGAAATGAAAAAGCCCGGAAAACGCATCGGGCGTCTTCCGGGTTCAGTGATCAGAGACATCGCAGGCAGGCAGGCGTCTCTGGAAATGCGGAGTTTGTACCGGGACGGGTACAGAGGCAGCTCCGCAAATTCAAAAATTTCAGGCGGCGCGCAGACCGGGCAGGGTAACAACATGGGCAAGCCACGCCTTTGCATCAAAACGCTGGCGTCCGGCCCTCAGCTTTGCGGCATCAAGTTGCATTTCACTATAAACACCACCACGCCCCGTGTGACGCCGCTCAGCCTGCTTGCGCAGGCCCGCTGCTGCATCCCTAAACGGTGTTGAGATCGGAGCCGGGATTGAACATGCGTACTTGCGCGCGGTTTCGCCGTCATGGACCGTTACCAGCGCTTCAAAGCATTGCTCGGCCGCGTTATAAATAACATCATTCATTTGAATTGGACGCGTATGCATTGTTTGTACCTCATAGATTCCGGCGTCTCGTCGCCGTGGTGAAGTGATTCGTAAAACTTGCTTCATCATCAAAACGATAGTGTGGTCAAAAAGTTCCAATATTTTCTGGGACCTTGTGGATAAATATAATTTTGCGTTTTAAAACAGTCAATTGACGTGTTCATATTTTTTGCTTGCTATAAGCGGATTTTTGCAGATCAATTTTTCTTGCAGCAATTAGAACCACTTCGGGTTGTGGCAATTTCCAGCTGCCAGCCTGTGAAGGCAGGTGTTTCCGGTTTGGCGTCTCAGAAGTATTCCACCGTTTCCCTCTTGAAACACGAGGCAACAGCGCCTTGATTTATGTCAAGGCCTAGACGGAGATGTGCTGCTAGCCAGGCATCAACACAATGAGGCGCTTAACTGAAGAGGAGAGAACCATGGACTTGAGTAAGTTCACGGAAAGATCGCGTGGCTTTATCCAAGCTGCGCAGACGATTGCGACGCGCGAAAGCCACCAGAGGTTGACGCCAGAGCATTTACTGAAAGCATTGATGGACGACGATCAGGGGCTTGCGAGCAACCTGATTTCAGCCGCTGGCGGTACGCCAAGCCGGGTCGTCGAAGCTTTGGCTTTGTCGATGGGCAAACTGCCCAAGGTGACGGGCGACGTTGCGCAGGTCTATCTGGACAACGCAACTGGCAAGGTTTTGGCCGAGGCCGAAGCGCTTGCCAAAAAGGCCGGTGATAGTTTCGTTCCGGTTGAGCGTATTCTGATGGCGTTGTGCATGGTCAAATCTGGCGCGAAGGATGCGTTGGATAATGGCAAGGTGACAGCCCAGGGGCTGAACGCTGCCATCAATGATATTCGCAAAGGCCGCACTGCTGATACGGCAAGCGCCGAAGATGGTTATGAGGCGCTTAAGAAATACAGCCTTGATTTGACCGAGCGCGCCCGCGAAGGCAAAATCGACCCGATCATTGGCCGTGACGAAGAAATCCGCCGCGCGATGCAGGTTCTTAGCCGTCGCACGAAGAACAATCCGGTGCTGATCGGTGAGCCCGGCGTGGGTAAAACCGCGATTGCCGAAGGCTTGGCCTTGCGCATCGTTGATGGCGATGTGCCTGAAAGCCTGCGCAATAAACGTCTGCTGTCGTTGGACATGGGCGCACTGATTGCCGGTGCAAAGTATCGCGGCGAATTCGAGGAACGCCTGAAAGCCGTGCTGACCGAGGTCACGCAAGCTGCGGGCGAGGTCATCTTGTTCATCGACGAGATGCACACGCTTGTGGGCGCGGGTAAGGGCGAGGGCGCAATGGACGCGGCCAACCTGATCAAGCCAGCGCTTGCGCGCGGTGAACTGCATTGCGTCGGTGCCACCACGTTGGATGAGTATCGCAAGTACGTCGAAAAGGACGCGGCCCTCGCGCGGCGCTTTCAGCCGGTGATGGTCAGTGAACCCACCGTCGAAGACACGATCAGCATTCTGCGCGGCATCAAAGAGAAATACGAACTGCACCACGGTGTGCGGATCAGTGACAGCGCGTTGGTCGCGGCGGCAACGCTGAGCCACCGCTATATTACGGACCGTTTCCTGCCGGACAAGGCGATCGACCTGATGGACGAGGCTGCCAGCCGTTTGCGGATGGAAGTCGACAGCAAGCCGGAAGAGTTGGATGCGCTGGACCGTCAGATCATGCAGCTGCAGATCGAAGCCGAGGCGCTCAAGAAAGAAGACGACGCCGCCAGCAAGGACCGACTGGAGAAGCTCGAGCAAGAGTTGGGTGATCTTCAGGAGAAAGCCGACGCCATGACCGCGCAGTGGCAGGGCGAACGCGACCGTCTGGAAGGGGCACGCGAGCTCAAGGAAAAGTTGGACCGTGCGCGGGCCGAGTTGGACATCGCCAAGCGCGAGGGCAATCTTGCCAAGGCTGGAGAGCTTTCCTATGGCGTGATCCCACAGTTGGAACGTCAACTGGGCGAGGCTGAGGAAAACGAAACCGACATGATGGTGGAAGAGGCCGTGCGCCCCGACCAGATTGCAAGCGTTGTGGAACGGTGGACCGGCATCCCTGCGGGCCGTATGTTGGAAGGCGAGCGCGACAAGCTGCTGCGCATGGAAGACCAGTTGCACAACCGCGTGATCGGTCAGCACCAAGCTGTGCGGGCCGTTGCCAATGCCGTGCGCCGTGCACGCGCCGGCCTGAACGACGAGGCGCGGCCTTTGGGCAGCTTCCTGTTCCTGGGGCCAACCGGCGTGGGCAAGACCGAGCTGACCAAGGCTGTGGCCGAGTTCCTGTTCGATGACGAGAACGCGATGGTGCGGATCGACATGTCCGAGTTCATGGAGAAACATGCCGTGTCGCGTCTGATCGGTGCGCCTCCGGGCTATGTCGGTTATGACGAGGGCGGTGTGCTGACCGAAGCCGTGCGGCGCAGACCCTATCAGGTCGTTTTGTTCGACGAAGTCGAAAAGGCGCATCCGGATGTGTTCAACGTGCTGCTTCAGGTCTTGGACGATGGTGTGCTGACCGACGGTCAGGGCCGCAAGGTCGACTTCAAACAGACGCTGATCGTGCTGACCAGCAACCTTGGCGCGCAGGCGCTAAGCCAGCTTCCCGACGGCGGCGATATGGGACAGGCGAAACGCGATGTGATGGACGCGGTGCGGGCACATTTCCGCCCCGAGTTCCTGAACCGTCTGGACGAGACGATCATCTTTGATCGTCTGGCGCGTGCCGATATGACCGGCATCGTCGAGATTCAGGTGAACCGCTTGCTGAAACGTCTTGCCGGCCGCAAGATCGGGTTGGAGCTCGACGCAGGGGCCAAGCAATGGCTTGCTGACGAAGGGTATGATCCGGTGTTCGGGGCGCGGCCTTTGAAGCGGGTGATCCAGCGTGCGCTCCAAGATCCGCTGGCCGAGATGATTCTTGCGGGCGATGTACTGGACGGTGATCTGATCCCCGTCTCGGCGGGCAGCGATGGACTGATCATCGGTGACCGTGTGGCCGCCAGCAACAGATCCAAGCCGCATGAGGCGACCGTTCACTAAAGTCGGTGCACAGAAGCAAGAAAGGCCGGGGATCAAACCTCGGCCTTTCTTCGATCCATCTGACAAAGCGGTGTGATTGCTGAAATGTAGTGCTTACCATTTGGTATCGGCTGTCAGCCGCACTATCTCTTATGGATAGAGATTGAAGGAGTTTCCCGAATGGCCAACCGTTGGATCAATACGCTGAAAGACAAAGACGTCACCCCCGAGGCTTTCTTTTTGAACCGGCGGCAGGTCATGGGCGGCGCACTGGCGGGACTCGGTCTGGTGGGTATGGGCCGTGCTGCATCGGCTGCGCCAGAGGGGCTGGAGCCGAACAGCTATGAAGAAATAACAAGCTACAACAACTACTATGAATTTGGCACTGGCAAGGATGATCCGGCAAAATATGCAGACCGGCTGACGACGCAGCCATGGACGGTGCAAATCGAAGGCATGGTAGACAAGCCTGGCGCTTACGCGTTCGAGGACATCATGAAAGCGATGACCAGCGAGGAGCGGCTGTACAGATTCCGCTGTGTCGAGGCGTGGTCAATGGTTATCCCGTGGAACGGGTTCGAGCTGGCGGATCTGTTGAACATGGCTGGGGTGCAGTCAGGGGCGAAATATGTCGCCTTCGAAACAGCACTGCGCCCCGACGAGATGCCAGGTGTCGCCTATAATGTGCTGGACTGGCCCTATGTCGAAGGGCTGCGTTTGGATGAGGCGATGAACCCGCTGACCATCATGGCGACAGGTATTTACGGCAAGGACATTCCAAACCAGAACGGTGCGCCGCTTCGGCTTGTCGTGCCATGGAAGTATGGTTTCAAGTCAATCAAATCGGTTGTTAAAATTACGCTGACAGATACCCAACCTGCGACCAGCTGGAACAAGGCCAACGCGAGAGAATACGGGTTCTATAGTAATGTGAACCCTGAGGTGGATCACCCACGCTGGTCTCAGGCTACTGAACGGATGATCGGCGGCGGATTGTTCTCCAAGCGCATCCCAACCTTGATGTTCAATGGCTACGAGGAAGAGGTCGCAAGCCTCTATGCCGGCATGGACCTAAGCAAACAGATCTAGGACAGGGCTTCGGCATGGAGACTATCGTAGATCGCGTGAACGGTTTTGTGCGCAAGGTTCCGACATGGGCCGTCTATATAGTGTTCTTAGTGCCGGTCCCTTGGTTGCTGTATCAAGCGCAAACCGGGGGGCTTGGCGTTGAGCCAATAAAAGCGCTCGAGCATGAGTTGGGCCAGATCGCCCTGCAACTGCTGATCATCGGTTTGGCGATCACCCCGCTGCGCCGCTATGTCGGGCTGAACTTTCTGAAATTCCGCCGCGCCTACGGGCTGCTTGCCTTTACATATGTATCTTTGCATTTGCTGGTTTGGCTGGTGTTGGACGTGGGTATCCTAAGCCAGATCTGGGCCGACATTATCAAGCGACCCTATATCACGATCGGGATGGCGGGTTTCTTGTGCTTGCTGCCACTTGCCCTGACCTCGAACAGTTGGTCGGTCCGCAAGTTGGGGCCGAAATGGCGGCAGTTGCATAAGCTGACTTATCTGGCTGTGATCTTGGGCGGGGTCCACTTCATCTGGCTGGTAAAAGGTTTCCAGCTGGAACCGCTCATTTATATGGCGGTGATTCTGGGTCTTCTCGTGTTGAGGCTGCCGAAACGGCGCAAACGACAAGCCGTCCCTAGCTGATTCCAGTTTCCGGTGGCGAATCTTGTGGGGGAGACCGGACTTTTTGGCAGGACTGTTGGCGCAAACAGACGTCTCGACGCTATATCTAGTGATCGGTCCTGTGGATAAGTATAGGGCGCGCGGCCAAGGTCCAAAAGCTTACCTATCGTAAGGGTAATAATGCTGTCCGTAAGGGGGTGTTCTGCGCAGTATTCCGCAAGCAACCCGCTGATATTACGAAAAAATTCAGTATCCAGAGAAAAATTCACTTTAACCTAAAAAAGGGGTTGCGGGTATTTGGTGTAGACCGTAGAACGCCCCTCACCGGAGACGCAGAGATGCAGACGCGGTACACCGGGCGGGACGGACGAAGCTGAGAGGCGGGTTTGCGGTTTACGAGGTGGTGAAATTCTGAGGT
>JAGXHA010000068.1 GCA_024636475.1 Roseobacter sp. | reverse complement strand
GGCTTCGGGCTTGCAGCAGTGAGCGGGTCGATCGTGATACTGTCGGCGATGCAGTTCATTGTCGGCTTTGGCACGGCAGTGGGTTTCGGTCCGCTGATTGCCGATATCTCGCACTGGTTCTACAGTCGGCGCGGCATTGCCGTGGCGATCACAGCGAGCGGGAATTACCTGTCGGGCGCAATCTGGCCGCTTCTGTTGAGCGGTGTTCTGACCGAGCATGGCTGGCGCTCCGCCTATATGGTGCTGGCGATTGTGCCGGTGGTGCTGATTATTCCGCTGTCGCTGCTGCTCAAGCGCCGGATTCCTGACGACGCAACGGCGCATGCCAACAGGATGTCGCTCGCCAATGCGCAATCCGTGCGGTTTTCGCCAACCGCGCTGCAATGGATGCTGGGACTGGCCGGCATCGGCTGTTGCGTGGCGATGTCGATGCCACAGGTTCATATTGTCTCGTACTGCACCGACCTCGGCTATGGCCCGACAGTCGGTGCGGAGATGCTGTCGCTGATGCTGATGGGCGGCGTCGTCTCGCGACTGGTTTCAGGCCTGGTCGCCGACAAGCTGGGCGGGGTCAAAACCCTGTTGATCGGATCGACGCTGCAATGCATCGCGCTGTTTCTGTACCTGCCGTTTGACGCGATGGTGCCGCTTTACGTGGTCAGCCTGATCTTCGGCCTGTCACAGGGCGGGATTGTTCCGAGCTATGCGCTGATCGTGCGTGAATATCTTCCGGCAAAGGAAGCCGGCGCCAGGGTCGGCTTCGTCATCATGTCGACCATCCTCGGGATGGCGCTCGGCGGCTGGATGTCGGGATGGATCTACGACCTGACAGGATCCTACCAGGCTGCCTTCCTCAACGGGATCGCCTGGAACTTCCTCAACATAGGGATCATCTCGCTGATCCTCATCAAGTCGCGGGCAAGACGCGGGGATGCGGTGCCGGCCTGACACCACTGCAGATCTCTGAGGGCAATCAATGGTGGCGATCCCGCACACAGGTCATGTCGACGGGGGCAGGATCAGCGGGTCGGCCATTCAGTCTTGTCGCTCGGTCGGAGGCGGCACGGTGTCATGGGCGTAATCCTGCAGAATCTCCCGCAGCGGCACTGATGCCCGCAACCGGCGTCCGAGAAGGTAGAGCCCGGCTGCCTTTCTTTGCAGGTACAACACGTCCACCGGCGGGATCTGATCAAAGCTCTGATCGAGCGCCATATCCGTCCCCATCGACCGCAGACGCTGCAGCAGTTGATCAGTGGCAAAGTCAAAGGAAGCGTTCTGCCGAGCGGCGTCGAATACAAGCATGATGATCTTGTTGATCATTGTGCGGTGCTGCGGGCGGGTCTGATCATTGCACAGCCCCAGCTTGACTGCGAGTTCTGCAATCCTGCCTTGATCCCCCTCCAGCCCGGCGCAAAGCAATTGCCTGTAGAGGCTGACCGTTTCGGGCGAGAACTCTTTCGTTGCACCAAAATCGAGGAGGCCGATGGTCCCGCTGGCCGCATCGTAGCTGTAGTTTGCGAAGTTTGGATCGGTCTGCACAAAGCCAAAGCTGAACAGCTCATCAAGCGCCAGGCGGATAAGCCGCGTCATGTTCCGGTCCCTGATCTCCTGGCTCAGCCGTTCCGATGTTTCGATCGGCAGTCCTGGGACGAATGACATCGCAAGGATGTTGCCGGTGCTGAAATCTTCCTGCACGACGGGCACAACAAATCCATCGATGCTGCGAAGCTGTTGAGTGAAGCGGCGAATGTTGGCGGCTTCCCGTATGTAGTCCGCCTCCTCATGCAATTGCTTCTTCGCTTCGGCAATCAGGCTTTCGAGCCTTGCTTTGGGAGGCGCAAGTCCAGTCAGCCGGAACAGGGACACGACATTGTCGATGTCGCTGTCGATGCTGCGCGCGACGCCCGGATATTGCACCTTGATTGCCAGTTCACGCCCATCAGCTGTGCTTGCCCGATGAACCTGTCCAATCGAGGCAGCAGCGAGGGGATGCATGTCAAAGCGGGTGAACCTTGTTCTCCAGCGGGGTCCCCAATTGCTGACCAGAACGGAATTGAGTTGCTGTGGCGGCATGAAATCGGCATCTGACCGCAATCGTGCCATCAGGTCGGCCAGTTCGCGTGGCAGGAAGTCCCCCGCATCCATCGACAGCAATTGGCCAAGCTTCAGTGCAGCACCCCGCATCCGTGCCAATTCATCCGAAACCTTGAGGATGTTTGAGGGGGTGAGCAGAAGATCTGCGGGTTTGGGCAGTTCGCCACGGCTCAATCTGCGCGCACCCTCGAACATGGTCCGGGTCGCTATGCCTGCCGTCAACAAGCCAAAGCCTGCAAGGCGAGAAAGGCGATGCGAGGGTACCGGAGATGGCCGGCCCCGGCCGGGTTTGTCACTCATGCACTAGTGCTTCTGATCGACCAAATGCCAAAGCAGTCCCGGTTTGCATGATCATCTAGTCCTTTTGCCAAGCTTCAGACTTGATGAAGTAGGGGAGTTTTCCGCGATGGCCATGGACGGTTTTAGCCGAAGCCTGACGAGCCGCTTCTTCCCGACCAGATGGCGGGTTCCAGCTTAGTATTAGTAATATCTAAAAATTGGTGATCCCGGAAGGATTCGAACCTTCGACCCCAGGATTAGGAATCCTGCATTTAATGAATTTGGTGTCTTCGATTGCGCAGCTGAAATCACCCCCGTTAACCACAAATATGCGCTATTTCAGTGGTTTATGGGACAATTGGAGACTTCGACGCTATAGAGTGATCTTTAACTCAAGACTCCGATCTGGTATGCTGTTTGTTCCAGTTTTGTAACGAGAGAGACCAAGATGGCAAAGATCGACAAACTCCTCATCGATAAATTTGTTGCGCTTGCCAAAAAGGGCGGCGCAAAAAGCCAAATGGTAAGTGGCTCTGGAGACACCAAGAACTTGTCGCTGCGTGTGAGGGGGAACACAGTGACGTGGTTCTTTAGGTACAAGTCGCGAACCACCGCAATCGGCTATCCTTACGATTATAGCGATATGAAGATTGATAGCGTAAAGGAAGCCATCAACCTCGTGCCGATGCTAAGGAAAGAGTTTGATGGTGCAAATGCAGATGACCCGATCGTTTCAGTCAACAAATTTGTAAACGCCTATTTTAATTACAAAGACAGGCTCACCGAGGGCGAAAAGCCTGAGGCGATCAATTATATCGATGTGAAGAAGACAATTACGGCTGACCGAATACCAAAACAGGCAACATGGACGCTGGCAGAGTGCATTGAACAGATGCTCGAAGACAGAGCAAGGGTTACGCACACTAATCCTCTCTCTGGACCCTCCGCAGAGGACTATCGTAGAACGATGAAACGGCCTGAATGCGCTGATATTATGAATACGCCAGCGGCATCATTAAGTCGTGGAGACATCGAGATTGTCAGAAATGTTTTGCGAAAGGCAAAAGGGATTGATCCAGCTCGCAAGTTCGTAACTCATTGCCGCGCAACATTGGATTACTGTTTTCAGGAGCATGTTGGTGCGAGCGGTCTCGATGCCGTAAGCGATTGGTGGCTGGTGTTAAAATTCAAGGAGAAGTCGAAAGCCAGAACGCGAAAGCCATCGCTGCAGGACATTGCGCGCGTCATTATCCTGGCTGAATATTTTTCAGACAATCCAGCGCCTGGTGCCGAAATCGATAGAAAATCCTTTGGCAAGGAAGTGCTGCATGCATTCAAATTTGTTTGCTTCACAGCTCAGAGACAAGGCTCTGGACTCCGACTTATGTGTTCAGGGTTGACCGATATTGATGGCGGTAAGCTGGCGGTTTGGAATTCGATGAAGGGCGGACGAGAGTTTGCACTCCCAATTCCGCAAAGAGTAATCTCCGAGATTCCGCTTCTTCAAGACACAAAAGGCCGCAACTTCGTGTTTAAATCTTTCCTCAAGCACGAAACACCAGTGTCGCGGAGCGCAACATATGGCGTTGTAAAAAAGCTGAATCAAAATGGTCTGTTTGAGCGAAACGATATCCCATATTTCTCACCTCATGACATCCGTCGGACGCTTGTCGAGGTTCTAGACGATGCCGGAATGCCTGCTGGTGCCAGTGCTGTTCTCGACCATGCTATCAAGGTTGAAGACGATGAGCGCCAGCACGCACCAAAAGTTACATCAGCAAGTTATCACCGTATTCAGCGCATCCCGTTGAAGCGCGAAGCTATGGAAATTTGGACAACGGCCCTGATTGATGAGATTGCAAAGCAGCGGCGTGAGTGGGAACCATGTTACAAATGACGGAGGGCGGCCCAGAGAAGTGGTAATTATTCCCATGACCGCTCAGATGCACTCGGCTTTCAACCATTTGCTACTTGTTCAGCTCCATGCTGGGCGCGCTCGACGTTTTTCCAGAAATGCCGAAATCACGTGACGGGCATTTTCTGCAAGCATTTTGTTTTCTCCTCGTCAGTACAGTCTCGCAGAGCCGCACTATAACCGCAGGGCATAGTGGATAGTCGGTCACTACGATTAAGATTTACTACCGCTAATTTATTGATTCCCCTTTCTTTTGGCTCCGCCGGCAAGCACGATTAGGCATTCCAAAGAGTGCGTGCCCATGGCCTATCAATTTGTACATCTCGAAAACTGGTCTCGAAAAGCGGACCTCAAAGGGCGCTCCACCGATTTCATTTTCGATGAAGCCAGCCGCAAGCCGATCGCCTGCGTGCACGTCCCTGACCCGAAGCCGCCGACCGTCATATACGGCGTTGGTGTCGAGGAGGCTCGTGCGATGCACGATGCGGCGGCATTGGTCGCGACGACGACGGTAAAGGGCAAGCCTCGGAAAATCCGCGCTGACCAGAAAACGCTGCACAGTGTTGTGGCGTCGCATCCTTACACAGTCGAGGAAGTTCATGGTGACAAAGGGAAACTCGCTGAAGTTCGCGAATGGGAACGACTGACGATTGCATGGCTGCGCGACCATTATGGCCCCGCCCTCAAATCGGTCATTCGGCACACGGACGAGAAACAATGGCATGTCCATGCCTACGTCATACCGTCGTCAGACCCTGAGCTGAAGG
>JAGXHA010000067.1 GCA_024636475.1 Roseobacter sp. | reverse complement strand
GTATTGATCCCCGGCGAATAGATCGCGCCGGTCAAGGGCGGATACATGAACCAGCCCCCATCGGGTGCGATGCCGAAAAGCATCGAAATCAGCATCACCGTGCCCCCGAAGACATAACACCAGTAGCCGTATGCGGTCAGCCGCGGAAACGCCAGATCGCGGGTGCCCAGGATCTTTGGCAGCAGGTAGATCGCCAACCCTTCGAATGCCGGAATGGCGAACAGGAACATCATGATGGTCCCGTGCATGGTGAATATCTGGTTGTAGATGTCCGGCCCCGCAAAGGCCGAATGCGGTGTGGCAAGCTGGACACGGATCAGCATCGCCAGCAGGCCACCGACGAGGAAAAAGAAAAAGGCGGTGACCAGAAACATCCGGCCCAGATCGGTGTGGCTCACCGTCGAGAACCAGCCGCGAAAGCCGGGCTCTGACGCCCAGATCTCGGTCAGCTTGCGGTGGCGTTCAAGCGCTTTCATTCCGGTTCCCTTTCCAGAAATGCGTTCCATCCTGCGGCATCATGCGCAATGACAGTAAATGTGAAGCTGTCGTAACCGGTGCCACTGAACTCTGCGCTCAGGCCGTGGTATTGCCCCGGCGCGTCTGCTTCGATCCGCAGCACGTTGGTCCGCCCCGGAATGGCATCAAGCTTGCCCGCCAGACGCGGCACCCAGAAGCTGTGGATGACATCGACAGTGGTGATCGCCACATCAACGGGCCTGCCTGCGGGAATGTGAAGGGTGCCTTCGGTTCTAAGGGCCGGCGCATCGTCATAGGCAAACGCCCATGCCGAACGACGGGCTTCGGCGCTGACACGTGCCACATCGGCGCTTTCGCGCGGCAGCAGGCGTTCTCCAACGACCAACCCGTAGGCAAGAAGCACGGCAAGCACGACCATCGGAAAGGCAAGGCCAAGGCCGATGATCCAGACCCGGATCTGCCGGTTTTCGTCGCCTATGTTTTTGTGACGCAAGAAGGGCAGCACCAGAAGGGCCATCACCAGCCCGAAAATCAGCACCCCACCAGCCAGCATCACCCACCAAAGCGTGGCGATGGTGCGCGCCGCCGGACCGGCAGGATCGACGGTTGAAAGCACTCCCTCGCAACCTGTAAGCGTTATAAACGTTAGACTAGGAATGAAACATCGGAGGATCGTAGCGATATGACATCTGAAAAGAGCACAAAAACCGACGAAGGACTGATTGATCCGATCAGTGCCGCGCCAGGATTTGACGAAACGGAATCGCAGATTGCCGTGCTGGGCCATCCCATCCATGCCATGTCTGTTGCATTCCCCGTGGCGCTGACTTTTTGCGTTTTCGGCGCAGATGTCTTGTATTGGTGGACAGCCGACGCATTCTGGGCCCGCAGCGCCCTTTGGGCCGCAGGAACCGGATTTCTGTTCGGTATGATTGCCGGCTTTTCGGGCACTGCAGAACTGTTGTTGGTGCCCGGCATTCGCGCACGTGCCCCCGCCTGGACGCATTTCATCATTGCCGTAACCCTGCTGGCCTTGCTGGGCGCAAACTGGGGCTACCGGCTTTACGGGTACGAGCAGGCAGTCCTGCCCTATGGCATCCTGCTTTCGGCGCTTTGTGTGCTGATGGTCGGGATCACAGGGTGGCATGGGGGCAAACTCGTTTTCGATTATCGGCTGGGAATTTCAAAGGGTAACTGACCCCCGCGCGGTTCAAGCAGCCAGCGGGGAAATTCGATCCAGTCGAATGCAGGTTTGGCCAGAACAAGGGTTAGGATGACGGTCACCGGAAGCAGTACCGCGGTGACAGGCAACAGCGGATGCGGCGGGTTGTCTTTGCCCGGCTCTTCGCCGGTCTTGGCAAGGATGTGGCCGATCCATGCATGAACCATGACAAGCAGCGCGACAAAAGCGAGCTTGGCAAAAAGCCACGGCACGAAGGCCTCACGCAAAAAGATCAGCCAGGTTCCCGCGATCACGGTGATTACCGCTGCAGGCGTGACGCAGATCGTATAGGTGACATGCGTCGCACGCCGGATCAGAAGATAGTGCTCGGCGGTGACCGCCGGACCGGTTCCAGCCAGCATCAGAGGCAGCGCCAAAAGCCCACCGCACCACATCAACAGCGCGGCAATGTGAACAACCTTGAGGACCGGGATTGTCGCGTACAGCCAGTCTATCATGTCGCCTGACCCTCAAGCCGGGCCCAACTGCGACGCGCGAGACCTATGGCGGCAATAGCATAGGGAACACCTGCAGGCACCCACATGATCAGCCCGCCCAGTTGCTGATCCCGAAGAGGCGTCAGGCCCCAGTCAAACGGCGCAAAGGCGTGGATCGCGTAAAGCTGCGCGGGCGCAAAGGTAAGAATAGCGCCCAACATCCCCATCTGCGCAAAACTGGCGACGACAAAAACAACCCTTTCGACCGGCGCGCTCCGGGCGGCAAACACCGCGTTCCAAAACCAGATTGCGCTGCCAAGAAGGGAAACCTGCATCAGCCAATAGACAGCGATATTGGAGAGCGCGAGATCATAGGCCATCGGATGATGCCATGCCCACAGCACGACTGCCGAAGTCGCAAACGCCGGGGCTATCGCAGCGGGCAATCGTGGCTGCAGGGCCAATGCCAACAGGGGGGCCGCCACCGCAACAAGCAGTACGTGGTGAACGACCCGCGCGGAAAACAGTGCCGATGAAAGAGCGCACAGGGGCGACACGAATGCCACAAACATGACAGCGACTGCCGCAAGGCCAGCCCACCTGTGCCGGACCACAAAGGTCAGAGCGGCGAGTGCCACGAGAAGCGCGGGGTCGAGGTTCCAGCTTGTCCAGATATGGTCTGGAAGTGGAGGTGGCCCACAATAAACTGCGTTCATTTTTTAAAAGCCCCTCTTGGCGTGTCCAGCCACCGCCGCGCCGTGTTGTTCCACACGCCTTGATCAGGTTGAAATTCTCTGGGTTCAGAGCCTTGGTGGCGCAAAAGCCCTCAATATTGAAAAATTAGCTAAAGAAGCACTGGCCCCGCACACACATTTCTGTTGTGCGGGGCCAACTTGTCGATATCTTACTGCACGCGAGATTGCAGTTCATTGTAGTCGAAACTCTCGATCGTATCGATTTCCGTCGCGCTGTACTCCATGTCGTATCGCGAAGCTGCACCTGTTCTGAGGTTTCGGTCGCTATAGGGGTAAGCGTAATATCCCGGACGTCCATAGGAAGTGGAGTCGGAAACGATTGCAGAAATCTTGCCATCATTTACGATCAGGTCGGCGACATACCCATAACGGGAGCCATCAGACAGATAGACATAGTCGCCTATCAGATCGGTTGCCTTAAAGACGTTCACGCCTGCGACCAAATTATCATCCACCACTGCGACAGATGAGGTATCGGCTTCGGTGATTGTATCTTCGTCGAGGTAAGTGCCGAAAATATCGTAGTCATTGACATTTTCTTCGGTTACCGGAACCTGAATTTGGGCGATACCATCAAGGATTGTGACTGCATCCCACGGCACATGAATATGGGTGTCACCAATATCCAAAAATCCACCAACTTCGGCGATGATACCAAGAACTTGGCCATCGTTGCTGAAGATAACATTTTCGACATCACCGATATCTTCGCCGCTCGCGTCGATGATCGCTGTTAGATCGAACATGTTCTCCACGCTCCAGCCTTCAGCGTAAAGTGCGTCATATCTCCAATCAGTAAGCACCTGGACCTCGTTCTGTGCCAGTGCGGGTGCTGCTGTTAAAAGAGCGATGGTGCTTGCTGTTGTTGCAATTGAAAACTGTTTCATATCGTGTTCCCTTTCGTTTGCGTTCGTTAAATCAACTTGAAACCACGTTAGAATGTTCCAATTTTCTTGGGATTCCCTAGAAGTTCAGGCCCGCCCGAGATGTTTGATGGTGCGATCCTTTCTGGGGAATGGAAGGAAGCATTACAGGACAAAGTCGTCACCGGAGCACCACGACCACGCAGGCTGTCAGAACATCAACACCGCAATCGCAAGCTTTGTTCGCGGATCTGGGCCAAGTCTGTGATCAGATCTTCTGAAAATCCGTTGGCGGAATACTCTTGCTCGGGATCAGCGCTCTTGTTGGCGAGGGGAATAAGAACCGGACCTCTGATTGGTTAAATTTAAGGTAGATCGCTTTGCCGCCGCGTTGCGGCATATTGTGCACCCACACTTGAAACACGCTGTGATCAAGACAACTTTCGTTTTATGAAAGAACCGACCCCAACCCCGCTCATGCGGTTTGTCAAACTGGCCTTTGCAACGCTGCGGCCCCCGCCGGGTGGCGCGCGGATTGCAACGGCACTTGCATATGGGGCCGTGTGTCACGTGCTGTTCGCACTTGCGGTTCTGTCGATGATCGTAGCGATGTTTTTCGGCATGAGCATAAGCCTTGGGCGTGTGCCTGAACCATATAATCTATTCGCCAATGCTGCCCTTATCCTGCAGTTTCCGGTGGTTCATTCGCTGCTGCTGACGCGCAAAGGTGGCGCGGTATTGGCACGTCTTGCGCCACAGCGGCACGCGCAAACGCTCTCCACAACCACCTATGCCATTGTCGCGTCAGTGCAGCTTTTCGCGCTTTTCACTTTGTGGACACCCAGCGGCACAATCTGGTGGGAGGCCACGGGCGGTGCCTTTGTCGTAATTTGCACCCTCTACGGGTTGTCGTGGCTGTTGCTTTTGTGGGCCAGCGTGGACGCCGGGGCAGAGGTCCAATCGGGCGCATTGGGATGGATGTCGCTGATGCAAAACATTCGGCCCGTTTTCCCGGACATGCCAACCCGTGGTCTGTTTCGCGTCATACGGCACCCTATTTATGCCGCGTTCGCCTTGACCACATGGACGGTGCCCGTATGGACGCCGGACCAACTATTTCTGGCGATTGGCCTGACATCATATTCCGTCATCGCCCCCCTTTTCAAAGAGCGTCGTTTTGACCGAAGGTACGGCGACCGCTTCACCCGTTATCGAATTATGGTACCATATATGATGCCGCGCCTCTTTGGAAAGCAGTCGCAATGACCTCTCAACGCAACAACCTTCAGATCTATAACGATGTCGCCGACAACTGGTGGTCGGATGATATCCGCTGGGTCCGGACACTTAAAAATCTCGTGCCCGGGCGGCTGAAATGGTTTGATAAACATACCGACTGGCAGGGCAAAACCGTGCTTGATCTAGGGTGCGCGGGCGGTTTCATGGCCGAGGCGATTGCCCGAAAGGGCGGACGTGTCACGGGCATTGATCCCGCACAAGACGCGATTGAGGCCGCAAAACACCACGCCGCTGATAGCGATCTTGATATCACCTACGATGTTGGCGTCGGCGAAGAGATGCCTTATCCGGATGATAGTTTCGATATTGTCGTGTGCGTTGACGTTCTGGAACATGTCCGCGACCTGACGCAAGTGTTGGCTGAAGTCGCGCGGGTGCTTAAACCCGGCGGTAAGTTCCTGTACGACACGATCAATCGCAATCCGTTTGCGCGCATTGCCGCCATCACCATCGCCGAAGATATGTTGCGTCTTCTTCCGAAGGGCACCCATGATCCGGCAATGTTTATCAAACCCCATGAACTTCGCACGGCGATGAAAAATGCCGGGTTGGTGTGTGGGCCGCAGACTGGTTTGGGACCGCGCGGCATGAACAGCCGAATGGATTTAACGTTTGGTCCCCTGCCGTTCAAAACCGTAATTTACATGGGCACTGCCCAATTGCCGAAGGCCGTGCCATGATGTTGATCGCCCTTTTGACCACCGCTCTTTTGTTCGGCGGAATGAGCTTGTTCTCGTTTGGCTTTGCGGCGTTTTTGTTTACGGCGCTCCCCGCTGAAACAGCGAGCCCATTGATCCGCAAAGCGTTCCCGCATTTCTACCTGTTCGTCATCATCACGTCAGCGATTGCAGGGTTTAGCATGATCCCGCACGATCTCACCTCATCCTTTTTGTTGCTTGCCATCACGCTGACCACCCTCTTTGCGCGTCAAATCCTGATGCCGATGATCAACGCCGCAACCGATAACGGCCAGACGAAGCGATTCAAGGTGCTGCACACCGCGTCTGTGGTTCTAACGCTTATTCACATTGCGATCTCGGCCTATGTGATCGTGCGCGTTGCGAACCTGTGACCCTATCGGTTTGCTGGCCTTGGACGACGATTGGTCAGGGGTATGCGGCCGGACCCCTCACCGCATCAGCCTATCCTTTAGCACGTTAAAATTTGTGAGAACGATCAATGCTTTCTATCAGGTCTAATTTACGCCCCTTTATCCTCATCACTCTGGGGGCAATGTTAACACTCACCCTGGCGTTCAGTGCCACTGGGGCTTTTGCGCATGTCCGCTGGTTTGTTGACACCAATGTGACTGTCGAAAACTTCGCGGCTTACAGCATCACCGACCCTGAGGTTCTGATCTGGATCGCAATTTCATTCGTGATTGTGGCGGCGTCCATCGTCTTGGACACAAAGCTGCCAAACGTGCGCATCGTCGGCAGCGAAACCCGCCATGATTTCATCGAAATCCTGCGTATCTTCACCGGAATGTCGATGCTTCTCACAGCGTATGAGGGGGCGATCGTTGCCCCGCATCTGATCGCCTACGGTGCCTTTGGAACAAAGCTGATCTTCCTTCAGGCCATCATCGGAATCTTGTTAATCGCCAACCGCTTCGTGCGTCATGCAGCGATCTTGCTGATTATCCTTCATCTTGGACTGACCATTCAATTCGGTGTTCTCGCCGCGTTAGAGTATAGTAGCATAGTCGGGATCGCGCTCTTCTTGCTGATTAACAATCTGCCAACGCTTGAGTTGCGCGAACTTTACAAACCGTTCTCGGTGGCGATCATGCGAATTCTCGTCGGGATTTCGCTGATCACACTAGGGTTGGCCGAAAAACTGTTCGGTGCGATCCTCGCTGAAAGCTTCCTTGCTGCGAACTCTTGGAATTTCCTGCCCGCACTCGGCTTTGACTTTTTCACCGATCGTCTGTTTGCGCTGTCCGCCGGGTTTACCGAGGTTATTTTCGGTGTCATCTTGGTTCTTGGCACGACGACACGCCTTAACGTCCTTGCCCTGTCTGTGGTCCTTCTGGCGTCAAATATCCTGTTCATTATCGAAGGAAACAACGAGGCCGCGCTGGTCGAGTTTGTGGGTCACATGCCCATCATCGGCGTCGCACTTGTGCTTCTTCTTTTGGGCGCAGGGCAGCGTTGGAAGTTAAGAAGGATAGTCCCGCAATGGCTAAAAAATATGAACTTGAAAACAATCCGGGTCCCCAGTGATGTCTAAAATTTCTCTACGTTTGCCTTACTTGATCTATCTCAGCATCGCGTCGATCCTGATCGGTGTCCTCCTGGCTCCTTTGTTTCGCGACATCCCTGTTCAGGGAACCGTAGTGGATATGATGGAACATGAAATGCAGCACAGGACGCTTGAGATTTCCGCTGTGGGTGCGCCTCAGGTCGCCATCGCGGTCGAGAAAGATCCGATGGACGGGTGGAACGTGTCGGTGATGACAGACAATTTCAGCTTCACGCCAGATTTGGTGAGCAGCGAAAATGTCGATCATACTGGGCACGCACATCTTTACGTGGACGGCGTCAAAATCGCGCGGCTTTATGGTCCTTACTTTCATATCCCTGATTTACCGGTCGGCGATCACGAAATATCCGTGAACCTTAGCAGTAATGATCATTCATATTATTTGGTCGAGGGAGACAAAATTGCGGCGCGTACCACCGTCACGCAAGATGTCATTGAAATAGACCGGGAATAAGTCGGCAGCGCGCACACGCCACAGGTGGCCGGAGCTTAAAGTTATCTTTCTTCCCCCTGCACTGATTGCCGCTTTAGCAAACCACCCATGTCTTTTCCACTCCGCAACCTATGTAAAGACGAAGCCGACCACCTGTACCTGACGTCACCAAAGCCTGCGACCTACCCTAAAGGAGCCAAGAATGAACAAACCTGATTGCGCCCCGACTGTCATCGATATGAACACTTTGGACCGACTGCTGGGTGAACGCGCACCGCATCGGGCCTGTCACAACCTTTACGAAGACGTAGTCAAATGAGCGCGCCGATCCTCATCATGGGGGCAACCTCCGGCATTGGCGCAATCGCGATGGAAGATGCTGTTGGTCGCGGGCGGTGCGTACGGGCCTTTGCGCGCAGTGCAGACAGCCTTGAAAGCACCGACCTGATCGAGCCGTTCGCTGGCGATGCGCGGTCTGCCGAAGATGTGGCAGCCGCACTGGTCGGTACACGTGCAGTGATCTACGCTCTGGGCATCAAGGAACGCCTTGCCATGCTCTGGGAAGAAGAAACATTGTTTTCCGACAGCACACGCGTGTTGCTTGCGGCGATGCAAGCCAGTGGCAACAAGCGCCTCGTGGCTGTTACAGGTTTCGGGGCTGGACGCTCAAAAAGCGCCATGAGTTCGATAGAACGGATCGGTCACCGCGCGATTTTGGGCAAGCCCTATGCCGACAAGGACCGGCAGGAGGCGATGATCCTGGACAGTGACCTCGACTGGACCATCGTGCGGCCGGTCATCCTCACGAACGGGTCTAAATCGCGCGGGCTCAAAATATTGCGAGACCCTTCAACCTGGCGGAATGGTCTGGTCTCCCGGCGCAATGTCGCGGGCTATCTCGTCGATGCCGTGGAGAATGGGCTGGACATCAAAGCGGACGTCGTACTCAGCAGCTGAAAGTCAGTGATTGTCGTTGCTGTCGTCAGGGAACCGCAGCCTAACCATTTCATTTAAGGACCATGACCCAATCAATGCCTGACCTCACCCCAGAGAATGTTCAAGACTATCCGCGACCGCCAGCTTTGGAGCCGGTGCCGCACCGCCTGCGCGTTGTGTTGGGTGGCGAAACTGTCGCTGAAACAACGCGCGCTTTGCGGGTTCTTGAGACGCACCATGCGCCCACCTATTACATCCCGCCCGATGACGTCATGGCCGCGTTGCTCGCTGTGCGGGGCACGACCTTTTGCGAATGGAAGGGGCGCGCTGCGTATTTCGATGTGCAGTCAGGCGATAAAATGGCGGCTCGTGCGGCGTGGAGCTATTCATCTCCAACCGGGCGGTTCAAGGCGCTCACGGGGTATCTATCCTTTTATGCCAGCGCGATGGACGCCTGCTTTGTCGGCGAAGAGCGCGTTATTCCACAGCCCGGCGACTTCTATGGCGGCTGGGTGACGGCCAACCTGCAAGGCCGCATCAAAGGTGCGACGGGGACCGAACATTGGTAGGGACAGGGCCAAAAACCGCAATCATCGGTGCCGGGATGGCTGGCCTTACCTGTGCGCAGGAATTGATGCAGCGCGGCGTGGATGTGGTGGTCTTTGACAAGGGGCGTGGATTGGGCGGCAGGATGGCAACGCGCCGGGCGGACGGCGGTTTTCAATTTGATCACGGTGCCCAGTATCTTACGTCACAAATCGAGGGGTTCTGCGCGATGCTGACGTGCGCCGAAAGCGCGGGTGCGGTGGTGCGCTGGCAGGACGATGACATAGAAGCGGCATATGTGGGTGTCCCCGGCATGACCGGCCTCGCAAAGTACCTTGGACGCGGCCTGAACATTCGAAAAGAGACGCGAGTAGATGCCATAGTGCAAACGAACGGTCGCTGGAAACTGATCTGGGAAACCGGCCATGAGATGTTTGATCGCGTGGTTGTCACGGCACCTGCACCTCAGATCGGCGCGCTATTGCCCGATGGACATTCCTTCAACGCAGCACTTGATCGGGTCATGATGGACCCCTGCCTGACGCTCATGATTGGTTTGCCTTCGGGTGCCAAATTGCCGTTCGTTTCCCGCCGCGCCCCAGACAAGGACATATCCTGGATTGTCTGCGACAGTGAAAAACCGCAGCGGCCAAACGCAACCTGCATCGTGGCTCAGGCCAGCAGAGACTGGAGCCTGAGACACCTCGAATTGGAACGGGACGTGTTTGCAAAACTTATGCTCCCGCTGGTGTCCGAGGCTATAGGTGCCGATTTTATAACGGATGCGGCATACGTCTCGGGGCACAAATGGCGCTATGCTTTCGTGTCGCAACCGCTCGGGCAGCCATTCTTGATGAACGCGGAACAGACCCTATTTGCCGGGGGTGACTGGTGTCTTGGCGCGCGGGCCGAGGATGCGTGGTCAAGCGGAGACGCCATCGCACAGAAGATCGTTACCGGCATGTAACAGAGATCGCCTGCGTCACCCCTGAAACAGAGGCGTCTATGTGGCGGAGATTAGAACGGCGGCATCAGAGTTCTTGTCGGTCTCGGTCCGGTCACCGGTAAATTCGACCAAAGGCTTCCCTAGAAGTTCCTCTTCCGCTTTGGCAAGGCTGCCCAGCAGGTCCGCGAGGCGGTTCGAAGTATGGGAAGCGTCCGGCTCGGTGCCAAGCGAAAGATCCAGGTGACGGGCCAGATCGGCCAAAGTGGTATGGTGCAGGTCACGGGCCAAAACAAAATGGTCGCTGGCTGTCTCGATCATGTATCCTTGACGAAGCAGCGATTTGATCAGCGCGTCGCGAGTGCCAAGTGGAATGACATCGGCCAGCTGCTGATGTTCGACGGTGCCACCGCCATTTCGCGACTGATGTATCAGCACTCCAAGCACCGACACGGCAGCTGCCAGCGTTTCGGCAGGACTTAGCTGTTCATCGGGGGTGGCCTCACGGTCGCGTCGCCAGTCGGGAAGTGAGGCTGCAAAAACGGCTCCAAGAATGAACACGGTCCAGCAGGCATAGGTCCAAATCAGGAATATCGGCACCGCAGACACCGCGCCGTATATGGTTGTATAGGTCGCGGTATTGGTCAGAAACGCCTGAAATCCCCATTTCAAAAGTTCGAACCCAATTCCACCGATAGCACCGCCAATAGCAGCTTCCATAAGCCGCACCGGACGTGCCGGAACCAGCTTGAAAACCGCTGTGAACCCCACAGTCTGGACAATCGCCGCGAAAGGCATTCGAAGCCATTGCGGCAAGGGACCATCACCAGTGCCGCCGGTCAGCTTGTCAAACCAGGCCAAATAGTCGCTCGATAGCGTAAAACTGGCCCCCAAAAGCAATGGACCCAACGTAAGCAATGCCCAAAAAACGAGCATACGGGTAAGGAGCGGGCGCTCCTCCTCTACCCGCCAGATCCTGTTCAGGGTCGCCTCGATCGTTGACAGCAACAAAATAGCCGATAGGGCCAGAGCGACCACACCGACGGCTGTTAAATCGCGGGCATTTGACGTGAACTGACCAATATATTTACGAAGGTCTGCGCCCGTCTCGGGCAGCAGGTTGGAATAGACCAATCCCAGCAACTGCTCCCGGGCTGCGTCGAAAGCGGGAAAGGCAGAGAAAATCGCGAAGGCGATCACCAGTAGCGGGATGATGGCCAGCAGCGTCGAATAGGTCAATGCGCCCACCGACTGTATCATCCCATCCTCGTAAAAGCGGCG
The DNA here is from genome assembly GCA_024636475.1 of Roseobacter sp. GTDB lineage: Bacteria > Pseudomonadota > Alphaproteobacteria > Rhodobacterales > Rhodobacteraceae > Sulfitobacter. The sequence goes on along the minus strand of JAGXHA010000067.1, from coordinate 387 downwards.
CACCGTGAAGATCACGTACCTTCCCGCTGCGGCGACAAGGCCGCCTGAAAAATGTGCTTTAAATTTCTTACTGATGTCCATGATAATAAGAAGTTAACGTAAATAGCTGTGAATTAAAGAGTGTTTGATCAATAACTCCTTGCATGAGGCTTTGATGAAGAGCTCTGCTTGGGGTCAAACCTCGCCTTACCCCAACGGGATTTAACCAGCGCCTACGGTAGGTCGAATGCCGAAGGCTTTGCTAGCTTCCGCACATAAAGCAGACTGTGTTATACCAATGGCCCTGGCCTGTGACTCTCAAGGGATTCCCTTTCGTCTGAAAATCTGAATCACTGCGTTCAAATGGTGGAGGGATTGATGGCGGTTGAAATCACACGGAAGAACATG
>JAGXHA010000066.1 GCA_024636475.1 Roseobacter sp. | reverse complement strand
GCTTAATCCCCCAGCGTTTTGCTGGGGAGTTAAGCGTTTGATATTATTGGGGGTTTTTGGTTGCGGGAGTTGGATTTGAACCAACGACCTTCAGGTTATGAGCCTGACGAGCTACCGGGCTGCTCCATCCCGCGCCAATAAGGCGTACCTATTCCCGGTGATCCGGGACTTCAAGGCAAAAAACGGGATAAGTTTGCTGAAATCGAAAATTGCGAGGTTGTAATTGCTGATAGGGGTGCCGCGCAGGGTGTGTTTACCGGAATCGGGCAGGCGATCAACGTTTGAAATGGCATGCACTGACCCTTTCCGTCGTCGAGACTGAATTCCGGTGGGGGCGGGCAAGCCGTCAGACGGACGGGGCGAATCCCATTATCAGTTGCCGCAATCCGATCGCGGCACCCAGCATGATGCAAAGCAGCGTAAGTGGCGCGCTATAGGCCAGGACGGAGAAGGCAGACAGCCCTTGACCAACGCTGCATCCGACGGCCACGACAGCACCGAAACCCATCAATGCCGCACCCAGTATCTGCCGGCGCAATTCGCGCGCATCGTCGCAGGCCTCCCACCGGAAATGTCCCTTTATGAGACTGCCGAGCAAGGCACCGAGCAGCACTCCCGCAACAGACCCGGTGCCAAAGCTGATCGAGTTGCCCGAGGAGGTCATCGCGTACAGGACCGTTTCTCCTATCGGGGCGGAAAACGTGTGGGATAGAACTGGGGTGGCATCAAAGCCTCTGGCGGCCACCCATTGTGTTCCGGCCCAGCCGGAGACAATCGCAAACCCGGCCACCGCCCCCCAGAGGATGTGACCGGTTGCGTGTCGCATTTGCCGATTCGTGAGGGTAAGCACCAGAATGATCACACCGATGAAGATCCCTGCCGCTTCTACGGAAACGCCTCCGAACTGCGCGACAGAAAATGCAAAGGTCGCAAATTCTGTGGCTTCGCTGGAGGCCCCGAACAGCCATATGCGTACGGTAGAGAGCGGCCCGCCCAAGGTGACGTATGCGGATATTCCCATCACCAGAACGATCAGAAACGACCGAAGGTCACCGCCCCCGACGCGCGCCAGAGCGCCATAGCCGCAGTTGCCGGCCAGCGCCATTCCGTAACCAAAGATCAGCCCGCCGACGATGTTCGCAAACGGGTTCCATGTTCTGGAGAGATGAAGTGTCTGCTGTAGGTCGAGCAGCCCCGCTGCCGACAGCGAAAATGTCCCTATGATCGCCACGCCGATGGCTATGCCCCACATCCTAAGTCGCAGGGTGTTTTCGCCATAATACAGATCTTCGATGGCTCCCAGCGTGCAAAAACGACCGATACGTGCAGCAAGTCCCAGAAGGACGCCGCCGAAAAGCCCGACCAGTGCTACTAGCACGGGTTCTGAAATCGCATCAATCATCGCCGATTTTCATTTCAATGGCCGCGACAGACTCTCAGCTTCGGTTCACTTGTCGCGACAAAACAGATCGTAGACTACTTCCATGATTTGCTTTGGCCGGTCATCCGTCAAGCTGTAGTAAATGGTCTTGCCGTCCCTGCGCGGTGTGACAAGGCCCTCAAGCCGCAAACGGGAAAGTTGCTGGCTGACCGCCGCCTGCCGCGCCGACAAAAGCTGTTCCAGCTCGGTCACCGATTTCTCGCCGTATGCCAAATGGCACAGAATCATCAACCGGCCTTCATGGCTGATCGCCTTGAGGAAGTTGGAGGCTTCCATGGCGTTCGTGGCCATCTTGTCCATGTCCTCTGCGCACATGTCGACGTCAAATACTGGTAGTGCCATCGTGTCCTCGGTTTTCGGAACAGTAACGTGCTTTATAGCCTTGCTCTGACCTTGCATAAATAGCGTTCTCAGCCCGTTACATCAATATTCGCGTTGGCCAACATCTGCGCCAACAAGCTCCAGAAGAAATCTTCGCCTGGATATCCCTCCATGCGTGAAACTTCTTGTCCGTCGACCATCAGAACGAAAGTCGGCGTGAAGACCAGTGTGCGCGCAAATGTCATGTCCTCAGGGGGTGCCGCGCGAATGTCAATGCGTTGCAAAGGCGCTGCCTGTCCTTCGGGGGATTTGGGATAGATATGCGAGATTTCCTCGTTCCAGCGCAGGCACCAGACACAGCCTTTTTCCTCGACCATGATAAGAAACGTATCGGCCACAACCGAGGCCGCAGAACTGCACAACAGCGCGACGGCGAGAATGATGCGACGAAGAAACATGCAAATTGACCTAAGCTATTTAAACAACGTAATATGAATATGTGAATTAGACAAGGACGGGCATCCAAAATGCTGGAGATCACCTTTGCAGGGGCGGCTTTCGCCGGGCTGCTGTCGTTTCTGTCGCCCTGCATTCTGCCGATTGTGCCGTTCTACCTCAGCTATCTGGCTGGTGTGGGTATGAATCAGATATCGGCCGATGCCCGGATCGACCGAAGCACGCGGATCAGGGCGGTGCTGGCTGCAACGTTCTTTGCGGCCGGCGTCATCACGATCTTCATGGGGCTGGGTGCTGCCGCGACGGCGTTCGGGCAGGTCGTGCGCGAGTACTTCGACATCCTGCGTTGGTTCGCTGCTGCGATCATCATCGCGATGGGACTGCATTTCCTGGGCGTCATCCGCATCGGAATTCTGTACAGGCAGTTGCGGGCGGACGCCGGCAACACCACCAATGTCAGCCTCTTTGGCGCATATGTCATCGGACTTGCGTTTGCCTTTGGCTGGACCCCCTGTGTCGGGCCCGTGCTGGCCGCGATCCTCTTCACCGCGGCAGGGGCCGAAACGGCGTCGACAGGCGCGAGCCTGTTGTTTGTCTATGGTCTTGGCATGACGGCACCTTTCGTTCTGGCTGCCTTTTTCATCGGTCCTTTCATGCGGTGGATGACCCGTTTCCGCAAACATCTGGGGCTGATCGAAAAGATCATGGGAGCCATGCTTATTCTGTTCGGAGTCCTGATCGCAACAAATTCGATGAATTACATCGCGCTATGGATGTTGGAAATCGCGCCGGATATTGGTGTTCTGCGCTAACAGGGAGGAGACCTGATGAAAAATCTTTTGAGCGCCTGTGTCGGGCTGTTGCTGATGCCCTTGAGCGCATTCGCCGCCGAGATCGGAGATGATGGCCTGCACAAGACGTCGTGGATGCGCGACACCTTCAAGGATCTGGGCGAAGATCTGGCGGAGGCTACTTCGGAAGGCAAACGGCTGATGGTCATCATCGAGCAGCGCGGCTGCCTTTACTGTAAGAAGATGCACGAAGAGGTTTTCCCGGATGAGGAAATCGCCGCGCTAATCCAGGACCACTACTTTGTGGTGCAGATCAACATGTTTGGCGACGTGGAGGTCACGGACTTTGATGGCGATTCGTTGCCGGAAAAGGACATGGTCAGGAAGTGGGGTGTCCTGTTTACCCCGACGCTGCTGTTCTTCCCTGAAAATGTCCCGGAAGACGCGTCTGCTGCAAAGGTCGCGGTGGCGACTATGCCCGGTGCCTTTAGCCGCTTTACGACCTTCAACCTGCTGAACTGGGTAGTCGAAAAAGGCTATGACGGTGACGAAAGCTTTCAAAAATACCATGCTCGAAAGTTGACGGAGCAAGCCCAGTAAGCCGGACAACGGGTGATCGCATAAAGTAATTCAAGTAAGTGAATTTATTGTTGCGTCTTCACGGCCCAGTGCGCTACGCTAGTCAGACTGCAGTGTTTGGGAGGACGCATGAGGGTTACTATTATTACAGCCATCGCGACGGGGCTTTTCGGCTCTGCCGTCTTCGCTGCCGAAGTTGTGCCGACCGAGGTCGCCTTCACTGACGGCGCTGTCGAGCAGTCATTGACCGGCGTCGCAGGAGATCCGGCCAATGGCAGGTCTATCGTGGGCGACAAGGGGCAGGGCAATTGCGTTGCCTGTCATCAGGTTTCCGACCTTGCGGACGTTCCGTTCCAGGGCGAGATAGGGCCGATGCTTGACGGTGCCGGCTACCGCTGGAACGAATCGGAGTTGCGGGGAATCGTCGTCAATGCGAAAATGTTGTTCGAGGGCAGCATGATGCCTGCCTTCTACAAAACCGAGGGATTCACTCGTCCCGGAAACGCTTACACCGGCAATGCGGCCGACGACACATTCGGGCCGCTTCTGACGGCCCAGGAGGTCGAAGACGTCGTCGCCTATCTGTCTACACTCACAGAATAATCAGGCCCCTCGGGGTACGGAGGAACAATCGACATGGAATTGACAAGACGCAAAGCGATCCTTTTGGGGGCCGGGGCGTTTCTGGCCGCTGGTCTGCCGTTTCGCGCCTCTGCGGCACTGGAGGACAAAATCGCGGAATTCACCGGCGGTGCCGAGGTCGGCTCGGGCGACATCAAGCTGATCGCGCCTGAAATCGCAGAGAATGGCAACACCGTCCCGATCGAGGTGTCGTCTGAGACTGCTGATGAAATCATGGTGCTTGCATTGGGCAACCCGACGCCAAGCGTTGCAACGTTCAAGTTCGGCAAATTGGCAGCATCCCGTACCGCTTCTACGCGCATTCGCCTTGCCGGTACGCAGGATGTCATGGCTATTGCAAAGCTGCCTGACGGGTCTTTCGTGCAAGCAACAAGCACGGTCAAAGTAACAATCGGCGGCTGCGGCGGCTAAGGGTTCAAGGAGGATTTATTATGGCATCTGGAGTGAAACCCCGCGTCAAGGTTCCAAAAACTGCGGCAGCTGGCGAAGCGATCACAATCAAGACCTTGATCAGTCACAGGATGGAATCAGGTCAACGCAAAGATGATGAGGGAAATATCATTCCTCGCTCGATCATCAACCGGTTCACCTGCGAATTCAACGGCGAGAACGTTGTTGACGTCGTGCTTGAGCCAGCGATCTCGACCAATCCGTATCTCGAATTCGAGGCACTTGTGCCCGAAACCGGTGAGTTCAAGTTCACTTGGTATGACGATGACGGCTCGGTCTACGAGGAAACTAAAGAAATAACTGTCGGCTGAACGCCGGGTCTTGGGAGGGACATCATGATGAGACTGACAGGAGCCTTGTTGGCCGTGCTGTTAACGGCACCGATGGCGTCAGCCGATCCCGTGGATGACACGCTGATTCTGAATGGCGAAACAGAGATGGTCACCCGGACAGCGGCACCGGACCATGTATCGGACGCAATGGATGAGGTTCTGTCAGGTTGGCATTTCCGCGGCACTGAAACACGCGCAATGCAGGAGGATGACTTCGATAACCCCGGCATGATTTTTGTCGAGAAAGCGGAAGACACCTGGAACGCTGTTGAGGGGTCCGAAGACAAATCCTGCGCGAGCTGTCACGGTGCATCCGATCAGATGGCTGGGGTGCGACCGACTTATCCCAAGTGGAATGAGGAGGCTGGTGAAGTGCGCACGTTGGAGATGCAGGTCAACGATTGCCGGAAGAACCGGATGGGTGCGGAAGAGTGGAAATACACCGGCGCGGACATGGTGAACATGACGGCCCTCCTTGCATCTGTATCACGCGGCCTGCCGATGGACGTAGCTATTGACGGCCCGGCTCAGTCGACTTGGGAGCAGGGCAAAGAGTTGTATTATACCCGCTTCGGCCAACTCGAGTTGTCTTGCGCGAACTGCCACGAAGACAACTACGGCAACATGATCCGGGCGGACCATTTGTCTCAGGGGCAGATCAACGGCTTCCCCGTGTACCGGTTGAAGAATACCAAGCTGAACGCGGCCCATGATCGATTTAAGGGGTGTATTCGTGATACGCGCGCGGAGACTTTCAAGCCGGGTAGCGAGGAGTTTATCGCGCTTGAGCTTTACGTCGCCTCGCGCGGTAACGGTCTGAGCGTCGAAGGTCCCGCCGTTCGCAACTAATCAGTATCGAGGGGCCCCGCGCGACGATGGCGTGGGGCTTTCCTGTCTCAAACCTATTCATAAATGCGCATACGTATGCATAACCCGGAGCCGCTTGATGATCTCTCGCCGTGACTTTCTACAAACCAGCATGGCAGCTGCCGCGCTTTACGGAGCGTCGGGATATGGCAATTGGGCGCGGGTCGCAGCCCAACAGGCATTGACGCAGGACAAGCTACTGGAATTCGACACATTCGGTAACGTTTCGCTGATCCACGTCACCGACATTCATGCGCAGCTAAAGCCCATCTATTTCCGCGAGCCAGAAATCAATATCGGTGTCGGCGTGAACAAAGGCGCAGTTCCCCATGTGACCGGCGCGGAATTCAGGAAACTGTATGGCATCGATGACGGCAGCCCATCTGCTTATGCCTTGACCTATAACGATTTCGCGTCGCTTGCGCGCAGCTACGGCCGCGTCGGTGGATTGGACCGCGTTGCGACCGTGATCAATTCGATCAGGGCCGACCGGCCTGATGCCCTGTTGCTGGATGGCGGCGATACATGGCACGGCAGCTACACCTGCTATCACACGGCCGGTCAGGACATGGTCAATGTGATGAACGCCCTCAAGCCCGATGCG
>JAGXHA010000065.1 GCA_024636475.1 Roseobacter sp. | reverse complement strand
TTCTAGCGGTTACAGAACGCCTGGTGAGAGCCATACTCACGGTTCATCTCGCCAGCGCAAGCCGTTGGGATTGATATATATAAGGCCGCCAAGGACAAGCTGGTCGTCCACACGCAGCACGTCATGGCTCTTCGGGGAGTATGGCGGAATCTGCTCCATCTGAGCCTCTTTCAGCAAATACAGGTTGCCCATCAAGCCACCTTTCGTTCGGAGGCGCTGAATCAGGCAGGCGTCGTAGATTCAATCGGATCAATGGGTCCTGAGCCTATGAAAACCAATATAAACAACGTCTACGTTCGAATCAGAAAGCAGGTCAGTCAGGTCCATGGATAGTGTTGGAAACCCGTATTGTGACTGAAACTGTTTCACCAGATCTGGGTTTCGACCGTGAATGGAATACAGCTGGGAACCATTGCGCTTGACGATCCTAGCAATGGCATGGTGAGGAATAAAACCTGTGCTGATAAGTGCCAAATTCAGCGCCATCTTCTCCTCATAATTCTTCTATTTATGCTGGAGCGACTAAATAAAAAAGAAGATAGGCCCCAACCTACCGATAAAAGCGAGAACGGGAACGTAGCACTGCGACAACACGATCAATTCAGGAAATCTACACTGCATCAATGCCATATTTTAATTTTTCGCAACCGCCTATAGTCGTTTACGATCGGCCGATATCTTTGTCCTGCATAGAGGGTAAGTATTCAAGATTTTCAAAATACCAAACGCGCCTTTGCCCCCGAGCATTTAGCCGATATTGATATCCACGGAGACATACAAACATCGTCGTGTCATGAATTATCTTAGTCAATTACGAAATTACGCAGCTTTCAAGGACTACGTTTTCGAAAACATCAACAAGACCAACATCGCTGAGGCGTGGACCTGCATTACAGACTAAGGACGCCCCGAACAACGCCTTGAAGACAAGGTATGGCGGCTGCCAATCCACGAGCGTGTCCAATGTTGCGCGAAGATCTGCAAATTCCTTTGCGACATCTTCAAGCGGCTGTTCACTGATAAGACCGGCAATAGGCAAAATTAGTTTCGCAACAACCTTACCCTCAGCCACGACAACAAGCCCGCCTTGCATTTCGCGTAGTGTATTCGCAGCCACGGTCATATCGTTGGGGTTACGCCCGAAGACTGTGATGTTATGGCTATCGTGAGAAACAGTCGACGCAAAAGCACAGCGCCACGTCCCCCAGTTTTCCAAGAATGCGACCCGCGTTGGTGTGTTGAGACCGTAGCGATTACAAACAGCCATTCGGATCATGTCATCGGGTAACACGAGATGGCCCTCTTTAACCTCGACATCGCGGGCACCCCATTGCGGGAAACGCGGCTTAGATAGCGTGGCAATGTGCGCAACTGTACCTTTGGCCGCGACACCGAAGTCTGCGGTATCGAATTTCCGCGTTTGGACCGTATTCGTAATTGCGGGCAGCACGGGGATATCTTGTACCGGTTGACACAATTCACCTGCGAGGGCCGCCAATTGACCAGCTACAAAAACATGTGATGCGGTAACTTTGTGTAGATCGGACAAAAGTACAAAATCGGCCATTTTCCCTGGCGCAACTAGGCCAAGTTCAGGCCGTCCAATGCGGCACGCTGCATTCAGTGTGGCCGCGCGGTAAGCCCAAGCAGGCGGCACACCGTTTTCGATGAGCATCGCGATCACATGGTTTAGCCCGCCTTTGGCGTATAAATCATCTGGAAACACGTCGTCGGTGCACAGTGTGACTGTTTGCGGGAGGTGCCCCAAATCAATGATGGCTTTGGCGAATTCTGGTATCAGGTGGGGGTGCGAGCCGCGCAGCTCAATGGTCATGCCCGCCTCTAAACGGGCGATCAGGTCGGCAGCTGACGTGAGCTCGTGATCTGTCTCGACGCCTGCGGCGACGTAGGCGGCCAAGTCGCCACCTATGAGGCCACGGCCATGCCCACAGACCCGTTTACCGCTTGCGAGACCTGCGGCGACGATCCCTTGCACGCGCGGGTCGCCGTCCAGCAGTTGGTGCATTGTCATGAGCTCAGCGGCACCGTGGATGTCGGGGCGGGCCAGTAGTTGTGCGATTTCGGAAGGCCCAAAATCTCCACCGCTCACTTCAAACTTGGGCGCCGATGGCACGCAAGTGGGTGCAAGCGGCAGCAGCCGTATAGGGAGGCCTTTTGCCGCGTCGCAGGCGTAATCAACACCGGCAATACCAGCCACGTTTGCCAGCTCATGTGGGTCCCAAAGCGCAGTCGTCACGCCGCGCGGAACCACCGTGCGGGCATATTCGGCGGGCGTCACCATAGAGCTTTCGATGTGTAAATGCGTGTCGATAAAACCAGGCACGACATATGCGCCCGTTGCATCAATTTCGGCGTGGGCTTCGCGTGTAGGATCTGGCGCGTGAACGCTGGCGATGAGCGGGCCAATGAGGCCGATATCAACGAGCCGTTCGCGACCCGTGACCATATCGAGCATCACCGCGTTGCGCACAAGCATATCAAACGGACGCAAACCACGCGCCGCTTTGACAGCATCGGCGCGAAGGATCGGGTCATTCAGGTTAAAATCAGTTGGCATTGGCGTGGTTCCCTGTGAGCGCGTCCAGACAGATTTCTGCGGCCTCTAATGTGGTTCCAACAACAAGGCGAGTTGATCCATTGGTCGTGTGTTCGAATGTTGTCTGTCCCTGCGTCGCATTCAAGGCCACTGAAACGGACATGTCACACTGGCGGTATTCGAAGACGTCTGGTTGAGACGCAACAAGTGCGGCAAGCGGGTCATAGATCGACATGGTCGGGCGTCCCCTCGTTAGCCCAATATCTAGATACCCGCCAAGCAGGTCGGCGGTGAGGGGGTCGCTGCGCGGAAGTTGGTCAGGGCCAAAGGCCACTGTGCGGCAAAACATGAGATCCACCACGTCAAGCGGGAGGCCAGCCTCTGCGACGATTGCAGCCGCGTCTGGATCAGCCAAAGCGTTAAATTCCGCCAGTGCCGAGTGATTGCCCGCACCGTCGCTGCCGCCCATCCAGATAAGGCGCGTGATGTTTTGCGCCAACTCGGGTGCGTCTTGCACAAGACGCGCGATGTTTGTGAGCGGGCCAATAGCCAGAATGTCGCGCCGCATGCCGTACTGTGCCGAGCCGAGCCAGCTTTTAAGCGCCGTGTGGGCGTCCGTGGTTTCTCTCAGCGGTCCGCCATCTGGTAAATGCTGGCCACGGCTTTGCATGCCGCGCGTTCCCAAAATACGCTCTGCCGTTTCTGGATTGCGCAAGAGTGGGCGGGCCGCACCCGCGTAGATCGGCGCGTCCAAACCGTAAGCCTGACGTGCGCCAAGGGCGTTTGAGGTGACCTGCGCCAGTGTGGCGTTTCCAGCCACGAGCGAGATGCCCGCAATGTCATCACCCAAATGGCGCAGTGCCAAGAGTGCCCAAAGATCATCGAATCCAAAGTCCGTATCGACCCAGAATGTGCTCATTCGGACAGTTGCCTCGCGTTAGATTTCGGAAGATCAAACGCGATGTTTTCGCCAAGCGGGACTTCTAAAGTTTCAATTGGCGCGTCTGCTTTGATCTGACCAAGGGCGGTATCAATGACATATTCGCGGTGTCCTCCTGCAAAGCTACTAGCGGAGACGCGGCCATTTAACGGGCCCTGACCGACCTGCACGCCGCTTGGACGCCACGCAAGCATCGGTGAGGTTGCTTTGAACCCCAGCGGGAGTTGACCAAAATCAGACACAAGATTTTCGCCTTGGACGCGGAAGATGTTTTCGAAACCCATGAATTCCGCCGCAAACGCCGTGGCCGGTTCGGCGTAGAGTTGATGCGGTGTGCCCAGTTGTTCGATCTTGCCGTCTTTCATCAAAACAATCCGGTCTGCCAGCGCCAAAGCTTCGGATTGGTCGTGTGTGACGAACACCATTGTGACGCCGGTTTTCTTTTGGACGCGCTGGAGTTCGGTGCGCATTTCTAGACGCAGGCGTGCATCTAGGTTTGATAGCGGTTCATCCAGCAACAGCACCTTTGGCTCCATCACCAATGACCGTGCAAGGGCGAGCCGCTGTTGCTGGCCACCTGACATCTCTGCGGGTTTACGTTTTTCGAACCCTGCCAATCCGACGGTCGCGATACCTGCCTCGGTACGCTGGCGGATTTCTGTCTCTGGCATCTTTTGCAAGCGTAGCCCGAAGGCCACGTTTTCAAAGGCGCTAAGGTGCGGGAACAGTGCGTAGGATTGGAACACCAAGCCGATGCCCCGTTTGTTGGCCGCGACGCGGGTAACGTCGCGCCCGTCAATTGCGATGGTGCCAGACGTAGGTGTCAGCAGCCCCGCGATGGCACGCATGGTGGTGGTTTTGCCGCAACCCGATGGCCCCAGTAGCGCGATCAGTTCGCCTTCGACGACATCAAGGTTCAGGTTTGGGACTGCAACCGTTTTGCCGTAAGACAGGGTGAGGTTACGGAGGCTTACATATTTTTCAGACATAGCGAGAAAATCCCAATAGGCGTTCGGCGATAAAGACGATGGCAAGTGACATGAAGGCCAGAAGCGCAGAGAGTGCAGCGACTGATGGGTCATAGGTGATTTCCATGTATGCGAGCATATCGATGGGCAACGTCCTTACCCCCGGCCCTGACAGGAACAGCGACACGGGCACCTGATTAAAGCTGGTTACAAAGCCCAGAATAAACGCGGCAAGCACGCCGCCGCGAATGTTAGGCAGCACGACTTTTGTGAATGCTTGCAGTCGGGTACAGCCGAGCAACACGGCGGCCTCCTCCATGTCAGAGCGCAGGTTGTTCAGGCTCGATGACACGACGCGCACGGCATAAGGCAACACAAGCGCAGTATGCGCCATGAACAGTGCCACCGTGACAGTAACATCCAATGGAATGACCATATACCGCAGCAGCGCCAAACCAACGATAATGCCGGGCACGATGATGGGCGAGGCCACGACTGTGCGGATGGTCTCTGCACCGGGCAATTCATAGCGGTTCAGAGCGTAGGCCGCAGGAATACCCAAAAGCAGCGCCGCCAATGTGCCGAAGATGGCAAGACCCATCGAAAGCACAAAGCTTTGACGGAAGCTCTCGATAGTGAAAACCTTGAGATACCATCTGAGCGACAAGCCGTCGGGCGGGAACGCAAGAGATTCACCGGCAGACGCGCCCGCGAAAATGATGATGATGAATGGCCCAATCAAAAAGGTGAGGGTCAGGCCGATGATCGCCCAGCTTGTTAGATTTTTCATGGGATTACTTCCGCGCCGTGGCGATGCGCTTTAGCAGCAGATTTGCTGTAAAGGACATGATAATTAAGATCATTGCGATGACACTGGCCGACACAAAGTCATTCGAAACGTTCACCTGTTGGTAGAGCAGCGTTTCCAACATCAGCACCTTGGAGCCACCCAGAATGGCGGGCGTAATGTAGGCAGTCAGCGCGCCAGTGAACACCAGCGTGCCTCCAACGACCAAACCTTCTTTGGTAAGCGGCAGGATCACACGGAAAAAGACCTGAAACCAGTTGGCCCCCAAGACACGCGCGGCAGGAATAACGTCGCGCGGGATATTCTCCATCGCCGATAGCAGCGAGATAATCATCAAAGGCATAAACAGCTGCAAGAGGCCAAGGAAGACCGCCGTTTCGGTGAACAACAACCGGATGGGCGTCTCTGCTAGGCCCAATCCAACCAAGGCGTCGTTCACGATACCCGTCCGACCCAAGATCACGATCCAAGCATAAGTCCGCGCGACGGGAGAGATCATAAGCGGTAGAATAACGAGCCCGAAAACGCGGCCCCGTGCTACGGGGGATAAATTGCTAATACTAAACGCGGCGGCATAGCCGATCACGGCAGCCGTACCTGCAACCAGGACGCCCAGTTTAAGCGTGCGCAGGAAAACAGTTTGGTTCAGAGGTTTGGAAAAGAAATCTGTGTAGCCGCTTAGCGTCCATCCCGCGTCTGATTGAAACGCTTCTGACAATAGAATGCCGACCGGTAGGATAAATAGAAGCAGCGCGAATATTGCGGCGGGCAATGCCAGCGCAAGACCTTCGCGAGTATTTGAGAACATCTGCTGGCTCCAATATTAACTGGAAGGGGGGATGAGGGGCGGACCATCGACCGCCCCGCAATTTTACTGGATAACTTCAGTGTTCCACTGCTCGACCCAAGCCTCGCGGTTGTCGATAATTTCAGCAGGTGAAAGAAGGTTCAGCGAATTGATCAGGTCCGCACCATACGTCAGGTTGTCCGCAATTTCATCGCTAACGACAACTTCTGCATTTGCTGGGCTATCGACCAAAGCCTCTGCAACTTTGGTCTGCACTTCTGTTGACAACCAATAGTCCATAAATTGGTAAGCCAAATCTTCGTTACCGTTGCCTTTGGTCATGACCATAACATTCATGCCGCCGGCTTGGCCTTCGGCAGGTTCAGCCCATGCAAAAGGCAGTGGGGAATCCTTAAAGGCACTCCACGCAAACCGGCCAACCGGAGCCGCAATCACCTCTTCTTGGTTCATCAATTGCGTCAACTCGGAAGAGCGCGAATAAAATGTCACGATATCGTCTGCGTGCTTTCCCACCTCTGAAATCACGCCCGTAAGGTCACTACCGTCGTTGCCAGCGGCCTTATCGAGCATCATCAAAGTCAGAGGGCCCTGCGTTCCGGTGATGTTCGGGAGCGCCACATTCCCAGCGAGCTTTTCATCAAGCAAATCGGCCCAGCTGTTGACCTTGATAAGATCGGAACGATAGACAATCGAGCTTGCATAAAAAGTGTATCCAACGGCAAAGTTATCGCCGATCGGATCCTGCGCTGCGCTGTACAGCTTGCTGAGGTTTGCAAGCTTCGAGACATCAAGTTGTGCCAACAAATCTTTGCGTGCTAATTCTAACGCATCTTGCGATGCGATGACCGCCATATCGATCACAGGGTTTGAAGCGTTCGCTTCGATCTCGGCCATCCGCTCGACGCTATTGCCAGTTTCGATGACAAGCTTACAATCGCAAATCTCTTCAAATGGATCGTAAAGAATCTCTTTGTATTCATCCTGTGCAAATGAATAAACCGAGATTGTCAGCGTCTTGTCTTGCGCAAACGCGCTTGTCGCAAGCGCACAGCAAAGGGCTGAGAGTGAGATTGCATTTTTCATTGTAGGATCTCCGGTTTGGTTTTCGAGTTTTGTTTGGTGGTAGAGTTTCGTATTACAAGGCGCATCGCGACGTTTGCGTTTTGCGCGGGCAGGGTTTCGCCCTGAATTTCGAGGATCAGCCTTTCGATTGCCAAACCAGCAATCTGTTCAACATCCTGTGCCACTGTCGTCAGTGTGGGGTGCATCGCGATTGCGAATGGCAGATCGTCGAATCCTGTCAGGCTGACATCATGCGGCACGACAATCCCGTTGCGCGTTAAATGAGAATGAACACGAAGCGCCAACAAATCTGATGTCGTAATAACAGCGGTCGCGCCGTTTTGGATCGCCGATACAAGCTGATCAATCCCGCTCTCACCCCAGATTTCTTGCAGGTGAATTGATGGATCAAATCCCGCGCGCATCCCTGCGACCCGATCCCGCTGCACCTCTGAAACACGGTCTTCACCAAGCAGGATAACATGGCGGTGGCCCAGCGACGCAATATGCTCCGCGATCATTCTACCGCCCCCCGCATGATCCGCACTGACCGAATTGTCGGGGTCTGAGGCCGTGTTGATAATCACTGTCGGAACATTTTGTAGCCCCGGCGCTGTGCCTTTTTGCGGCACGATCAAGAGACCATCCACGCCCCTGTCCAACAATCTGTTAATTGCTTGCGTCTGCTCGTCGGGATTACCGCGTGAATCCGCAATAAGGATACCCAACTGCCGATCCGCAGCCACCAAAGACAAATGCTGTGCGATGCGCGGGAAGAGCGGGTTGGTCAAATCGGGCATGACCAATCCAAGAATACCAGTCTGACCACTGCGCAAAGCACGACCCGCAAGGCTGGGACGATACCCTAGATCGTGTGCGCGCTTCTTAATCCGCTCGACCATGTCGGAAGAAACACGTCCTTTTCCAGTCAGCGCATTCGAAACGGTCGCGGCCGAGACACCCATATCTATAGCAATTTGTTTAATAGTCGTCATGCTTCTCGCCCCATTGGTAAAACGATTAAGCAACCGAAGTGGGACGTGTCAACGTTTTTTGATTAAACGATTAATCTTTCACCACTTCTAATATAGAACTCGAACGTTCTCGTCGGTAATGACGCGGAAGTTGCACTTTCGGTGGCCCTATGGCCCCGTGAGGCCCTCGATCTGGGGTAAGGGTGTTGACTGGTTGACGCGTTCGGATGGCCGTTTTTCGTAGAAGACATTGCCGCCAATGCAGCCTCCGAAATGATCGTCTGAAATTTGACCTTTTGACGTATCACTTTTGATCGCGGCAATAGCTTGAGTTCTGACGTCAGACATTGTCAGCCTGCGACGCTTATTACGCACCCTGCCCGCCCCTAGAAGAGTGCCTTTGACAATGCCCGCACGACGGCGTCGAAAACCTTGAGCAGACTGAGGTTACGACCGGAAAGGCGCATGAATATGGGAAACCACAGCTCCCCGCGTCCCAAAAATGCCAACCTCGCCGCACTGACGTGGCAACGCATTTTAGCGCTAGTCGCCCTAGGATGGTGGCGAAACCGGGGGCCTGGTCAGGCTTTCCACGTCCTGTCCAAAACGCCGAACCAGTTGCCATGGCACAGCTTTTCAAGCAGGGGCGCGTCAAAGCCATGTGCGCTAAGGGCATCGCGGAATGCACCAAGGCCTGCGACGTCGGCCATGGCCTTAGGGACCTGCGCCCCGTCAAAGTCAGAGCCAAAGCCGACGTGATCTTCGCCTAATCTACCGATCAGGTGGTCGAGGTGGCGCAGCATTGGATCGAAACCGCGGTCTTCGGCCTTGGCCCCGTCTGGATTCAAAAAGCCGGTGGCAAAGTTCAGGCCAACCATGCCGCCTGTGTCGCGGATCACGTCTAATTGTCGGTCTGTCAGGTTGCGGGCCGACGGTGTGATCGCATGGGCGTTTGAATGGGTCGCGACCAGAGGTGCATCGGACAAGGCCGCGACATCGTTAAACCCAGCCTCGTTGAGGTGCGACAGGTCCAGCATAATGCCAAGTTCGTTGCACAACCGCACAAGGTCTTTCCCCGCTTCCGTCAGTCCGGGACCGGTATCTGGGGATGACGGAAAGGCAAAGGGCACACCGTGGCCGAATACGGTTGGGCGGCTCCAGACGGGGCCAAGCGACCGCAGGCCCATATCATGAAATAGATAAAGCGCATCAAGGTTGGCTGCGATCGGTTCCGCCCCCTCTATATGCATGATGCCCGAAATGATGCCCTTGGCCTGACAGTCGCGCAATTCCGCGACCGTGCAGCAGATGCGAAATTGCCCATCGGAGGCGCGTTCCATCCACTTAAGGTGCCCAGCCATCGCCAGTGCCGTGGGCTGCGCAGCGTCATGTTCAATTAGAGGCGGCAGCGGGACGTCGTAAGGCGGATGTGCCATCATGTCGTCGATATCGATGGGCTGATCGGGCGATGATATATAGATTGCGAAGAACCCGCCACCAAAGCCGCCCTTCTTCATGCGCGGCAAGTCAAGATGCCCTTGTCCTGTATCGGTCAGCCACGTCTGGCGGCGTTGATC
>JAGXHA010000064.1 GCA_024636475.1 Roseobacter sp. | reverse complement strand
TCCGCAAGAGAATCATCCTCGGCCAGAATCGCGGACCCCGCATCCCGCACGATGCAGGGAACGGGCGTTGTCTTTGCCAAACGCTTCTGCTTCACGAGCAAAGACAAGGCTTGGAACCGACGGCCACCGGCCGGTATTTCGAACTTGCCGGTCTCGCTGCCATCGTCACCCAACACGGGCCGCACGCTCAGGCTCTGCAAGAGGCCGCGGCGAGCGATGTCCTCGGCCAGTTCTTCGACGGACACGCCAGCCTTGATGCGCCGTACATTGGACTGACTCAACATCAGCTTCTCAAATGGGGTATCCCGGGAAGGGGACAGGGTGTTTTTCTGTGCAGCTTTCGTCATCAAATCTTCTCCACGACAGGCGTCGGAAGCCACTCTCCCGATCTCATTTCCCGTCACCCTCAAACCAACACTCCCTTCTCTCTCAAAAAGCGTCCGTTCTGTCCGTAAAAAACGATTGTCGTTCCTAAATCCAAGCTGGTCATTTCAAGTTGTCCGCGGACAATTGTAAGTATTTGTGTGATGTGACTTGGCAAGCTGTCGGACAAGTTGCACTGGATCAAACCCTTCGCTTTTACTTCCAACTGTCAGGGCTCTGAAATAAGCGCCAGCTTTCTTGATGCGATTATAAAACTGCATCATTGCCCAGATTGTTGTTGCTGTGGCCAAAGGTCCGATACGGTCCTGCGCGGTCTGATAGGTTTTGTCATCTATCCCGATCATCGGTGCAAGACTGCGTGCATGGGCGATTACGTCAGCAAGACTTTCGATCTTTCTTAGCGCATATTGGGCGGCTTCTGGACAGCTCGCCAGCAGTTCTGCGACTGTTAGCGGGAGCTGATCCGGAAGAGCAGCTGGTCTTTCTTTTTCAATATGTTCTTTATTTGAGTTATGATGGTGGCGGACATTTTGGCTGTCTGCGGCGGACAATTTTGTTGTTTGCGCATCTGTGTGCTCGGCAGGCAAAGGCGTTGTTTTAAGTTCTGCCAACAGGTTTTCACAAGCCTCTAGCGTTAGTTTGCGGCGCAGCAGTCGTAGGGCCTGTGTTCCGTTGGAATGGCCTGGATCCTGGCCTAGCAGTTCATTGGCCACGGAGCGGATCTTTGTCCTGATATAGGCGATCCGCTCTTGCTGTGCGGTGGCATCGGTAGCTAAAGCGGCAATCTGGGGGAGTTGTTTATAGAGCGGCGCCAAGTCAAAACCAAAACGGAGCATCGTGCCTGCTTGGCTGTTCGTCTTGGTAAAGCGTTTTCGGTTGGGGCTATCGTGACGGACCAACAGACCGGCCTCTTGCAAGACCAATACATGTCGCCGGATCGTGCGGTCTGAAATTCCGTTGCGGCGGAACGTCAATGTTGCATTTGACGCAAAAACTGTGTGGTGGCTGCGCTTTGGCGGCAGACAAGAGATCATCGCATCTAGCGTCGCGATCACTGGCGGGGTTAACCCGATCAGCGGGGCGGCCCTGCGCAACAGGTCAATCATAATATGTCGGTCTGGAGTCGGATTGTCCGCGGACAATAGAGGACTTGCCCGCTCCCCAAAGGAAGCGGTGGCGGGAATAAAAGCCATGATTACTTCACGACAACCGGTCGAGAAAGCTCCCGGTATTCACAACTTCCTGTGAAAAGGCCGCAGTTTTGACTCAACCGAATCGGTTGTTGTTGACTGACGGGGAAAAGCTGTTAAATCTGTAAGTGCAAAGAACAGATCGGGCCTTCCTTGGGTGACCTTGGGGGGCTCTTTCTTTTTGGGCTGTTTTCGTGCTCCTTGTTGTTGTTTTCTACGGCGTCGATGGCTCAATCAGGCTTTTCGCCTGTCTGCCACGCCTGATACAGGCGCTTGAGCGTGGTTTCTGCGTGTTCATGCATCCACCGGGCAAATTCGGGTGTCTGGGTTTTGGAAAGCTTAACCGTCAGCGCGCGGGCCGAATCCTTGATCTCTGCCAACTGTGTGCCGTCATCGGCCATTACTGACAGGGCTGGGGGTCGAGGCGCTGCCTGCGTACCCTTGCGATGTTGTGCGGCGGCAGCGCTGATGCGGGCAAATCTGTCATCTGATTGTGTGAACCTGTCCACATCAATATCCGCCACAAGTGCAATCAAATCGATCCCGTCATCGCGCACTTGATCGGCTAGATCTTCCCAGCGACGCCGACCGATCCCATGTGCCGACCCAATACACTTGATCACCTGTTCAGGAATTGCGCGAGCCACCTTGGCCATGCGCGACAACATAGGCTTGTCGATCGCCAAAGCATCAAGAATCACTGGCTGCTCGTAACCCGTATCGGCCAATTCAGCAGCGAACAGCGCCTTTTCGATAAAGCTGGGATCCAGCCGTTCCGTGTTCTCCTGCCCCTGCGCCAGCACCGCTTCGGCGTCCGACAGGGACCGGACCAAAGCTTTGGCAGGGATGCCGAGAACCCGCAAAGCGCGTAACCGGCGACGGCCATAGATGATTTGGAACAGACCCGGCTGATTGGGAGCAGGGCGTACCATGATCGGTACTTGTTGGCCGTGTTGGCGGATACTTTCGGCCAGACTGGCGACATCGGCGTCGCTGAATGCCAGCCGATCCTTCGGCCCATCTTCGACAATCTGGTCGACGGGGATATCGCGCACCGCATTGCTCGACAAATCCTTCAGAGTGGATTTCATCCCGGACATCGCGCCAGTATTTGGAAACCGGCTGCGCGCCTCGGCTGGCGCAGCCTTAGTTTCTGCGGCGGTGTCGGGTGGGGCAGGGGGTTGGAATAGGTTTCTGCGTGCCATCATTCAGCCTTTCTGCCCCAGGCGGTCTGGATCGTCTTTTCAAACTCATCCGCCACACCGTTCACGCTTTCCAAGATGCGGTCACGGGTCTTTTTCACCACCTGACTGGGGTCAAGTTCATAAATCGTCTGCTGCGTCATGCCAGCATCTGAAATCGCGGTGGATTTCAGCATCGGCATGGTCAAGACCTGATCCAACAGGATCGAGCGGAGAAACCCTGCCATCTGGGATTGCGGCACATCGGTTGGTTCATAGCGTGAAATCAAGAATTTCAGGAACGACCAGTCAATCGGGCCAGTCGCCTCTTCCAAGGTTTGGACAGTTTCACCAGCCATTTCAAGAAATTGCGCCATAGATGCCACATCCAGCATGCTGGGCACCACCGTGATCAGCAACCCGGTTGAGGCCAGTAGCGCCGTCATCGTGGTGAAACCCAGTTGCGGCGGGCAGTCGATAATGACGATGTCATAATCCGCCTCAATCTCGTCTAGAGCGATCGCCAGACGCTGGGTGAACGGTGGGTCCAGCTTATGCTGTAGCGCATAGGCTGTTTCGGTCTCATATTCGGACAGCAACAATCCCGCTGGAGCAAGGTCAAGATTGTGGAAATAGGTTTTGCGCACCACTTGGCTAAATGGCACCGGGTCTTGGTATCTCAACGAATCGTAAATTGTGCCGGTTTCGGAAAATTCGATCTCAGGGCGGTAGCCGAACATCGTGGTCAGGCTGGCCTGTGGGTCCATATCCACCGCCAGCACGCGATAGCCGCGCAACGCATAACGTTGCGCCAGATGGATGGCCGTCGTGGTCTTGCTGGAGCCACCCTTGAAATTGACGATGGAAATCACCTGCAAGGCATCACCATTCCGGCGGCCAGGCAGATAGGTTGCGCCATTGCGTCCGGTGCGGGCCATCACATGCCGAATCTGGTCAATTTCATCGGCGGAATAGAGCCTGCGCCCGCGCAAATCGGTCTGAACCTCGGGAAAATCGCCTTCTTGATGGCGGGTGCGCAGGTTGGACATGCTGATCCCGGTTAGTTCGGACACCTCGGCAGGGTGGAACTTGCGCAGAACCTTGCGGCTGTCGGGCTGAAAACTGTTGCGCATATGCACATTCAACGCTTCTGAGAGGCGGGCCGCATGGGCCGCAATAGTAGTCGCGATGGACTCTACCTTGGGTGTTTGTGGTTCCGTCACTATACTGCCCTTCAGACCTCTTGGTGGGTCATCATCATTTTGTCGCAAGATCGCGCAATTTCCGCGTTTATGCGTCAACAAAATCTTTTGCACGCAACTTCCGTGCAGGCAACAGTTTTTTGTCACCGCTCCCTAATTATCACTTAATCTGTCATGCCAAGAGGAAAGTGTAAGTTACTGAATATAAAACATATTCATCACTATCTTTCAAAAAATATCGATATGTAGTATCTACTATGCACTTTGACCCAACTTGTTGCGGGGGCACCAATCTACGAATCATCGACTTGTTCTTTGCGCCCAAGAGAAGGGGGCGGCAAGAGCGGCGGCTTCAGGACGATGTATGTATTTGCTGGAGCCCACATGCCGATCTTTCTGCTTACGGTGTTTGCCAAGAACGAAAAGGCTAACCTGTCGAAGTCCGAACAGTCGATGGCGGTCGAAGAACGCGCCCTTGGCCTCGAGCCGCTCGATCACCTCCAAGAGATGCGACAGCGACCGCGCTAGCCGGTCGATGCGCACGACA
The DNA here is from genome assembly GCA_024636475.1 of Roseobacter sp. Classification (GTDB taxonomy): domain Bacteria; phylum Pseudomonadota; class Alphaproteobacteria; order Rhodobacterales; family Rhodobacteraceae; genus Sulfitobacter. The sequence goes on along the minus strand of JAGXHA010000064.1, from coordinate 2,469 downwards.
ACAAGCGTGTCGCCCTTGGCCACGCGCTCCAGCACGCGCGCAAGGACCGGCCGCGCACGATTTCCGCCCGAGGCCTGTTCTTCATGGATCTCGGCGCAACCCGCGGATTTCAGGGCCTGCGACTGGGGCAGGGGGGTCTGATCCTCGGTCGAGACGCGCGCGTAGCCTATCAATGGCATCAAAACAGGCCTTTTGCAGTTTTATATAGCGCCACTAAACGACCGTTGGTTGACGATAAAGCGAGAGCTTGTATGACGGCCCGTGCGTCTCCCGAAATCAGATTCCATTGACCCAAAATGACTATTGGCATATATTGCCAATTAAGGAGGCTTGACCCATGGTAACACGCAACGTTGTCCTGACCGAAACCCAAGACCATCTGGTTCAAGCACTGGTCGCGTCAGGGCGCTATCAGAACGCCAGCGAAGCGATGCGCGCGGGCCTGAGACTGCTCGAGCAGGAAGAAGCTCAGCTTGCCGGGATCCGGAAAGGCCTTCTTGAAGGCTTGGCGCAGGCCAAGGCGGGCGATCTTGCGGAAGGCAGCGGGGAAGATGCGATCCGTCGTGCCTTTGCGAATGCGCGCGCACCCTCATGAGCCGATCCTTCCGGCTGACGCGTCGTGCGGAAGCCAGCCTGACCGAGATCGCCAGATGGACGATCGAGAATTTTGGGACGCTTCAGGCAGAGCTCTACAAAGCAGAATTGCTCAATCGCTGTAAAGAAATCCTGAATGGCCAGGCGTATAGCCGGAGGTGCGCAGTCCTCGTGGATAATGCCGATGACCTGCGGTTTGTCAGGGCAGGGGAGCATTTTCTGGTCTTTTTGGGCCAGACCGACGAGGTTATCATAGTCGACATTCTACACTCTCGTAGTGATTTGCCCCGTCATTTGGCAGCGCTTATAACGTTGAAAAACGAAGGCTCTTGATCGGCGTTACAACCCTGCGGCCTTGGTCAGGTTGACGCGGAACCTGTCGCGGCGGCGCTGGTAGCGGCGGGTCATTTCGGCGCTGGCATGGCCCAGTTGTTTCTGAACATAGCGTTCATCCACCTCGGCGCTGCTGGCCAGACCGGCGCGCAAGCTGTGGCCGGAATAGAGCTTCACGCGCTCCGCGTCAGGCAGGTCGGGGCGCAGACCCGCGTCCAGCACGCAGGCCTTGATCAACCGGGCGATGTGCTTGTCATTCAGACGCGTCTCGCGTGCGCGCTTGCCGTCACGAGTGACGCCCGTAAATATGGGCCCGAAACTGATGCGCCCGAAATGCAGCCATTGTTCCAGCGCCTGGACAGGGCAGGTCTGATCGCTTGACCCGCGCCCGATTTCTACTTCGCGCCAGCCGGTCTTGCCGCGCAAGGTGATCAGCACGCCACCCTCAAGGATGTCGATCCATCCGCCCGAGTCGATCGTGTCATCCTTGTGGCGGTCAAGGCTGACAATTTCCGAGCGCCGCAACCCGCCGGTAAAGCCGATCAGCAGGATCGCCCGATCCCGTAGCCCACGCAGATCATAGGACAGGGTGGCGACCATGGCGCGGATATCCTCGGCCAGAATGGCCTCTTTCTGCACCGGGGGCCTGGCGTGTTTGCGCCGGATGCCAGCCAGAACGCTGGCAATATGGCGATCCTTGCGATCAAGCCGCAATCCGCGTTGTGCATAGCCCCAGCCCAAACCCGACAGGCGGCGCTCGATAGAGGCGACCGACAGGGCAGGGGGGGTGCCCACGCCTTGAGTTTGAGGCGCGGCCAGATCGGCGATATAGAGGCCCACAAGTTCCGGCGAGGGCGGCAAGGGGTCTGCGCCGCGCAGCCGACACCAGCGCGCGAAATGTGCCCAATCCTTGGCATAGGCTTTGAGCGTGTTGTCGGACGCCGCCGCGCGGGCGTAATCGCGGGCGGTATCGACCAGCCGGTCGAGGGTGCCAGAGCCAGCGACATGGGCGGGCAGGGCAATGGCATCGCTTTTTTCTTGCGCGCTCTCGTCGTGCTGAGTTATTCTGATCGTGTCCATAGACGCTGAGCTCGATTTCTCGTGTTCTGACATCACTTTCCCTTGAAAAGCCGCTGATTTTGAGATTGTCCTGCAGCGTATCTTTTTATGTCCGATAATGCAAACTTATTGGACACAACTGAGACGGATAAAGCGGGGCGGTTACAGTGCTATTTGCTGGAAGAAAGCGCCGTCGTCAGATACTGTTCTCACATGACATTTGCCCGCGACACAATCATCCGCGATCGTGAGTTGATACCCCGGTTGCCCTCCTGGGTCACCTCGGAACGCGCCGAAAACCTTGAAGATGTTGCGTTTTTGTCGGGCGCTGCGCTCAGCCATCTGCATGTCGTGTTGGGGCAGGAAAGGTTGCCCCACGCCTTGTTGCGGGATCGTCTGGCCTTGCGGGCTTCCGAGGCCTGCATGACGTTCTCCGGGCGACCGGAACGGGCCGGAGAGTTGCGTGACGCCATCCACCTGCTG
>JAGXHA010000006.1 GCA_024636475.1 Roseobacter sp. | reverse complement strand
ATCAATGCGTTCGGCTCCTCGCTCCCCGCCGTCAAAACCCCGCGCGGGCGATGATATTTGAACGACCGCCCCATCAGCGTCACATCATTGGCCAGCAGCGCCGACGCAACCGTATCGCCCGCAAACCCGTCATAGCTGCGCCCGTCAAAACTGAACGTCAACGGTGCAAACCTATCAATCAGCCCCTTGCCCTTGATCCTCATGCCATGGACCCTTTTACATCCGTCGCCAAAACCACGTCAGACACCGCATGGCTCACCGTGTCTCGGGTCACAACAAGCCACGCGCCACATCCCGCCTCGTGCTGCCACAAATCCCGCGTCTCGCCCGCCGGATTATCGCGCAAATGCAGATAGCTGTCCCATGCCTCTGCTCCGTCATCCACCGCAGGGCGCGCCAGCATCACCGCATCCCCGTGATAGTAAAACTCCCGCCGGTCCCGGCTCCCACAAATCGGACAGTCAAGTCTCATGCCAAGCCTCTCTGAAGGTGCATCTGCCCCTTCACCCTTTTGAAAATACTCAAATCCGATCCCATCGTCACAGCACCGTCAATGGAGGTTATGCTGAGAGCCGGTGCCCTCTTCATCCATCAAGCCAACCCCGGTCTGAAACCTGTCCAACCGGTACTTCGCAGCAGGCGCGTGATGGTTTCCTGTCGCCATCAGATGCGCAAAGCTGAACCCCGACCCCGGCACCGCCTTAAATCCGCCGTAGCACCAGCCGCAGTCAATAAACAAACCAGCCGTATCGGTCTTGTCTATGATGGGCGATCCATCCGGCGTCATATCCATGATCCCACCCCAACTGCGCAGAACCTTGGCCTTGCCGATCATCGGCATCAAGGTCATGCCCGCCTCCATCACATGCTCAGCCATAGGCAGGTTGCCCCGGCTGGCATAGGAGGCGTAGAAATCCAGATCGCCGCCAAAGACGAGGCCCCCCTTATCCGATTGCGAGATATAGAAGTGCCCCATGCCAAAGCTGACCACATGGTCGATGCAAGGTTTAAGCCCTTCCGTCACAAAGGCCTGCAAGACATGGCTTTCAATTGGCAGGCGCATCCCCGCCATCGCCGCCACTTGGCCTGAACGCCCCGCTACGACAATCCCGACCTTCTTGGCCTTGATCACACCGCGCGTGGTTTGCACCCCACGCACCTGACCGTTTTCAATATCAATGCCGGTCACTTCGCATTGCTGGATCAGGTCAACGCCCCGGTCTGACGCGCCACGCGCATAGCCCCAAGCGACAGCATCATGGCGCGCTGTGCCGCCGCGCGGATGCAACAAACCACCGTAGATCGGAAAGCGTATGTTGTCGAAGTCGAGATATGGCAAATATTTGCGCACACCTTCTCGATCCAGCAGCACCGCGTCATCACCCTGATTGATCATGCTGTTGCCGCGCCGCGCAAAAGCATCGCGCTGACCGTCAGAGTGGAACAGATTGATCAGTCCACGCTGCGAATGCATGACGTTATAGTTGAGGTCTTCTTCCAACCCCTCCCAAAGTTTTAGCGAATGGGAATAAAACTCGGAATTGCCCTGCAAGAAATAGTTGGCCCGCACGATCGTGGTGTTGCGGCCCACATTGCCGCCACCCAGATAGCCCTTTTCAAGCACCGCGACATTGGTCAGCCCGTGTTCTTTGGCAAGATAGTATGCCGTGCTCAGCCCGTGGCCGCCACCGCCAATGATGATCGCATCATATTCAGCCTTGGGTTCGGCGTCTCGCCAATGCGGAGCCCAGCCTTTGTTGCCGGTCAAACCCTCGCGCAGCACCCGCAATCCTGAAAACCGCATTTCATTCTCCCAGCCAAAGGTCTTGAGGGCTACTCAATCAATTCAATGGACAAGGTGCAATGGCTGTGCGCCCGATGGGCTGCATTTTGCGTCGCGGACGGGTCCGTCCGCGACAGTGTTTTGGGCGGTTGGACCCTAGAGCCCTTTGGCGCGGTAGCTTGCCGCAACTTTGGTGATGCTGACCAGATACGCTGCCGTGCGCAGATCGGTCACGTCCTCGCGGCTGTGCCAGATATCGGCCATGGACCGATAGGCATCCACCATCGTATCGTACAGACCAGAGCGGACCAGTTCCAACTCACCGGCACCGCGCAGGTATTTGTCTTTGAAGTCCGGGCTTAGCTGCCAACCGACACCACTGTCCAAACTCAGCCGTTCAAGCTCGTCTACCAACAGTTGGTGGCGGCTTTCCTCGTTGCGGCGTTGCATCCGGCCAAACCGGATGTGGCTAAGGTTTTTGACCCACTCGAAATACGATACAGTCACACCGCCCGCGTTGGCGTACATGTCGGGGATGATCACCACGCCCTTATGGCGCAGGATTTCATCGGCACCCGCCGTCACAGGGCCGTTCGCGGCCTCGACAATCAGCGGTGCCTTAATCCGTTCGGCGTTTTCAAGGTTAATCACCCCTTCAAGCGCCGCTGGAATCAAAATATCGCAAGCCCCTTCCAACAAGGATGCCCCGTCATCGACCATCAAAGCGTCCGGAAAGCCCTTGATCGTGTCATGTTTCACGATCCATTGATGGACGGCCTCGACGTCAAGACCTGCCTCGTTATGCAATGCACCGTCGCGTTCAATAATTGCCGTGATCAGGCATCCGTCTTCTTCGCTCAGGAATTTGGCTGCGTGATATCCCACATTCCCCAGACCCTGCACAATCACGCGCTTGTCTTTCAATGTGCCGACAAGACCCGCTTTTTCAAGCCCCCTGGCGTCTTTGAAAAACGCGTGCAGCGCGTATTGCACGCCGCGCCCGGTCGCCTCGGTTCGGCCATGGATACCGCCCGCGTTAATGGGCTTACCGGTCACACAAGCCACCCCATTGATGTCGGTTGTGTTCATGCGCTTGTACTGGTCCGCAATCCACGCCATCTCGCGTTCGCCAGTGCCCATATCAGGGGCTGGCACGTTTTGCGCAGGGTTAATCATGTCACGTTTTATCAGCTCATAGGCAAAGCGGCGGGTGATCAATTCAAGCTCGTGATCATCATATTCCCGCGGATCAATGCACAATCCCCCCTTGGATCCCCCAAAAGGTGCCTCGACCAAAGCACATTTATAGGTCATCAGGGCTGCAAGCGCTTCGACCTCGTCTTGGTTAACGCCAAGGCTGTAGCGGATGCCGCCCTTCACAGGCTCCATATGTTCGGAATGCACCGACCGATAGCCGGTAAATGTATGGATACGGCCACGCAGGCGGACGCCGAAACGCACCGTATAGGTGGCGTTGCAGACACGTATCTTTTCTTCCAGACCGGGCGACAGGTCCATCAAGGCGACTGCCCGGTTAAACATGATATCAACGCTATCGCGAAAGCTGGGTTCAGTTGCGGGGGTCATTTTTTAGCTCCTGTTTGGCAGAAAGATCTTTAGACAAGACAGATCATCGCACCGTCATGTTGACCATGAAGATAAAGGTTTTAGAACCCGTAAACTCCAATAACTGCGCGTTTTTTAAGCAGAATAAAAACTTTTTGAGCTAAATCGAAGAATTTCGGCTGCCATGGCCACGTTTCCAAAGCTGAAACAATAGCGGGAAAATCGAATATCTGGACGCAAGAGCCATCAATTTTCCACATATTTCAATGGTTTCCGCCCTATTCCGGCCATTTTCCTGGCGCATAAGTTGAGAAATTCGCAAAACGGGGCCGGTCAAACGACCGTTCCGAGCTGCAAGGAGAGGAACAATGATGTCGCCTGTGAAGCTGACGAAAAAGACGCTGACGAACAGTCTGTCAGCAAGAGCGGAGCGCTTTGCCCGCGAAGAAGACGGGATAATGACGGTTTGGGTCCTGGCCATGATCATGATGATGGTGATGGTCGGGGGAATCCAGCTTGATTTCATGCGCCATCAGATGGAACGGTCTCGCCTGCAGGCCGTATCGGACCGTGCGGCTCTCGCCGCAGCCGATCTGGACCAGACGCAGGACCCCAAAACTGTCGTCCAAGACTATTTTACGAAGTCAGGTATGTCGAGTTATCTGTCAAGCGTCACAGTCGACCCCGGCCTGAACTATCGCACAGTCACGGTCAATGCCTCGAAAGAGCTTGATACACCCTATTTGCGCAAGTTCGGCGTGGATACGTTGACTGTTCCGGCCCGCAGCAAGGCCGAAGAACGCTTCCAAAAAGTTGAGATTTCCCTGGTACTCGACGTATCGGGTTCTATGGCGGACAATTCCAAATTGTCCAACATGAAAGTCGCTGCAAAGTCGTTTATTGACACTGTGATGCGCGAAGGAACGAAGGGCTATGTCTCTTTGTCGCTTGTGCCCTATTCCGAACAGGTCAATGTCGGCCCGAATATTTTTAACGCGCTTTGGGTAGATACATTTCACAACTTCTCGCACTGTATCGACGTGCCCGACGGACATTTTGTGCAGACGCAAATGACACCTGGTTTTCCTTGGGACCAGACCCAGCATTTCCAGTGGAACCGTTATTCAATCGAAACAGACTATGAGGAGAACACTCTTTTCGATACTGTTTGCCCACGGCAAGTCTATGAACGTGTACTCCCCATCAGCCAGGATGCAGGCGCCCTCAAGGCCCAGATTGACCTGTTTCAAGCGCGAGCCGGCACCGCCATCTACATGGGTGTAAAATGGGGAACTGCGTTGCTGGATCCGTCCTTTCAGCAATCCACGACCAGACTTGTCAGCGATGGCGTGGTCGAGGCGACATTTGCCGACCGACCCGCACCATATAATGATGCCGAGACACTTAAGACGATCGTACTTATGACAGACGGGGAAAACAGCGATTCAAACAGAATTTCTAGTTCCGCTTACAAAACAGATAGTGAAATCGCGCATTGGTCGAACTGGAATTTTCAGTATTACCTCCACACGTTTATCAGCAGTAAAAAACATCATCAGTATTACTACCCGCGCTACACTGCTGCAACTGGTGACACTTTGCTGGAAAACATCTGTGACGCTGCAAAAAGAGAGGGCATCGTAATCTGGTCTATCGGCTTTGAAGTCGATCTGCACGGCACTGATATCATGAAAAACTGCGCCTCATCGCCAAGCCACTACTTTGATGTGGACGGTGGTACTGAACTCACTGATGCCTTCAAGGCGATCGCAGGCCAAATCCACCAACTGAGGCTGATTCAGTGAAAAATTACCTGAAAAATGCCTTTCGGCGTTTTCGCAAAGAGGAAAGCGGTTCGGTCTTCCTGATCGAGTTTGTCATCCTCTTTCCGCTGATGTTCGGTATCTTCATGTCCTCAATCGAAATGAGCGTGTATTCGGCGCGGCAAATGCACCTGAACCGTGGCCTTGAAGACGCCGTAAGGCATATCCGACTGAACACCGGCACAGTAATGACCCATGATCAGATCAAAGCATTGGTTTGCAAAGGTGCAGGCAACGTCAGCAACTGTGATACCACACTGCGTCTTGAGATGGTCTCTGTCGATCCCCGGAATTTTACGCAACTGCCAACCGACGTTGACTGTGTTGACGCGTCATTGCCGATCACTCCCGAGCGCGGGTTCACCTTGGGCAAACGGCATGATCTGATGTTGCTGCGCGCCTGTCTGAAATTCAACCCGATGCTTCCCACATCCAGCATGGGGTTCAAATTAGCCACTGACGGTTCTGGGCAATCCGCCTTGTATGCCATTTCGGCCTTCGTACAGGAACCAAACTGATGTTCAAACAAATTACCAAACGGCTGGGTCTGAGAAATTTCGCACATAAAGAGGAAGGCAGTGTTTCGCTTGAAGTGCTGATCATGATGCCCGTCGTGTTTTGGGTCTATGCTGCCATGTTCACGATCTTTCAGACCTATCAGGAATACCACGTGAACCAGCAAGCCGCCTATACCATCGGCGACATGATATCGCGCGAGACTTTGCCGCTTGACGCGGATTATCTTGATGGTGTCCAAGAGCTGCTGAATTACATGACCAATTCGAAGTCCTCAGCAACAGTCCGCGTGACGTCGTTGCAATATGACGAAACCACAGAGCGGTTCTACCTTCACTGGTCGCGTGCCCGGGGATCCCAGCAAGCCGCAACCAACGCCGAAGTGGCGGATTGGACAAACCGCCTGCCGACCATGCCTGACGCTGAATATATCATCGTAACCGAGACTTCGACGCAGTATACCCCGCCCTTCAATATTGGCCTTGGCGAACCGAATATCCAGAATTTTGTGTTTACCAGAGCCCGTTATGCGCCGCGTGTCCTGTATACCGGCACCTAGCCGCAAAACATCTACGCGGTCTCAGGCTTGTAAAAATCCCGGCAATGCGCGTCGGGTTTTTTTACAACTTCCCAGTCTTATCTTGCTGCTTGCGCACGGCAATCATGGTTGAAATGATTTCGGACATGAACTTGGTTTGGCTGCCCGGTGTCATTCCCCCGACGCCAACGCGCCGCCCGATGCGCCACCACAAACCGGGACGCCAAATGGTCTCAGCGCCGGTGCCCCGCTTTGTGCGCAACAAAAATCCATTTGAGGGTTTGAAGGCAAAAACGCCGCGATCAATATGTTCGATATCTTCGATCCGCGCGATGACGGTACCGTCTGTGTCGCGCAACACGGAACCCGTCAGCTCAATCGCGCCCGCGGTGGAACGTCTCATCAAATCAGCCATCCAAATCGCCCCGCCTCCCAGAAGCAGCAAAAACAATTGCCAGCCAAGTCCCGGAGAGGTCGTGAAAGCGATGTAAATCAGGAATAATCCCAGAAAACTGAGCGAGGTCAAACCAATCAGCCGTCGTCCGCCAGAGGCGCGCGTTGTGGCCAGAACTTCGTCGGTGTCGGAAAATTCAAGCGTCATGGCAAAGCCTCCGGTTAAGGTCGCTTTGCCTACCTTGCGCCGTCCCTGTTTGGCAAGCCTATTGGGTGCCCGCGCGACTAGTCGGTTTCGCGCAACTTGCCTTTTTCACGCTTGCCCCCCGAATTACGCTCGAGAACCTCTTGTAGACGGTCCGCATAGGCCGCACGCGCTCGTGCATCCATTCCAGCAATCTCGGCCAGCCACGCGGCTTGCGCCGCCTGTTGCACCCCCACACTGGCGTTGCGTTGCTTGTCGAGTACGCTAATGACGCGGTCCAGATCGAAAGGTTCTTCGCGAATGGCCAAGACGGCTTCGTCATATAGCGCACGCCTTGCCTGGCGGGTCATCGGGCCATCTGTTCTGGTCTGGCGCAACTGCTTGAAAACTTCCCGCCTGCGGTCTTTTTCAAGTGCGACAATATAGGGAGTGCCAAAATTGCGCATAGTGCCGCTTGGCCCGCTGTGCGGCCCGTCAAACCGGTACGCGGCACCTGCCACAACCCCGACCACCAGCAAGTTCACCCCCAGCGAAAGCCCTAAAGCCCACTGCATCCACTTGCCGTTTCCTGCTTTTGTAGCTGGCATGGCTTATCCTTCCTCGATGTCCCAGCCAAAGGCTGAGAGTTCCGGCGCGCTGCCTTCGTCCAACGTGGCCAGCGTTGTCCCCGTGATGATCTGCGCTGCGATATCGGGCAGATTGCTGGGCGGTGCAACTCCGATCCAAAAGCCGACAGCAGTTGCCGTCACCAACCCACCGACTGCCGGAGCTCCCCCGATCGCAAGCCAAATCGCACGCCAACCGCGCGGACCGGCTGCCGGTTGTTGCGCCAACGCATCCGCCATGATCCGGTCCATCAGCCCTTCTGGCAGGTCGGGCGGCGTCCTACGGGCATCTTGAAACAAGGTCTCAAGCATCTCTGTGTCAGGTTTTGTCATCGTCATATCCTAATGCGTCGCGCTGTCCGCCCAGCAATTTGGCCAGCGCACGTTTGCCCCGCGCTGTCAGGCTTTCCACCGCCTCGACACCGATGTCGAGGATGGCGGCAATTTCCGGGTTCGCCAAGCCTTCAATATGGCGCAGAACCACGGCTTGTCTTTGCCTGTCTGGCAAGGTCTCCAGCGCTGTTTGCAGTGCATCCAGGCGTGCACCCCGCTGAAGCTTGGCTTCTGCACTCTCGGCCATGTCCGCGGGTTCTGTGATTTCTGCCAAAGGCACGTTGCCCCGACGTTTTCGCAACCGGTCGGTGCATAGGTTGGCCACGACACGGTACAGCCAAGTCGAGACCTTCGCCTCGCCGATCCGCCAATCCGGCGCAATCTTCCACAGCCGCATCAGCGCTTCTTGGGTTACGTCTTCGGCCTCGGCTGCGTCCCCCAGCACGCGCAGTGCGTGTCCAAAAACGCGCGGTGTAAGATTGACCGTCAACAAGCGCGCCGCCGCTGCGTCACCCTGCGCATACCGCGCTAAAAGCACCGCATCGGGGTCATCGTGAACGACGTCAAAGGAGGCATCCAAGCTCATGGGCTAACGGCTAACGGCTGCAGGCGCACCAATCAAGCGCGCCCGCCCCATCAGGCTACTCCGACTTCTGCTTGTTGCCGCGGTGTTTGCCATGACCTTCACCGTGCCCGTGACGCATGCCGTGTTTGCCACCCATTTTGGCCTTTGCAAACTCTTCCGCGCTCAAGGTGCCATTTTCATCGGCATCAAGTCTGGCAAACATCTTGTCGGGAGACTGACGGCCTTGCATCTCTTCCATCGATAACTTGCCGTCTTCGTTGGCATCCATGCGCTCGATCATCCTGGCAGACCGCTTGCCCATCTTGCCCTCACCCCTCGCTTGCAGCTCTTCGATGGACAGCGAACCGTTGCCATCCGTGTCAAGCTTGGCCAGCATCCGCACCCTGCGCTCGGCATGGTGTGTGACAGCCGCAGATTGCATCTCGTCTGCCGACAAAAAGCCGTCGCCATCCGTGTCAGCTTCAAAGAAACGTGTTGCAGCATGCGCCTTCAATTCCTCTTGCGTCAACTGGCCATCGCCATTGGTGTCCATCTGGACGAAACGGTCTTGCTTGGGGGTTTGCTGCGCCATAAGCGCTGTGCCACCCAATGCAATCAGGCCGCTCAAGAGTGCGATTTGAAAATTTGCTCGGTTTGTCATTTCTTTATCCTTTGGTGATCTTCGTCTCACCCGCCTTTGTGGCTTGATGATACCGGGTCAAACGGAACGCGCTGAAACTTCCGTCGCAAAAAATGTGAAAAACTCGAAATCGCGTCCGGTTTGCGTTTGCGACATCGCGACGCAATTGCCGCATGCATGCTTTCAATCGGCTGAAATTGCCCGCATACGTCCAAGTGTATTAGGATTGATATTATGCCAAATCAAAGCGCCGAAATCTCCCATATTGAAGCAGATCAGCGTAGGGTGACGCCCGCCTTGCTGCGGGGCTGGCGGCGCAAATGCCCCAATTGCGGCGCGGGACCACTGCTGAAAGCCTATCTCAAAGTCAACGACGGTTGCACCGTGTGCCGCGAAGACTTCACGCCTCAGCGCGCCGATGACGGGCCTGCCTATATGACCATCCTCATCGTGGGCCATCTGATGGCACCGATGCTGCATTTCGTGTTTGTGACATGGCGGCCCGAACCTTTGACGCTGTTTACAATCTTTGCTGTTGGCTGTGTCGGCTTGTCGCTTTACCTTCTGCCCAGACTGAAGGGGGCCTTGATCGGTTTCCAATGGGCAAAAGGCATGGGTGGGTTTGGCGACAGCTAGAGGGTCAAACACCTCCACCCGGCGCTTTCACGCAATGACAAGGGCCGACAGATGACCATCGACAAAAGCCAGATCCGAAACGCATCCACCGTAATCGTGATCCGTGACCGGCATGAAAACCCTCGCATATTGATGGGGCAGCGTGGCGCCAAAGCGGTGTTCATGCCCAATAAATTCGTTTTCCCCGGCGGCGCACTGGATTTGGGCGATGCTCATATCGCTCTGGCCAGCGCCATACCCGATACCTGCTACAACCGTCTGGCCGAAGATGCGGATGCGGCACTTGCGCATGCGCTTGCCGTGGCAGGCATCCGCGAGCTTTGGGAAGAAACGGGTTTGATCCTGGGCCAAAAAGGCGAGTGGCAAGGCACGCCACCCGAGGATTGGGTTACTTTCGCGCAGCGCGGCTACATCCCCCATGCGGCCCCGATGCAATTCGTGTTCCGCGCCCTGACGCCCCCCGGTCGCCCCCGTCGCTTTGATGCAAGGTTCTTTTTGGTGGATGCGGAAGACATCGCAACCGATCTGGATGATTTTGACGCGGCATGTGACGAGCTTTCGCATCTGCAATGGATCAAGCTATCGGATGCACGGTCTTTCGACATGCCATTCATAACCGAGGTCGTTCTGGCCGAAGTGGAAGCCCGCGCAAAAGAACTTGGGCCCCCGGCTTCTGTCCCGTTTTTCAAGAACAACGACGAGGAAAGCCTGTTCTTGCGCTTGCGCGGACGCCCCATGACGGGCTAGCCCGTTTTCCCATTAAAAAGCGCGTCAGAGTTCTTGCATCGTGCCGTCGCGGTCAGGTTACGAGCACCAGCATCAAGATTGAGCCGACCAAAACAGCCATGCCAGCCCATTCGCGCAGCGTGATCTTTTCGCGAAAAAACAACGTCGCTGCCGCCACGCTCAAGATCAGCTCAACCTGCCCAAGCGCCTTTACGTAGGCCGCATTTTGCAAGGTGAAGGCGATAAACCAGCACAGCGATCCGCCCAGCGACATCAACCCGATCCAAACAGCGACTTTGCGCGCATGCCAAACCGCACGCATCTGTCCAGGTTCACGCCAGCGCAGCCACACGGCCATGATCACCGCTTGCATGCACACAACAGCCGCAAGGGTCACGGCTGCGCGCAGCACAGGCTCATCAGAAACGACGGCCAGGGTCGCCCCGCGATACGTCACCGCAGAAATCGCGAACAAAAAGCCCGAAGCGATTCCCAAACCCGCTGCGCGATTGCGAAAGTCGCGTATGTGAAAACCGGTAGCGCCTTTTTCGCCTGACAGCAGGAATAGCCCGACCACGCCAAGTCCGATTGCCGCAAAACCCCAACCTGTGACGCCCTCGCCCAAGACCAACCACCCCGTCAAAACGGTCAGGATCACTTCGGTTTTCTTGAACGTTATCCCAACCGCGAAATTGCGTTGCTTGAACAACAAAACAACGCAAATCGTCGCAAGAATTTGTGCTGTTCCCCCCAGTAGACCGTAGGCCCAAAACCCCGCATTGATCTGCGGCAATGGCACCCCGCTCAGGTGTAGATAAAGAAACAGACCGCCCACGACAAACGGGGCAGAATACAAGAAGCGTGAAAACGTGGCCCCCGCGGCTGACAGCGTCGCCGTTGCGAGGTATTTCTGCAGCATGAACCGCGCAGTCTGAAAAACCGCAGCGGCAAGCGTGACGAGGATCCACAAATCAGGCAGGGTATGTGTCATGCCATCCTTTACGCCGCTTCAGGCGTGCAGTGCCAGCACTCAATCACAGTTTCGGGTCAGGGTTTTCCGTATGCCCGTCGACTGCAATGACTTGCCCCGACACCAATCGCGCCCCGTCTGACCCCAAAAACACAGCCATGTTGGCGATATCACGCGCCTCGACAAAACTGCGCATAGAAGTGCCGGACGCATAACCTTCATAGACCTGATCGCGGGTCATGCCTTTGGCGGCGGCCTCGCGGGCGAGAACGCCCTCCATGCGAGGACCTTCCACCGATCCGGGGCAGATTGCATTGGCTCGGATGCCGAACGGGCCAAGCTCCATCGCGAGCGTTTTCATCAGGCCGATCATCGCCCATTTCGCCGCCGCATAGGGGGCGCGGTTCGGGTAGCCATAAAGGCCCGCCGTTGACGAGGTGATGACGATTGACCCGCTTTGCCCCGCCTTCATCAGAGGTGCTGCGTGCTTGGCGGCAATAAAGGCCCCTTCCAGATTTACGCTGACGCAGGCGCGAAAATCATCCAAGGCAACGTTTTCGATCGTGGCCGTCGGGCCGGCAATACCTGCGTTAGCGCAAAGCACATCCATGCTGCCCATCTGCGCGATGACATCGGCCATAGCGGCCTCATCCTTCGCATTGGCCTGTCGTCCATGCCACGTTTTCGGCAGATCGGCCAAGGTACTGGCATCGACATCTGTCACCCAAACCTCGAAGCCGGCCTCAGAAAACGCCTCGCCCATGGCGCGGCCGATGCCAGAGGCACCGGCGGTGATCAAAACCCGCTTCACCGTGGTGCGCCCACAAAGCGGCCTACGCCGTCAGGCATCGGCAGGCTGGCGTGAGCTTGGGCAAACCGGACGAGCGCCGCCTCAATCTCGGGACTGGGGTCTGAAGGTTTCCGCGTCGCAAGGCTGACGTGAAGCAAGAAATGTTCGCCGGTCGCAAGGAGCCTGTCACCTTCGTTCATCTCGTGCCAAAGATGCATTTTCTTGCCGGTGCCCAGCAACACCCGGGTGCGAATGTCGATCAGCGCCCCGGCATAGACCTCATCAACATGACGGATATGAGTCTCGGCAGTGAAATAGCTGCCACCCGAGGCGATGTAGTCGGCGTCGCAGCCAACCAGCTCCATGAACCGGTCAGTGGCATCGGCGAAAGCTTGCAGATATTTCGCCTCGGTCATGTGACCGTTGTAGTCAGTCCAATCAAGCGGCACAGCGCGGCGCACGGTTTGCACGGGCTGGCTGGCGTCTGCGATATCGTCTGCGCGCGCGCCCAGCACGGTACCAGCCGCAATGTCGCCTCATGCGCTTTCATCAGCCGCCCGGCACCCCAGTCTTGCTGTTTCAAGGCGCGCATCATCGAGACCAGATTAGTGTCGCGGATGCGTTCCAGATCACGGATGCCATGGGCACCAGACTGCTCGTCGGACTGGCCGGCGATCAGATCGACCAACTCATCAGTAAACTCGGGCACATCAGTCAGCTTCGTCCAGGGCCACTGCAAACAGGGGCCGAACTGCGCCATGAAATGCTTCATTCCTGCCTCGCCACCGGCCACGCGGTAGGTCTCGAACAGGCCCATCTGCGCCCAGCGGATGCCAAAGCCGTAGCGGATGGCGTTGTCAACTTCCTCAGTCGTGGCGATGCCGTCCTTGACCAGCCACAAGGCTTCGCGCCAGACGGCTTCAAGGAAGCGGTCGGCAACATGGGCGTCGATTTCTTTTTTCAGGTGCAGCGGGTACATGCCCAGAGAGGTCAGGATTGCCTTGGCCTTGGCCACCATCGGCCCGTCAATGCCGTTGCCCGGCACCAGTTCCACCAGCGGCAAAAGGTAGACGGGGTTGAACGGATGCGCGACCATGATCTGTTCGGGGCGCGCCATGCCGTCTTGCAACTGGCTGGGCTTGAAGCCCGATGTCGACGACCCGATTACCGCCTCGGGGTCACAGGCCTGCTGGATCGCACCAAAAGTTTTGTGTTTGATCTCAAGCCGTTCCGGCACGCTTTCCTGCACCCAACTCGCGCCTGCGACAGCATCCGAAATGCTGTCATGAAAGCTGATCTTGCCTTCATCCGGCAAGGCCACATCGGTCAGACCGGGCATGGAGCGGCGGGCATTGGTCATGACCTCACCGATCTTGCGCTCGGCCTCTGGATCGGGGTCAAACACCTGCACATTCCAGCCGTTCAGCGCAAACCGCGCCGCCCAACCGCCCCCGATCACACCACCGCCGATAATCGCCGCAATCTTTGTCATTTTCGCATCCTGAGTTGGCCAAGGTCATAGCCGTTGAAATCGAGTATCTCTTGCGCTGCCTTTATCCGGTCGTTGCCACCGGTGGGGTTGCGATCAAGTATCCAGCCGAACTCGCCCGCCGGATTGCCGACGACCGCAGTGCGAAAGCCTTCGTCGACCCAAAGCACCCAAAGATCACGGGTCGCGCCATTGGGCCGCGTCAGGGCATAGCGCCCCTGCCCCTTGGCGGTCGCCAACCACAGCACCTCGCACTCGCCCGCGTGATTGCAAAGCTGAAACGCAGGCCCACCTGTGCTGTCAACCAAGGCAACACGGGCGGGCGCATCCAAGGCGAATGCCCCGCGAATCATCCACGGCCCTTTGAAACGCTCCGCATCAAAGCGACTGGTGGCCCCGATCAGCGCCGTTGTATCTCGGTAGCCTTGGCCGTCCGTGACCACAGGGGCCCCGCATCCCGCGACCATCAGCAAGGCCAGCCAGATCAGCTTCACTTGGGCGCGCGCTTGGTCAGGCCAAGCTTCTCGCGGACCTGCTCCGGGGTCATCAGTCGTGCGCCCATGTTCTCAATGATCGTGCCCGCGCGTTCGACCAACTGCCAGTTCTCGGCCAACACGCCTTTGTCGAGCCACAGGTTATCCTCAAGCCCAACCCGCACATGCCCACCCGCCAGAACGCTGGCCGCGACATAGGCCATCTGGTTACGCCCCAAGCCAAAGGCGCTGAAGGTCCAATCCTCCGGCACGTTGTTCACCATCGCCATAAAGGTGTTCAGATCATCCGGCGCGCCCCACCGCACGCCCATGCACAACTGCACCAAGGCGGGGCTGTCCAACACACCGTCTTTGACCAACTGCTTTGCGTACCAAAGATGGCCGGTGTCAAAGGCCTCGATCTCCGGCTTTACACCCAGGTGGGTCATCATCTGCCCCATAGCGGTCAACATGCCCGGTGTGTTGGTCATCACATAATCGGCTTCGGCAAAGTTCATCGTACCGCAATCGAGCGTGCAAATCTCGGGCAGGCATTCGGCGATGTGCTGAACGCGTTCGGATGCGCCGATCATGTCGGTGCCTTCAATCGGGGGCATCGGCCGCTCGGTCGGGCCAAAGATAATGTCGCCGCCCATGCCGGCCGTCAGGTTCAGGATCACGTCGGTTTCGGATTCGCGGATGCGTTCAGTCACCTCGCGGTACAGATCCAGCCGTCGGCTGGGTGCGCCGGTTTCAGGATCGCGCACGTGGCAATGCACCACCGCAGCCCCCGCCTTGGCCGCGGCAATAGCACTGTTGGCGATCTGTTCGGGGCTGCGGGGCACATGCGGGCTGCGGTCTTGCGTACCGCCGGAGCCGGTGACAGCACAGGTGATAAACACGTCTTTGCTCATGGTAAGCGGCATTTTCAGGCTCCTGTAGGTAGGTTTAATAAGGCATTGGATGCGATTTATGCGCGGCAGCGATGTCGGTCATAACCTCATCACTCAGCTCAAGATCAATGGCACCCAATGCGACCTCAAGCTGGTCCATTGACGTCGCCCCAAAGATAATCGACGTCATAAAGGGCCGCTGACGTGCCCACGCCAACGCCATCTGCGACGGGTCCAGCCCGTGTTTCTGAGCGATGTCCAGATACGCGGCTGTTGCATCGAACACGCGGTTGGTCTTGCGCCCGCCCAAGTCACCGTTGATCGCCATACGCGACCCTTCGGGCACTGCGCCGTTCTGGTATTTGCCGGTCAACAGACCTGCGGCCAATGGCGAAAACGAGAGCAGGCCAATGTCTTCGTTGTGGCACGTTTCGGCCAGATCGGTGTCGGCCAGACGACACAGCAGCGAATATTCGTTTTGCACCGATACCGGACGTGGCCCGCCCGTTCGCTCTGCGGCTTCGGCCCATTGTGTCAGGCCCCAGGCACTTTCATTGCTCAGGCCAAAGCTGCGGATCGTGCCGCGTTGCACTTCGTCTTGCAGCGCACCCATACACTCTTGCATGTTTGCGATGACCTCGGCACGGTTTTGCGACGACGGATCAAAGCTCCAGTTTTTGCGGAACATATAGCTGCCGCGATTGGGCCAGTGGAATTGATACAGGTCGATGACGTCCGTCTGCAACCGCTTCAGCGACCCCTCCACGGCGCGGCGGATGGACTCTGCGGTGATCGGCTCTCCGTCGCGCGCCGCAGCGCCCTCACCCGAGATTTTCGAGGCAAGCACGATGTCCTTGCGCCGCCCCGAACTTGCGACCCACTGGCCGATGATTTCCTCGGTCAGGCCCACAGTTTCAGCACTGATCGGGTTAACGGGATACATCTCGGCGGTGTCGATGAAATTGATCCCTGCATCCAAGGCGCGGTCAATCTGGGCATGACCTTCGGCGGGCGTGTTCTGGGTTCCCCATGTCATCGAGCCCAGGCAGAAATCTGTTACCTTAATGTCTGTGTGGCCAAGTTTATTCATTCTCATAGCGATCCCCTAGTCTTCATTTGCGCACACCCTCTCGTTTCGTCTGCCCTATCGCAAGAGCGTTTTCGCCCAAGCGCCACAAAAGCCGTTTGCGTCCGGTTTTTCGCGGATCATGTCGTTTTGATCGCTGGTTTCCGCGTCAAAAGCCGACACAATCCTTCACATGCGTTTACTCATTTCATTTGCTGCCCTGTTTTTGTCGGTCATTTTACTGCAGCTGTCCTCGGGTGGTGTCGGACCGCTTGACGTTCTGTCAGGACTTCAGCTTGGATTTTCCAACCAGGAAATCGGCATGTTGGGCTCGGCACATTTTGTCGGCTTCTTTATCGGCTGCTGGTGGGCCCCGCGCCTGATGGGAAGCGTCGGCCACAGCCGCGCCTTTGCCGCCTTTACCGCTGCGGGATCCATCGGGCTGATGGCGCATATGCTGGTTCTTGACCCCTATGCTTGGGCGCTGATGCGTGTGGCGTCGGGCCTGTGCGTCGCGGGATGCTATACTGTGGTCGAGGCCTGGTTGAACGCCAAGGTCACAAACGAGACGCGCGGCCGCACCATGGGGGCCTACCGCGTCGTAGACATGAGCGGATCGCTGGCAGCGCAAATGATCATCGGAGTTCTCAGCCCGGCGTCTTATGTGTCGTACAACCTGCTGGCGATCTTGTGCTGTGCGGCCTTGCTGCCCTTGGTGCTGACCAAACTGCCTCAGCCCGAAACGCCTTCACAGCCGCGACTGCGGCCGCGCCTGGCGGTTGATCGATCGCCCTTGGCAGCAGCCGCTGTGGTTGTCGCGGCCCTTTCCAGCGCATCGTTCCGGATGGTTGGTCCGATCTATGGCGAAGAGGTCGGCCTGACAGTCGGTCAAATCGCCTGGTTCCTTGCCGCGTTCGTCCTGGGGGGTGCGCTTGCGCAATTTCCCATCGGATGGCTTGCGGATAAATTCGACCGTCGCTGGGTGCTGATCTGGCTGTCTGCGGCGTCAATCGCCAGCTGTGGCGTGACGGTGATGTCCGCAGGGTTGGGCACTCAGGCGGTTTTCCTGTCAGCAACGCTGTTTGGCCTGACGACATTCCCAATCTATTCCGTGGCAGCCGCCCACGCCCATGATTTTGCCAGCAGCGAAGAGCGGGTAGAACTTTCCGCAGCGCTGATGTTCTGGTTCGCGGTGGGAGCAATCTTTGCTCCCTATCTGGCTTCGGTGCTGATCGAAAACTACGGGCCTACAGCGCTCTTTACCATGATCTCGGTCGGACATGGCGCACTTTTCATCTTTGGCCTGACCCGCATGCGCGCGCGCCCCACGGCAAGAAAGCGTACTCCTTATGTCTATGCCCCGCGTACGTCCTTTACCATCGGTCGTCTCTTGCGCCGCCAACGCGACAGCAATGGCGACGCCCCCTAGCCCTTGCCCCCGCGCTGCGCTAAACGAGGGCAAAAGCACATCCGGGGTCCAAGTTCATGACACGCCACCTTATTACATCCGCCATTCCGTATATTAACGGCATCAAACACCTAGGCAATCTGGTCGGCAGCCAATTGCCGGCTGACCTTTATGCCCGTTACCTTCGGGCGCGTGGCAACGAGGTGTTGTTCTTGTGCGCCACGGATGAGCATGGCACGCCCGCCGAGCTGGCGGCGGCCAAGGCGGGCAAACCGGTCGATGAATATTGCGCCGAGATGCACGGGGTTCAGGCCCGGATCGCCGAAGGTTTCGGCTTGTCGTTCGATCATTTCGGCCGTTCCTCCAGTGCGCAAAACCGCAAGCTGACCCAAGCTTTTGCCGCCGCACTTTATGAAGAAGGCCTGATCGAGGAAGTCGAGCAGCGCCAGATCTATTCCCAGACCGATGGCCGCTTTTTGCCCGACCGCTATGTCGAGGGCACCTGCCCCAATTGCGGCTTCGAGGATGCGCGCGGCGACCAGTGCGACAATTGCACCAAGCAACTCGATCCCGAAGATCTGATCAACCCGCGCTCTACCGTGTCGGGGGCAACCGATCTGGAAACGCGCGAAACCAAGCATCTTTTCCTTAAGCAGTCCACGATGAAGGACCGCCTGTCGGACTGGATTGATTCAAAGACCGATTGGCCCGTATTGACGACATCCATTGCCAAGAAATGGCTGCACGACGGCGACGGCTTGCAAGACCGCGGCATTACCCGCGATCTAAGCTGGGGCGTGCCCGTCAAGCGCGGCGACGAAGACTGGCCGGGGATGGAGGGCAAGGTGTTCTATGTGTGGTTCGACGCGCCCATCGAATACATTGCCTGCGCGCAGGAGTGGGTCGATGCGGGCAAAGGCAGCGATTGGGAAAGCTGGTGGCGCACGGACAAAGGCGCTGACGACGTGCGCTATACCCAGTTCATGGGCAAGGACAATGTCCCCTTTCACACGCTAAGCTTTCCGGCAACGATCATGGGCAGCAACCAACCGTGGAAGCTGGTCGATTACATCAAATCGTTCAACTACCTGACCTATGACGGCGGGCAGTTTTCGACCTCGCGTGGGCGCGGTGTGTTCATGGATCAGGCGCTGGAAATCCTACCCGCCGACACGTGGCGCTGGTGGTTGCTGAGCCATGCGCCCGAAACCTCGGACGCCGAGTTTACATGGGAGAATTTCCAAGCTTCGGTGAACAAAGACCTTGCAGATGTTTTGGGCAACTTCATCAGCCGGATCACAAAATTTTGCCGCTCGAAATTCAGCGAAGCGGTGCCAGAGGCAGGCGAATATGGCCCTGCCGAACATGCGCTTATCGCTGATCTGACGGAACGCGTTGCCCGCTACGAAACCGCGATGGACGCGATGGAGGTCCGCAAATCCGCCGCCGAGCTGCGCGCGATATGGGCGGCAGGCAATGAATACCTGCAAGCCGAAGCGCCTTGGACCACCTTCAAGACCGATCCCGACAAGGCCGCCGCCCAAGTCCGCTTGGCCCTCAACCTGATACCGCTTTACGCAGTGCTTAGTGCACCGTTCATCCCCGACGCAGCGCAGAAGATGCTGACGGGCATGAAGGTAAGCGATGCCGGATGGCCCGATGATGTGCCCGCAGCCTTGGCGCAGCTTGCCCCCGGTCATGTGTTTGAAGTGCCCGAGGTTCTGTTCAGCAAGATCACCGACGAGCAACGCGAGGAATGGGCCGAGAAATTTGCGGGCAAACGAACCTAGGGACCGCTTGGAAGCAGCCTGATTTCCCGCCCGCGTCAACTGGCGTAAATGAAATACTGGCATCTGCGCTGCAGTCGTATTTATTGTAGACGCTGATTGCTTGGTCTTTGCTATGGCGCTTGTCGCTTGGTATCTGGAAGATCTTCACTGGACAGTTTGGAATGCTGGGATATGTCTGACGACATGTTGCGCGTATGATCTGGAAAACACGATGTTTAGAAAAACCACAAATGAAATAGCCGCCGATCTTCTGCGTTTGCAAGATGAAATCTTCAGTAAGAAATCAGACGCTGATCTTCCATCAACCACGGCCCACACCGCGTCACACAGGTTAAGCTTTCTCGAAGCCATGATGGAGACTGTGCCGGTTGGTCTTATTATGGCTGATGCGGACGGAAAGATCATCTACGGCAACAGCCATCTCGAAAAGATGCTGCGCCACCAAGTATTTCATTCAGACAATCCCGACTATTATGGTGAATGGATATCCTTTCACGAGGACGGCAGCCCAGTGGAGGCTCATGAATACCCCTTGTCGCGCGTGATCCGCGACGGAGAGGATCACTCTGAAATAGATGTGCATTACCGACGCGGCGACGGCACCCTTTTCTGGATACGCATCATCGGACAGCCGGTCATTGACGCACAAGGGAACCGCATTGGTGCCACGGTCGCCGTGATCGATATCGACGAGGAACGCAGGCTGCAAGAGACGCAAAACATCCTGATCGCCGAACTGAACCACCGGGTGAAGAATGCGTTCAGTGTGGTCAAATCCATCGTAAGCCAGTCCTTGCGTAAAATGAGCATTCGGAGCGATTTGCGCAAAACAATTGATCAGCGCCTCAACGCTTATGCTGTCGCCCATTCCAAACTGGTTGGAACCGAATGGGGCCGCGGGGATATCGAAGCCGTAGCTGACGATGTGCTCATCCCCATCTGCGGTGACCGGATCATCATGTCCGGACCCAAGATCGAAATACCCTCGCGCCAAGCGCTGTCTTTCTCGATGGCCTTTTACGAACTGGCCACCAACGCACTGAAATACGGCGCATTGTCGGTGCCCGCAGGGCGTATTTACCTGACATGGGAACTAACAAAGGCCACCGATGGTTCTTTCGTTGAACTTCATTGGAAAGAAAGCGGCGGCCCTGCTGCCGAAGACCCCAGCGAGACGGGATTTGGCAGCTTTATTACAGGACGCGCGCTTCAGATGGAGACAGGCGGAGAAGTTAACACAGTCTTCGAGCCTGACGGTTTCAAATGGCATCTTCGGATGCCGCAAAACATGGAAGATCGAACAATCTGATGCGTAAAACGCCGCAAAACATTTTCATAGTCGAAGACGAAGTGATCGTCGCTTTTGAGATGACAGATATCCTTGAGGATATTGGGTTTACCGTCGTAGGGCCCAGCGTTCATCTTGAAGAGGCCAAGGTAAAGGCCCGCGAGGGCGACATAGATATCGCATTTCTGGATGTGAATTTAGGACATAACAAGACATCAAAACCGGTGGCAGATATCCTGCGCGAGCGCGGCATCCCGTTTGTTTTTATCACCGCCTATGACCGGGACCAGATCAGCTTTCTCGCACCAGATGACAAAGTTGTGAAAAAGCCCGTAAGCAGTCAAAAGCTCACCGAAACGCTCAGACTTGTGTATCCGGATCTTGAGACAGGATCATAGCCGTGAGAAACAAAGCCCGATTGCTTTGATCAAAAACCGTTGGATCAAAGCTGAGATCGTTTTCCGAAAATCAAACGAGTGATGCATTAGAAAAGGTGCCCGATTGGTCGGACACCTTTTTGTCATTTACGCGTTCAGAGCCGCCAAAATATCATCCGGCCGGATCGGCAAACTCCGCATCCTTGCCCCGGTCGCGTTGTAAATGGCGTTCGCAATCGCTGGTGCGATGACAGTTGTCCCAGGCTCTCCCAGTCCGACGGGCACCTCGGTGCTTTCGACGAATGCAATTTCCATTTCCGGCGTGTCGATCATCCGCAAAGGGGTGTATGATCCAAGATTGCGGTCTGCGACATTCCCGTTTTCAATCTTCGTCCCCTCATAAAGCGCCATGGACAGCCCCCAAAGTGCCGCACCTTCACATTGCGCAAGAGCGCTGTCGGGATCAACGACCGTGCCACAGTCAAAGGCAAGCCACATCTTTTGAACATCAATCTCGCCGGTTTGGCGGTCGATGTGCACCTGAACAGCACTTGCCGTCCAGGTTGGCATCGAGCGCGCCTGGCCGAACGTTGAGGCAATCCCGATCGCGGTGTCAGCCGGCAAGTCGGCAGACCCGTAGCCGGACATGTCTGCCACTTTTTGCAACACCGCCGCCTGTCTGGCGGCACCGCCGACGGCGTTTGGCGCCGATCCCGCGTTGTAGCCTTCTGCCTTCAGGTGCCGAAGCCGGAATTCAAGCGGGTCAGCTTCAACCTGATGTGCCGCCTCGTCCATAAAGCTTTCGACGGCAAAGTTCGTCCAACCGGGACCGACGGACCGCAACCAGCCGGGGCGAAACGTCTTGTTAGCCAGATCGTTCGAGATCGCCCGAACCTTGTGCGCGCCCACCGAATACCAATGGTCTGCCCCATCAATCGCAAAGGGATCGTAAGGTTCACCGTTCACCCCTTTGGGCATAAAAGACGGCACAACAACGCCCGTTGGCCAGCCAGCAGCGGCGTGATGTTCCATACCTACAACGGCGTTATCGGTATCGAATGCCATCCGCAGCTTTTGAACGCTGGGCGAACGCGGGCTGTCAAATTGCGCATCATCTTCACGAAAGAACACCAACTTGACCGGCTTGCCGCCAAGCGCCTTCGAAGCAAGGGCTGCGGGAACGGCATAGTCGCCGTTCAAGCGCCGGCCAAACCCTCCGCCCAGCATGTAGGTCCGCATGACAATACGGTCCGCAGGGACGTCCAGCGCGGTCGACAGCGTTGGCACGATAAGCGACTGCCACTGGTTGCCTGTATGGATTTCCCAAATGCCGTCTTCGTTCTGAAATACGGTCGCGTTGACCGGTTCAAGCTGGAAGTGCAACACGGTTTGGGTGGTATATTCAGCCTCGATCACATTGGCAGCGCTGCTGAACGCATCTGTTGTATCTGGCGTCTCGGTTGCCAAAATAGCCCCCGATGTTTGATCGGCAATCAACGCCCTAGAACGGTCGTTGATCTCGGCCTCGCTCACACCGGCTGTGTCGCCCGCAGCCCATTCGACCTTGATCACTTGGGATGCCCACTTTGCAGCCATCAGGGTTTCGCCCAACACGACAACCCAGCCCGGCACCGTACCTGACGGATCATCAAGGGTCAGCGTTTGCAAATAGCCCTTCATGCTCTTTGCAGCGCTGTCATCCACCGACGTCACCGAAGACCCCAGTCGGGTTGGCGGCAACATCGGCACGCCGTAGACCATACCGTCAACCTTGGCATCCAGACCATAGATCGCTTTGCCGTTGATCTTGTTCTCGATATCAAGGGCGGTCACGTCCTTGCCCACCAAGCGCAACTCGGAATGCGGCTTGAGCGGCAGCGCCTTCATTTCCTCTTCGGTAAAGCTGCGTGACAGCCCCGCACTGACGAGTTCGGCATAGGTGATGGTGTTTGTGCCGTCGCTGACCGCCCCGTCACGTGCTGTACAATCAGCGGGATCAACGCCCCACATCGTTGCTGCGGCCTCGATCAAGGCGGTGCGGCCAGCGGCCCCCGCTTGGCGATAGACTGGCCAGCTTTGCCAGACCGACCAACTTCCGCCGGTGACCATCGTGCCCCATTTTTCGGCGCTGTCGACATGGGTGATGTTGACGTCTTCCCATGCCACTTCAAGCTCGTCTGCAAGGATACGTGCGATTGCCGTGCCGACGTGCTGGCCCATCTCGGCGCGGATGATGTTGACGTTGACCTGACCTTCGCTGTCGATCCAATACCACAAGGTTGGTTCAAAAGTGTCACCAACACTCTCGACCGGAATGCCATCTGGCGCGGCGGGATCCATTGCAGCAGATGATGCGCGTGGAAAGCCAAAAGCCACCCCTGTGGCCGTCATGGAGACAAGAAACCCGCGACGGGTCATGTCGCTGGGTTTGGCGGAATTCGTCATACGTGAAAGCAATTTATTACCCATTGTTTTGCGCCCCTGTCATTGCTGTTGCAGCTTCGCGAACGGCTTGCCGAATACGCGGATAGGTCATGCACCGGCACAGATTGCCTGTCATGACCGCATCGATATCATCGTCTGTCGGGGCGGGAATGTCCTGCAACAGCGCGGCTGCCTGCATGATCTGACCCGATTGGCAGTATCCGCACTGAGGCACGCGAAGATTGCGCCATGCTTCTTGAACGGGGTGGTTCGCCTGATCATCAAGGCCTTCGATGGTCGTGATCTTAGTGCCCTCAACGTCGGCTACTGCTGTGATGCAAGACCGCGTTGCGCGCCCGCCCACATGCACAGTGCAAGCGCCGCACATACCGATGCCACAGCCGAATTTCGTGCCAGTCAGGCCTATTTCATCGCGGATGGCCCACAAAAGGGGCGTCTTAGGATCGGCGTCAACGCTGACACTACGTCCATTAATCTCGAATTTGATCATTTCTGAATCCTTTAGATTTTAGTGTGCCGCAGGCCCATTGACGCGAAGATCGGCAACAGTTTCAGCCAGATTTGGCCAAGCCGGTTGCCCAGCGCGCTTATCGCGAAGATAGGCGGCGATTGCTGTAATTTCGGTGTCGCTCAGCGCGTCACGAAAGCCCGGCATCACGACGCCGGAAATTCCCTCAGGCGCGTTCATCCCGTCCAAAATGACGTGAATAAGGTTGTTGGGTGTATCAAGGTTGGTCGCAGAGTTGATGCCCAGATCGGGCCGACCCTGACTGATGAGCGCGGTGTTGTAGTGGCAAGAGGCACAGGCCGTCGCATAAAGCCGTGCGCCCAAATCGCGACGGTATTGCGGATCAGGCTGGTTTTTGCGCAAGCTGGCCAGCACGATCTCGCTTTGCGCAGGATCATCTTCAGTCGCTCCGACCTTATCGGCCAGATAGATCGCGAGTGCGTCAATATCATCCTCTGGCAAGTCGCGTACTCCCTCATGCACAACGGGGCCCATCGGGCCAGCCGCAACGCCGTGGTAGTTTGTCGTTCCTTTCACAAGGTAAGACTTGAAATCGGAAGCCGTCCACGGAACGGAAGACGCGTTAGCGGCCGTCAGCGCCGGGGCGCTCCATCTGTCGATCTGTGCCCCAGCATATTGCTCCGAGGTCTTTTCAGCACCCAATGCATTGCGCGGTGTGTGGCATGCGCCGCAATGCGTAAGCCCTTCGGCCAGATAGGCTCCCCGGTTCCACGCCTCTGAATGATCGCTGTCAGGCTCAAACCGGCCCAGATCCGCAAACAGGAGTTTCCAACCGGCCTGAAGGAAGCGCTGGTCCAACGGAAACGGAAGCTCGTTCGGTGTCTGTACGGTCTCGATCGGTGCAACCTCTGTCATGATGTAGGCATAGATCGCATCCACATCTTCGTCGGTCATCTTTGTGAAGTGGTCATAAGGAAACGCAGGGAACAAATGCCGACCTTCGCGGTCAACGCCTTCGTGCATCGCGCGCCGGAACGCCTCGGCAGAGTAAGACCCGATTCCGGTTTCCATGGCTGGCGTCAGGTTCGTCGAATACAAAGTGCCAAAGCCCGTCTGCATCGCGTAGTTGCCCGCATAGGGTTCGCCATCAGAGGCGGTATGGCAGGTCGCACAATACCCCGCCGAGGCAAGCACCCGGCCCTTTTCGACAAGCTCCGGCTCAAAGTCGCCGTGTTGATCTGACGTGATGGCGGCAATCGGGGATTTGTAGGCATAAACGCCAAAACCAACTGCGCCGGTAACCCCTATTGCCAAAGCTCCGAGAAACAGGTTTTTCAACATGGGGTTAACGTCCTTGAATGGGTAAATTTCGCGCGATGCACGGATAAACTAATGATTTGATTACAGTGTTTAACTACTGCACCGGTCAAAGCGTTCCATGATCATCGTGGATGCTTGCCAGAGTTTTCGCAGCTCAAAAAGCATGACAGGCAAAGTAGAGGTGCGCCCTCAGGCGCTTCGGCCATCGTCAGATGATCTGCGCCCCCAAAAAGGAAGGTTCTGGGTGAAGTCCGCGTTTGACTTTGCAGGGCGCGTTGTCAGGCATTGCGCGATCTTTAGGGTCGTCGGCCACCCACGCCTATGGGAGGCCCGGGCGCTCGTCAAAAACGTCTAGCCCACACCGATGCCGTCGGGGTCAACCGACACGGCCCTAATTTTCAGCGGTTCTCTAAAGGGGCGCTTGAAGCGGCGGATCAGTCGGTATGCTAACCAGACGTCGCCCTATTTTCTGGCGATCAAACCGGTGAGAGGATGTGAATAGCACGGTTCGCCAGCATCTCGTCAGTGTTCTGAGAGTAGGTTTTCATATGAGCAGACCGCGCATGTGCATGAAGCGCCTCCATGTCGGACCATTGTTCAACGACAACAAATGTATCAGGACCAAATTGCGTCTGCATTGGCCCCGCATTTTCGGTGTCGGTTGTTGCCTCGTACGCGATGCACCCCTCTTCGGCCAAAACGGCTGGGACATTGGCGTTAAACAGTTCCAGCACATCAGCGCGCTTGCCGGGGTTGGTTGTGATAACTGCAATGACGTGGATGATCGACATGATGGGCTTCCTTTTTGGTAAACTGACGTTCAACCAAAGCTAGCGCCTAAACCGGAGTGCAGCAATTTTTTAAATTCACCTTCTTGCGGATCTAGCCTATGAAATCTTCAGCAGAATTCTTCGCGACAGTACCTATTTGCCCGACCGCAACACGCTTGTTTAGTGCCCGAAATAAGCCTCACAAGAAGCGGCAGTAAAAATCGCATTGGACAGTTTATGATCGCCAACCGGCCCACTGCAGATAAGGAAAATCTGCTGGGCAGTATCTGGATGATTGCCGCAATGGCGGTCTTTGCAGTCGAGGACGCGTTGATAAAAGCCGTATCGGTGACGATGCCTATCACCCAAATCCTGATCCTTTTTGGCGCTGGCGGCGCTTTTGTTTTTGCCTGCATTGCGCGACTGAACAAGGAACCGCTTTTTATAGCTGATGTCTTATCTCGCCCCATGCGGATCAGGGTGGTCTTCGAAATTACCGGCCGGTTGTTCTACGTCCTTGCGATCTCGCTGATCCCGTTATCCGCAGCAACCGTGATCTTGCAGGCGACCCCCTTGGTGGTTGTCGCCGGTGCCGCCTTGTTCTTTGGCGAGAAGGTCGGTTGGCGCAGGTGGACAGCCATCATTGTCGGGTTGATCGGGGTCATGATCATCCTCCAGCCGGGCACGGATAGCTTTTCCATACTGTCCATTCTGGCAATTCTCGGCATGTTCGGTTTTGCGGGGCGCGACCTGGCCAGCCGCGCAGCACCGCTTTCGCTTGGCACGTCAGTGTTGGGCTTTTACGGTTTTCTGGCCATCGTCGTTGCCGGTGCCATATTTTCAATTTGGGAGTTGGCACCATTTGTGCAGCCCGACCTGCAAACATCCCTTTACCTGTTGGCAGCCGTGCTGGCAGGCGTCGCTGCCTATTCGTTTTTGATGAAAGCAATGCGCACGGGCGATGTATCATCGGTGACACCGTTCCGTTACACCCGCCTGCTTTTCGGAATTGCCTTGGGCGTACTTTTGTTCGACGAACAGTTGAACCTAGCGATGGTGGTTGGATCGATGCTGGTCGTCGCATCGGGTTTGTTTATCCTGTGGCGTGGCAAGCCGGGATCGGTCCCAACGCCGCCCACACCCCTTTAAGAGGCGCTTCATCAGCGCCTCTCATGCAGGCTTTGAACACCTTCACCGGCTATTGCTTTGCCTTTTCATCCACATACATCCGCCAGTTATACTGAGGCTCATAGCCAAGAAGCGCTTTGGCTTTTTTGTTGGAATAGAAGGTTTCAGTCGGCCCCATCGGGCTGACTGGGACATCTTGGTAATAGCGTTTGATCAACTCATCCGTTGTTTCACCGACCGAATGCTCATCGTTGGAGACATTGAAGATCTCAAATCCCAGCCCGTCTGTCGCAAGGCAGCGATCCACCATCTGACCAAGATCACGCGCATCGATGTAGGCAAAGATATTCCTGCGCCGCAGATCAGGATTGGCAAGATAAGCCGGGAAATTCTGTTCATATTCATGTGGTTCAATCACATTGTTGATGCGCAGCCCATAGATATCGAACCCGCTGCGGCGCTGAAAACTGCGCGCCGTGACCTCGTTTGCGACTTTTGACATCGCATAGCTGTCCTCGGGGATGACGGGGTGTTCTTCATCAATCGGCAGGTACTCAGGCTTGCGTTCGCCATCCGCAAAACAGACGCCATAGGTCGTCTCGGAAGAGGCAAAGATGATTTTTTTGACGCCAAATTTTACCGCCGCATCAATGATGTTGTAGGTCCCCAATGTGTTGACCCGGTAGCATTCATTATCCGACATCATCAACAATCGCGGGATTGCGGCAAAATGCACAACTGCATCAAAGGATGGGACACCTGTGCCCGGCTCAAGCTCGTCATATCCGGCATAACTGCCCATCACGTCAAACATCTGTCCCGCGTCAGTAATATCGGCGATGCGTGTGCTTACATCAGGATGATCCAGAACGACGCGATCAACATTCAAAACACGGTGGCCCTGCTTGACCAGATACTCGACCGCATGACGCCCAGCTTTTCCTGATCCGCCTGTAAATAAAATTCTCATCGTGCACTGCCCTTTCGTTACCTTAAAAGACCTATGTCTTTTAAGTCTTGTTGCCAGAAAAACCTCGGGCTCTGGTCACTATGGTGCGATGTAGCATGACGGCCGCACCACTTGCAGACCTGTGAATGACGACGCATCCCGGCGCAAAGACCCCCTACCACAGATCGCCTCTGACAAAAAAGTCGGACAACGATTAAATCACTGGCATTTGACCCTATGGGTTTGGGTTGGTCTGCCAGAATGCGGTGATAATCCCTTGCGCCTCTTGGTCGATGGCACCCGATTTTGGTCCCCCATCGACGCCCCCATTGACCGCCTTTGCAATATGCCCTGACAGGCCGCAGCCGAAACGACCTCCATGTTGGCCGCGTTCACAATTGCAGGGCAGTGGTGACAGCTAAAATCGGTGATGCTACCTTTTTGCACGGTGATGCCCGGGTCGTTCACGTCGCGCACATATTGATCAAATAGCGCCTTATCAGAAGGGTCCCAAGCGACGATGACGACATCGACGGAGCCACGAGAGTTCGCAATGGACTGGGTGATAATAAAGGCAATCTCAGGCTTTCGCGCACCGGGATCTATCCGGTCCTTGAAAATGCCCGACACGATGAAAGGGATGGCCAACCGACTATACCCCTGTGCAGCCGCCAGAAGCAGCGAATTCTTGATGCTTGCCGAAACGGAATCGCGCGTCGGATCAAACCCCTGACCACTGCGCATGGCACCAGACGCTGCCTGCGCGATGGCCGTGATACCGTTCTGCGCCAGATCCCCGGATGTGGTCCAGGCCGCTGCGCCAAGCGGGGCAAAGTTGATGTCCCGCAGCGATTTATCTTGGGGACAAGACAGTGCCGATAGCAATTTGGTCGATGTGTAATTCATTGGTTTAAATCCCTATTGAAATAGAATTGGCAAAAATAAAATGATAAAATGGGTAAGTAGAATTAGAAGAAAAAGGGAAACGGGCTGTTTTACGGGCGGCGCAATGCGCTATATAATTGCAAGCCGATCATGCACTTAAAAATATTAAGAGCTTATAAACCGACCTGTTCGGAAACAATCTTTTCTTGAAAAATCCATATCCTCGAATCGCGACGTAGAAGAAATATTCCACCATAGATAGCAGTCGGTCCATAAAAATTGCAACCTTGGCCAATGACAGCGCAAACCTTCATCAAAGGGCGCGCCAAGCTTCATGCTGAACACAGATAAGGGACCGTTGGTCTGATTTCAGGCCATGGTGCGGGCGGGGGGCATCCAAGTTCTATATCTTGATGCACCACGGCACACCCAAGCCTCAATAAAATAAGGGTATTTATTCATATTCATGACCAATGGCACTTCACAACACCCCACGGCATACCATATGTTGAGGGGGATTGAGAGGGGGGCCGAATATGACCCGTGCTACAAATCGACTAAGCGCATCGACAGTAAAGGCCGCCCCCGCTGGCAAACATGCGGACGGTGGGGGCCTGTGGCTGGTCAAGCGACCGGATGGCGGCGCGCAATGGGTGCTGCGCGTCACACCTCACGGCAGGCGGCGCGAAATGGGGCTTGGGGCATATCCCGACGTTTCGTTGAAAGAGGCGCGCGTCTCTGCCGAACAATGGCGGGCGTTGGTGCGGCAAGGTCTGGACCCGATCAAGGAACGCGAACGCCAGCGACGTGAGGCGGCGCGCAATATCCACAAGCTGACCGATATCGCGCTGGACGCATTTGAAAGCCGCAAGGCCGAACTCAAAGGCGATGGCACGGCGGGCCGTTGGTTTTCACCGCTGGAATTGCACATCTTGCCCAAGCTGGGCCAAGTGCCTGTGGCTGATATCGACCAGAAAGATATCCGCGACACCTTAGCCCCGATCTGGCACACCAAAGCCGCGACCGCCGACAAGGCAATGAACCGTCTCGGCATCGTTCTGCGTCACGCGGCGGCGCTGGGCCTAGAGGTGGATCTGCAAGCGACCGACAAGGCCAAGGCGCTATTAGGCAAGCAACGCCACACGGTAACAAACGTGCCAGCGTTGCCGTGGCAGGACGTGCCAGCGTTCTATCAATCGCTTGGGGGCAGCATTACAGAACTGGCCTTGCGGTTGCTTATCCTGACGGGTGCGCGGTCTGGCCCCCTACGCAATATCCACGTGGACCAGATCGACGGTGACGTGTGGACCATCCCCGCAGAGGGCATGAAAGGCCGCAAGGACGCGACCAAGGACTTTCGCATCCCCTTGTCGTCAGAAGCCCACCGCGTGATTGAAGAGGCCCGCAAATTCGCCCGCGACGGGTTGCTGTTTCCCGGCGTTAAGCGCGGCGTCATTTCCGACATGACGATGACCGCCCTGATGGATCGACGCGGCATGAAAGAACGCCCCCTCGGTTTCCGCACATCTCTACGCGTCTGGCTGGCAGAGGCGACAAACGCACCGCATGACGTGGCCGAAATGTGCATCAGCCACATGGTCGGGTCCAAGACGGTTCAGGCTTACAAGCGGACAGACTTTCTAGAGCAAAGGCGGGCGCTTATGGAGCGGTGGGCGAGCACCATCGTAGGCGAAGAGACTGAAGTAGTTAGGGTATTCTCAAGATGATGGATTATCGAAACGCTACCAACTACGTTTGCGATCGAGTTGAAGAGTTAATTGTAGATGGCAAGATAGACTACCCTGAAAGTACCGTTGGTGATTCAATCTTAGGTTTCTCAAAGAATATTCAACAAAACCACCGACAACTAAATGCCTTTGAGACCGCTGAACAGCATGACAAAAGCTTTACCCTTTACTTCGAAGTACAGCCTCACATTGCCAATTTATTGGTTAACCTTGCGCTTTCTGAAGAAAGTTTTTTTGACTATTGCCTCGAAATTTGTTCCACGAACTTGCGTTCAGATATGCCGCTCCCTGAAGGTTTGCGTATTTTTGCAAGCGCGGTCTTAAGCGGTCACGCGAAGCGGCCCAAGCGGCGAAGTCGCCCGCGTAAAAAGAATTGGCTGGAACTGGGTTTATTGTGGAGCCTTACGCTGGAGTTGGTAGCCGACTACGGCCTCAAACTAACGAGGAATGATGAAGGTTCAAACAAACATAGTGCGTGCGATGCCGTAGCGGAGGCGCTGACCGTCTGTGGACGTGAAACAAGCTACACGGAAATTAAAAATCTCATGGTCCATCCAGACAAAGAACAATTGCGAAAGGAATTCGTAGCAAGTCGAAAAATGATGGTTCGTTGGGCTTCTTTCGACCCACCCAAAAATGCGCTAAATCCATCATCCAAAATAGGTTGGGATAAAACTGTCTACGAGGACGTGTTGGATATATCGAGTATTTATTCTTCAACAGACAAAAAAAACGACATAGATACCTAACATGCAATAGCTAGCAAAACCGTCCACTTATGCACCACGGATTAAAATCGTGCATAAGGAAACAAAAATGAGATATCTTTCTTTCAGCGACCTCCAAGCAAAACTAGGTGGCAGGGGTCGCACGACAATTTACAGGGACGTTGAACTGGGCCGACTTCCCAAGCCTGTAAAACTCGGCTCGCGTCTCTTCTGGAACGAAGCCGATATCGACGCCACACTTCAGGCAAATACTGAATAACCACACCCCCCGCCATGCAAGGTGCATGGGCGGCGGATGTAGCGTTTTCCGTGACAGGAATGTTTGCACCCTACCCCCAGCGCCTTGCGGCATCAACCGTAAGGATTTCCCAATGTCAAACGATCAATTCTATTCCAGCGAATCTCAAGTGTTCTGGACCTGCAAGGCCTTGCTGGACAAGCGCACAATCAGCCACCGCACCGAAATAAGAGAGGTGCGCGGCTGGCGGCTTGGCGCAATCATCCACCGCCTGCGCCATCACTACGGCTGGCCCATCCATGCGGAGTATCGCGGGCCGCAGAACGTGGCGTATTATTCTCTGAAAGAAGGCGTTGACCGGAGCGCACTGCGCTTTCCACCATCGGCCCGCTCCTTGGCAGATCTGGGGTTGTCGCAATGACCCCTGCACTCATTCGCCGCCTATGCGCTCGCTATGGCCTTACCGCCACCCAAGCCCGCCTAATCGCAGCGCTGCACTATGGGGGCAAGCATGACTGACCTGCACACCCACCTAACCCGTCACAATGGTAAGTGGCACATCATGGCCCGCAAAGGCGCGGAGGGGGCCGCAGAGGCCGCTTGGGTATCCGTTGGCGGATGCTCATCTCAACTGACCGCGGTGCGCGTCTGGCTGGCCTGTATCACGGTGGACAAACGCTGATGGCAGGCAAACCCTACAAGCACAAGAAAAGGGGGGCTGGGCGTTTCGTCCAGCTTCCCGAATGGGTATTGGCAACGCAAGCATGGGCCACCCTGCCCCCTGGCCCCCGCGCGCTCTATATCGAACTCAAACGGCGATACAACGGCGCGAACAATGGCGAGATATTCCTAAGCCACCGCGACGCAGCGATTGCATTGCACGTACACCGCAACACGGTTGGGCCGTGGTTCAAGATGTTAGAGGAACGCGGTTTCATCCACCTGACCCGCGCACCGCATCTTGGCCCCTCCGGCGTCGGTCGCGCATCGACTTGGGCGCTGGCAGAGGCCCCTATCATGGATGGTGGCAAAGCATCGCTGGCGTTCAAAAAATGGAGAATCCCCGCATGAATACCGTGCATACCTTGTCACAAATACCGTGCATCGTTTTGCGCTTGGCAAGGTCATGCACTGAATATGTGACGCTTTGGGCCAAATCAGCACAGCGCCGCGTCACAATAAGCAGGACATATATACATCTAGCCATAGGCAGGTGGATGAGGTCGGGACATTCGGACGAACCAATCACAGTGAAGGAAAGCATATATGACGGACAACAGCAAAGAGCAGATCGAACATCAGAAGCCACTTCGGCAATATCCTAAACTTGAAAAGGGCGCGGATGGAAATTTCGTTGGCAAAGTCAGTCCCGACATGAAGATTGAAACACTTATGGGGATGCGAACCTATGACGCCGCTTTTGGCGTTTACACGACCGCCATATCCGCACTCGGCAAATCGGCAGAGAAACACGCAACCTTTGTCTCGGCAATCTTTGCAGAAACTGAGCCACAAGACGCACTTGAAGCGATGTTGATTTCTCAGATGACAGCAACGCACATCGCCATGACCTCAATATCCGAACGGATGACTTACCAAGACAGCACAGATATACGCGAAAGCTTAGAGCGGTCCATGACACGGCTCAGCCGCACCTACCTCGCCCAGATGGACGCGCTCAAGAAATACCGCGCCAAGGCCCAGCAGACCGTCCGCGTCGAGCGTGTGAATGTGGAGAGCAGCGGACAGGCCATCGTGGGCGATGTCAGCACCGGGGGGAGGGTTGATGGTGAAAAGTGACGGCAACCCCATGCAAAGGGCGCGTGCGTCGCCGCGATGTACTGCGCACTCAAAACGCTCAGGTTTTCTATGCAAAAATCCTGCGGTGCGCGGCTGGGCGGTATGCCGGATGCATGGCGCTGGCGGTGGTCAACTTTCTGGTGCAGCTCATCCTAACTATCGGCATGGGTTGCGAACAAAGGAAATGCAGGAATTGCGGCGGTTGGTTTCGCTTCTAAGCAAAACAGCATGAGAGCTTGGCTGAGGTGAGAACGTGTGACTTCAAGGCAACGTCAGTGACCGCTTACTCCACTATCGAAAGTATGAAACTGCTCAGTCGCGTTCCGTGCCGATTTGACCAGACGAGTGTTAAGGTGAGGGAATCGCGAGAACGGACCATTAAGCGCCTCAAATTCGACCAAATTTCGAGATAAACTGCTAGCACGCATTGTCGATGTTAGTGGCGTTGTGGCATCCTTTGAAAGTTACAGGAGGGATATATGTTCAGGATGCACTGGTTGGGAACTATCCTGTTCTCGCTGATATTCATGGTCTCGGCTACTGTTGGTAAATCGCAAAACTACGAGGCGTTATTTCAAAATTTCAGTTCCGCTGGCCTCACATTTGGTGAGAGGCGATATCTGCAGGCAGCACTTGCCTTTGAGGGCCACTATGTCGGTTTATTGGATGGTGACTGGGGCCGCTTGAGCCGTGAGGCGATGCAGCGATATTCCTACAAAGAATTTAGCACTTCTTCTGAGGAGTGGCATACGGCGGCACTGGCTTTCAGCTTTCATGAACGAAACGAACGCGACGGATGGGATATGCAGTATTTTTCTGCACTTGATATGTCTGTGATGCTTCCTGAAAAGACATTGCTTCAAGATCCACCAAGCGAGAACTTTCTCAATTTTCGTCATGCTGCCAGTAGCCTGTCGATTTCAGTTGGCCGCTTGAGTCAGCAGACGGCGGCTAACACTCATAATTATACACTTGATGTTCACGCCAAAAGCTTTGAGCCATACTCTGTGCGGAAAAGAAATTTTGTGGTTTCGTCAGCGACACTGGAAGATAATTCAAAACTCTATACGCGATCGAATTTTATCAACGGCGCATGGTCTACTGTGATGGTTTCGGCAAAGGCATGGGACATAAACACTTTTTCGGCTGTGACTTCCAGTATAGCTATGGGCCGGAGTCCTGCATTCGGCCTTGAGGCTGACGGTAAACTGATGGAGGTTGTGCGACGGACGGTAGCTTTCGTAAACTCCGGCGATGCTGATGAACAAACTTCACCTAGCCCTGAACCGAAAGCTAAAGCCAAATCAACTAGCAGTTCTGGTTCTGGCTTTGTGGTTTCAGGTGATGGGTATGTTCTAACTAATGCACACGTTGTTGAGGGTTGCACTGAGCTTAGTGTGGATGGTGTAGGAGCTACGCTTGTAGACGCTTCTGAAGCATTCGATCTAGCACTTTTGAAGACGAGTTATGCCCGAAAGTTGGTGATGGCCTGAAGCGGGCGGCATATCATGGCGGTGTTGAAAGACGCCGTCAGTCTCAAAGAGAAAGGATATGCCACCATGGCCAAATCTACTGTTATACCATTCGAACTGCCATCAGAATTTTCACCGGATCCGCTGACGGAGGTGATCCAGAATGGCGCGAAGGCGCTTTTGCACACGGCGATCCAAGCTGAGGTGTCGTCGT
>JAGXHA010000063.1 GCA_024636475.1 Roseobacter sp. | reverse complement strand
GGCCAGAGGTTGGTGCATCAAACGAACACCCTCGAATTCGGCACAGATATCATCAGGCGGCTGGTTTGATCCATTATCAACGACGATAATCTGATTTGCCGCCCGAGTGCCCGCATCAAGAGCGGTCAAACACCGTAGCAATCCACTGCGTTGGTTAAGATGCGGGATCACGACCGTGATCGAAAGGGTTGAGGGCTTTGTCTTCATCCCCCCTTAAGAAACGATTTGGGTAAATTTTTTCCTAACATGCCAGAGCATTGCGCCTTCGGCCAACCTATTCCCGAAATCCGTGGCGCAGATGTGCCGTCAAAGGCTCGGTCAGATAGCTTAGAACCGTCCTTTCCGTGGTCTTCAGAAACGCTTCAAGGGGCATGCCGGGGATCAGCTGTGCGGCCTCGGGCAGGCGGTCAATCTGTTCTTGTGGGATGTTCAGCGCTACACGGTAATAAAGCTGGCCGGTTTGCAGATCACGAATGGCCTCGGGCGAGATTGACCTGACCCAGCCACCAAGTTTTGGTGTCGTGCGCTGGTCAAATGCGCCCAAGACAATCTGCGCAGGTTGGTTGTACTTCACCTTGCTGATGGAGTGAGGCGGAACGCGCACTTCAAATTCAAAGCCTGCATCCTGAGGGATGATGTCCAAAAGTGTGCCGCCGGGCGCGATGATACCCCCAAGCGTGGTCATTTGCATTTCATGGATAACGCCACTTTCAGGCGCGCGAATCTCGACCCGGGCAAGCTGGGCCTGCCGCGTGATGATCGACAAAGTCAGCTCTTCGATCTCAGAAGCAAGAGCGCGCAGATCAGTCACAATCTTTTCCTGAAACGACTTCTCATCTTGCGAGGCATCAATGCCAACCTCTATCCGGCGATTGTTCAGGCTTGCCAGCTCTGAGCGCCGGCTTGCAAGCTCGCCCTGCAAAACCGCATGTCTGCGCATGGCGTCGGTCAACCGGTCATGGCGGGCAAGGCCTTTGGCAACCAATGCCGTGATGTTCACAAGGTCCCGATCCAGGAAGGTCAGCTGCTGCTCCAAGGCTTTGATCTGACCTTGAACGCCCAAAGACTGGCTGTCGAGTTCGGTCAAATACCCTTGCATCTTATCCAAACTGCCGCTGCGCATCGCCATGCGCACTTGGAAGATTGCCACTTGACCTGCCTCGGCCCTCGACATGGCGAGATTCATATCGCTGGCGGATTTCGGCAGGTCATCGTAGTTAAAGGTCACGTGGGCAGCACCTATGCGCTCGGCCTCAAGCCGGGCGCGCAAACTAAGGGCTGACGCCAAACGGCTGCGCGCAATATCAAGGTTGATTTCTAATAGGGTTGCGTCAAACCGCGCCAGCACCTGTCCTTTTTCAACGTAGTCGCCATCGCGCACAGGCAGCTCTGCCAGAATTCCCCCATCAAGCGTTTGAACCGTCTTGGGCTTGCCAGCCACCTCTACCTGTCCATTTGCCACGACTGCGCCACTGATCAGCGTTGTTGCAGCCCACCCCCCCAGAATACCGACCAGCGCAAATACCGCCACGCACCCGGTCAGGATCAATTTGGTCAGACTTGTTTCAGGCCTTATCAGCAGGTCGGTTTGCATGGGTTCTCTTTCACAAAAAAGGACAGGTAAACTATGCGCTTTGCATCTGCACGATAGCACCAAGCTGATGTGTCAGTTTAGCGGCAGACAGCTGTCAAACCGGAGTCTGTTGCCGCCAGTTTGTAGATAATTTGAAGGGTATTTACCGAATATTCATTTCTGGTCACACCTATAGAAGACACCTTTTGCCAGCATCGGTGAGCCGATGACGACACCCCAAGATCATCACATCCTGATCGTTGTCGAAAACCTGCCCGTTCCGCTTGACCGCCGCGTCTGGCTTGAGGCAACTTCGTTGAAAAATGCAGGCTACGAGGTATCTATAATTTCACCGATGGGGCGCGGTTGGGACGCACCTTACGAAGTCATCGACGGTGTGCATATCTACCGCCATCCGCTCCCCCTTGAGGCGCATTCAGGTATCGGTGCCTACCTTCGCGAATATACGCACGCGATTTGGCATTGGTTCAGGCTTGCAAGGATCGTTTGGCAAAGGCACCCTTTTAACGCAATCCAAGGCTGCAATCCGCCGGATTTGGTTTTTCTGCTCGCACTTTGGTACCGAAGGTGCGGCGTGCGATATATGTTCGATCATCACGATGTAAGCCCCGAACTTTACGAGGCCAAATTCAGAAAACGCGGCCCGGTTTATAGCCTAATGCGCGTATTTGAGCGTATCAGTTTCAAGGTTGCCGATGTCTCGATGGCGACGAATGACAGTTTTCGGGACATTGCTGTCAGCCAGGGTGGCAAGCACCCTGATGATGTCTTTACCGTCCGTTCTGCCCCCAGAACTGAGCATTTCTTGCCTGCCTCTGGTGATCAAACTTACCGCAAAGAGGCTGGCACACTTGTTGGCTATGTGGGCGTGATCGGTCAGCAAGAAGGCATGGATCTATTGGTGCGCGCAGCTGATTATCTGGTGAATACACTGGCCGCCAACATCCATTTCCTGATTATCGGTTTCGGCCCGGCAAGGCGGGATATGGTGCGTGACGTCGCAGATCATGGGCTGGACACCTATTTCACATTCGCAGGACCACTTTATGACTGCGATCTTCTTGCCGCGCTCAATGCGATAGACATCGGGGTGGCCCCCGACCCCAAGAATGCGATGAACGACATCTCGACGATGAACAAGGTCATGGAGTACATGGCGCTTGAGAAACCGGTTGTTCAGTTCGACCTGACCGAAGGTCGCGTATCTGCCAAGCAGGCATCACTTTATGCCAAAGGGAATTGCCCGATCCATTTCGCACATCAGATTGACAAGTTGAGGAAGGATCCCGCGTTGTGCAAACAGATGGGGCAATCCGGCCGCCAAAGAGTGGTCACAGAACTGTCTTGGGCACATTCAGAACTCCAACTCCTTGCCGCTTATGACCGCCTTTTCACCAAGTGACGCGCGACTAGTACTGCGACTTGAACTGGCGCGTGACCGACAGATACACGTCATTCGAGCGCGCAGCGCCCGTAACGTCGTCACGAATATACCGCTGACGAATTCCAAGGTTGAGCTTTACTTCAGGGGTCAGCGCCCTTCCGTAGGCAACACCGATTACGCGGTAGTTGCTGCTTAGGCGCGTCCGGGTGTCCTTTACGTCAGACCAGTCGATACTCAGCTGCATGTCCGCAAACCGAGTCATGTCAATCTGGTACAGCATGCCAAGATTAGTGGTGATTTGCTCGGCATCATCCAGATCGCTGCTGGCAATATCTCGCATCAGGGTCAAACCGAAAGTCCGATCGTTCAGGGCGGTTTGAAAACGCAAAGCACCGGTCGTATAGATGTCACCCGATCCGGTGCGTGTAAGCCCGACGCCTGTCACCAGTTTGCCCATCGGCAGCACATAGTCGCCCTGCACCGATCCGCTTAGGCGCTGCCCGTCCTCGGTCCTCAGATAGCCAGCGCTGACTTCAATCGTGCCTAAAGGCCGATCAATCTCAAGGGCGGCCGCAATATCAAAGCTGTCTTTGCTGCCTGCTACGCCAGCCTCCCGAAATGTCCGGTATTCCAGTTCAGTGTTCAGACGGGTCACAGCGTCCAGATCAAGACGCAGACTCACTTGAGCCAAACGTCGTCGGGTATCGTTCAGCTGCTTGCCCCCCACTCCAAGAGCGGTTCCATCCTGGTAACCGACATCTTGCCAAGCCGCCAAAACACCAAAACCGAAAGGCGCATTTTCCCGAAGCTTCAGCCCGATTTCCGCCCCAGTTCTGCGCTGCTTTCCCGTACCGCTAACCAAGGTTGCGTCCGCAACGCTTTGCCCCTCTTGGGCGATATCCGTTTCACGAACCGAGGCCGCGAACCTCAAAGTAGCATTTTTTGCAGTTCTTGAATACTTCAACCCCAGAAACGGATCAGCAAGCCCCCCTTTAACTCTACTGCGCGGCGCGCCACCCGACGTGCGCAGAGATGCGGCTGTATCAATAGAAAACTGCTGACTGCGGGTCTGTGTCAAAAGTCCAAAACCAAGCGCCGTTTTCGCGTGTTGCACGGGATCAGCGCCCGTTGTCTGCAGGTTGGGATTTGTTTGCGCCTCAATGCTTGTTTCAATCGCGAAGGTAAGATGCATTCCCCCCGCCACGTCATTTTGCGCAACAGCGAAGACCGGCAAAAAGGCTGACAAAACGGCCAGAAGGCCAGTTATGAAGCCCGGTTTATTCAAACAAGCGCCGTTGTGGCACCACGATCACATCCCCGTCTTGCAGGGTGGTGCGCGCACCGCCAAGGCCGGCTTCGATCTGGCGATAGTTCAGCGGCACGATCTTGTCAGCGCGGCGCAACTGTATCCGTTTTAGCGCCGCAAATTTGGTAAAACCGCCCATCACCGCAAAGGCCTGCAAGACATTCGTCCCTGGTGGAATTTCGATCATGCCGGGTTTATTCGCCTCTCCCATCACAAAGACCGAGATCAACTTGGGCCCTTTGGGCTGCAGGCTTTGCGGACCCCGTTCAGCCAGCCGTTCTACCGAGACAAAGACATTCGGCGGGTTGGCAAAACTTCCGGCGAGCCGCCCGGTCAGGTTTCGCTGCACATCCTCGACAGGGTGCCCCGACGCGCGCAATGTTCCTGCCATAGGCACTGAAATCCTGCCATCCGGGGTTACAAGAACAGACCGGTTCAACTCCGGGTCTTCCAGCACTTCTATGCGCAAGATATCGCCCGCTCTGATTTGATAGGACTGAGCGTTGGCATGGTCAGCGCCAAGCGACAGCATAAAGATC
This sequence comes from Roseobacter sp., assembly GCA_024636475.1. Lineage (GTDB taxonomy): Bacteria > Pseudomonadota > Alphaproteobacteria > Rhodobacterales > Rhodobacteraceae > Sulfitobacter. Next base: position 147,006 of record JAGXHA010000063.1, on the reverse strand, counting down.
AACGTGGCCCCCAACATCAGACGGGCAATCAAGCGTGGCATCTTTTTCCCTTCAGCCAGAGCAGTTTCCGGCCCCCAGCTTGAACCGTTAAGAGTTAAGGAATTGTAAAGCCTTAACCATGATCTTGGGCGCAAAGGTAAATACGTCACACAGGAGGTTTGGCTGAGGCATGGCATCACGCATCCTATTGATCAAAGGTAAGGGGGGCTTGGGAAACCGGATTCTTTCAGCAGTTGGTGGGCTGGTGTTTGCAGACCTGACGGGGCGCCTTGCCGTTATCGACTGGCGCGACGGCAGCTATGCCCCCCTTGGCACAAATGCCTATCCGTTGCTGTTCAACACCCCCCTAACGCAACCCTGCGATGCTTTTGATGCGGTTGCCACACCCGTTTCCCCGCCTCTGTGGACCGGTCATCTTGGTCTGACCCCGCAAGCCATGATCGAAAAATTCGTGCCCCACAGCCATTCCAGCCCAACCGGATACCGTAGGCTTTGCACCGATCTGGCACGGCTTGACGCCCCCGATGATATCGCGGTTTTCTGGTCGTACCTACCCAAATTTGGCAGGATTTCACGCCATCTGCGGCTTGACCCACGCTTTGCCGGCAAGTCGGAAAAGGCTATCATCAACGATTACCTTGCCCGCTTCTTTACACCGAACAGCCAAATTTTCCGACAGATCAACGCTGTCTCGGCCCGGATCGGGCAGCCGTACATTGGCGTTCATATCCGGTACACAGATCGCAAGATCCCCCTTGAGCCGGTGAAAAGGCGTCTTCGCAAAAAGCTGTGTGACATGCCCAATGCAGCAATTTTTCTGGCAACTGACAATGCCGATATCCAAGAACAAATTGGGCGTGAGTTCGCCAATGTGCACCACATTCCAAAATATCTGTCTACCGATGGCAGCAGACTCCATTGGCCTACATCAGATATTGCCAAGTTAACCGAAGCTGAAAACGCGCTGATTGACATGTGGCTTTTGTCGCGCTGTGACCATCTGATCTATTCGCGTCGTTCCACCTTTTCGGTGACCTCGTCCTATCTGGGCGATATGTCCCCTGCGCAGCTGGACGACGTTGACAGTCATTCGCCCGCAGTTATCGCCAAAAGGTGGATTCAGGCCTATGCGTAACCGGTCAACCATTCGGCGCGACGCTTCCAGATTGCGGTCCAACGGGCGGCGCTTTGACGTCTTTGGGGATGGGTTGAGTTGGTAAACGGGCGGGTAACCGCAAATCGCAAGCCTGCCCACAGCCACATTAAAAACAGGCCGACGCCAATCTTCCATCCTGGCCAGTGATCTGCAATCAGTGTGGCCCTTGATTTCATCACAAGGATCGCTTTTTCTTCGTTTCTGGGGGTAGAGGCCCCAACATGATGCGTGATCTGCGCGTCCGGGGTGATCGCTGGCCGAAACCCGACCTTTCGCGCGCGCAAGCAAAGGTCGGCATCTTCCCCGTACATGTAATATTTATGCCCAAACCCCCCAAGGTTCCGCCATAAAGGCCGCCCGATCAATAAAAAGCACCCCACCACGATATCAACCTCGCGGATGACATCCCTTTGCCAGGACCCGTATGTTTCAGGATTGATAAAGCGTGATTGCGGGAACATTGCGGTGAGCCCCAGCGCCCTGAAGAACAGACTGCGCAACGTAGGGGCCGCCCAACAAGACGCGATGTTAAGTCCGCCATCGGCAAACACTGTGCGCCCCCCCCATATGCCTGCCTGCGGTCGGTTCCTCGCAAATTTCATCAGCGCATCGATGGCACCGGAATGGGTCTCGGTGTCAGGATTGAGCAGGAGAAGATATGGTGTGACACAGGTTTGCGCGACCGCATTATTTGCCCGTGCAAACCCGATGTTGTCATAAGATGCGATCACCCGAACATGCGGAAACGCCTGCCCGATACGCTCTGCCGATCCGTCCACAGATGCGTTGTCGAACACCACACAGTCAAACCGGGTGTGCTGCGTATTTGCATAAAGCGTCTCGATCGCTTTAAGCGTCATATCGACGGTATTGTAACTAATGATGATCACCGTCAATTCCGGCAGTTCAGATCGCTTTGCAACCTCGCTTGATCTCATCGCTTTCAATGGCCATTCGCCCGCAGGACAATAGCGACGGTTTTCAGCAAAATCCGAAGATCCTCGCCTAGGGAAAGAGCAACATGATAGTTTGCATCGAAAACCGCGCGGTCTGCAAAATGCGCATCGTTGCGTGCCGACACCTGCCAGTTGCCACTCATACCCGGCAATAAATCATAGTAGTCGCGGCCAGGATAAAGCGGTTCTTGGCTGATCATCATGGGGCGCGGGCCGACAAGGCTCATCTCTCCTCTCAGAACATTCCACAGCTGCGGCAGTTCATCCAGTGAAGACCGCCGCAAGAATGATCCAAAAATTGTGATCCGCGGATCATGGCGTAGCTTTTGGGCACGGCGCCACTCCATCTTCGCGATAGGATCGCTTGCAAGATGCCGTTCCAGTACCCCCTCGCTGTCACGGATCATAGACCGCAATTTCCACATTTTGAAAATACGACCATGCTTGCCAATACGGTGCTGCGTATAGAACGGTCTGCTTCCCGTCAGGGCAATCAACGCAGCTAGAAACCCGATCATCGGAAGCGCGAAAGGCAGCACGATCAGGCAGATCGCCAGATCAAAGACACGCTTGCCACCATTTCGGTAGGGGTCCGCTGATGCGGCCTTGTCGTTTTGCGCAAACCTGTAGTCAGGCGTCATTTCAACCGCCCGTGTTATCTCAAGCGAAGACGTGGTCGCCTCGAAGGAGTGAAAGATCATATGGCGTTACACCTTTGCTAAAGCAGACATCCACACACGAAGCCCGTGAACGGGGGGCTTCGAATGGTTAATCAATGCTAAAATGCTAGGCTGACGGGGTTACCAGAGCGTTAAAAACCCGACAGTTTTCAATATTTCGGAAAAACAGCCCTGTGGTGCGTTGGTGTTAACTGTCGCTTAACTGTGCATCCCGCAGAAAGAGGGCGCTTTATTTACCGTTTCTGCACAAACGGTCCATCCAACCAGAAAGATTTTCAATGAATGACGCATTGAAACGCACGCTATCTTGGCACCATTCCATCCGATTTGGTCGTTAGGCATGGATTTGCCATTCTACCTCTCACGGCTTTTGCGGCGGCTGCATTGGGTCGTGCTTTTTGCCGGCATTGGTCTGGCGTGTGGCACAGGTTTGGCTGTGATGCTGCCCCCGGTTTACGTTGCGCAGGCGCGACTTTTGGTTGAGGCCGAGCAGATCCCGGGTGATCTTGCCCTATCAACAGTGCGCACCCAGGCCTTGGCCCAGCTCGAACTGACGCTGCAACGCATCCTTGGGGCCGACAGCCTTTTGGAACTGGCGAGACATCAACAGATCTATGACAGCACAGATCATCGGGAAATTCAGACGGACAGTCTTGTCCGGGACATGCGTTCAAGAATTGAGATGACGCAGGCCAACGGGCGGGATGGCCCACCGCTTGTCAGCATCACATTTGAAGCGTCGTCACCTGATCTGGCTGCGAATGTTACCAATGAAATCGCACGGCTGATCCTGGAGGAAGACATCGCCACTCGCACAAAAACTGCCCGGAAGACGCTTGAATTTTTTACCCAGGAAACCGCGCGCCTTGAGGGTGAACTGGCTGCGCAAGACGAACGAATTCTGGCGTTCAGGCAGCAAAATATAGATGCCTTGCCCGACAGCCTGACCTTTAGACGCGGCCAGCTGATCACCGGCCAAGAGCGGCTTTTGCAGGTGGAACGACAGATCGGAAACCTGCAAGAGCGGCGCGCCAAAATGGAACATCGCCAGAAAACCCTGCTTGCGTTGGGTTCAGGCGCACGTACTGGTTTTCTTACGGCGGAGCAGGTGCAGCTAGGGCAGTTGCAAGAAGAACTGGCAGCGCAATCGACCTTGCTGTCATCCCAAAACCCCAGATTGAGCATTTTGCGCGCGCAAGTCGACGCGCTTGATCAAAGGGTCATCTCGCAGGGCGTTGATCGAACGCTGCTTGGCGACGGGTCCGAAGTTCTGAATGACTACGAGCTTCAACGTTCTGAAGTCGCTGAGGATTTGAACTTTCTGATTGAAAGAAAAGACCAGATTGTTCAATCACTTTCAGTCCTTGGCACTTCGATCGAAGAGACGACAGCCAATGCGATAACGCTTGGTAATCTTGAGCGTGATCAGGCAAACACCAGACTGCAACATGATCAGGCCGTTGCTAATAAGGCGCGCGCAGAAACTGGAAAGACAATCGAAACCCTGCGCCAAGGCCAGCATATTTCACTCTTTGAACCCGCCTCTGTTCCCTTGCGCCCCCAAGGTCCAACGCCTGCACTCATCATCGGTGCGGGCCTTGCGGCAGGGCTGATCAGCGGGCTTGCCCTTGTGTTTCTCCTTGAGGTCACAGGGAAAGGTTTGCGCCGCGCAGAAGACCTGACAGATGCGCTGGGCATCATTCCTTTTGCCACACTACCTTACCTGTCGACGCGCACAGACATCCTGTGCAGACGTGCCGTCGTCGCCGCAACAGTTGCCGCCTTCGTGGTGGGAATACCCGTGGGGATATGGGCCATGCAAATCTATCCCAAAAAAGGCGACTTGTTTATGGGGGCGGCAGGCCCAATTGACGCAGCACCACCTTTGCCAGCCCAGAAAGGTTAGGGTCTCAGATGAATGTACCAATGACCACCGCGCTCAAAGGAGCCGAAAAACTCAAACTCAAGCAAAGTTTTAATCCTCAACGCTCTGTTCAGGAAAAAATCAGGTTGAATGCCGCATGGGGCGCGATCCAGCCGATTGACCTTGATCTGGCACATCTTGAAAAACACCGGATCGTCGGACATCTGGCAGGCAGTGAAAGCCTTGCGTTTGATATGTTGCGCACGCGGCTGTTGCAGCAGATGCGCGATCAAGGATGGCGTCGCGTCGCAATCACATCTCCAACTGCGCAATGCGGCAAAAGTACTGTGGCACTGAACCTCGCGCTCAGCCTGCAACGAGAGCCGGAAACACGCACGATCCTGTTGGAAATGGATCTGCGACGCCCGTCGCTTTGCGCGATGCTTGGGGCATCGCAGGGCAGCGACCTCGCACCGTTCCTGACAGGCGAAAGCCCGTTTGAAGATAGCTCTGTCCGCGTCGGCGAAAACCTTGCCATCGCAGCAAGTCGCACCCCTGTTGCCGGTTCAGCCAAAATCATAGGGAGCAGCTATCTGCCGCTTGCCCTGAGCGCCCTGGAAGATGCCTATGCGCCTGATCTGATGATTTTTGATACCCCGCCAATGTTGCTGACCCATGATGTGATGACCTTGGCCAAACATGTGGACTGCGTCCTTTTGGTTGCCGGGGCAGATGTCACAACTCCGAAACAGATAGATCAATGCGAGCGCGATATTGCAGGACAGGCGCAAATGCTTGGCGTTATCCTGAACAAATGTCGCCATCAGGGGCCCGGCTACGGCTATGGGACTTATGATTAACCAATGCAGGGCTATAAAACCGCCCAATCCTTAGGCCCGGACATCGCGACATATCAACGGATTAGGGTGTGATCCCTTTGAATCACTTTGCTTTTTCGGCACGGTGGTCCAAAATGACTCAATAGTTAATCAAAGAGCACCCTTTCCATGGCCGAAAAAAACCCGTCGCTAAGCGTGAAGATCGCGCAGATTGTTCGGGGCGTCTATCCCGATCTTGATGCCGATATCCTTGCAAGCATGATCATCGACGCGTTTTGGCCAGACGAGGCACCACGCCGCAAGCGCGGACGGATGCGTGGCAACAACCTGTGGTCGGAAAAAGACGCTTTGGTCATCACCTATGGCAACTCAATCATCGATGGGGCGCACAAGCCTCTGGATTTGCTGCATGATTTTCTGGTGCGGTATCTGAAAGGGGCGGTCAACGCCGTCCATATCCTGCCGTTTTTCCCCTATACTTCGGATGATGGCTTTGCGGTATCCGATTTCCGTGCGGTGAACCCCCAGTTGGGCGATTGGCCTGACATCAACCGGATCGCCGGTGACTTTACCCTGATGTCTGATCTGGTGCTGAACCACGTTTCCAGCCAAAGCAACTGGTTCAACGCCTACCGTCAGGGCAACACCCCCTATGACAGGTTTTTCTTTGAATCTTCACCTGACGAAGATCTGAGCATGGTGGTGCGCCCCCGCACGACCCCCTTGCTGCAAGAGATAGAGACAGCAAATGGCATCCGGCATGTCTGGTGCACGTTCAGCCACGACCAGATCGATCTTGATTTCCGCAATCCACAGGTCCTTCTGGAATTCTTGCGCATCATTCGTCTGCATGTCGACAATGGCGTTCAGATTATCCGCTTGGATGCTGTTGCGTTTCTTTGGAAGGTCGCCGGCAGCCCGTCGATCCACCTGCCCCAAACCCACGCGATCATCAAACTGATGCGCCTTTTGTGCGACTACGCCCCCGAAAAGATCATTTTGCTGACCGAAACCAACGTGCCCAAGGCCGAAAACCTGAGTTATTTTGGAGAGGGGGACGAGGCGCATGCGATCTATAACTTCCCGCTTCCACCGATAATATTGCACGCGATGATGTCAGGATCGGCAAAGTATTTGCACAAATGGCAACGCGCCATGCCGCCTGCCCCTTACGGCTGCGCCTATCTTAACTTCACGGCAAGCCATGATGGCATCGGAATGCGGCCTGCCGAAGGTGTGTTGCCCGACGCGGAAAAAGAAAAGGTGATTGATACCGTGCGTGATCTTGGCGGGCTCGTGTCGATGCGCACCCTGCCGGATGGCGGTGAATCCCCCTACGAACTGAACACGACATTTTTCGAGGCGATGGGCAGGACGTTCAAAGGGGTCGATGCGCATCACTTTGAACGGTTCATCTGCTCGCAAACCATCGTCATGTCGCTCGAAGGGATACCTGCGTTCTACATCCACTCGCTCTTGGCGACATCCAATGACCATGCACAGGTCAAACACCGGGGCATGAACCGTGCCATCAACCGCCATCGTTGGGACTATCCAACTTTGGAAAGCCTGCTTGCCGATCCCACGACCATTCAGGCCAGGGCGCTTGAAACCTTGACGCAAAGGTTGAAACTGCGTGGACAGCAGACTGCGTTCCACCCCAATGCGACGCAATTTACCGTTAACCTAGAGCATGAACGCGTCTTTGGGGTATGGCGGCAAAGCCTTGATCGACGCCAATCTGTTTTTGCAATCCACAATGTCAGCGATGAAAAAGTGGACGTGCACACCAATGCTCTCAATATGATTGAGGATGAGACCTGGACTGATCTGTTATCAGGCGATCAAATACCGCACACGGCCGAAACCATACCGCTTGAACCCTATCAATGCCGCTGGATCAGCAACCGGAGCTAGTCAAATTCGGCTTCATCCGCTGCGGCTGCCGCATGAAGATCAGCCAGAAAGCCCGGATCGGCAGAATGGACCCTGTTCCAGGTCGGGATGAACGGAGTCTCGTGCGGGTTTTCCAAAAAGAAACTGCCCGCGCGCATGATGTTATCGGCAAAAAGTTCGATCGCCTGCTCTTCCTTATGGCGGTCAATGGTCAAACCGTTCATCACGGCATCAGCGTGATAGGCCTCAAGCAGATCCAGCGCCGTGCGGTAATAGGTGGCTTTCAGGGTGCGAAACACATTGTTGGTAAAGATCGTGCCATCAGCGGCCAGCTTGCGAAAGATCGCCTTGCAAATATCAGTCGACATGCGGCTTAGCCCCGCACTGGCATCTTCTGGCGATAGATCTTGGTGCTTGTGATCATAGTTGTCGCAAATCTCGACCTGACAAACGGCTTTTGGAGCCAGATTGCGCCATGCCTCTGACAAGACACCAATCTCAAGCCCCCAATCCGACGGGATACGCAGGTCAGGCAAGATACCCGTCCGCATCGCAAATTCGCCCGACAAGGGATAGCGAAAACAACGCAGGTAATCGATGAAGTCACGGTCGCCCACGACCTTTTTCAACGCGATCAACAGCGGGCTGACCAACAGCCGAGTGACCCGTCCATTCAGATTGTCATTGCCCACCCGCGCGTAATATCCCTTGGCAACCTGATAGGGAAAATTGGGGTTCGCCACCGGATAGATCAGCCGGGCCAGCAGTTCGTTGGTATAGGTTACGATATCGCAATCGTGCAGCGCCATCACGGAACTATCCTGACAGGACATCAGATAGCCCAGCGCTGTCCAGACGTTCTTGCCCTTGCCCTGCTCAGACGGTGCCAGACCCAAAGCATCCAGCCGCGCGCCAAGTGCTAACATTCGCGGGCTATCGTTCCAGATCACAATGTGGTTCTGGTTTAGACCCTTGAAAAACGCCTTGGCATGGCGAAATTGCGCTTCATCCGCACGGTCGAGGCCAATTATAATTCGGTGCAGATACGTCACCTTGGAAAGCTCTGCCAGGATGTTCGGCATGGCGTCTGTCTCAAGCTCTGAGTAGAGACACGGCAGGATCAGCGTCATTTTTCGGGCCTGTGCAAAGGTCTCAAGCTCGTAGGTCAACTCATCCAGCGAACGTGTGCGCAGATTGTGCAGCGTCGCGATGTTACCATTTTGATGAAAATCAGACATGCGTAATCGATCCTATGCAATCTCAAGTTTGGAAAGTAGCTCCAAGACCGCAAGGTTCCATCCCTGCGGGCCCGGCAAAGCTGTTCGCAAAATGCGCCCTTGGTTTTCACCCTCCAGTTCAGGCAGCGGTGCCCGATGGGGATTGGCGACAATCACGCCGACATCGGCGGCCTGAAGCATCTCGATATCATTTGGCGCGTCCCCCAATGCTGCTGTATGTGCGGGTTTGAACTGGGCAATCAGTGCTGTCATCCTGTCAGCCTTGGTCTGGCCAAACGATAGTGTCAAAAAGCGGCCACCCTCGCGGGCCACCACCCCGTGTTCTGACAGATACGCCAGAAATTCATGCCTCTGGTCGTTGTTTCCCTGCCACAGACCCGGTTCCGAAAAGGCACGTTGCCGTGCCAAGCCTGCAGCATTTTGCTCAAGCCCCGTTACCTGGGACACTTCTGAAACCGTCATATCGCCAAAACCGCGAAAAGAGTGGCGCAGGCCCTTTGGAGTTTTTTCCAGAACATCCCGCACCGTCTCATATTGCGATGTATTGGCCTTTTCCGGCACAGCATCGGGTGAATGCGCAGGTAACAGACCCGCCCCATTTTCAACAATAGCCGGCCAATCCGACCAGCCCAGCGCGTCGCGGATTTGCGCGATTTCTGGGCCAGTTTTACTGCTTGCCATGATCAGCCCGCCACCAGACACCCTAAGCGCATTTAGGGCAGGTTTCGCCGCATCCGCCCTGTAATGCTGATGATCAATCAAGGTGCCATCAAGATCAGAAAACACTAAAATCGGAAGCAGGGGTGAAGATAACATAGAAGATAGTTGTCAATTTGGCGGCATATGCACAACTGTGAAAGCGACCAAAGTAGGCGCGTTGGTGAACTGTGCTTAAAACTGCGCCGTTTGGCGGGCCAGCCAGACAACGCCTCTTGGTGAACGCGCCACTTGGCGAGGATCAAGAACCTGCGTAGCATAGCCCAAACTGCACCCCAAAAAAGGAGATACTCATGCGACTGACAGGAAAGACCGCAATCGTGACCGGCGGTGCCTCGGGTTTTGGGGCGGGCATTGTGCGCCGTTTTCTACAAGAGGGCGCGCGGGTGATGGTGGCCGATATCAACGGTGCCGCTGCCACGCAGTTTGCCGCCGAAATGGGAGATCACGCAGTGGCCCAACGGGTTGATGTCAGCGATGGTGCTTCGGTTCAGGCGATGACCAACAGCGCGCTTGAGGTCTGGGGCCATATCGATATCTTGATCAACAACGCAGGCGTGTCCCACATGCCTGCCCCGCTTGAAACCATTACGGAAGACGACTTTGACAGGGTGTACCGGGTGAATATGAAGTCCGTTTACCTGACTGCACGCAGCATCGTGCCGCATATGAAAAAGCGCAAAGCAGGCGCGATCCTGAACGTCGCCTCAACCGCTGGCGTATCACCACGCCCCAACCTCAATTGGTATAACGCGTCAAAAGGCTGGATGATCACCGCGACCAAGGCGATGGCGGTAGAGCTGGCCCCCCAAGGCATCCGCGTAAACGCGATAAACCCCGTTGCAGGCGAAACGCCGTTGCTGAAAACCTTTATGGGGGAAGATACGCCTGAAATGCGGGCCAAGTTCATTGCGACAATCCCTTTGGGTCGTTTCAGCCAACCCGAAGACATGGGAAACGCAGCACTTTTCCTATGCTCTGACGAAGCGAGCATGATCACCGGTGTCGCAATGGAAGTTGATGGTGGCCGGTGCATCTGACCGCGCAATGCTTACCCTCCCCTCTGAACAGGCTCTAAGACATGCAGACCGGCCCTAAAAATCTGATCACTGACATCGCAGGCCTTCGCGTGGGCAACGCTCAAGATGATGCATTAAAGTCCGGGACAACTGTGCTGGTCTCTGACAAGCCCTTTACCGCGTCTGTTCATGTAATGGGAGGTGCGCCCGGAACGCGCGAAACCGACTTGCTTGCACCTGACAAATCCGTCGCTGCCGTTGATGCGCTGGTGCTTTCGGGAGGGTCCGCTTATGGGCTGGATGCCTGCTCTGGCGTGGTGGACGGATTGCGCGCTGCGGGCCGTGGCTTTCGGGTGGGCAATGCCACGGTCCCTTTGGTCCCAGGCGCGATCCTGTTCGATTTGCTGAATGGCGGTGAAAAAGACTGGATCGACAACCCTTACCGCGCCCTTGGCCGACATGCATATGATGTGGCCAGCGACAGTTTCCCGCTGGGCACCGTTGGCGCGGGCACGGGTGCACTTAGCGCAATGGTTAAAGGCGGGCTGGGCTCTGCCTCCCTCCAGTTACCGGATGGGACGATGGTAGGGGCGCTGGTTGCGGCAAATCCGGTGGGGGCCGTCACCACCCCCGGCGATCGCCATTTCTATGCTGCCCCCTTCGAGATGAACGGCGAATTCGGCGGTTTAGGGCCTGATCCCAACAGCGGTTTGGGGTTCAGCATGGAAAGCCGCAAAGCTGCTGCGATGTCGCCGCGCGAAAATACGACGATAGCAATTGTTGCGACAGATGCGACCCTAACCAAGGCGCAATGCCAACGTATGGCGGTCGCCGGCCATGATGGTATTGGCCGCGCGACTGTGCCTGCGCATACGCCCCATGACGGCGATCTGGTATTCGCGCTTAGCACGGGCGCACATGAGGTTGAGGGCCGCTTGCTGGGGCTGATTGGCCATGCAGCGTCGCTATGCCTTGCCCGCGCCATTGGCCGCGCAATCTATCATGCGACCCCCGCGTCCGGTGATATGCTGCCCTGTTGGGGGGATCTGAATGCCTAGCCAGATCAAAGGTGCATCATGACAACCGATCTTTACGGCCTGCCAATCACCACCGACAATGATGCGACTGTGCGGGGGATCAACGATTTTATCCACGGGTTTATCGCTTACGAATCGAAAGCGCCCAACATCATACCCACTGCTGACGCTGATTCTGCCTGCGGGCTGGCCAATGCCTATGCCGCAATGCTGTGGATGTTCCTTGAGGCACCTGTCGCCCCCGCCAAAGCGGCACCCTATATGGCCCGAGCCCGCGCCGCCGCCCCCGGCACAAAGCGCGAAGCTCAGGTAATCGAGGCGATTGGCCACTGGATTGATGGGGATATCCCCGCGATGTTGGCAAGCTGCGACACCATAACCACCGAACACCCGCGTGACATTGTGATGCTGAAGCTCGCACAGTATCACCTGTTCAACACGGGCGACGCGGCAGGAATGCTGCGTATGGCTCTGAAGGCGCTGCCAGAAGCGGCGGATATTCCCTATACTCACGGCATGATCGCCTTTGGCTTTGAGCAGTGCCATCTGCTGGAAGATGCCGAAGCCGCAGCGCGTCAGGCAATGTCATTGCGCCACGACGAACCTTGGGCGCATCACGCGTTGGCGCATGTCATGCTGACCCAAGGCCGTGTGGCGGAAGGGGCGCAGTTTCTGGAAAGCGTGGCCGATACGTGGCAGCCGCTCAATTCCTTCATGCGCAGTCATAACTGGTGGCATCTGGCGTTGTTCTATCTATCGCAAGGCCGTCATGACGATGTTCGCCGCGCTTATGACACGCATATCTGGGGGCTGGCTAAAGACTATTCGCAGGATCAGGTTGGTGCTGTGTCGTTACTGGCGCGAATGGAATTTGCTGGCGTCGACGTTGGGGACCGTTGGGCCGATGTTGCTGATCACATCGCGTTGCGCGGCAAGGATACGGTGAATGCCTTCCTGACGCTGCAATACCTCTATGCGTTGGGGCGCACCTCGCGACCCGAGGTACAAGAGTTGATACACGCCATCGAAGACCGTGCCGCGGATGCGACCCAGTATGATTGCACTGCCTGGGCCGAGGTGGCCTTGCCTGCGACACGCGGCATCACAGCCCATACCAAGGGCGACTGGCCCACGGCAATCGCCGAGCTTGGGCGCGCACTGCCGAGGATGTCAGAATGCGGCGGCAGCCATGCGCAACGGGATCTGTTCGAGCAGATACATCTGGACGCGTTGGTAAAAGATGGCCGTGCTTCTGCCGCACAGCAAATACTCGAGATGCGGCGCACCTACGATCCCGAGGGCGTTCCGTTGAACCGGCTTTTAGGGGATATCTACGATAGGTCGGGCCTGCCAGATCAGGCGGCAAAAGCACGCGCGCGTGCCGACCGAACCCTTGCCACAGCAGGTTTTAAATAAAAAAGGCCTGCCCTGTCGTGCGACAAGGCAGGCCTTTTAGCTCAACCAAAAGGCTGATTATTCTGTTTTAGGCTCTTCTTCTGCCATGCCTTCACCCGCTGCCGGGGACACGCTTGCCAGATAGGCTGCGACGTCTTCGCTACCTTTTCTGAGCTTGAACGCCATGTTCGAGCGGGCCTTCTTGTCGTCAAGTGTTTCAACAAGAAACGCCTTCGGATCTTTTACGTATTCGGCCAAAGATGCTTCATCCCAAACCAGACCAGCTTCACCGGCTTCAACAAGGGACTTACCGTATTTGAAGTCTTCCAGCGAACCGGCCTGACGACCTACAACATTGTAAAGGTTCGGACCGATTTGGCCGCCCCTTTGAATTGTTTCGCCTGCATCATCCACGATAGCGTGGCACGCTTTGCACTTGCCGAATTCTTTTTCACCTGCGGCTGCATCGCCTGTGCTGTGGCTTCCGGCGAAAGCCGGTGCAGCAAATGCAGTTACAAGAAGTGCGCTATAAATCAGTTTCATACTTATTCTCCCGTTTAGTTCTTTCATACTAAGATAGCGCTCTTTTCAGCGAGTCAACACGTCAATCACAGAGGAATCTACAATGCCCTCGGATGATAAGACAGTGACGCGTCAACAAGCACCGCAATAGCCCTACAGTTCACGCAAATGCGCTGAATTTAAGGCCAAGTAGCCATAACCACGCTAATCGCGCGTGGTTGATCACTTGTGCGTATAAGCAAAGATCAGCCAGTCCATTCGTGTGACCATGGCGCAAATCGCCAGTTTAAGGCTTGGATGCCAAACGGTTTTCCATCGCATCCAATCCGGCACAAGGCCCTCTGGTTCACGACCGCGGGCCGATAGTCACTTCGATCGTACCAATGCCGTCAACGCCGCCTGTTACGACATCACCAGCTACAATCGCGCCGACGCCGGCGGGCGTCCCGGTCATGATGATATCACCAGGGGCCAGGGTCATCGACTGTGACAGGATCGATACATGTTCACGCACCGACCAGATCAGATCGGCAAGGTCGGCATCTTGCTTTGTCACACCATTCACCGCCAGCCAGATACGAGCACTCTCGACCGAGGGCACCTCGGCTATGGGTACGATCGGCGCGATCGGTGCCGACTGATCGAACGCTTTGCCCCAATCCCAGGGACGCCCCATCTTTTTGGCCTCGTTTTGCAGATCACGACGGGTCAGATCAATTCCCACAGACGCGCCCCAGACGTGCTCCATTACATCAGCCTCGGCGATATTTGCGCCACCTTTGCCTATGGCGATAATCAGTTCTATCTCGTAATGGAGGTTTTCGGTCAGCGTCGGATAGGGGATGGTACAAGGCGTATCAAGCGCTGCATCAGCAGGTTTGGTAAAGAAAAACGGTGGCTCGCGGCTAGGGTCATTACCCATCTCAATTGCATGCGCTTCATAATTACGGCCCACACAAAAAATGCGGCGAAGGGGAAAGCGGGCATCCGATCCCTTTATCGCAAGGCTGGCGCGTTCGGGTGGCGGGAAGGCATAAGCAGTCATGAACGGATCCTTTGGTTTCTTTGAACACAGGAATAGCCGCCAACGTTGCCCGCGTCACCCGTGAAGCGCTAAACTTGTACTTTTAGCCGCCGCAATCGCAGCGCGTTGGTCAGCACAAACACCGAAGAAAACGCCATCGCAGACGCCGCCAAGATCGGAGACAGCAAAATACCAAACAGCGGGTAGAACACTCCGGCTGCCACAGGGATCAGCGCGACATTATAGCCAAACGCCCAAAACAGATTTTGACGGATGTTGCGCAGGGTTTCGTGCGACACGGCGATGGCGCTGTTCACGCCCGTTAAACTGCCCGACATCAACACCACATCGGCCGATTCAATTGCAACATCTGTGCCAGTGCCGATGGCAATACCCACATCGGCATGCGCCAGCGCAGGGGCGTCGTTGATGCCGTCCCCAACAAAAGCGACCTGCTTGTCTGTCCCGCGCAACTGGTCCAGCGCGGCAATCTTGCCATCCGGCAACACGCCCGCAACGACGTGGTCGATGCCAAGGTTTGCCGCAACACTTTTCGCGGTTTTCGCGTCATCGCCGGTGATCATGGCGACTTGCAAGCCGCGTTGATGCAGCGCTGCGATAGCGGCCTTGCTGTCCGCCTTGATCGGATCCGAGATCGCAACCAAACCTGCCAACCTGCCCTGAACAGAGACGAAAAACACCGTCTCTCCTTGCGCGGCGCGGTCATCGAATTGATTTTGGAAAATCTCTGTTTGAACATTCAGGCCTGCCATCAATCGGGCGTTCCCGATATGAATGTCCTGCCCGTTGACCGACGCCGTGACCCCTTGCCCATTGATCGCCTGAAAGCCCTTGGCGTCCGGCAACGTCATGTTCTTTGCCGCAGCGACAATAGCACTTGCGATAGGGTGCTCCGATTGCACCTCGACTGCTGCGATCTGCGCCAAAAGCGTATCACGCGAACGCCCCTGCACCGGGATAAGTGCGGTCATCGCGGGGCGGCCTTCGGTCAGTGTTCCGGTCTTGTCAAAGGCCACGATATCGACGCCACTAAGCGCTTGCAGGGCATCGCCTTTGCGAAACAGCACACCCATTTCAGCGGCGCGACCGGTTCCGACCATGATTGACGTTGGCGTGGCAAGACCCATCGCACAAGGACATGCGATAATCAAAACCGACACGCCCGCCACCAATGCATGAGACAGGATCGGAGACGGCCCCAAAAGCGCCCAGATCAGAACGGTCAATGTCGCCAAAAACAGAACGGCGGGCACAAACCACAGCGTTACACGGTCCACCATTCCCTGAATAGGCAGACGCGCGCCCTGAGCCTGTTGCACCATCCTGATAATCTGCGCCAAGGTGGTATCATCACCAACAGACGTAACCTTGCACGTCAGGCTACCAGAGCCATTCACCGTTCCTCCCGTGACCCGGTCGCCAACAGCTTTGCGCAAAGGCATCGGTTCGCCCGTGATCATGCTTTCATCGATGCGAGAGTCGCCAGCGATGATGGTCGCATCCGTAGGCAACCGTTCGCCTGGACGGATCAGGATCTCATCACCGACACGCAGGTCAGAAATATCGACGTCAGCCCAATCAGCACCCCGTTTCACCCGTGCGGTGCGCGGCTGGAGGCCGATCAGCTTTTGGATCGCGGCACCTGTACGCCCTTTTGCACGCGCCTCAAGCCAGCGACCCAGCAGGATCAACGCGATAATCGCGGCTGCGGCCTCGAAATAGACTTCGCGGGCAATGTCGGGCAACAACGATGGCAAGAACAGCGCTACGGTAGAATAGGCAAAGGCAGCACCTGTTCCCAAGGCCACAAGGCTGTTCATATCAGGGGCACCGCGCAGCAATGCAGGGATACCGATGGCATAGAACCTGCGGCCCGGGCCAAGGATAAGCGTGGCGGTCAGCACAAACTGGATCAGCCAGCTCCCCTGATGGCCAATCGTCTTGCCAATCAGCATATGCATGCCCGGGATCATATGTGCACCCATGGCCAGCACGACGACCGGCAGCGCCAACACCGCCGCGATCTTGAACGCGCGCCCGACCTCGTCCGCCTCTTCACGTTTCAGGCTGGCGTGATCCTGCACCGTCGTCTTGGTGGCTGCAGTTGCGGGATAGCCTGCATCGGTAGATGCTTTGGCCAGCGCCTCGATCTGCAAAGCACCCTTTTCATGGGTGACCATCGCAGTATCGTCTGCCAAGTTCACGCTCACCTCAGTCACACCGGGAACAGCGCGCAGCGCCTTATCTACCCTTGCCGCGCAGCCACCACAGGTCATGCCACTGACAGAGAGCGTTTGTATTTGGTCCAGCGCCATATTCAGCGTCCTAAATTGATATGTCGGTATTATAGAAAGGGCACTGTTGGATCATGACCCCCGCCACACCGTAAAAGGCCAGCGTCAGCAAGGAAACGCTAACGCCAGCCGGAATTTAGATGGGATCTGCGGTTATTTTCTGCAGCAGCTACAATCTATTTGGATTTTGCACCGTTTTCAACCGGATCGGTGATCAGTTCAGCATCTTCTATGTCTGATCGGGTGCCGACCGGCGGCTTGGCATCCGCGCCCGAATTATCCTCGATTGTGCCGACGATCAGGGGCAGCATTTGCAGCCCGCCCGGCATCGCAACTTCGGACATAGGCGGTGTTTTCCACGCCAAGGTGTCAAAGCTGTGGCAGTTTTCGCAGACCGGATTCCAGGACGCATGGATATGCTGACAATTCTCGCAAATCCACTGTGGGCCGCGCGAAACGTTCAATGCGCGGGCCAGCCAGCCTTTGACAATGGTATCAGACGCACCTTCACCGCGTTCAATCGCGGCCATCAACGTGACCGAGCGCGCCGTTGCGTTGGTTTCAACCAGATCACCCAAGGATCGGCGGGCCTGCGGGAAGTCTTCGGCAGCGATGTTCAGTTCCGCCAAAAGCATCTTGGTTTCAGCATGGTCTGGCTGCACTTTGGTCAGCATCGTGAACCGCTTCAGGCGTTCTTTGGGTGTCTCGTTCGGCTGGATTGCCGCAAACGCAGCGGCCAGATCGGGATGCGGTTGCACGCTCCATGCTTTTTTCAGCAAACGGGCTGCGTATTTAGGTTTGTCTTGTTCGATAAAGCTGTGCGCGGCCATGACCGCCGCAGGGATCAAATCTGGTGAGAGGCGGTTCGCCTCGATCGCAGCTTCGCGAGACTCGATACTATTTCCCTCCGCGAACACCTCTTTCGCCTCTGACAGGGCCAAGACCGCATCGCGACGCTTGTGAACATCACGGGGCAACTGGCCATTTTTCAGCTTGGTATTCAGCGTCTCGCGCGCGCCTTTCCAATCTTCCTTCTCGGCTTGAAGCTTTAACAAAACATCGCCGGTTTCTTCGTGCTTTGGCTTGAGCGCAAAAGCCTTCTGGGCCAGTTTCAACGCCGTGTCCGTATCACCATCTGCCAGCTTTTGCTTCATGAGACCGCGCACACCCACAAAACGGGTCGCCTGGTTTGTGATCATCTTGCGATACGCGTCCTCGGCCGTACGACGATCACCTGCCATCTCGGCAGCTTGGGCGATCAACAGGTTGGTCAGTTCGGGTTTTTCAAGATATTTGTCCGCCTTCGCAGCCTTGGACAACGCCAGCCGTCCCTCGCCACTGGCCAGCGCCATCAGCCCCTCAGACAGCGCCTCGTAGCCTTTTTTCTCGCGGTTGCGGTCGAAATAACGCGACAAAGCGGTCTCGTCACCGTTCAAGAAGTGCCAGGCGGCAACCAAAAGCGCAAAAACCTTGAGCAGCAACCAAACCGCGATCACCAACCCGATAACTGCAATTACCGACTGCAACGGGCCAAAGTTGAATTCGGTCCCCATGACGGTAATCTGCAATCCGCCCGAGCTTTCCAACAGATAGCCGGCACCCCACGTTAACGCGGCAATAACCGTAACAAACACAACGATCTTAATCAGTGACCAAAGCATATTCGTTTCCTTAGTTTGCCGTCAGGCGTTGTGTCAGAGTATCCACGGCATCTTGCGCGGCCTGTCGGGACTGCGCATCTGCAATCCAGTCGGCCAGCGGTGCTTTGGCCTCGGCGGGAAGTACCTGAACTTCGGTCAGGGCGTCCGCCAGACGGCCATCACGCATCGCAGCCTCGGCACGAGACAAGACCGCATCGGGATCATCTCCCTCACGGGGGGTCACCGACCGCGCACCTAGTTGGTTTTTCAAGAAGTTGCCAAAACCGCCGCCCTCACCTGTCGGTGCATTGGCACGCGCAGCCGACAACGCAGCGCGGGCTGCATCGGGAAAGCGATCTTGCAGGTTTGCGCTGGTGACGACACCCGTTTCAGCGACATCGCTCAGGGCGGGGGGTACGTCTTGCGTGCCGATCGCCTGCAGTTCGGCCACTTCAGTCTCAAAGGGCTGGCCCGTTGTAATCGCCGAGACAATCCGCGAAATCGCCGATTGCGCGGTGGCGGCCTGCGCAGCTTGGGCCGTCGCTTCCTCAACACTTAGCGCGTTTTCAAGTAGCTTTTGTATTTCGTCACGCTGGGTTTCAACCGATGCTTTCAGCCCGGCGAGTTCAGCCTCAAATGCACTGGTGTCAACTTCAAGCGCTTGGGCAGCAGGCCGAACTGGACGGTTTTCGATCTCGTCAATGCGCGTGGTCAGGGCTGCAACATTTGCCGTGATTTCTTCCAAGGCATCTTCGACTGGAGACATGTCGGGCATTTCAAATGCAGTTGGTGTTTCGGGCGTTGCCTGCTCTAGCGCGGCAATCCGTGCCTGTTGCGCCGCAAGGTCCGCTTCAAACGCTGTTTGAACGTCTGGGTTGGTCGTTCGGTCGGGTCGCAGCCCCAGAACATTCATCTCTGCCGCGGCAAAACCAATTGCTCCGGCGATGATACCGCCAAATAGCATTGGAAAGAAAACGCTGCCGCTTTTTTGAGGCTCTGCCTGCGTCGTCTTCGCAGGCTCCGGCGGAGTGGTTTGCGGTGGTTTGCTTGACACATCGGCAGCTTTGGGCGCTTCGGTTTGCTTGGCTGGCTCTGCCTTCTTCTCGGCTTCCTTTGAAGGCGAGGCCGTTTCAACCTTGTCTTTGGTCGCGTCTGTCACCGCTGGCTTGGTGCTTTCAGCTTTGGGTGCCTCAGCGATCGGCGTCACGTCTTGCTTTGTATCAGAGGCCACGGATTTCGTGATATCTTCCGGCTCTTTAACGCCAGCCTCGGTTTTAGTATCCGTTTTGACAGTTTCGGTTTTCTTTGTGGGCGCTTGCTTGGCCTCTGCAGCGGTCGTTTTCGTTGGTGTCTTTGCCGTCGTTTTGGGCTTGGATGCCGCAGAAGACGCGCGCGAGGTCAAATTTTGCGTCGGTTTATCGCCACCTGTGCTTGGAGTTTTCGCTTTCGCCACGCTTAAAACCTTTCCGATTCTGACAGTTTGCCAGCCATTTTTACAATCTTAGACGGCATATGGGTCGATCTTCAAGGTAAGCTGCCCCATTAAACCAGAGTTTCAAGTGCTAAACGCATTGAAGCGGCTGTTGGTTCGTTTGCAGTTAACAGTTGTTTTGGCCCTTTGCCGACCAGTGTTTCCGCCACAGCCGCGCTAAGCGCCAGAATGCTTACGTTGCGCAGATCGTGGCATTGCGCGGCAAACTGCACAGCGGTCCGTGGTGAAAATAGTGGCACAATGCAGTGGGTACCACTGCCAAGCCTAGATTTCGCCAAAGCGGTAAGCGGCAAAAGCGCCTGTTCATAGACAATCGCCTGACGGGTCAGCAGGCCCGCCCTTGTCAGTTTAGCTGCAATATCACCGCGCTGATGTTGGCCGCTGATGTGCAACAAGGGGAAATTCGGTCGCATCGCGACCAGCGTTTCAACCAGCTCGTCCGCGTCCTGGCCCACCGTTTGCGCAGCCCAACCCTTTTCTACCGCTGCCTCGGTTGTTTTGGGCCCAACGCAGAAAACCGGGCAGGCTTGCGGCTGTGGACCATGCGCCACCCCATGCGCAGACGTAAAAATCACGCCCGCGACCCCGGCCATATCGACACGAGCATCTGTAGCATTGATCTGCAAAAGCGGGCTGATCACCACCGACAGCTTTTCCCGCAGATCGGGCGGCAACGACTGCACAAACGCCTTAGCGCTTGGGCCGGGCCGGGTCATGATCAACACTGGCTTGGTCATCTTGCAGATTGGTCCCAAGGATTGTTCCACTTGCTCCAAGGTGTTACTTGGCAGCAGGCACCCTTGCAACGGATACGACCATGATTGTTCTTGGATTGGAAAGCAGCTGCGATGATACCGCCGCCGCACTTGTACGTCGCGAACCGGGGGGAAAGGCTGTCGTTTTATCATCCGTCGTGGTGGGGCAAATCGGTCTGCACGCCGCGTTCGGAGGTGTGGTGCCTGAAATTGCAGCACGGGCCCATGCTGAAAAGCTGGACCTTTGTGCAGAGCAGGCCCTGTCAAAAGCGGGTCTAACACTGGCCGATGTTGATGCATTTGCGGTGACAGCCGGGCCGGGATTGATCGGTGGGGTTCTGTCAGGTGTGATGTGCGCCAAAGGGTTGGCCGCAGCAACGGGCAAGCCGCTTTACGGCGTTAACCATCTTGCGGGCCACGCCCTTACACCGCGCCTGACGGATGATATCGCCTATCCCTATTTGATGCTTTTGGTATCGGGCGGGCATTGTCAGTTTTTACTGGTGCACGGGCCTGACCGTTTCGAGCGGCTGGGCGGCACCATAGATGACGCGCCGGGCGAAGCGTTCGATAAAGTCGCGCGTTTGATCTCCTTGCCACAGCCCGGTGGTCCGGCAATTGAGAAGGCGGCGATGGATGGGGATGCCAAACATTTCGCCTTTCCACGCCCTTTGCTGGATCGACCCGATTGCGACATGTCCTTTTCGGGGCTGAAAACTGCGGTGCTCCGGGTGCGTGACAAGATCATCGCAGAAAAAGGCGGTCTGACCGTTAAGGATCAGGCCAATCTGGCCGCTGGATTTCAAGCCGCGGTCGTGGATGTTCTGTCCGAAAAAACACGCCGCGCAATGATGATCTATCTTCAGACCAAGCCAAAAGAAGCCAGCCTGTGCGTAGCGGGTGGCGTTGCAGCCAACAGCGCCATTCGACTAGGATTAGAGACTGTTTCAAGCAGTTTTGACGCTGCTTTTATCGCGCCACCGCTTGCCCTTTGCACAGATAATGCGGCGATGATCGCTTTTGCCGCAATCGAGCAAAGCAATTTGCGCGGGCCAGACGGTTTGACACTGTCGGCCCGGCCCCGTTGGCCGCTGGATACCAGCCAACCCGCCATGTTGGGCAGCGGCAAAAAAGGCGCAAAAGCATGAGCATTGCAGTTCTGGGCGCTGGCGCCTTTGGCACGGCATTGGCGATTTCGCTGGGCCATAAGGGGCCAGTTTGTCTTTGGGCGCGCAACATGGGCGGCATGGATAAGGCCCGCGAGAATACCAGCCGGTTGCCGGGATGTTCCTTTCCAACAGCTTTATTCGTAACCGACATGCTTGCGGACGCGGCAAACGCCGACATCCTGCTCGTTGCCGTGCCTATGCAAAAACTTCGTGCGTTTCTGACCGATCATGCAGGGCTTCTGGACGGTAAAACCATCGTCGCTTGCTGCAAAGGGATCGAGCTTGAGACCGGCAAAGGCCCGCTGGCTGTTATCCGCGACACGCTCCCTTTGGCGGTGCCTGCTATCTTGACGGGTCCCAGCTTTGGTGCTGACATCGCGCGCGGCCTTCCCACAGCTTTGACATTGGCCTGTGCCGACCCTGCCGTTGGAGAAGGACTACAAAAGGCTCTAACCACGCAAAACTTGCGGCTTTATCGCACCACGGACACAATCGGTGCCGAGCTTGGCGGAGCGCTGAAAAACGTAGTCGCTATTGCCTGCGGTGCCGCGATTGGTGCCGGTCTGGGTGAAAGCGCGCGGGCCGCGCTGATGACGCGCGGCTTTGCCGAGATGCAGCGCCTGGCCGAACATTTGCGCGCCAAACCCGATACACTGGCCGGGCTGTCGGGCTTTGGTGATCTTGTTTTGACCTGCACCTCTTCGCAGTCCCGCAACTACCGACTTGGGCTGGCATTTGGTGAAAACCTTCCCTTTGACAGCAGCACAACTGTCGAAGGGGCTGCCACCGCCCGCGCTGTCGATGCGCTTGCGCAAAAACAGGGGCTGGATTTGCCGATCACGGCAGCCGTTGCAGGGTTGGTTGAGAATAGATTAGACGTGCGCAGCGCTATGAAAGCGCTTTTGAACCGCCCACTAAAGGAAGAATAATATGCTTTTTGCCTTATTTGCACATGACAAACCCGGTGCCCTGACCATTCGGCAGGAAAATCGTCCCGCGCATGTCGACTATCTGAAATCAACCGGATGCGTCGCGCAAGCAGGGCCTTTGCTGGATGACGATGGGCAAATGTGCGGGTCGCTGGTGATCCTGGATGTTGCCGACATGGCTGCTGCGCAGGACTGGGCCGATAACGATCCCTACGCCAAGGCCGGCTTGTTTGCGGATGTGCAACTTGTCGCCTGGAACAAGGTCATCGGCTGATGGCCTATTGGTTGTTCAAATCTGAACCCTCGACATGGGGCTGGGATGACCAGGTTGCCAAAGGCGATGTCGGCGAAGAATGGGATGGCGTGCGCAACTATCAAGCGCGCAATTTTATGCGAGACATGGCCTTGGGCGATCGTGGTTTTTTCTATCACTCCCAAGGCGAGCGAACGATCGTTGGCATTGTCGAGGTCTGCGCCAAGGCGCATCAGGACAGTTCGACCGATGATGACCGCTGGGACTGCGTTGACATCAAAGCAGTGCGCCCCTTCGCAAAGCCGGTGACGCTGGATCAGATTAAATCGGATGGGCGTTTTGATGACATGCCCTTGGTCAAAAGCCCGCGCCTGTCGGTGCAACCCGTGACAAAGCAGCAATGGCAGCACATATGTGCGTTGGGTGAAACCGATGAAGATATGTAAAAAGGGTTCCGGCACCCCGCCAGAACCCTTTCTCACCCCACGCTAATCCCTAAAGACCACCTCGCGTGTATCGAAATTTGTTCTGGCCATCCTGGCCGACTTGATTTGGATACTCCGTCTGGCGATTCACCGCAAGAATCGAGTAATTCAAAGGCCTTGCAATAAAGAAACGCCCGATTAACCAATCGGGCGTTCTGGTATGCAATTTAGGGTTATTTGAAACGCCGGGCTTAGCCGTAAACGGCTTCTTTGCCAAAATGCTTGGTCAGTATGTAATAGACGACCGCACGGTATTTATTGCGCTCTGATTTGCCATAAACCTCGATCACCTTATGGATGGCTTCCATCAACTCAGGACCGTCCGACATTCCCAGCTTTTTTATCAAAAAGTTATTCTTAACAAGCTCAAGTTCGCTTTCTTGCGATCCAGCCACTGTCTGCGCATCAGCATTATAGATCGACGGCCCACAGCCGATTGTAACCTTTGTCAGCAATTCCATGTCTGGCGTCATGCCGCATTTGTTTGTCAGATCATCCGCGTATTTCGCAATCCATTCGTCTCTTTTACCCACAACAATACTCCCACTGTTGGTTGTTGACCGATGTTTTCGGTCTTGGGCCAAACCCTAATCACAAATTTGTCATCACAAAAGAAGTTTTTACGAACACAGTGACGCTTTAGGTAAACCAATGCGGGGCTTTTTTCAGCGTGGGCCAATCTTCGGGGCTGTGACCAAAGATGATCAAAGCATCCCGCTCGGTCGCCATCTTCATCAAACGGTCGCCATGATGGATTGCCTGATCAACATCCCAAGAGCCTACGAACTTCTCGTCAATCTCGGAGGCGCGGCTGATCGCGTCTGACGTCAGCAAAACCCAACCCGTTTCAGGCAATTGCACCATAAATGCCAGTTGTCCGGGTGCGAGACCGGGGCAAAGCAATACTTCGAACCCCTCGCCCAGCGTGACGTCTTGGGTCACAAGCGCGTAATCGGCATCGGGCCATTCCATCGCCTGCTTGCCAGACCAGTAGAGCGGCCTTGGCAGGGTGCGTTCAGCAGCCGCAATCAGCAGCGGTGCATGCGGGTATCCGGCCATGTCGCCCAAATGGTCGATATGGGTATGGCTTTGTATCATCAGCGTGACATCCTGTTTGGACAGCCCAAGTTTCGCCAGTTGCGGCCCCGGCATGTTTTCTGCTGTCACCGACAGAACTTGGCCAAAGCTGCCAAGATCATCCTGAGCCGTTGCAGCATCAGCATCTTCAGCGTATTTTTGCGGAAATCCAGTGTCTATCAAGATAGTTTCGCCTGCATTTGTCTGAATGACGTAGCCGCAAATCCCGATGTCGCGGGGCCCTGCATGCACCTGAAACAATCCATAATCGAGCACCGCAAGCCGGACCGGTTTGCCTTTCAGAGAAATTTGCATATTCATATAACTGCCCCTTTTCGCGGGCATGTTAGCAAGAGGGGCCGCATGAAAGTCAAGATCCACACGTTGTTCCAGTATCTGCTGGAAACTACCGATGCCGCCCCCGAAGCGATTGTTGGCTTTTCGCTATCAGGTGCGCCAAAGCTGGGCGATTATCTGAACGATCTTGACCCTGAGCAGTCTCTGGATTGGAACAATCGCGACTTTCGCGGCCTGCCTGAACTGCGTGATCACGTGCTGGAACAGGCCGGGCTGACAGGCATTTGCACGCGCGGCGATGTTTTGATCACTGCCGGTGCCGCTGAGGCGAATTATCTGGCGATCATGCAATTGCTGCAACCCGGCGATGAGATCGTGATTGAAACACCCGGTTGGCCCCAAGCCGAGGTTCTTGCCAAAGCCATCGGGGCCAAGATCACGCGGGTTACGCGGCACGAGGCAGACAACTGGCACCTGCCTCTTGACCAGATTGCCGATGTGGTAACCGATCAGACCAAAATGATCTTTCTGACCAACCCCAACAATCCGACTGGCGATTTGCTAAGCGCACAAGAGATCAGCCAGCTTGTGAAAATCGCAGACCGCGTCGGCGCGTGGTTGTTGATAGACGAGGTTTATGCAGGGCTGGAATGGGACGGACCGCGCGCGCCATCGGTCGCTGGACTGTACCCAAAGGGGATTACAACAGGCTCTGTCTCAAAGGCTTTGGGGCTTCAGGGATTGCGCACCGGGTGGATGATTTGCCCCGATCCTGAGCTGATTATGGATGCCGTGATCCTGCGTGAAAATTCATCAGAGATTATGAACATCATGGGCGAGGTCATTGCCGAGATTGCCCTGCGCCCTGCACGCTACGCTCTTGCCATGGACAAAGCCCGCAAGGAAGGGCGCGCAAATCTGTCCGAGATGAACGCTTGGGTTGATGCGCAAGACGGGCTCGACTGGGTTTCCCCACGTGCCGGGTTAATCGGGCTTGCCCGGTTGCCAGACGGAATCGACAGCGACGCCTTTGCGCGCCGTTTGCTGGCTGAGCCTTACCGGACGTTTCTATTGCCGGGCAGCGCTTATGATCAGCCAAACCACATCCGGCTTGGTGTGGGGGGCGGTGCTGCTGTCAACTTGCAAGACGGGCTGGCAAGGCTGTCACAGGCGCTGCGCGAATGGGCTTAGCAGCCTTGCCCGAAAACCCGAATCAGGTGATGGTATTTTCATGATAACAGCCCGCTCGACCGCACTTTTTCTTGCTTTCAGCACAACGGCCGCATTGTCAGGCCCTTTGCCTGATCCGGTTTCATCTTCGGTCTACGATACCGTCAACATAGACGAAGCGGTCCTTGGGCAGTTGTTGTTTTACGATCCGATCCTGTCGGGCAACCAGAATATCGCCTGCGCCACCTGCCACCACCCTGATTTCGCTACCAGCGACGGCGTCTCGCTGGGTCTTGGCGAGGGTGGTATCGGTTTGGGGCTGGAACGGCGCGGCGCCCTGGACAACATGCCACCGGACCGGATTCCGCGCAATTCGCCCGCACTGTTCAATCTGGGAGCCTCTGAATTCAAGGTTTTGTTCCACGATGGCAGGATCGAAGTGGACCCCGCCATGGCATCCGGTTTCAGAACACCGCTGGATGATGACATGCTGGAAGGGTTTGCGTCGCTTTTGTCTGCGCAAACCATGTTTCCAGTCCTCAGCCCAGACGAAATGGCTGGCCATGGGGCAGAGAACGAGGTGTCAAAAGCCGTGCGTCAGGGTCTGATTACGGGTGAAGGTGGTGCCTGGAATATCCTGTCGCGCAGGGTCGCGGCGCTGCCTGACTATGCGCAACGGTTTTCAGCAGTCTATGACCATATCGATACCCCGGATGACATTTCATTTACCGACATATCAAACGCAATTGCGGTGTTTATTGCGCATGAATGGCGCTCTGATACCTCAGATTTTGACGCATATCTGCGCGATCCCGCGATTGGGCTCTCCTTGGACGCGGAAAAGGGCATGAACCTGTTCTACGGAGATGCAGGATGCAGCACATGCCATGCAGGGCCTTTTCAAACCGATCACATGTTTCACGCCATGGGTGCGCCGCAACTAGGCCCCGGCAAGGCAGCAGCCTTCGAAGACCACGCTCATGATTTGGGGCGAATGGGTGTGACCGGTGATCCGACAGACGCGTTCGCGTTTCGCACCCCTTCGCTGCGCAATGTGATGAAGACCGGGCCTTGGGGCCACGCAGGGGCACATAGCGTGATCGAGCGGTTTTTGCGCGATCACCTCGACCCTGTGACCGCCGCTGGCCGCTATGCACAAGCCGATGCCCGCCGTGCTGTCCGCCTGCCCCCGCATGAAAGCGACGACTGGCGCGAGATGGATGACGCTTTGGCACGCGATAGTATCATTCAGGCCGCGTTGATCCGCGAACCAGTAGGGCTGGAACCCGCAGATATAGCCGCATTAGTGTCGTTTTTGCGAATGTTGGATGACGAAACTGCATTGTATGGCCGTCTTGGTATCCCAGACGCGGTGCCCAGTGGATTGGCTGTCGGCGGTCTCCCTAATTAATCAGACTGCCGGATCGTCAAGTCCTGTCCGGCCTTGATGGAAACGCCATCGCTTTGTGAACCGTCCGGCCAGCGCACCGAGACCCGAGCCTGATCATCCTCGCCAATGCCGAAATGCAGCGGTAAAGCCGTGCCACCTGCGTGGCCACCCCCAATGGTGACCTGCTGACTTTGGACCATATCGTTTGCAGTCACGCTTACCCGCGCCCCGACTGCAAATTTATTGCCCCCGTTCCCTTCCAGCGCCACGGTAATCGCATTACCCGCGTCTGCCGTTACATTCCGGTACAGCCGCATGGCCGCCCGTCGGTTAACCACGGCAAGATCCAGCAGCCCGTCGCCATCAAAATCAGCCAACGCGGCCCCGCGCGAGCGTGCCGTATCCGCCAGGCCAGCCTGTTCGCCCGCCTCGCTGAAGCGTCCGTTACCATCTTGCATCAACAGGTTGTTGGGGTCGCGCATCGCCATACCGGGCATTTGATCAACATTACCTTTGGCGATGAACAAATCAGGGCGGGCATCGTTGTTCACATCACCAAATGTCGCATGCCATCCGGTCGAGGGACGCCCGTCACCCTTGAGGTAGGGATTATGGGCATAGGTGCCAAGGTCGTAAGGCGCGTTGACATAGGTGCCGTCTTGTTGCGCAATCTGCATCAACTGATCGCCCATCGATGTCAGCATCAGTTCATCCCTGCCGTCACCTGTCAAATCCCGGCTGGCGATGCCCATGCCCCACAAGGAAACTGTTGGAAAACCATCCTCAGGGCCAAGAAACCGCTCCTCTTCAATATCCCACAACTGCTCTGCCCCGCCAGAAATATAATAGTGTCTATCATTGGATATTCTAAGCGATTTACGCCCCCGTGCATCGACTGACGCCAACATCGAAAGGGTACAGAAACCGGGGGAAAGTTCCTTGGCTGTGTAGCTTGGGGTTTTTGCGCCCGTGGGGTTCAGAATAGTCTGCGTATCACAGGTGCCAAAAGGGCCGTCAGGATTCGCGCGGTCGACATAGTGGCCAACTGCAAGCGTTGGAAAATCAGAACCGTCTTCCCACCACGCTGTAAATGCGGTCGTCCATTGGTCGGTCTGCGGGATATTCCAGTCCTCGGTCGCGTCGGTAAAGCTGCAATCAGGTCCGCCGCGCAAGGCGCGATCAGGCCCGACCCGCATCACGTAAAGGTCAAGCAACGCATCCCCGTCGATGTCGATGGGATAGGCCCCGGTCACGCCCGTCAACTCGTCCAGTAGCGGCATTGGCTCAAAAGAAATTTGACCTTTATCAGAGACGTTTTTCAGCAAGATCATCGGTGTCGTTCCGCCTGCTGCAACCAGATCGGGCAGCCCGTCCGCAGAACAATCAAGGGCCGAGACGCCACCCCCCACGAAATGTTCCCACCCGCCCGTGTATTGATGATCGGGCAGCGCGCTGGTGATGTCCTCGAACAGGGGATCCGCCAACGCAACACTGCCGATTAAAGCACCTATAATTGACAGACGAAAAATCATGCCGCCCCTTCGCCCAACAGGGCACCTGTGACTTCCGACAACGCCAAGGCCGCAGCACCTTTCGCCCAGACAGAACCGCCCCAAGCGTGAATATCAACAGGTGTGGGCGCACGACCCGCAGGTAGAATCATGTTATTCATCTCGGCCAGCATATCGTCCGCCGTCAAATAGTCATAACGCATCCGCTCGCCGCTCAGGATAATGCGTTCCGGATCAAACAATTGCACGATGTTGGCCAATCCTACGCTAAGGAACCGCCCGGCACGGCGGAAAATCGCAAGAGCAGCCTCGTTTCCGGCGTTTGCCTCATCATAAAGCGTTTCAATCATCGTCACGGCTGAACTGTTTGCACTAGGGTCCCGCTCAAGCGCGGTGCTGGCTTCGCGGACCAGCGCATAATCCGCGATATACGCCTCAAGACAGCCGCGCTGACCACATCTGCACAGCGCCCCGTCAAGCTGGACTTTGGTGTGGCCCAGCTCCATCCCCGGACCCAAGGCACCCCGGAAAAGGCGGTTGTTCAGCACAAGCCCCATCCCAACGCCACGTTCGATCGTAACAACCACAAAATTCGAGATGCCGCGACCAGCCCCGAACCACAGTTCAGCCAGGGTTAAAACGTTGGTGTCATTATCCAGTGCAACGGGCAGGCCCAGCGTTTGCATCAACATTTCACGCAGGGGAACATCAGTATCCGTCATGATCGGAGACCATTTTACCACGCCAGTAGAGGCATCCACGATTCCGGGCAATCCGATCCCTACCGCACTGATTGCATCTTGGGGCTGACCTGATTTATTCAAAAGCCGCTGCATTAGGGTCGAAACTTCCGACAAGACTTCTTCGGGTGTCTGGCGCAAAGCGGCGCTGGTGACATGTGCTTCGGCGATGACGGTGCCGGCAAGATCAAGCAAAATGGCCGTGTGCCTTTCATCCGACAGCTTCATCCCAATGACAAAGCGACTGCGCGGGGCCACGCACAAGGCAATCGGAGGGCGGCCACGGCTGGGACCACGCTGGCTGTCTTCAACCTCTTGCAGCAGACCACGTGCGATCAGGTCAGACGTGATCGTGGTGACGGAACCCGGGCTAATATCCAGCGCACGGGCGACATCCATACGCGGCATTTGCCCGGCGGCGCGGACCTGTTCAAACACCTGTTGGCGCAGGGGCCGCGTGTCGTCTTGCACGGCCGTCAGGCGTGGACCACAGCCCAATGGGGCAGCATCACTGCCTTCAAAGGCGGCTTGCCGAATTAGTTCGCTAGCCAAACTTTATACTCCCATCAGATCGCTCAATCCAAAAATATGGATACTCATCCATCAAAATAGGCCGTGTTTTACCCATCCCTGTCAAATTATTATTCAGTTTTGTAAAAATTTATTTTGACAACTGAATTAAAACGCGCAACCTCATTGTACGAAGAATCCGATGCCACACACGACATCGGGACATTTCATCTGGGAGGAAAGAAATGCGTAAACTCTTTATGGCAGCGGCTGTCGCCACTGCTGGATTCACCACAGCCGCCACGGCCCAAGACATCACCGTCGGCGTCAGCTGGTCCAACTTTCAGGAAGAACGCTGGAAAACTGACGAAGCCGCGATCAAGGCCGCGCTTGAAGCCGTCGGCGCGACCTATGTCAGCGCCGATGCACAATCGTCGTCCGCCAAGCAGCTTTCCGATGTGGAAAGCCTGATCGCCCAAGGCGTCGATGCCCTGATCATTCTGGCACAAGACAGCCAGGCGATTGGCCCCGCCATCACAGCCGCTGCCGATGAAGGCATTCCGGTTGTCGGCTACGACCGTCTGATCGAAGACCCGCGCGCCTTTTACCTGACCTTTGACAACGTCGAAGTCGGTCGCATGCAGGCTCAAGCAGTTATGAATGTCATGCCAAAGGGCAACTACGTGATGATCAAGGGCTCGCCCACCGATCCGAACGCCGATTTCCTGCGCGGCGGCCAGCAAGAAGTGCTGCAAGCTGCAATTGACTCGGGTGACATTACCATCGTTGCCGAAGCCTACACCGATGGCTGGCTGCCAGCCAACGCTCAGCGCAACATGGAGCAGATCCTGACCGCGCAAGACAACAAGGTTGATGCTGTTGTCGCATCCAACGACGGTACAGCTGGTGGCGCGATTGCGGCACTCACAGCACAAGGCATGGAAGGCACACCTGTGTCTGGCCAAGATGGCGACCACGCTGCGTTGAACCGCGTTGCAATGGGCACGCAAACGGTCAGTGTTTGGAAAGATGCCCGCGATCTGGGCAAGAACGCCGCTGAAATCGCCGTTGCTCTTGCGAGCGGTGCAGACATGGCAGACATTGAAGGCGCATCCGAATGGACATCGCCAGCTGGAACAACCCTGTGGGCCAAGTTCCTTGCACCGATGCCAATCACCATCGACAACCTGAACAGTGTTCTGGACGCTGGCTGGATCACTAAAGAAGCGCTGTGCCAAGGCGTTTCCGGTGTCGACGCCTGCGAGTAAACACGATCTGCGCATCCCGGCCTTAGCCGTCGGGATGCGCCCCTTCTTCCTTTCATGCGCAGATTGAAAATCTGGACGCTGAAAGACCTGCGCCTCAAGCCGGAAGCAAATCAAATGACAGATTCATCCACAGCCGGAACCAGCACCCGTCCATCGGCGGCCAAACCCAAGCGGTCTTTTCTTACGCAGCTTGAAATCGATACGCGCCTGTTGGGCATGATCGGTGCCTTTATTCTGGTCTGTCTGGTGTTCAACGTCTTGACCGATGGCCGTTTTCTGACGCCACGCAATATCTTTAACCTGACGATTCAGACTGTGAGCGTTGCGATTATGGCAACCGGAATGGTCTTTGTGATCGTCACGCGCCACATTGATCTGTCTGTGGGTGCGATGCTTGCCACATGCTCGGCCGCGATGGCGGTGACGCAAACGGATCTTCTGCCCAAAATGTTTGGGCTTGGTCTGGGCCATCCGCTAACGCCTTGGATTGCCATCGCCGTAGGTCTGGTCGTTGGAGCATTCATTGGTGCGTTTCAGGGCTGGCTTATCGGATATCTGACAATCCCTGCCTTTATCGTGACCCTTGGCGGCCTGCTGATCTGGCGCAACGTGGCATGGTACATGACAGACGGCCAGACAATCGGGCCACTGGATGACACCTTTCAAAAATTTGGCGGAATTAACGGTACAGTGGGCGAAACCTGGTCTTGGGTTATTGGCATCATTGCTGTGATCGTCGCACTTTGGGCTCTATGGTCTTCGCGCCGCAACAAGGTCAACCACGAGTTTCCGGTCAAGCCACTTTGGGCCGAAGCGCTTGTGGGCGTGGTCATCGCCGTTGGTATCCTTGGCTTTGTCGCAATCCTGAACGCCTACGAAGTCCCCACCGCCCGCCTGCTGCGCGAGTTTGAAGCAAGGGGCGAGGTGATGCCCGACAACTACACCGCCGCTTACGGCATTCCTTATTCGGTTTTGTTGCTGATCGCGATCGCGATTGGGATGACTGTTCTGGCAAAACGCACGCGGCTGGGGCGCTATATCTTTGCGACAGGTGGCAATCCTGACGCGGCAGAACTGTCGGGGATCAACACGCGACTTCTGACAGTCAAGATTTTTGCGCTGATGGGCGCACTCGTGGCACTATCCGCGGTCGTCGCCTCTGCCCGCCTGACCAACCACTCGAACGATATCGGTACGCTGGACGAACTGCGCGTGATTGCTGCCGCCGTGATTGGCGGAACAGCACTTGCCGGCGGGATCGGTACAATTCACGGCGCGATCCTTGGCGCGCTCATCATGCAATCGCTGCAATCCGGCATGGCCATGGTGGGGGTCGACGCACCGTTGCAAAATATCGTTGTGGGGGCTGTCCTGGTCCTCGCCGTTTGGATCGACATTGTCTATCGCCGCCGCACGGGAGGGAAATGATGACACCTTTAGTTGAACTCAAGAATATCTCGCTGTCCTTTGGTGGTGTGCGCGCTGTCGATAATGTCTCGCTTGACCTTCATCCCGGCGAAGTGGTCGGCCTGCTGGGTCACAACGGTGCTGGCAAATCGACGCTGATCAAGATTTTGGCCGGTGCGTACCAGATGGACGAGGGCGAAATCTGGATTGAAGGCAAGAAAGTCAACATCCAGTCCCCTCGTGACGCGCGTCGCCATAACATCGAGACGATTTACCAAACGCTGGCCTTGGCCGATAACCTAGATGCGCCAAGCAACCTGTTTCTGGGGCGAGAGTTGACCAACCGTTTCGGTCTGGTTGATGACGCACAGATGGAGGCCGAGACGCGCAAGATCATGGCGCGCCTTAACCCGAACTTCAAAAAGATAAGTGAGCCTGTTTCAGCACTTTCCGGTGGTCAGCGGCAATCGGTTGCGATTGCGCGTGCGGTCTATTTCAACGCCAAGATCCTGATCATGGATGAACCGACTGCCGCCTTGGGTGTTCACGAAAGCAAGATGGTTGCCGACCTGATCAAGGAACTGAAGGCCCAAGGTCTGGGCATTTTCCTGATCAGCCACGACACCCGCGAAATGCTGGACCTGTGCGACCGCGTGTCGGTGATGAAAAACGGCGCGTTGATCGGGACCGAAAAGGTTGGTGATGTGACCGAAGATGACATCTTGAGCATGATCATCATGGGCAAGGCACGAGACGCTGCCTAGGCTCTGATAAAGGGGAATACCATGTTTTTGGGCCTTGATCTGGGCACATCGGGGCTAAAGGCCCTGTTGGTCGACGAAAATGAACGGATCGTGGCAGAGGCGGTTGCGCCCTTGCAAGTGACGCGTCCCTACGACGGTTGGAGCGAACAAAACCCTGATGATTGGTTCACCGCCTGCGCCGCCGCAATCGCCGGTTTGGGCGTCGATCTAGGCGGTGTTCAGGGCATCGGGCTAAGCGGTCACATGCACGGAGCGACATTGATGGGTCGCGATGGCCGCGCGCTGCGCCCCTGTATGCTGTGGAACGACACCCGCGCATCGGTCGAGGCGGCAGAGATGGACAGCGATCAAATCTGGCGCGATCTTACCGGAAACATCGTTTTCCCGGGGTTTACCGCCCCGAAGGTCGAATGGGTCCGCCGGAACGAGCCGGAGGTTTTTGCGCAAATCGACAAAGTGCTGCTGCCCAAGGATGCCTTGCGGTTCTGGCTGACGGGCGATGCCGTGTCCGATATGTCGGATGCGTCCGGTACGTCATGGTTGGATATGGGAAAACGCGACTGGTCCGATGATCTGCTGGCAAAATCAGGACTGACCCGCGCGCAGATGACCACGCTGGTTGAGGGGTCAGAGGTTTCTGGGACACTAAGCGGCCCTTCTGCGCAGAAATTTGGCCTTCCAGAGGGTATTCCTGTCGCCGGTGGCGGCGGTGACAACGCAGCGTCTGCCATTGGTATGGGCGTTGTGAAACCGGGACAAGCCTTCGTTTCGCTGGGCACATCCGGTGTGCTTTTCGCCGCCACGCCCGCCTATGCCGCCGCCCCCGAAAGCGCGCTGCACAGTTTTTGCCACGCGCTGCCGGGGCTTTGGCATCAGATGGGTGTGATCCTGTCGGCCACGGATTCCCTCAACTGGCTGGCCAGCGTGATGAACGTTAAGGCGCAGGCGCTGACCTCCGGTTTGGGTGCGCTGCAAGCGCCCGGTCGGACGTTATTCATGCCGTATCTTGGCGGAGAACGGACACCGCATAACGATACGCAGATCAGGGCCGGTTTCCTACATCTGGGTCACGCAACAGATCGCGCCGCCATGACCCGCGCCGTGATGGAAGGCGTCACCCACGCGCTGCGCGACAGTTTCGACGCGATGAACCAAACCGGCACACAGATCGACAGCATGATCGCGGTAGGTGGCGGATCAAAGTCCGACTACTGGCTTAAAGCGATTGCCACCTCCCTGAACATGCCGATCCAACTGCCAGCTGCCGGTGACTTTGGCGCGGCCCTTGGCGCGGCCCGGCTTGGCCGCATGGCCGCCACAGGCGAAGGAACCACCCTTGCCGTGCCACCGCCGATTTCGCGCGTGATAGAGCCTGATACCAGCTTGGTAGGTGCTTTCTACGATGCACACGCCCGCTATTCCGAGACATATCGCGCGGTCAAGAACCTGCGCTGAACCCCATCAAAGGACCCCTTATATGACTAATTTTTTCGACGGCATCCCGACGATCACCTTTGACCCCGACGCGACCCATGATTTCGCCTATCGCAGCTATAACCCCGAGGAAGTGGTGATGGGCAAAACGATGGCCGAGCATCTGCGCTTTGCCGTCGCCTATTGGCACAGCTTCGCGTGGGAGGGAGGCGATCCGTTTGGGGGGCAAACCTTCCTACGCCCATGGTTCGGCGACACGATGGATCACGCCCGCACAAAGGCCGATGCAGCCTTTGATATGTTCAAGATCCTTGGCCAGCCCTATTTCTGCTTTCACGACGCCGATGTGCGCCCCGAGGGCGATACCTTCGCCGAAAGCACCGCACGCCTGCATGAAATCACGGATTACTTTGGCGAAAAGATGGAGCAGACAGGCACCAAGCTGCTTTGGGGTACCGCCAACCTGTTTTCGAACCGCCGTTATATGTCCGGTGCCGCCACCAACCCCGACCCCGACGTATTCGCCTATGCCGCCGCGACGGTGAAGGAATGTCTCGACGCGACCCACAAACTGGGCGGCGAAAACTATGTGCTGTGGGGTGGGCGCGAAGGCTATGAAACCTTGCTCAACACCGACATGAAGCGCGAGCGCCAGCAGGCGGGGCGTTTCCTGCAAATGACCGTCGATTATGCC
The DNA here is from genome assembly GCA_024636475.1 of Roseobacter sp. Classification (GTDB taxonomy): domain Bacteria; phylum Pseudomonadota; class Alphaproteobacteria; order Rhodobacterales; family Rhodobacteraceae; genus Sulfitobacter. Next base: position 111,363 of record JAGXHA010000063.1, on the reverse strand, counting down.
CATAAGATCGGGTTCAAGGGAACAATCCTGATAGAGCCTAAACCGCAGGAACCGACGAAACATCAGTATGATTATGACGTTGCCACAGTTTACGGTTTTCTTAAGGATTTCGGGCTTGAGGGTGAGGTGAAGGTGAACATCGAGCAGGGTCACGCGATCTTGGCCGGGCATTCATTTGAGCACGAGCTTGCACTGGCATCTGCGCTTGGCATCTTCGGGTCCATCGACATGAACCGGAATGACTACCAGTCTGGTTGGGACACCGATCAATTCCCCAACTCCGTCCCCGAAGTCGCGCTCGCCTATTACGAAGTGCTGAAGGCGGGCGGATTTACGACCGGCGGCACCAATTTCGACGCCAAATTGCGCCGGCAGTCACTGGATGCGCAGGATCTGATCCTTGCCCATGTCGGCGCGATGGATGTCTGCGCACGTGGATTGAAAGCAGCGGCAAAGATGCTGGAAGATGGCAAGCTGGAGGCAGCGCGCGAGGCCAGATATGCCGGATGGGGGTCAGCGCGAGGTCAGGGATTGATGCAAAGCGACCTTGAGGCGATCAACGCGCAGGTCAGGGCCGATGACCTGAACCCGCAGCCCGCGTCGGGGCGTCAGGAATCGCTGGAAAATCTGGTGAACCGCTATCTTTGAACTGTAACCTTTCCGGGGTTAGTGTGCGCCGGAAGGGAAACAGCCATGCTCAACAGGTATGCCATCTATTACACGCCCCCGCCCGGTGATCTGGCCCGATTGGGTGCCGCCTGGCTGGGCTGGGATGTGACGCGGGGTATCCCTGTGGCGCATCCCACTGTTGCGGTGGACATCGCCAAAGCGACTGAAAGACCACGGAAATACGGGCTGCACGGGACGGTGAAGGCACCGTTCTTTCTGGCAGATTGCAAAAGTGAGACCAAGCTAGCAGATGCGCTTGCCGCGTTTTGTGCAGGTCAGAACAGGGTGCAACTTGACGGGCTGGCGCTGTCGCAGATCGGTCGGTTTTTGGCGCTGACGCCCGTTGGGGATGCGGGCACCTTGACGAACCTCGCTGCCAATACGGTCAGGGCGCTGGATGGCTTTCGCGCACCGATGAGCGATGCGGAATTTGCCCGTAAGAACAGGCCGCAACTTTCGCCACAGCAACGGCAGTATTTGCAAGATTGGGGCTATCCCCATGTGCTGGAGCATTTCCGCTTTCACATCACCCTGACCGGCCCGCTTGCCGATTCAGACCAGCAACCCGTTCGGGATGCGGTACTGGATTATCTAGGTGACGCGATTCCACAGCCCTTTGTCGTCGACAGCCTGACGCTATGTGCTGACGATGCAGAGGGCCAGTTCGCCGAAGTCGCAAGATTTGCGTTAGGTAAAGCTTCGAACAGTCTCTAACGCACCAGAAAGCGCTTTGCCTTCTGGATCCTGAAGCGCTGCTTCGCGCAGGCGGGCGATCCATTTCGCGGCGTCATCGCGCCCTTTCAGCAGCTCAGCAGCGTTCATGACCGTGTCGAACTTCGTCAGCCCCCGCGCGTGGGTGTCGGAATACCCTTTGATCAGACGGCGGCATTTAAGCAGCTCGACCGAAAGCGCATAATCGGCATTCAGGCACGCAAGGCTCCGGTCCAGCCACAGATCAAGATGCACCATTTCCACAGCGTGACGGCGCGTTTTCAGGCGGTAGGACTTCAGTCCGCCAAGGATATGCAGCAAGGCAAATGCAGGCAGGCTGTCGGTGCGCAGACGCCGCCCCTTGCCAAACCAGCGATCCAGCCGCGCCATAGCCTTCGGGTTGCCTTCGATCCGCTTGCCAAGCGACGCCGGCAGAAGGCCCGCGATCTCTTCCGCGCGGGGGTGGAAATATTCGGTAAGCTGCATGACTTGATCGGGTGCCGCGCCCATTTCATCGCGGATACGATCAAAGCGCGGGCCGCGGGTCTTGATGTCGGCCACGCGAATGATGTCGTCATAAGCCATTGCATTGGCGACATATTTAGCGGCCTCGATACTAAGCTGCCAGCCAGATCTGGCACTATCCATGGCGATGATATGATCAAGCCGGTCAAGATAGGCAGCACCATAAGAGCAGTCCTGAAAATCAACCACCTTGCGCAATCCTGCCAACGCCATGGCTTGCGCGGGCTGTGGCATGCGTTCAATCCGGTCCGCCAGCTTTTGCCAGTCGGCAAGCTTGTCCAGTGGTCCACTGACCTGCGGTGCCGCTTTTGGAGGGGCCTCAATCACTGCCTCACCTTGCATCGCGGCATCGAAACCGGCGGCAAAGGCGCGCAGGCTGGCCTCTACCCCTTTGCCACTGCGGCGAATGGCATCTTCGAACGCGTCACGGGGAAAGGGGAGCGTGGCGGAGGCCGCGAGCGCACCAAAAAGGGTTGCGGAAATGACGGAGCCCTGCGCAACCGCGAGCGCCTCCATATCCGCTAGAATCAGTCTCTGTGCTGCGATTTCGGCAGCAGCCTGCACCTCATCGGCATTGGCGATCCCGTCGCCTGGCACCGTCTTTTCCGACACGGCCAAGGCGCGGTGGGTCGATCCGATCAGCGTCGTGCGGTCCGGTGTCACGAAACCGCGCAACACCGCGCGGCCCACCTCCATCATCTCGGCCGCGATCAGGATATCAACGTCGCCCGCTGACGGAGCGAGGGCGAAGATCGGCTGCCGCTCGGTCTTGGGTGTCATCTCGATGCAATAGATCGTCGCACCTGTGCGCTGCGCAACGCCCGCCACGCTGGTCGCCTGCACATCATGGCCTTGCGCGCGCGCCAGCATTTCGATCCAGCCAGTCAGCACGCCACCACCCTGCCCACCAACCGCCATGACCGCCAGCTTGGTGATCTGCGCCGTCCGCGCGTCTTGTGGCTGTTGGGGCAGCAAGGCGTTCACAGCGCAAGCCGTTTCGCCGCACGGCGTGATTGCAGCCAGCCGATGACCTTGCCACGCTGTTTCGCGCGCCAGGCCTCGAACCCTGTTGGGTTATGCACGACATCGGCCTGATAAAAGGACGGGCAGAGAATAGCCGTATCAGCTACCTCTCCACAGTTGCCGCAGCCGACACAGGTTTGGTCAATATGCGCCACCGGATCGTCGCGCAGCGGATCGTCCAGCTTTTTCAGCGACAGCGATGGGCAACCGGACAAACGAATGCAGGCGTGGTCACCGGTGCAAACGTCGGGGTCGACACCAAACCGGGGGATATCGACGCGGCGGCCTTCCTTGATCGCCTGATTGCGCAACGGTTTCTCGCGCCGTTGTTTGTTCAGCATGCATTCAGACGAGGCGACAATGACCTTTGGCCCCGCATAATCGGTCGTCAGTGCCTCGCGCAAAACTTCACGAACCTTGCCGACGTCATAGGTGCGGTCAATCTGGCGGATCCATTCAACACCAACGCCCTTAAGCGCGGCAGAAATGGGATTATTCGTTGATTTGGTATCGTTTTTTGCGCGGCTGGACAGCACGTCCTGACCACCGGTCGCGGCGGAATAATAATTATCAACGATCACAGCCACCGTATCGGATTTGTTGAACACCATGTTCCCGATCGAAGAACTGAGGCCATTGTGCCAGAAACCGCCATCCCCCAGAATCGAAATCGCCCGCCGTTCGCCACCACCGTCAAAAGCGGCGTTTGACGCGGGGCCAAGGCCATAACCCATGGTTGCGCCGCCAATCTCGAACGGGGGAAGCGCGGCGAAAAGGTGGCAACCAATGTCGCCGCTGATCTGGTGCTTTCCCAGTTCCTGTTCGGTCAGTTTCATCGCCGCAAAGATGGGACGTTCGGGGCAGCCAGTGCAAAATCCCGGTGGGCGGATCGGCACGGTCTTGGACAGGTCGGGAATTTGCAGCGCTTCTGCATTCGGCGCACGCACCTTGCCGGGCAGCAGATCGGGCGCTGCGGTTTTAAGGAACGTGGTAACGCCGTCCAGCATCACCTGCCCGGTGTATTCACCCGCCATCGGCAGCATATCCTTGCCGTGCAGGTTTACAGTGCTGCGCGACTTATAAAGGAAACTGCCAAGCTGCTGTTCAATGAAATCTGGCTGGCCTTCTTCAACCACCAAAACGTGATCCTTGCCGTTGCAGAAGCGATCAAATTCGGCTCTAACCAGCGGATAAGTGACGTTCAGAACGTAAAGTGGCACTTCGCTATTGCCGTAGATATCGGCCAGCCCAAGACGCTGCAACGCGCGGACGACCCCGTTGTACATCCCGCCCTGAACGATGATGCCAAGCGACGCCTTATCTGGGCCGAACACCTCGTTCAGCTTGTTATCGACGATGAACGCCTCGGCAGCGGGCCAGCGGTTCTTGATCTTGTCCTGCTCGTGCAGATAGCTCATCGGGGGCAGCACGACACGGGCGAAATCACTGCGCGGGTTCGACAGCGCGTCGCGCACACTTAGCGGCGGGGGCACGTTATCGCGCGTCTCGAAACTGCCGGTAACGTGACAGGACCGGATGCGCACCATCAGCATCACCGGAGTGTTGCTGGCTTCGGACAGTTCAAACCCGTCCTTCACCGCCTTGGTGATGCTGGGCAGGTTCGGGCGCGGGTCCAGCATCCAGAATTGCGATTTCATGGCAAAAGCGTGGGAGCGTTCTTGCATGATCGACGATCCTTCGCCGTAATCCTCGCCCACGATGACCAGCGCGCCGCCCGTCACACCCGAAGAACTAAGGTTTGCCAGTGCGTCCGAAGCAACATTCACGCCCACCGGCCCCTTGAAGGTCACGGCACCCCGTATCGGATAGTGGACAGAGGCAGCCAGCATCGCGGCAGCGGCCCCTTCGCTTGCATTCGCTTCGAACCGGACGCCCAGTTCGCCCAGCAGATCCTGCGCATCGGCAAGAACGTCCATCAGGTGACTGATCGGAGCACCCTGATAACCGCCGACATAGCCAACACCATTTTCCAGCAGCGCCTTGGTGATCGCCAGAATGCCTTCGCCTGTGAACACTTCTCCGTCGCCTTTGCGCAGATGCTCTACTTCTTGTTTAAAGGATCGTTCGGCCATCGTAGCCCTTTCAGAAGTCGTGTTTGCGGATGTTTTTCAGCATCTTTTGAAGTGTGATGACGAAAGCGCGTTTATCGCTGTCGGCTATCCCTGCAAACATCGCCTCGTAGGCGTCCGACATGTGTGGCCAAAGGCGCTCGTAGGCGCAGCGGCCTTCCGCGGTCAGGAAAATGCGGGTGGCGCGGCTGTCGTCTGGATCGGGTTCGCGCCGGATCAAGCCGCCCTGCTCAAGACCGTCAAGCCCCCGACTTAGGGTCGATTGTTGAACAACGGCATAGACCGCTAATTCGCGGATCAGGATGCCATCGCGCACCGACAGAACGGCCAGCGACCTCATTTGTGGCGTGGTCAGGCCCAGCTTGGCCATCTCTTCCTGAAGGCCCGCGTTATAGCGCCCGATGATCCGGTTCATCAGGTAGGGCGCAAAATTGTCTAGGTCCAGCTTGTCGGGGGGCTGAAGCGTCTGTTTCACAGTCATTCGCGTTTCGTTCCTCCGGTCGCGCAGACCGCTTTTCAGGCTTTCGGCACCAAGGCAAGGGCGCGGATCGGGCTGCCCGTCCCGCGCTGAATCTTGAGCGGTGCAGCGATCAGGATCGCCCCCTTTGCGGGCAACTTGTCGAGGTTGGCAAGGCTGGCCAGACCAAAGCAGTTATCGCGGTGCAGCAGGTTATGCGCTGGATAGGGCGGTTCCATCCCGCCCGCCTGACCTGCGTCGGTGCCGATACATTGTGTGCCCCAGCCGACAATCCCCTTGGACAGCAGATAGTCGATGCAATCGGGCGTCGGGCCGGGGCTGTGCGGCCCGGTGTCATCAGCGTTCAGGAACTTGGCCTCGTCATTCGAGCGCTTGTCCCAATCGGTGCGCATGACGACCCATTCGCCTTTGCCAATCTCGCCATGTTCAGCCTCCCACGCCTTGACACCGTCGGCGGTCAGAAGGAAATCCTCGTTTTCGGCGGATTGTTTTGAACAGTCGATGACATTCACCGGCGCAACCAGCCGCTGCACATCCAGCGTGTCTGTAAACCCGTCCTCGTAATCCTTGCCGGTGATCCAATGATGCGGCGCATCGAAATGGGTGCCGGAATGTTCGCCCAACTTCATCCAGTTCCAGGCGAAGAACGGACCGTCATTGTCGTATTCGCTGATCTTGTGAATTTCGACCTTGGGGGTGTTTTTAGCAAAATCCTCAGGAAGCTGAAGGATCGGCGTGTCGGGGCCCAGCGTGCCCGTGCAATCAACCACTTCGACACTGCCCGTGGCCAGCATCATGGCAAGGTTCGTCAGACTGTCTGCACCGCTCATCGTCGTCTCCCATTCGCTTCACATTATGATTTTGGATGGTACGTAGCGTTATATGCGTTTGCAACTAATTTTCCATCTGGCATAGTGAACCCAATAAAATGAGGGCAAAATGACTGATCCCGCTTATTTTCTGTATCACTCAATTGGCCAGTATCCAGGCAAAGCGCAGGACATGGCGGACGCTCTTGCAGATTTTTCCACGGTCTGGGCAACACCAAACGATGCACAATGGCAGGTGGTCCTGGAGCAGCGTCTTGAGTTTCTGACCCTCTGGCGTGATCTGATTGATGCCCCTGACGGTACCCTGACCAGCGCCGAAAACGTGACGACTGCCCTTTATTCGATCATTGGCGGGCTACCGCCGGGCAAGCTGCGCGGCAAACGTGTCTTGATCGCCGCCGATTGTTTTCCCTCGTTGCATTTTCTGTTGAATGGGCTGGCAGACAGGATGGAATTTACGCTCCATACCGTTCCAATCCGGGATGGTGAATTCTGGGTCCGCGATGATGACATGCTGGACGCTTGGGGGACTGATGTCGGGCTGGCGTTGCTGACCTTCGTCACCTCGACCAGCTCGCATCGATGCGATTTGGGTCGGTTGATTGCGCACGGAAAAGATATGGGTTCGCTGATTGGGCTGGACCTGACGCAAGGCATCGGGATCATCCCGTTTTCGCTGTTGGATTACCCGGCGGATTTCGTCATTTCCACCAGCCTCAAGTGGCTATGCGGCACGCCAGGGGCCGGGATCATCCAGATGCAAGAAGACCTGATCCATCAGGCAACTCCCGAGCTTCGAGGGTGGTTTTCGCAAGAGAACCCATTTTCATGGGATCTGAATGCGTTTGATTACGCACCCGATGCACGGCGATTTGATCACGGGACACCGTCTGTTTTAGCATGTTTAGGATCTATTCCAGCGCTTAGGTGGCATGCAAGACAGACCGATCTTCTGACGCAAAATCGCGACCTCACAGGAATGATCATGACTGCTGCGGATGATGCGGGTCTGACGCTTGCGACACCTCGGCCAGAGGCGCAACGCGGTGGGTCGGTGATGGTGCAACTGCCAGGCAGCATTGATGCCAAAGCGCTTGTTGACCACCTGAGGGAACAGCATATTCACGTCGATTGCCGCGGCCGGATCCTGCGGTTGTCGCCGGGGGCAGTGACAACCAAAGACCAAGTCGCCGATCTGTTTTCAGCGCTTGGCGCGCATATCTAAAGCTTGTTGAAAAACCGCTGCATCCGGTCCATCGCATCTGTCAGCACGTCCATCTCGGCACAGCCGAAACACACGCGCAAATGTCCTTCGCCCGCGTCGCCGTAAAAGCTGCCCGCTTCGACAACCACACCGGTATCGGCCAGCAGCCGGTCGGCGCAATCCTGAGCGTTCAGCCCCGTCGCACTGATATTCGGAAAGGCGTAAATCGTACCTTCGACCGGGGCGCAGGTGACACCGGGCATCTGGTTCAGTCGCCCGACCACCAGATCGCGGCGCTCGCGGTCCCGCGCGACCATCCCTGCCAGAACCGACGGGTCACCCGTCACAGCAGCCAGAGCGCCATGTTGGATAAAGGTATTCACATGGGTCACTTCATTTGTCGTGATTTTCATCAATGGGCCCATCAAGGCGCTGTCGGCCACAACATAGCCCAAACGCCAGCCATCCATCGCATAGGCCTTGGTAAAGGCAAACATCGAAATCGTCCGCTCCTTCATCCCCGGCAGCGAAGCGATCGAGATATGAGCGGCATCATAGAGAATCTCTTCGTAAACCTCGTCGGAAATGATCAAAAGATCATGTTCTTGGGCCAGATCAGCAATCACTTGCAACTCTGAACGGGAGTAGACCCGGCCCGTGGGGTTACACGGGTTAATCAGGGCGATCACACGTGATGCAGGGGTAATATGCGGCTCTATCATGGCGCGATTGATCGAAAAACCGTTTGCTTCATCAAGCGGCGCGATGGTCACTTTTGCGCCTGCAAGTTCCGCCTTACCGATATGTTGAGGATAATAGGGTGCCAGCAGCAACGCTTCGTCGCCATCATCCAAAAAGGCCATGAAGGCCGCAAATGATCCTTGCGTGAGACCGTTGGTGATCAGCACCTCGTTTGCCGAGACGTCCAATTTGTTCTGACGTTGCAACTTGTCTGCGAGGGCCGCGCGCAGCTCTGGCAGGCCCTGAAGATCAGAATAATGTACCGCGCCGCCTTGCAATGCCGCGATTGTCGCATCCTTGATGTGCTGGGGTGTATCTTCGGCAGGCATACCCAACTCAAGATGGATCAGATCACCCGCCATTCCGACCGCCTTGGCGAACATGCCAAAGTTCTTGGGGCTGGTGTCGGTGATCCTGCGGGCGGGGCGAATGGGCATTTGGCTCTCCTTGCATGGTGAAATACATGCGTTTACATTTAAATTGGATAACGCGAGCAGGTTCAAAAAGCCAATCGCAAATTGGGGGGGTGGTTTGATGAAGAAGATTGCAGTGGTAACAGGCGCGGCGGGCGGCATGGGGCGCGCAATCGTCGACAGGCTGATCGTGGATGGGTTTCACGTCATAGGCTTTGATATCGACGCTGGCGGTCTTGCGGACATGGCCCGCGAGGATTTCGAAGGCATTGCGCTGGACCTAACAAACGCTAGCGACATCACGGATGCGTTCGCTCAGATCAAGGCGCACCAAGGTGGCATTGATGCTTTGGTGAACAATGCCGGGACCTGCTTTATGTCGGAATTTCCCGATATCCCAGAGGCCGAGTTTGAAAAGCAGATGGCGCTGAATTTTTCAGGCGCGTTTCACTGCTGTCAGGCTGCGATTAAACTGATGGCAGGGCGTGAGGGTGTCCGCAAGATCGTGAACATCAGCTCGAACGGGGCGTATAATTTCGATGCCTTCGATCCACCCCATTATCGCGCTTCAAAGGCCGCGCTGGACACATTGACCAAAGATCTGGCCCGACGCTATGCGACCGACAAAATTGCGGTAAATTCAATCGCACCCGCAATGACAGAAACGCCCCTTTTTGGCGTGGTGAGCGAGGAGGTGCTGGCCAAGGCCATCGCACAAATGCCACACGGACGGGCCATGCAACCATCCGAAATTGCGGCTTGGGTCGGGTTTTTGATCTCGCCTGCCGGGGATATATCAAGCGGGAACGTGATTATCCTGAACCAAGGGCGGGACGTAAGGTAGACCGTCAAAATAGAAAACGCCGCCCGAACGAGGTGTTCGGGCGGCGTAATTTCAGACGAATAAACCTGAATTAGTAACGATAGTGCTCGGGCTTGAACGGGCCATCAGCGGATACGCCGATGTAGGATGCCTGCTCGTTGCTGAGTTGGGTCAGTTTCACGCCAATACGATCAAGGTGCAGACGGGCAACCTTTTCATCCAGATGCTTTGGCAGGATGTAGACTTCGTTTTTGTACTTACCGTTATTTTCCCAAAGTTCGATCTGCGCCAGAACCTGGTTGGTAAACGAGGCAGACATCACGAAGGACGGGTGACCGGTCGCATTGCCAAGGTTCAACAGACGACCTTCCGAGAGCAGGATCATGCGATTGCCGTTTGGCATTTCGATCATGTCGACCTGTTCTTTGATGTTGGTCCATTTGTGGTTCTTCAGCGCGGCAACCTGGATTTCGTTATCGAAGTGCCCGATGTTGCCAACAATCGCCATATCCTTCATTTCGCGCATGTGTTCGATACGGATGACGTCTTTGTTGCCTGTTGTCGTGATGAAGATATCGGCTGTTGCCAGCACATCTTCCAGCAAGACAACTTCGAAACCGTCCATTGCGGCTTGCAGCGCGCAAATAGGATCTACTTCGGTCACTTTAACGCGGGCACCAGCACCAGCCAAGGATGCGGCAGAGCCTTTACCAACGTCGCCGTAACCCATGACGACAGCAACTTTACCAGCCATCATCGTGTCAGTGGCGCGGCGGATACCGTCAACCAGCGATTCTTTACAGCCGTATTTGTTGTCGAATTTCGACTTGGTGACCGAATCGTTCACGTTGATCGCAGGGAAAGGCAACTGGCCGTTCTTTACCAGTTCGTACAGGCGGTGAACGCCGGTCGTCGTTTCCTCGGAAACACCTTTGATCTGGTCGCGCATCTTGGTGAACCAGCCCGGTGATGCTTCCATGCGCTTTTTGATCTGCGCTTTGATGGCAACTTCTTCTTCGGATTGCGGCACTGCAATCACTTCTTCCCCTGCTTCGGCGCGGGCACCCAGCAAGATGTAAAGCGTTGCATCGCCACCATCATCCAGGATCAGGTTCGGGCCATCTTCGAACATGAAGGATTTATCGAGGTAATCCCAATGCTCTTCCAGAGACTGGCCTTTGATCGCAAAGACCGGCGTACCACCAGCCGCAATTGCAGCGGCCGCGTGATCTTGGGTCGAGAAGATGTTGCAAGATGCCCAGCGCACGTCGGCACCAAGAGCATTAAGTGTTTCAATCAGAACAGCCGTCTGGATCGTCATGTGGAGCGAGCCAACAATGCGCGCGCCTTTCAGCGGTTTGCTTTCACCGTATTCCGCACGCAACGCCATCAGGCCCGGCATTTCTGTCTCAGCAATATCAAGTTCCTTGCGACCGTATGCGGCAAGGTTAATGTCTTTAACGATATAATCGTTGGCCATGTGGCGTCCTTTTTTCAAAAATCGGATATTTGCAAATCGACTAGCACTTTAATTGTACAATCTCAACGGTGATTGGTGACGCAGGCAAACACCTCGTATTTTCATACATCATTGCAGCATTCTCCATATGGCTTCTGCTTTTCGAATTTCCTGTTTCATGATTGTTTGCTTCATGGGAAGTAGGGGCGACCCTATTGATGGAGCAATGGAATGGCGCAACAGCCCCGTGCATGGCAGCGGATGTTATCTGGCCGCAGGCTTGACCTGTTGGACCCTACACCAGTGGATATCGAAATCGAAGACATCGCCCATGGCTTGGCATTTGTAGCGCGCTGGAATGGCCAGACGATGGGCGACTATGCCTATTCCGTAGCCGAACATTCGCTTTTGGTAGAAACACTTTATTCCCGTTTGAACCCAACTGCCCCTGCAAAATGGCGACTTGCTGCTTTGATACATGATGCGCCAGAATATGTGATTGGCGATATGATTTCACCGGTAAAGACCGCAGTCGGACCAGGTTATGGAGCATTGGATGAACGGTTGATGGCAGCGATTCATATCAGGTTTGGGCTGCCTGCCGCCCTGCCCAAATCAGTCAAGCAGCAGATCAAAAAGGCCGATAAAATAAGCGCTTGGATGGAAGCCACCCAGATTGCAGGTTTTTCCAGTGACGAGGCGACCCGGTTTTTCGGGAAACCCGATCCTGCGATGCTAGAGGGGCTAACCATTGTTTTGCGGCCCCCGGTCGAGACGCGGAAAGATTTTACTGCCCGCCATGCTGCTTTGTTAAAGGACATTTAATGATTAAAGTCAGACCGCCAAATTCGCTGGATGCGCCGCATATGGCGCAGTTACTGAACGAGATTATCGAAATTGGAGGCACGACTGCTTTGACGCGACCCGTCACAGGTGCTGATCTGCTTGAGTGGATGGAATCAAATGCTGAACAAAGCGGATGGCAGGTTGCCTTGGATGAAGCAGAAAATATCGTTGGTTTTCAATGGATCAAGCCGCATCCAAATTTACCACCCGAGGCCTGCGACATCGCGAGCTTTGTTCAGGTTGGACATACCCAGCTGGGGATCGGATCAGCTTTGTTTAATGCCACGGCAGCGGCAGCAAAATCCTTGGGATATGTTTGGATAAACGCAACCATCCGGGCAGATAACACCGGTGGTCTGACATATTATCAAAGCCGGGGCTTTCGCGACTGGCATTTTGATGAGGCTGTACCGCTTGCTTCTGGTCAGGTCGTGGACAAGATCAGCAAGCGATACGATATCTAGGCCCTAGCGCGGGCTTCTTTTGGCCAGAATGCGCTGCAACGTCCGGCGGTGCATGTTCAGGCGACGCGCGGTCTCGGATACGTTGCGGTCACATAATTCATATACCCGCTGGATATGCTCCCAGCGTACGCGATCCGCGCTCATCGGGTTTTCTGGTGGTGGTGGCAGATCGTCGCCCGTCGCTAAAAGGGCATTGGTAATGTCATTGGCATCTGCCGGCTTTGAAAGGTAGTCCGTCGCCCCGATCTTGACCGCAGCAACAGCCGTCGCAATGGCACCATAACCAGTCAAGACAACCACGCGGGCATCGGGGCGCTTTTCGCGCAACACTTCGACAACATCCAGACCGTTGCCGTCCTCAAGTCTTAGATCGATCACGGCATAGGCTGGCGGACGTGCTGTTGCGATGGCGCTGCCGCCTGCAACGGAACCGGCGGTTTCAACTTCAAAGCCACGCTTTTCCATCGCTTTGGCCAAGCGGCGCAGAAACGGCTCGTCATCATCTACCAATAGCAAAGACCGATCTTCACCAAGATCAAGCGCCTTATTCTCAGCCATTTTGTGCCTCTCGGTTATCAGGTTTGTTGTCATATCCATACATAGCTATGTAGCGCTACGTATTTCAGGTCAAATTTTCTACTGGTTTTCAATGAAGCAGCCGATTGTGTCTGCCATTTGGTCAGGCGTGATTTCGCGGCGAAAGAAGTCAACGAAACCTTCACCCGGCATCACAAGATAGCTGAACGTAGAATGATCGACGAGATAGTAGTCATCAACCGCTTCGTGCGCTTTGTAATAGGTGCGGTATGTCTCGCTCGCCGCTTTCACCTGTTCGGGAGATCCTGTCAGACCGATCATCTTGGGATGCATGTTATCTGCGAACTCGCCCACCACTTGGGGAGTGTCGCGGGCCGGATCGACCGAGATAAAGATTGGCGTGATTGACATGCCACGCTCTTCCAGAACATCGGTCGCGGCGGCGTTCCTGCTTACATCAAGCGGGCAGACATCAGGACAAAAGGTATAGCCGAAGTATAGCAGGCTAGGTTCGGTGATCACATCGACATCGGTCACGGTTTGCCCTGCGGCATTTACCAGCTCGAACGGGCCACCCAGATCAGCACCACCGGCCACCGCTGAATTCTTGCATTGCGCGTATTTGTCATCTTCGCCAAAGCCAAAACCGATGACATAGGTGATTGCCACGAACCCCAGTGCAGCTACAGCCGCACAAATTGCAATAATCCGGGTCATCTATCTTTCTCCTGCGCCAAATAGTGCTCTTGATCCCTATTTATAGCAGACCTAAGCATGTGTGCTATCTATGCAATGAACGAATATGAAAAGGTGCGCCGATGACGCAGGCCACAATCAGACCCTTGGGCGATCGTACCCGTGCCAACTGGATCAGGCTGCGTACCATGATCGTACTACGCTGGGTCGCCATCGCCGGGCAGCTTACCGCGATTACTGTGGCAGAGCGGATATTTGGCCTGCAGCTAGAACTTGGGCTTTGTTATCTGGCCATCGGCGTATCGATGGTGGGCAATCTGGTCGCCATTTTCGTGTTCCCCGAAAACAAACGCCTTTCCGAGTATGAAAACCTGTCGATGGTGATGTTCGACCTGCTACAGCTTAGCTTTTTGTTGTTTTTGACTGGCGGGCTGCACAATCCGTTTTGCCTGCTGCTTTTAGGGCCGGTAACGATATCTGCCACCACGCTGAGCCTGAGATCGACCGTGATCTTGTGCGGGACAGCCATCATTCTGGCCACCTTGCTGTCCTTGTTCCACCTCCCCCTCAAGGCACAAAGCGGAGGTTTGCTGGAAATTCCCGGGATTTTCGTCTTTGGGCATTGGGTGGCTCTTGTGATCTCGATCCTGTTTTCCACCTCTTATTTGCGCAGGGTTACCACTGAAATCCACTCCATGTCCGATGCGCTGGTCGCCACACAAATGGCCCTGGCGCGCGAACAAAAGCTGACCGATCTAGGCGGCGTTGTCGCCGCCGCGGCGCACGAACTTGGGACGCCGCTTGCGACGATCAAGCTGGTCAGCACCGAATTGCTGGACGAGCTGAAGGACAATCCAGACCTTGCCGAGGACGCCGCTTTGATTCGTGATCAAGCAGACCGCTGTCGTGATATCCTGCGCGACATGGGGCGTGCAGGCAAAGACGATTTGCACCTTCGCCAAGCACCTCTGATCGCCGTTCTGGAAGAGGCAGCTGAACCGCACCGTGACCGTGGCAAGACCATCGAGTTTTTGCTTGAACAAACATCCGGGCTGATGACTGGCCAACCGTCAATCCTGCGCAAGCCCGAGATCATTCACGGCCTGCGCAATCTGATCCAGAACGCCGTTGATTTTGCTCATAGCACCGTCTGGGTCGAGGCAAACTGGACCGAAACCCAAATCTCAGTGCGGATTTTGGATGATGGTAAAGGGTTTCCACCGCATCTGATCGGCCGGATTGGTGACCCGTTCATGCGCAAGCGTCCTGCAGAAAAAAAATCCCGCGAGCGGCCCGAATATGAAGGGATGGGGCTTGGCTTGTTTATCGCCAAGACCCTGCTGGAGCGGTCCGGTGCCGAGCTTACTTTTGCAAACGGATCAGACGGGGCAGCAAATATTGACCGTCCTCGATTGGGTGCCGTGGTCGAAGTTGTCTGGCCACGCCGGAAACTTGACGCTGTAAGTGGCGAAACCCCTGTGCCCCAAGGCGAGAACAGACCCATTACCGCCTAGTTTATTCTGATCCGGCACAGACCTGTTTTATGGTCATTAACCAAACATTAACACTTTGAGGGTTTGTTACCGCGATATTGCCTAAAGGATTACCGCTTGATCAGCCCTTTTGATATCGTTGTGATCATATGCGTCGCCCTTTTTTGCGGCTCGATCGCATTTTTCTGGATCAATGCGCAGGGTCGGCGGAAGGTGCGCTTGGAACAGCGCCCTGCACCTGAAACAGAGATGATTTACCTTTTTGACCACGGGGTTTTGCAACACGCCACCGACGCCACGCGGGAACTGGCCCCTCTCGAAGCTGGATTTCACGAATGGAGCGATCTGCGTGAAAAGATCGTGGACCGCTTTACACTCTTCCCAATGCAGCCAAAACCAGCAGGCTCCGGCAGCCAAACACTTTATGCGGTCGATATGAACGCCCCCACACAAGTGAACATCACATGGGAAAACGGACTGAACAGAGTTCAATTCCTGAGCCTTCCCAAGGACAACGCGGGAAGCACCGTTGAAAATCACATTCTGTCCCAAAGACTTGCCGCCAGCCTCACGATTCCGGTTTGGAAAACAAATCACGAGGGGGATTTACTGTGGTGGAATCCAGCATACGGGAAATTACAGGCGCGCGTCTGTCCGGGCATGTCCGTCGAAGAGCAGCCTATCTTTACGGCGGTGGACACAACAGGATCACTACGCGTTTCCCTGCGCGATGCTGCGACAGGTAAAAAAGAATGGTTCGACATAAGCCAGACGAAATTTGACGATGTCATCATCTATCAGGCGATCTGCATCAGCACTCTTGTGCATGCCGAAGAGGCGCAACGCAATTTCGTTCAGACGCTCACAAAAACCTTTGCACAACTGTCTATTGGGCTCGCTATTTTTGACCGGAACGGCCAGTTGGCTTTGTTCAACCCGGCACTTGTTGACCTGACAGGGTTGCGGGCCGAATTTCTAAGCGCAAGACCTGCGTTGCAAACATTTTTTGACCGTTTGCGCGAAACACGCAAGATGCCAGAGCCAAAGAACTATGCAGACTGGCGTACCGCAATTTCAGAACTGGTAACCGCCGCAAACGATGGCAGATACGAGGATACCTGGTCTTTGGATTCCGGACAGACCTTTCGGGTGAAGGGCAGACCGCACCCCGACGGGGCGACAGCGTTCCTGATCGAAGATATCAGCGCCGAGGTCAGCCTGACCCGCAATTTCCGCGCCGAACTTGAGCTTGGTCAATCCATGCTGGACACGCTGGATGACGGAATCGCTGTGTTTTCATGCTCGGGTATTCTGACCTTCTCGAACACTGCCTACCAAAAACTCTGGCAGGTTGATCCTGAAACCAGCTTTGCAGACGTCACGATTTATGACGCGATCCAAGACTGGAAACGCAAGTCGGCCCCTAACCCCATGTGGGAAGAAATCGAAGGTTTCGTGCGCAGTTTTTCAGACCGCAAATGCTGGAGCATCCCGATCTATCTGACCGATAACACACCCATGACATGTGTAATCTCTCCGATTGTGTCCGGCGCCACATTGATCAGGTTCCATATCGTCAAAAAACTTGATCAAAGCGGATCAGCAGCGTCCTTTCCCGAACTGACACAAGGCACCTAAAGTCAGCTTTCGCCTTGCGGCGGACCAGCCCTGCCAAGTAGCTTGGGCTTATGTTGAAACA
This sequence comes from Roseobacter sp., assembly GCA_024636475.1. Lineage (GTDB taxonomy): Bacteria > Pseudomonadota > Alphaproteobacteria > Rhodobacterales > Rhodobacteraceae > Sulfitobacter. Next base: position 94,662 of record JAGXHA010000063.1, on the reverse strand, counting down.
CACCCTTTCCCTTGATCTGCAAAATGCGGAGCATACCGCAAAAGCCGCCCGCAGCCTTGGTGCGTCCCTGTCCTCGGGTGATACAGTTTTGCTGACCGGGGATGTCGGCGCAGGCAAGACCCATTTTGCAAGGTCCTTGATCCAATCCTTGCTGATCCAATCCGAAGACGTGCCTTCGCCAACATTCACGCTGATCCAGACCTATGACACCACTGCAGGTCAGATCTGGCATGCTGATCTGTACCGTATCACCTCGACATTCGAGATCGAGGAGTTGGGGTTAACGGATGCTTTTGAAGATGCGATTTGTTTGGTCGAATGGCCCGACAGGCTGGGTGTTCTCAAGCCTGACGCTGCTTTGGAACTCGCTTTTGAGACAACCTCTGATGATGCCCGCAGGCTGACAGCGGCTTGGAGCGCGGATAAATGGACTGAAAAATTGAGCGGATGGCGTAAATGAGCACCCGTTCTGATGCCGCAAAAACATTTATCGACGCTGCAGGTTGGGGGCAGGCCAGTCGCATTTTGCTGGCCGGGGACGCGTCTAACCGCCGGTACGACAGGCTGACAAAGGCCGATGGTACCAATGCCGTTTTCATGGATGCCCCCGCTGACAAAGGCGAAGATATACGTCCCTTTGTCCTAGTTGCTAGGTTTTTGATCAAGAACGGCCTGTCTGCGCCGCACATATTGGCGCAAGATAGCCAAAACGGTTTTTTGCTGATCGAAGACCTTGGCGATGCCCTGTTTGCGCGTTTGATGTCCGAAACCGTTGGGACGGCTAACGCGCTATACACTGCGGCAACGGATACGCTTTTGCACCTGCATCAAGCCAGCATCCCCGATTTGCCAGTCTGCGATTCAAACTGGCTGGTTGCGATGACGGATCCGGCGTTTGAATGGTATGCAGGAAAGCCAGACGCATTTGCGCAGTTTGACCTTTTATTTCGCCCGCTTGCACGACAGCTTGATCAAGTCCCGTATGTCGTCATTTTGCGAGATTTTCATGCGGAAAACCTTTTGTGGCTGCCCGACCGCACAGGCGTTGCGCGCGTTGGATTGCTGGATTTCCAGGACGCGTTATTGGGCCACCCCGCTTACGATCTGGTGTCGATCCTGCAAGACGCCCGCCGCGATGTCTCGCTCCAGGTCGAGGCCAAGATGATCGACCACTATATCAGCCACACGAACACGGAACCCAAAGATTTCCGCACCGCCTATGCCGTGTTGGGCATTCAGCGCAATCTACGGATTTTAGGAATTTTTGCGCGTCTTTGCCTGCGGGACGGCAAGGCCCATTATGTAGACTTTATCCCGCGTGTCTGGGGGTATCTGCAACGCAACCTTGATCACCCGGATCTGGCCGATTTGGCTGAATTTGTGAACACAACACTCCCCTGCCCAAGCCCCGAATTCCTGAAGGATCTGAAAACGCGATGCGCGACACACCCAACGCCGTGATGATGTTTGCTGCGGGCTTTGGCACGCGGATGAAGCATTTGACCAAGGATCAGCCAAAACCGATGGTCAAGGTCGCTGGCCGCCCGCTGATTGATCATGCACTTGATCTGGCTAGGGCGGTTTCACCGGACCGAATTGTCGCAAACCTGCACTACAAACCCGAGCCGTTGCTGCATCACCTGGCAGATCGCGGTGTTCAGACAATTGTCGAGAAACCCGAGATACTTGAGACAGGCGGCGGGCTGCGCAATGCGTTGCCCCTGCTTGGTGATGGCCCGGTTTTTACGATGAACACTGATGCCATTTGGGCGGGGCCAAACCCGCTTGCGATGCTGTCAAACGCATGGAACCCTGCGATCATGGATGCGCTTTTGATCGGTATCCCGGTTGATCACGCTGTTGGCCACACCGGTTCAGGCGACTTTATTTTGGCCAAGGACGGGCAGCTTACGCGCGGGCCCGGGGTGGTCTACGGCGGTGTGCAAATCATCAAGACTGACTTGTTAGAGACTATTTCGGCCTCTGTATTCTCCTTGAATCTGTTGTGGGACAAGATGTTGGCACAGGGCCGTATGTTTGGCATCACCTATCCGGGCCACTGGTGTGACGTCGGCCATCCCGAAGGGATCACCCTTGCCGAAGAAATGTTGAGGAATGCTGATGTTTGATCCCTCTAGCGACCCACGGGTCTTTGGCCTCGCGCCCGGTGTCGATTTTCCCAAAGAGCTGTTAAACGGATTATTGCAACGTCTCGCTGGCCATCCTCCTCAAGCCATGGCGCGGATCGATCTGATCGTAAACACCCGCCGCATGCAGCGCCGTTTGCGCGAGCTATTTGATGCTGGCCCCGCCAGCCTTTTGCCACGCATCCATCTGATCGACAATCTGGACAGCCTTGCCACTGGCATATCCCTGCCGCCCCCCAGCCCTGCTTTGCGACGGCGGCTAGAGTTGATCACCCTCGTATCCAAACTGTTGGATCAAGCGCCTGATCTTGCGCCCCGCGCATCCCTTTATGATCTGTCAGATAGCCTGGCTGGGTTGATTGACGAAATGCAGGGCGAAGGTGTCCCTGTGGATGCTGTCACCAATCTGGATGTCAGCGATCAATCGGGGCATTGGGAACGGGCCAAGCAGTTTCTGGATATTGCGCACCGCTATCTTGGCGAAAGCGTGACCCGCCCCGATCCACGCGCACGGCAACGCCAGATCGTCTTGCAACTGATCGCGGAATGGCAAGAAACGCCGCCCCAAAACCCAATTATTGTCGCCGGCTCAACCGGATCACGCGGCACCTCGGCAATGTTGATGCAAGCCGTGGCGCGCCTGCCGCAAGGGGCCATCATCCTTCCGGGGTTCGACTTTGAGATGCCCAGCGCGGTCTGGACGGATCTGGGCGAAGATCAAGAGAAACTTTCGCAAGACCACCCGCAATACAGGTTCCGCGATTTGCTGCGCAGCCTTGATATGCAGCGCAGCAAAATCGACGCCTGGACGGACAAAGCTCCGCCATCGTCCGAACGCAATGCGCTGGTTTCCCTGTCGCTGCGCCCGGCGCCTGTTACGCATGTCTGGTTAACTGAAGGGCCGAAACTGCCCGATCTCGCGAAAGCGACCCGAGGTCTGACCTTGATTCAGGCCCCTACGCCGCGCGCCGAAGCGCTCGCGATTGCGATGCGATTGCGGCAGGCCGTGGAAGACGGGCAAACTGCAGCGCTTATTACCCCTGACCGGATGCTGTCGCGGCAGGTCACATCCGCGTTGGACCGCTGGAACATTGTACCCGATGACAGCGCCGGATCGCCGCTTCACCTGTCGCCACCCGGTCGTTTTCTGCGGCATGTGGCCGATCTGTTTCTGCGCAAGCTGGATTCAGAAGCGTTGCTGACACTGCTAAAGCATCCGCTGACCCACAGCGGTGGCCATCGCAATCTTCATCAGCTTTATACGCAGCGGTTGGAGTTGCAATTGCGGCGCGATGGCCTGCCGTATCCAGATGCCGACGGGATTTTGCGGCTTGCGCGTAAATCTGTTGAGCGCTCCGACAACCCCGATCAAATGGATGCGTGGGCAATTTGGGTCGGCGCACATTTCACGAACCTTGAGATATCTGACGATCAGCCGCTTGAAGAATGGGTGACGGCCCATCTGGCGCGCGCAAATGAAATTGCCGACGGATCAAACCCTCATACTGAAAACTGGCTATGGAACCAAAGCGCGGGCGAACAAGCCAGCATGGTAATGACCGATCTGGCGGCGAACGCGCAATACGGGGGCGAAATGTCGGCGTCGGACTATGCTGATCTTGTCAGTGCACTTTTGCAGAATGGTGAAATCCGTGAACGAGACGCCCCACACCCCCATGTGATGATCTGGGGCACGATGGAGGCGCGTGTTCAGGGGGCGGACCTGGTGATCATGGGGGGACTGAACGATAGCACATGGCCTGAGGCACCGCCGCCCGATCCCTGGCTGAACAGGCAGATGCGGCTCAAGGCGGGTCTATTGCTGCCTGAACGGCGGATCGGGCTTTCGGCGCATGACTACCAACAATCCATTGGTGCCCCCGAGGTCTGCCTGAGCCGCGCCATTCGGTCAGACGAGGCGGAAACCGTTCCGTCCCGCTGGCTCAACCGGCTTGGAAACCTGTTGAACGGCCTGCCGCAGCAAGGCGGCGATGACGCCTGGAAGGCCATGATCAAACGTGGAGATCACTGGTTGCAACAAGCCCGCGCCTTGGAAGCCGTTCAAAGGATGCCCCCTGCGACCCGACCCTCGCCACGCCCGCCAAAGGCCGCACGGCCACATGCGTTGTCGGTGACGGAAATCAAGCGCCTTATCCGCGATCCCTATGCCGTTTACGCCAAGCACAGCCTGAAGCTGCGCGCACTTAACCCGCTGGTTCAATCCCCGGATGCGCCAGTGCGTGGTGTTATCGTCCACGAAATCATGGAAAAATTCATCAAGTCCGTAGCGGCTGATCCGGCAAAACTCACTAAATCCTGTTTGTTAGAAACCGCATCACACGTGCTGGAGGAACAAGCCCCTTGGCCTGCTGCGCGCGTGATGTGGCTGACCAAGATCGAACGCATCGCAGATTGGTTTATCGAGAATGAGATCAAGCGCCAACGTTATTCCAGCCCCGCTGCTTTCGAGAAGGCCGCCAAGGGCAGTCATAGTTTCGCCGATCTTGGCTTTACGCTCACGGGTTTTGCCGACCGGATCGACCGAACCGATGACGGTGACATTCTGATCTATGACTACAAAACCGGCACGCCGCCAAGCAAGGCCGAACAAAAAGCATTCGACAAGCAATTGTTGCTTGAGGCGGCAATGGTCGAAGAAGGCGGGTTCAAGGAAATTGGCGCAGCACCTGTCGCACAGGCCGCCTATATCGGGTTGGGCAGCAATCCGGTCGAACTGGCAGCACCACTTGAAGAAGAACCACCTCATGAGGTGCTTGCAAAGCTGCATGCCCTGATGACCAGTTATCTTTCAGACGATCAGGGGTTTACCTCGCGGCGGATGGTCAAGACGACTGATTTTGCCGGCGACTATGACCAGCTGGCCCGGTTTGGCGAATGGGATGCCACCACCGAACCCACGCCGGAGGATTTGACATGACCGCCCCCTTTGATGATGCGACCCGCGCCCAGATTGATGCAGCACGCCCGGATGCTTCGACTTGGTTGGGGGCAAATGCCGGTTCGGGCAAGACCCGCGTTCTGACAGACCGCGTTGCGCGATTGCTGCTTAACGAGGTCGAGCCGCAGCATATCTTGTGTCTCACCTATACCAAAGCCGCAGCCTCAGAGATGCAGAACCGGCTGTTCAAACGGCTGGGCGCTTGGGCGATGCTGAAAGATGATGATCTGCGCAAATCTTTAGCTGATCTTGGGATAACGGATGCCTTCACACCTGAAAAACTGCGAATGGCGCGTACCTTGTTTGCTCGTGCGATCGAGACCCCCGGTGGACTCAAAATTCAAACCATCCACTCGTTTTGTGCGTCTCTATTGCGAAGATTTCCTCTTGAGGCGGGGGTCAGCCCCCAGTTCACCGAAATAGAAGACCGCGCGGCTGATCTGCTGCGTGCCGAAATCGTCGATAGCATGGTCGAAGACCATGATGGTCCGCTTGTGACTGCACTGGCCAGAGATTACACGGGCGAGGATTTCAGCAAGCTGACCAGTGCCATTGTAGGTGAACGCGAAGGGTTTTCCGACGCATTGTCTTGGGACGGTACGCTCGCGCTGTTCGATCAACCACGAGGGCTGAACGAAGATCATATTTCTGCGTCGGTTTTTCTGGGGTCCGAGGCCGATATCATCGCTGAGATGATCACAGCGATGAAAGACAAAAGCGCTACCGACCAAAAGAATGCGGAAAAGCTGAAAAGCATCAAGGCTTTGGACATCACCGCCCTGCCCGTTCTGGAAGGTATCTTTCTGACGGGAGGTACTGCCGCTTCGCCGTACAGCGCCAAAATTGGCGCAGTTCCCACCAAGGCGACCCAAAAAGTTTTGGCCCATGTCATGTCTCAGGTTGACGATCTGATGGCACGGGTCGAGGCTGCCCGCGATGCGCGACTGGCGCTAAAAGCTGCGCAACGCACCCATGTGCTGCACCAATTCGCACACGCCTTTCTAAAACGGTACGCGCTGGAAAAACAAAAGCGCGGCTGGCTGGATTTTGACGATCTGATCCTGAAAGCCCGCGCCCTTCTGACCAATCCGGCGGTCGCGGCTTGGGTGCTTTACCGCATTGACGGGGGCATTGATCATATTCTGGTGGACGAAGCACAAGACACAAGCCCGCGGCAATGGGATGTCATCGAAAAGCTGGCAGACGAATTTTACAGTGGCGATGGCGCGCATCAAGATGGCGCGCGCACGCTGTTCGTCGTTGGTGATAAAAAGCAGTCCATTTATTCGTTCCAAGGGGCGGACCCGCGCGAATTCGACCACAAACAGACCTTGTTCGGCGGAAAGATCACCGACGCTGGCCAGATTTTTCAACGGCGCAGTCTGGATTATTCGTTTCGGTCGTCCTCTGCCATCTTGCAACTGGTCGACACCAGCTTTGAGGCCCATGCCAGCGCCGGATTTGAGGCGGACAGCAAGCATATTGCGTCTAAATCCGCCCTGCCCGGTCGTGTTGATTTGTGGCCTTTAGTCGAAAAAACCGAAGAAACAGACGACCGTGAGTGGTCTGATCCTGTGGATCAGCTGTCAGACCATCACCATACGGTGGTTCTGGCTGACAAGATTGCGGCAAAGATCAAAATCTTGGTCGAACAAGAGCATTATATTCCCGTCGATGCAGATCAATCTGGCAATTTCGAGCGGCGGCGGATCACTGCCGGTGATTTTCTGATCCTTGTTCAACGACGCAGTGCACTGTTCTCAGAGCTCATTCGCGCTTGTAAAACGGCAGGTCTGCCCATTGCCGGGGCGGATCGGCTGAAGGTTGGTGCAGAATTGGCGGTGAAAGACCTGGCTGCGTTGATGTCTTTCCTTGCCACCCCCGAAGACAGCCTTTCGCTTGCTACTGCGTTGAAATCTCCGCTGTTTGGATGGTCGGAACAGATGCTGTTCAAACTGTCCCATTACCGGAAAGAAGATCACCTTTGGCAAACGTTGCGCGTGAGCGATGACTACCCTGAAACAGTCTCTATCCTTCAGGATTTGCGCGATAAAGTTGATTTTTTGCGCCCCTATGATCTGATCGAACGGATACTGACCCGCCATGACGGTCGCCGTAAACTGCTGGCACGCTTGGGGGCGGAGGCCGAAGACGGCATCAACGCCATGCTTGCCCAAGCACTGTCCTATGAACGCGGTGCGATCCCAAGTCTGACAGGGTTTCTGGTCTGGATGCAAACCGACGATCTTGAGATCAAGCGTCAGATCGACAATGCATCGGACCAGATCAGGGTGATGACGGTACACGGTGCCAAGGGTCTTGAAGCACCGATTGTCATTCTGCCGGACACGGGGAAACGCACTCTGGTCGTTCGTGACGAAATTATAAAGATCGGTGATACGCCTGTTTGGAAAATGACCGAAACTGACATGCCGGATGCGATGCGCGCCGCGCTTGACGCACGAAAAGATCGCGAACGCGATGAACGCCTGCGCCTGCTATATGTCGCAATGACACGGGCCGAAAAATGGCTGATCGTTGCTGCGGCGGGCGATCTGCCCAAGGACGAAAGCAGTTGGTATCAGATGATCGGTGCAGCAATGGGGCAAGCGGGTGCTGTGGCAGTTGGTGACACAGGCATCATGCGATTCCAGCATGGAGATTGGGATGGACTTCCCATCAAGCCACATCAAGACAAGCATGCAGGTACCGCAGTGTTAGAGCCTGTTTATTCACAGCCCATTCCCAATGTGCCAGAGCGTCCGACGACCATTTCGCCCTCGAACATGGGCGGTCCAAAAGCGCTTGGCGGTGAGGACGGAATGTCGGAAGAGGCGGCCAAGGCGTATGGAAACCTTGTCCATAAATTGCTTGAAACCATGCCAATGATGCAAAGTGGTGGTTGGGATGCGCTGTTGCACAGTCTTAGCGATGGGTATGATCCGTTGATCGCCAAAAGCGCGCTGGACGAAGCCATAGGCGTCATGAACAACCCTGATATCAGCCACATTTTCACACCCGATGCCTTGGTAGAGGTGCCGATCACAGCCGACATCAGGGCAAAGCGGATGCACGGCACAATTGACCGGCTTTTGGTCAGCGACACGCAGGTCCTGGCAATCGACTACAAAACCAATCGCGTTGTGCCAAGCGATCCAAATGTCTGCCCCGAAGGCCTTTTGCGGCAAATGGGGGCTTATGCGTCAGCTTTGTCGCAGGTTTTCCCGGATCATCGGATCAGCACGGCAATTTTATGGACGCGCAGCGCAACACTCATGGAACTGCCCCACGATCTGATCACAAATGCCCTGTCTCGCTCTGTCGATCTTGACGAAGTCACAGCGGCTACCTAGGTTCCCACTCTAATCAATCCTTGTGCAGGAGAGCATCATGGCCACGGTCGCAGTCACAGACGCAACATTCGACGCTGAAGTTAAAAATTCCGATATCCCCGTAGTGGTGGATTTCTGGGCAGAATGGTGCGGCCCCTGCAAGCAAATCGGCCCGTCGCTGGAAGCCCTTTCAGACGAAATGGCCGGCAAGGTAAAGATCGTCAAAGTGAACGTTGACGACAACCCCAATAGCCCCGCCCAAATGGGTGTGCGCGGTATCCCTGCTTTGTTCATCTTCAAAGACGGCGAAGTTGTATCGAACATGTCCGGCGCACGCCCCAAAGGCCAATTGCAAAGCTGGATCGAAGATTCGATCTAAGCTTCAGAAAAAGATATATTTTTCAAAGGGCGCTCCGGAAACGGTGCGCCCTTATTCTATTGGCCATCCGAAACGGCGAAACCGCGCTGTGATCTTTCCATAAACATCGTCGCGCCCTGCATTGATGCTTTGATCTTGCCAGAACCAATACAGATAGCGGGCATAATCCGGGCACGCACGGCTTACTTCGGCAAAGCTGTCATCCAGTCTGGCCATATCGGCATGAACAGCGATGTGGTGAAAATCAATCTTGCCAAACAGCAGCGCGGGCTTGCCAAAGAAGTACCCCGCAAACGCCACGCCAGAGTTTTGCGTCACGACATAATCGCAGGTTTGCAGAAGCGGGACCATATCGCCCACATCGACCCGCAACCTTTTGTGCTTACGCTCCAACGCCTCAAGCGCCGCAATTTCAACGTCGGAATAAACTTCACCGGGGTGGATCGTGGCAATAACCTTACGGCTGCGATCATGCGCCAGACAATGTTCAATCATTTCAAGCGGGCTGCATGATTGGAACGACCGGCATTCCCCCAAACGCCCCTGAAGCGGGATATAGACGAACCCCTCGCGCGAGGTGTTTTGCGGCGCGTCACGATACTGACGCTTTTGCCAGAAGGCATAGAACTGCGCAGCATCGCCACCGGGTACCTGCGTCGGGTCAAATCGAGCCTGTGCGACATCCCATTGCCATCGCTCGGCAGATGCTTCGATCTGCCAGAACGGATATTCATAGACGCGCCGAAAGACCAAGCCACGCTTTGTTGGGGGCGGTTTCATATGGCTTAAAACATAGGTGTCATCACTGCGATCCGTATCGCCATGTTCACGGTATTCGACCCTAAACTGTGCAGATTCCAGCACCAACACCATTTTCGCAATAAACGGATGATCGCCCGCAGCCGCGCTTTGGCATAGGCCATGCTCAAGATGAAAATGAAGCTGGTGTTCTTGGGTCATGGATTAACGCTAGCCTCGGCAAGACTATGCCACAAGTGCCCCCGCCCTTGTCCCCCGCGTTTTCGGGGACCATATAGGGGCTAAGAAAAGGAGACCGCGCATGTCTAGCCAAGAATTCCCCGGATGGCACGGGACCACGATCATCGGCGTCAAGAAAAATGGTGAAGTGGTGATTGCTGGAGACGGTCAGGTCAGTCTGGGCCAGACGGTAATCAAGGGCACTGCCCGCAAGGTTCGCAGACTGAACCCGGGCGGATTTGATGTCGTGGCAGGATTTGCCGGATCAACCGCTGACGCCTTCACCTTGCTGGAGCGCCTTGAGGCCAAACTTGAAGCGACCCCCGGCCAGCTTGCCCGCGCAAGTGTCGAGTTGGCCAAAGACTGGCGTACCGACAAATACCTGCAAAAGCTTGAGGCGATGTTGATTGTAACAGATGGGACCGAGCTTTTGATCATTACCGGCGCGGGTGACGTGCTGGAACCTGAACACAACGTTGCTGCCATCGGATCCGGCGGGAACTATGCGCTGGCCGCCGCACGCGGCATGATGGACAGTGATCGTGATGCAGAAACCGTTGCGCGTGACGCAATGAAGATCGCATCGGAAATCTGCGTTTACACCAATGGCAACCTCACGGTGGAGAAAATCAAACCATGACCGATCTGACCCCCCGCGAAATTGTTTCTGAACTTGATCGTTTCATCATCGGCCAGAATGATGCCAAACGCGCCGTTGCGGTGGCGCTACGCAACCGTTGGCGCCGCAAACAGTTGGGCGATGATCTGCGCGACGAGGTGTATCCCAAGAACATTCTGATGATCGGACCCACCGGCGTCGGCAAGACAGAGATCAGCCGCCGCTTGGCCAAACTGGCGCGGGCACCGTTTCTGAAGGTCGAGGCGACAAAGTTTACCGAAGTCGGCTATGTCGGTCGCGACGTCGAACAGATTATCCGTGATCTGGTGGACAGCGCGATCGTGATGACCCGCGAACACATGCGCGAGGATGTCAAAGCCAGCGCGCACAAGGCCGCCGAGGAACGCGTGATCAACGCAATCGCCGGTGAAGATGCCCGTGAAGGCACGCGTGACATGTTCCGCAAAAAGCTGAAGTCTGGCGAGCTGGACGATACCATGATCGAGTTGGAGATCGCTGACACCTCAAGCCCGTTTCCGACAATGGACATTCCAGGCCAGCCTGGTGGTGGCGGCATGGGCATGATGAACCTTGGTGACTTGTTCGGCAAAGCCATGGGTGGGCGCAAGACCAAGAAACGGCTAAAGGTCTCTGAAAGCTATGAAATTCTGATCGGTGAAGAAGCTGACAAGCTGCTGGATGATGAAACGGTGAACCGCGCCGCGATTGAGGCGGTTGAGCAAAACGGAATCGTCTTTCTAGACGAGATCGACAAGGTTTGCGCCCGCTCTGATGCCCGTGGCGCTGATGTCAGCCGCGAGGGCGTACAGCGCGATTTGCTGCCGCTGATCGAAGGGACAACAGTTTCGACAAAGCATGGGCCGGTAAAAACCGATCATATCCTGTTCATTGCGTCTGGCGCATTCCACGTCGCCAAGCCGTCAGATCTGCTGCCCGAGCTTCAAGGCCGCTTGCCAATCCGTGTGGAATTACGAGCCCTCACAGAGGGTGATTTTGTGCGTATCCTGACCGAAACCGACAACGCGCTGACGCTGCAATACACAGCGCTTATGGGCACGGAGGAGGTCGAGGTATCCTTTACCGAAGACGGCATCAAAGCGCTGGCGAAAATCGCCGCAGATGTGAACCAAGCCGTTGAAAACATTGGGGCTCGCAGGCTTTACACTGTGATGGAGCGGGTGTTCGAGGAGCTTTCCTTTACCGCGCCCGACCGCAGCGGTGAAAAGATCGTTGTCGATGCTGACTTTGTTGAAACAAACCTTGGCGAGTTGTCACGTTCAACCGATCTGTCGCGCTACGTGCTTTAACGCTTTTCATTTCGCCATGCGCCTGAAAATGATGGCGCATGGCATATTTGCGTTTCATTCAGGCCAACTGGCTTTTCTTGTTGGCAGGTTTTTTGCTGACCTTCACCTCGTCCTACGGACAGACCTATTTCATCTCGCTGTTTGCGGGGGACATCAAGGCAGAGTTTGGTCTAAGTGACGGGCAATGGGGTGGAATCTATACGATTGGCACAACGTTTTCGGCCATTACAATGGTCTGGGCCGGCGTTCTGACTGACCGCTTCCGGGTGCGTCGTTTGTCTTTCTGGGTGATGATCGCGCTGGCGGGTGCCTGCCTTGCAATGGCGGCCGTGCCGAACTGGATCGCGTTGATCTTTGTGATCTACGCGCTGCGCCTTAGCGGTCAGGGAATGATGTCACAGCTTGGCGCTGTCGCAATGGTCCGCTGGTTTGAAAAGACCCGAGGCAAGGCGCTGTCGCTGTCATCCATGGGCTTTGCAGCCGGGCAGGCGGTGTTACCTGTTGTGTTTGTGGCGCTTTTTGCCAGCTATCACTGGCGCAGCTTGTGGGTCTTGGCGGCTTGTCTGGTCTTGATCACCATGCCGGTGATGTTGGTGCTGCTTCGCCAGGAACGCACACCGCAATCCATGGTTGAAACAACGCAAGTTGCCGGGATGGACGGACGGCATTGGACCCGGGTTGAAATGTTTCGCCATGGGCTGTTTTGGTTGATGATACCGATGATAATCGGACCGGCAGCGTGGGGAACAGCACTGTTTTTCCAGCAGGTCCACCTGACCGAGGTCAAAGGCTGGTCATTGGTCAGTTTCGTGGCTTTGATGCCGCTTTATACCGTGACATCTGTGATTTCGACATTCGTTACGGGCTGGGCTGTGGATCGTTTTGGCGTGAACAGGGTGACGCCCGTGCAGATGCTGCCCTTTGCCCTGTCTTTCGCCGTTTTGGCCTATGCCGATACGATCTTTGCCGCTGGTGTGGGACTGATGATTTTCGGTGTCGGCCAAGGGATGCAGGCCACGGCAACATCGGTTTTCTGGGCCGAGTTTTATGGGACGCGCTATATCGGATCAATCAAAGCGGTAGGGGCGGCATTGATGGTCTTCGGGTCGGCCATCGGTCCGGGTGTCACAGGGCTATTTATTGATCTGGGCGTGAATTTTCCCGAGCAAATGATCCCGATTGCGATCTATTATCTGATTGCCGCCATGATGGCGACCGCTGGCATTCTGAAATACCAAGACAGGTTGGCGCGACTTCAACGCTGACGGCGAAGATAGACATAATACGCGCCGCCACCGCCATGACTGATATGCGCCTGACTTATCTGTAACACGGCACTGGCCAGTGGCGGCGTCGCAAGCCATTGCGGCACCTGATGGCGCAACACGCCGTGACGCACAGGGATTGGCCCCCCTTCATCGCGCATCTTGCCTTTTCCGGTGATAACCAGCACCAGACGGCGGCCCTTGGCATGTGAGCCCAGGATAAACTTTGTCAGCGCCGGATGTGCGCGGTCCAACGTCATCCCATGCAGGTCGATCCGCCCTTCGGGATGGAGTTTGCCGCGCTTTAATTTGCCAAACGCCTTACTGTCCATCTGAATTGGTGATTTGCGGATTTGGTCGGGCAGGGATGGCATCAGATCATGGGTCGCGCGCCGCGGTTTTGGTGTAGGCTTGCCCATCAGAACCGAAGTGGTCTTGCGAATTTGTGGCGGGCTGGGGGCAGGTGCGTCGATCTCGGGGCGAAACAGCTGGTTCAGATCCAGTTTCTCGGTCCGCTCCGTCACTTTCTGCCACAGAGAGAGATCGTCTTTATTCAGCCGCTTCCGGCTCATAACAGCGGCTCGGGGAGAAGCGCATAAGCGCGTTGGATTGGCATCAGAACCATCATCCGACCCGGATCACGCAACTTTCCAGCCGCACGGCCTGCCGCATCGCCGGTACCAAAGAAAACATCAGCCCGTTGTGCGCCCTTGATGGCAGAGCCGGTATCCTGCGCAATCATCAGACGGTGAAGGGGGTCTTTCCCGTCTTTTTCGATCCAGACCGGGGCGCCCAACGGGACAAAGGACGGATCGACCGCGATCGTGCGCATTGCGGTAACGGACCGGTTCATCGCACCCAAGGGGCCATCTTCTGCGGGCACCTGACTTACTTCACGAAAGAACACGTAGGACGGATTGTGATACAGCAGTTCGCGCCCGTCTTCGGGATTGCGACGCACCCAGTTCTTGATGACATCGGCGCTGACCTGATGGGCGTCATACACACCCCGGCGGATCAGTTCGACCCCGATAGACCGGTACGGCTGACCGTTTGCGCCACGGTATCCCACGCGGATATGACTGCCATCTGGCAATCGGATACGGCCTGAGCCTTGAATTTGCAGAAAGAAAAGCTCAACGGGATCATCAACATACGCGATCTCGAGGCCACGGCCCTTCATGACGTCAGAATTCAGGATTTCCCGGCGAGGCAGCCAGGGATTGTTCACTTTTGCCTCTTCCGGCATGGCATAGACGGGGTATTTATAACGCGAAGAAGGATATCGGTCGCCGTCAAGCTCCGGCTCGAAATAGCCTGTGAACATCGCGTCTTTTCCGTCTTCGATCAGAACAGGACGAAAGAACAGTTCAAAGAACTTTCGCGGGTCCGGGTCGGCTTCGGCAAATTTGCACAGATTCTTCCAATCCACGTCCTTCATATCGCGGCACGTGTTCAGGAATGTCTTGAGGGCTGCACCGTGATCGTCAGCGTCCCATGCATCAATCTGGTCGTATCCCATGACCGTGTAGGTCACATCCGCAGAAACGGGCGGCACCATCAGGACCGCCCATAGCATTGTGCCCGAACAGGCACGAATTAACCGTCTGTAGAAACGAGCAACCAATTTGGATCATCCGAGCCCATGATACGCGAGAATACCCACGTATCTTTTTGACGATTCACTTCGGTGGGGCTGCCCTCGACCACGTTTCCGTCCTTATCCTTAACGACCGATGTCATTTCCGACACGAACCGAATCGTTAGCTCAGCCTCATTTGTGGAATTGTCCATCGAAGCGCTGTCCAGTTCCATCTCGCGGATACCGATGAAGTGGGATTCGACGTCCAAGCCCTGGTCTTCACGCGCAGCAACGCCATCCACAAAGCTTTCGTAAATCTCTTCAGAGAGGAACGGCTTGATGTCGTCGAGATTGCCGTGCTCGTATCCCATCACGATCATTTCATATGCGCCGCGGGCACCACCCAGAAAGTCGTTCACACCGAAAGAAGGCTCGACCCGTTTCATGTCGGCCAGTGCAATCGCTGTTTCCGAACCTTCTGGTGCGTGATCCGTGATATCAAGGTCCGGACCCCCTTCAATCACTTCAAACGCCGGGCCGGACGGCTTTTTAGATTTTGCATCCAATTCTGGCGTTTTTTCAAACCCCTCACGGGTGCCAAGCGCATTTTTCAAACGCAGAATCAGAAATACCGCAATGCCGGCAAGTACCAGAAGCTGTATCATAGGCGAATTCATAGGAACCTCTTGCTGAGAAACATGGAAACGGCGGTCTGTTGCCCTTATGTAGGGTGTGAACCGGGCCAAGTCCACTCTGGCCCTTATGAAAGGACCCTCACCATGTGGCTGTTTTTGGCATTTCTTGCCGTACCCCTGATAGAAATAGCGTTGTTCATACAGGTAGGTGGGGCAATTGGCCTCGGCTGGACCCTCGCAATTGTTGTTTTGACAGCTCTTATCGGCACCTTTCTGATGCGTGCACAGGGCGCGATAGCCTTGGGTCAGATCAAATCATCGCTTTCGGAAGTACGCGATCCGACTGAACCGCTGGTCAACGGCGCGATGATCCTGTTTGCAGGTGCATTGCTGCTGACACCGGGATTTTTCACAGACGCTGTTGGTTTTGCCTTGCTCATGCCAAGTATCAGAAGGGCCGCATTTCAGGCGATGCGGTCACGGATCAAGATGAGTGGGTCGGTTAATATTAACGCCGGATTTGGTAACACACAAAAGCAACAGCATCGACCCATGGACGGTGATGTGATTGATGGCGAGTATCACGAATTGTCCGAAGACGAGAAGAAAGCCCAGCGTCCGTCAGGTTGGACTAAGCATTGAGCGCCCCAATCTAGTCTGATAAGCCAGACGAAATGAATATTTTACTTTCAAGGAGCCCCTACGATGGCTTAAGAAGAAGCAACGCAACCGACCCAAGCCGCCCAGCCGCAAATGCGCATTTTGGGTCAGTTTATTCGCGACATGTCGTTTGAAAATATCATGGCCCAAAAAGGTGCCCCGACTGATGTGCAGCCTGATGTTCAGGTGCAGGTCAATCTGGACGCGAAAAAGCGGTCTGCAGACAATCAGTTCGAATCCGCAATCAAATTGAAGGTAACGTCAAAAGCCAAAGACGGCGACGCAATGCTGTTTCTGCTTGAGATTGATTATGTCGGCATTTTTCACATCGAGGGCGTGCCGGAAGATCAGATGCACCCGTTTTTATTGATCGAGTGCCCGCGCATGATATTTCCGTTCCTGCGCCGGGTTGTCAGCGACATCACACGCGATGGCGGCTTCCCCCCGCTGAACTTGGAAAACATTGATTTTGTTTCGCTTTACCGCAACGAGATCGCGCGCCGTCAGGCCGAAAACCCACCAAAAGCCGACGCTTAAAGCGTCTTCCAAACCGCGCCGTCGCCCAGTTTTCTGACAAATTCAGCATGGGCGGCGGCTTCTTCTTGTGAAAGCCGCGAGGGCAGGGGGTTTGGACGCGGCTTTGGCGACCATTCCTGGGTTGCGTCCCCCTCTTTGCGCTCGGGCTTGGTGGACAGGACGAAATCAGGCTGGCGCCCGCCAATCAACTCCAGATAGACTTCGGCTAGAATTTCACTGTCCAGCAGCGCCCCGTGAAGTGTGCGCGACGTGTTGTCGATGTTAAAGCGACGGCAAAGCGCGTCGAGGGACGCAGGTGATCCGGGAAAGCGTTTGCGCGCAATTGCCAGTGTATCCAGCGCTTGCGCCCATGGGATTTGCGGCAATCCCATCCATCTCAATTCGGCATTCAGAAATTTTATATCGAACGCCGCATTGTGGATGATCAACTTGGAATCACCGATAAAATCAAGAAAACCCTGCCCAATTTGCGCAAATTTGGGTTTATCTCGCAAGAATTCATCCCCAAGGCCATGCACCTGAAAGGCTTCGTCCGGCATTCCGCGTTCGGGGTTGATATATTGGTGGTACGTTTTGCCCGTCGCCATGTGCCTGACAAGCTCGACTGCACCAATCTCGACGATACGGTCGCCACTTTCAGGGTCAAAACCGGTGGTTTCAGTATCCAGAACAATCTCACGCATGGGTCAGCTTTCTTTTGATGTCAGCAACGATGGCCTGCACTTGGGCACGGGCATGGTCAAGCGTATCGGTTTCAATCACATAGTCAGACAAGGCGCATTTTTCATCGTTCGGCATCTGTTTTGCACGGATGTTTTCGAACTGTTCAAGGGTCATCATGCCACGGTCCATCACCCGTTTTTGCTGAATTTCCCCCGAAACAGAGACACATGCGACAGCATCCATATGCTTGTTCCCACCCGTCTCAAAGATCAGCGGAATATCAAGAACAACGATATCAACTGTTGAGCCCGCCAGAAACCCGGCTCTGTCCTCGCCGACAAGCGGGTGCACAATTGCTTCGATCTGTTTCAGCGCAGTGGCGTCCTGGGCGATGATCTTCTTCAATGCCGGACGCGAGACTTCGTCATCAATCACTGCGTCTGGAAACGCCTTCAGGAATGCGGGTACTGCAGCACCTCCCTTTGCGTAAAGCCTGTGTACTGCGGCGTCTGCATCCCAAACAGCGCAGCCTGCATCCGCAAACATCGCGGCGGTCGTCGATTTACCCATACCGATTGAACCGGTCAGCCCCAATAAGAACATCAGCGCAACGCAGCGGCACGCGTGGCGCGGTCGACCGGTGGCCTTGTACCAAACCACCGTTCGAAACCGGGAACCGCCTGATGTAGCAACATCCCAAGGCCATCCACGGTGATACACCCCATTTCATCTGCGATTTGCAACATTTTGGTCTTGAGCGGGGCATAAACCAGATCGGTGACCACAGTGCCGCGGCGCAGGCCATCCAAGGGGACACGCAGCTCTGGTTTGCCGACCATCCCAAGCGAGGTGGTGTTCACCAAAAGCGCCGCATGATCTAACATGTTGCCAGCTTGAACCCAGTCATAGACGGTCACGCGCGCGCCAAAGACAGATTTCAGCCTGTCCGCTCGCACGCGGGTTCGGTTCGACAGCATGATTTCCGGCACACCAGCGTCCAGAAGCGATGCGATAACGGCACGGGACGCACCACCAGCGCCCAGAATAGCAGCCGGGCCTGTCTTTGGCTTCCACTCGGGGGCACCGATGCGCAGATTTTCCAAGAACCCGTAACCGTCTGTATTATCTCCTAAAATCTTACCGTCTGCGCGAAAGATCAATGTGTTGATCGCGCCAATCAGGGTTGCGCGATCTGTAATGATATCCACGACTTCCATCACGGCTTCTTTGTGCGGAATCGTAATATTGGCACCGACAAAACCCATCTTTGGAAGGGTCCTGATCACCTGTTCCAAATCTTCCGGTGCGACATCCAGCGGGATGTAGGCCCCTTGAATACCAAGAGTTCTAAGCCAATGGCTATGAATCTGGGGTGATTTTGAATGTGCAATCGGGGACCCGATCACAGCAGCCAGCGGTATTTTTGGCAAGTTCATGTGGCTAAATCCCCCCGGATCGTTAGGTAATTCACAAGTTCAATCAATGGCAATCCTAAGACATTAAAGTAGTCGCCTTCAACATTACTGAACAACCGCACACCTTCTTCTTCAAGCTTATAAGATCCAACGGCATGTTGGATACTGTCCCAGTTTCGCTCAACATAATCCGCAATATAGCTGTCAGACGCCTCGCGCATCCGCAGACGCACCTGCCCCACATGGCGCCAGATCGGCTTGCCATCTTCAACGATCACCGCGGCAGAAAGCAAACTATGCCGATCGCCGCGCAGTTGGGTCAGTTGGTCAATGGCCTGCTCAGGGGTTTTCGGTTTCGACAGTATGACACCTCGATGATCCAGAACCTGATCACAGCCCAAGACCAGCGCCCCAGGATTCTTATCACTGATCTTGCGGGCCTTCATTTCAGCCAAAGTGTCAGCGACATCGCGGGGTGGTGCGCTTTCGGACAGCAAGGCTGCCTTGATCATTTCTTCATCAATCCGCGCGATGCTCACCTTGTGAGGGATGTTTGCCTGCTGCAAAAGTTGCGCCCTGATCGAGGAGCCAGAGGCAAGAATAAGGGTTTGAGCCATGGGGATAACCTGTGTGCAATGTTAAGGAGTTTTTAAGGACTTATCCTTCGAATTGCGAGCGTTGACGCGCATTAACGGGAAAACCAAAATTTCCATCCGGATTGTCCAGATTTATACGGCTATGGATAAGGATAAAGCTGCGACACAGTGGCAACGGTTTATCCAAGCGTTATCCACAAATTTCTACAAAAATATTTTGGTGTTAAAACTACCTAACTATCTGATTGTAATAAAGAAATAAAACTCACTTCAATCTCTTCAATTGACTGCCTTCGACATCCTGCACAGGGGGATAACCATAGGCATATCTCGATAATCCACAGAAATTCGGCTCCCTACTTACATCATCATCTTTCTTCTTTTCTTATTTATTATAGAAAGAAGCCAATGAACGGAGCATGAGATGTCTGACTTTCTGGCCCTAGCCTATCCTTGGACGAAGTCGATCCATATCATGGCGGTTATATCATGGATGGCAGCCCTGTTTTATCTTCCACGACTTCTGGTTCACCATACCGAACGTGTAGGGTTGAGCGGCGAGATCCATGAGCTGTTTAGCACGATGGAATTCAAGCTGGCCAATGTGATCATGCGCCCTGCAATGATCGCGACATGGATTTTTGGGCTGTCTTTGGTTTTGACCCCTGGCATCGTTGATTGGTCGATGGTCTGGCCATGGACAAAGGCATTTGGCGTCATTGCGATGACCGTGTTTCACGTATGGCTTTTTGCGCGGGTCAAGAATTTCGCGGCCGGGCACAACAGCCTGACTGGCAAGCAATACCGGATGATGAACGAAGTCCCGACAGTGTTGATGATCGTTGTTGTCCTGGCAGTTGTCGTGAAATTTTAAGCGGATTGACGAAAGCGACCGATCTGACTATGAGTTTGAGCGCACCCTGTTCTGGGATAGCACTTGCCTGCCAAATTTAATGATACGACCCGTCCGAATTGATCGGGCCGGTACAGGATACTTCCATGACAATCGAAACGCTGAACCTCGCTGATCTGAAGGCGCAGACCCCCAAGAACCTTTTGGCAATGGCCGAAGAGCTTGAGATCGAAAATGCCTCGACCATGCGCAAGGGCGAGATGATGTTCCAGATCCTGCGGGAACGCGCGGATGAGGGCTGGGAAATATCCGGTGATGGCGTGTTGGAAGTGCTGCAAGACGGGTTTGGTTTTTTGCGCTCTCCCGAGGCGAACTATCTGCCTGGTCCAGATGATATTTATATTTCTCCTGACATGTTGCGACTTTGGTCGCTGCGGACGGGCGACACGATTGAAGGGCTGATCAAGGCCCCTGACGATACCGAGCGTTACTTTGCCCTGACCGAGGTCACAAAGATCAACTTTGAGGCCCCTGAGAAGGCGCGCCACAAGGTTGCGTTCGAGAACCTGACGCCACTTTATCCGGACGAGCGTATGACGATGGAGGTCGAGGATCCGACTGTCAAAGACCGTTCTGCCCGGATTATCGATCTGGTGTCGCCGATTGGGAAAGGCCAACGTTGTTTGATCGTGGCCCCGCCGCGTACCGGTAAAACAGTTCTGTTGCAGAACATTGCTAATTCTATCGAAAAGAATCACCCCGAGTGTTACCTGATCGTCTTGCTGATCGATGAACGCCCCGAGGAAGTGACTGACATGCAGCGCAGCGTAAAAGGCGAGGTTGTGTCTTCCACGTTTGATGAACCTGCAACTCGCCACGTTGCCGTTTCAGAAATGGTGATCGAAAAGGCCAAGCGTCTTGTCGAACACAAGCGTGATGTTGTTATCTTGCTGGATTCGATTACCCGTCTTGGTCGTGCGTTCAACACTGTGGTACCATCGTCCGGTAAGGTTTTGACTGGTGGTGTGGACGCCAACGCCCTGCAACGCCCCAAGCGTTTCTTTGGTGCGGCGCGCAATATCGAAGAAGGTGGTTCGCTAACCATCATCGCGACTGCGTTGATTGATACGGGCAGCCGGATGGACGAAGTCATCTTTGAGGAATTTAAAGGGACCGGTAACTCTGAGATCGTGTTGGACCGCAAGATTGCAGACAAGCGCGTTTTCCCGGCGATCGACATCCTGAAATCCGGTACACGCAAGGAAGAGTTGCTGGTTGACAAGATTGATCTGCAAAAGACCTTTGTACTGCGCCGCATTCTCAACCCGATGGGAACGACAGATGCGATTGAATTCTTGCTTGGCAAGTTGAAGCAGACCAAGACAAATTCGGACTTCTTCGATTCAATGAACACCTAGGTTATTAAATTATAACAGTGGGTTAGACCTATGGATACGATATTTGCCCAAGCGACAGCGCAAGGGCGGGCTGGGGTTTGCGTTGTTCGCATCTCCGGCCCGATGGCATTTTCAATTGCGGAAAAGATAGCCTCTCCACTACCTGCCGTGCGGCAGGCCGTGGTCAGGGCCATCACCGACCCTAATGGTGAGGTGATCGATTCTGCACTGGTTTTGGTTTTTGAAGGCCCAAGCAGTTTTACCGGCGAGGACGTTGTAGAACTGCATTTGCACGGAAGTATTGCCGTCTTGCGGGCTGTGTTGGCGTTGCTCTCTACTTTTCCGGATACACGTCTTGCTGAACCAGGAGAGTTTACACGGCGTGCGATGGAAAACGGGAAGCTGGATCTGACCCAAGTGGAAGGTCTTGGTGATCTGATCGAGGCTGAAACCGAAGCGCAGCGAAAGCAGGCGCACCGTGTTTTATCTGGCCATTTGGGTTTGCGCGTTGATGGGTGGCGCGAAAAGTTGATCAGGGCGGCCGCGCTACTTGAAGTGACGATTGATTTTGCCGATGAAGACGTTCCGGTTGACGTCTCGACCGAGGTGCGCGACCTGTTGAATGACGTAAACGGCGATCTTCTAAAGGAAATTGCGGGGACCCATACGGCGGAGCGTATTCGAACCGGATTCGAAGTTGCGATCATTGGCCGGCCGAACGCAGGCAAATCAACTTTGCTGAACGCGCTTGCCGGCCGTGATGCTGCAATCACCTCGTCCATCGCAGGGACGACCCGTGATGTGATCGAAGTGCGCATGGATATCGGTGGACTGCCTGTTACCTTGCTGGATACTGCCGGTCTGCGCGAAGGCGCGGGCGAAGTGGAAACGATGGGAATCGATCGTGCGTTGACTCGAGCTGCAGCCGCTGACCTTAGGGTGTTCCTTGTCGAAAAGAATGAAGCGCTTCCAGTTGAGGCGCTGCCTGATGATATAAGATTGCTGCCAAAAGCGGATCTGCGCGATGATCCAAAAGGGGCGATCTCAGGTACGACGGGGCAGGGCGTCTCTGATCTTGTTGCTCAAATCCAATCCGTGTTAAGTGAAAGAAGCTTGACGGCGGGCCTTGCGACGCACGAGCGGCATCGTCTCGCATTGCAGAAAGCCGCCGATGGCTTGGCCGTAGCGATGGCAGTTCTGGATCACGGGCCTGATCAGTATGATATAGCTGCAGAAGAACTGCGCCATTCGATTCGGGCGCTTGAAGCATTGGTAGGTCGAATTGACGTTGAAAACTTGCTGGATGTGATTTTTTACAGCTTTTGCCTGGGTAAATAGATGGAGTGTTTCACGTGAAACATTTTGAGGTCATCGTTATTGGTGGGGGACATGCGGGCGCTGAGGCGGCCCATGCATCTGCACGCATGGGCGCAAAGACCGCGCTGATCACCATGACGCGTGATGGAATCGGTGTGATGTCGTGCAACCCAGCAATTGGTGGGTTGGGCAAAGGGCATCTGGTTCGCGAGATTGATGCAATGGATGGCGTCATGGGGCGCGTTGCAGATAAAGCGGGTATTCAATTCCGGCTTTTGAATAGACGAAAAGGCCCCGCTGTGCAGGGCCCCCGCGCACAAGCGGATCGAAAGATCTATCGGGCAGAGATGCTGGCCGAGACAGAAAAGCGTGAATGCCTTGAGATTGTCGAGGGCGAAGTTACCGATTTCCTTGTTGAAGACGGACGTGTTTGTGGTGCCGTCCTTGCAGATGGGACATCGCTTTCGGGTAAGTCAGTTGTTTTAACAACAGGAACCTTTCTGCGCGGCGTCATACACATCGGTGATGTGTCACGATCCGGCGGGCGTATGGGTGACAAGGCGTCAGTTGATTTAGCCAAGCGGATCGATTCGTTTAATTTACCCTTGGGACGGTTGAAAACCGGGACGCCGCCGCGTCTGGATGGTCGCACCATCGACTGGAGTACGCTTGAAATGCAGCCGGGCGACGATGAGCCGGTGCTGTTTTCCTTTATGTCAAAGGCTGTCGAGGCAAAGCAGATATCATGCGGCATTACCCATACTAATGAAAAAACCCACGAAATTATTCGAGAAAATCTTGGGCGGTCAGCGATGTATGGCGGTCATATCGAAGGCATTGGACCGCGCTACTGCCCATCGATCGAAGACAAGGTTGTCCGCTTCGCCGACAAGACATCTCACCAGGTTTTCCTGGAGCCGGAGGGCGTTGACGATCACACAGTCTATCCCAATGGAATTTCGACATCTTTGCCAGAGGACGTTCAGCTTGCCTATGTGCGGTCGATGGTTGGGTTGGAGCACGTCGAAATCCTCCAGCCTGGCTATGCGATTGAATATGACTATGTCGATCCGCGCGCGCTGGATTTGACTTTGAAGGTGCGGTCGGTTCCCGGATTGTATCTGGCGGGACAGATCAATGGAACGACTGGCTACGAGGAGGCTGCTGCGCAGGGTTTGGTAGCGGGATTGAACGCCGCCTTGGAAGCGCAGGGGAAAGATCCGGTAGTTTTCAGCCGCTCCCAAAGCTATATTGGCGTCATGATTGATGATTTAACGACCCGGGGTGTGACGGAACCGTACCGCATGTTTACCTCGCGCGCAGAATTTCGCCTTTCGTTGCGTGCTGACAACGCCGATCAGCGCCTCACTCCTTTGGGGATTGCGATGGGATGCGTGTCGGAAGAACGCTCCACCCTATTTTTGGCAAAGATGAGCAGGCTTGAGCAGGCCTTGGCCATGCTTTCAAAGATGGAACACACGCCTAAGCAAATAGCTGAAGCAGGAATCAAGATTAACCAAGATGGTACAAAGCGCACGGGCTTCCAGTTGCTGGCTTTCCCGGATGTGTTTTTTGAAGATCTGATCCCGCTCGAACCGAAGCTGGAAGAGATCGATGACGAAATTCGGCGACAGGTCGAGCGCGACGCGCTTTATGCCAATTACATCACACGGCAGCAGCGGGACATTGATATGCTCCAAAAGGACGAGGCGCATGCGATCCCTTCGGACTTTGATTATGCGGCACTCGACGGCTTGTCGAACGAATTGACTGCGAAGTTGCAAAAGACTGCGCCTATCAATCTTGCGCAAGCTGCCCGCATCGATGGCATGACTCCCTCTGCGTTAACACTTTTGCTGTCTAACCTTAAGCGCGGCAACAGAAAGAAAACTGCGTGAGCGCGTTGTCCGGCCAGAATGTTTCACGTGAAACAATGGAAAAGCTCGAACAATTTGTAAAATTAGTCGAAAAATGGACTGTTAAGATCAATTTGATCTCAAAGCCCAGCGTTCCGTTTATTTGGGAACGTCATATTCAGGATTCCGTGCAGCTGTATCAGCATGCGCCAGCAGGTGATCATTGGGTCGACTTGGGCAGTGGTGGTGGATTTCCAGCCATTGTGCTTGCGGTGATGTCGCAGCAGGATGGGCGCGATACAAAATTCACTATGGTGGAAAGCGACCAGCGTAAATGCGTTTTCCTGCGGACAGCGTTGAGAGAGCTGGGTGTCAAAGGCGAAGTCTTGAACGCACGGATCGAGCAGACACCAGCCTTGGACGCTGATATCTTGTCAGCCCGAGCGCTTGCCGACCTGGCATCCCTTATTGAATTTGCAGATCAGCATCTTAAGAAAAACGGTGTTGCTCTTTTCCCCAAGGGTGAGAATTGGAAGGCTGAAGATATCGACGCCAGAACGATTTGGAATTACACCTGTGATCCGATACCCAGCCTCACGAATCCAGCGGCGGCCATTCTTAAAATCAAGGAAATCACCCATGTCTGATCTGTCACGTCCCTCTGGACCAAAGATTATTGCGGTGGCGAACCAAAAGGGGGGTGTGGGCAAGACGACGACCACAATTAACCTTGCCGCGGCCTTGGTCGAGTTGGATCAGCGCGTTTTGGTTATTGATCTTGACCCGCAGGGGAATGCTTCAACCGGGCTTGGTGTTGATGTCGATGACAGAGAATTCACAACGTATGAGCTTTTGCTCGAAGATATCTCCTTGGATAAGGTCATTCTGACGACCGAGACAAAAGGTCTACATATTGTGCCAGCCACTGTTGATCTCAGCTCTGCCGATCTTGAGTTGATATCGAATGAAAAGCGCAGTTTTCTTTTGCATGATGCGTTGCGCCAGACCCAGATGGATAGCTATGCGTTTGACTATATCTTGATTGATTGCCCGCCTTCGCTGAACCTTTTGACAGTAAACGCGATGATTGCCGCGCATTCGGTCTTGGTGCCGCTACAAAGTGAATTTTTTGCCCTCGAAGGATTGTCACAGTTGATGCTGACAATTCGCGAAGTGCGTCAGAACGGAAACAAGGACCTAAGGATTGAGGGCGTTGTGCTGACAATGTATGACCAACGCAATAACCTGTCACAACAGGTAGAGCAGGACGCGCGCGCGAACTTGGGCGCGCTGGTCTATAAGACTGTGATCCCTCGGAATGTTCGGGTCAGCGAAGCACCCAGTTTTTCGATGCCTGTCTTAAGTTACGATAGCGGATCAAAGGGCGCGAAAGCCTATCGGGATCTGGCGAAAGAAGTTTTGGCGAATAGTATGATATAAGGGACGGACCAATGGCAGATAAGGAAAAACGGCGCGGACTTGGGCGTGGCCTTTCGGCTTTGATGGCTGATGTGGCTGAAACCCAAACCGTCGCAGCGCAGGGATCAGTTGAGCAATATGTTCCGATTGAACAGATCTCGCCGAATCCAGAACAGCCCCGCAAGCGGTTTGACCCGGAAGATCTGAATGATCTAGCGAATTCCATTCGCGAAAAGGGGGTCATTCAGCCCCTGATCGTCAGGCGCAGAGAAGACGGATCATACGAAATTGTGGCGGGCGAACGGCGCTGGCGCGCATCGCAGATGGCAAAACTGCATGAACTGCCAGTTATCATTCGCGAATTTACAGACGTTGAAGTTCTTGAGGTCGCAATCATCGAGAACATCCAACGTGCAGATTTGAACTCGATCGAAGAGGCAGCCGGGTATCGCCAGTTGATGGATCGGTTTGGTCATACACAAGAGAAAATGGCGGAAGCTTTGGGTAAAAGCCGCAGTCACATTGCGAACTTGCTCCGCTTGCTAAATCTTCCTGATAGCGTGCTCGAGATGGTTCGCAGCGGTGATTTGACTGCCGGACATGCCAGGACTTTGGTTCCTGCAGAAGACCCGCTCAAGCTGGCCAAGCAGATTATCGCAGGGGGCTTGTCGGTTCGGGCGGCCGAGGCGTTGGTTAAAAAGGATCAGGCAGGCGACAAGGACCCAGCTACCAGAAAAGCTCCAAAGTCGCTTGATGAAAAAGATGCGGATACCCGAGCACTTGAGGGGGACCTGTCTGCTAGTCTAGGCATCAAGGTGACGTTGAACCACAAGCCAGGGCAAGAGGCTGGTCAGATGATTTTGAGCTATAAAACGATGGATGAACTGGACGAGCTTTGCCGGCTATTGTCTGTCAGCTAGTCCGACAGCAGTTCTGCCAGGATCGCGTTCAGAACCATAAAGCCTTGGTTTGTGACGGTCAGACGGTTTCCATTCAGAAATACCATTCCGATGTCCTGCATCCGGTTGATTTTGCTTTGGGGAAGCGGTGTACCGGCCAAGGCCGTATAGCGATCAAGGTCAACACCCTCCTTCAAGCGCAGTCCCATCATTAGAAACTCGCTTGCTTGGTCGGATTTGGATAGCTGCTCCCGCGGCTTTTCGGTCTGGCCTTGAACCGCCCCATCAAGCCAACGCTGGGGGTTGCTAAAGCATTCTGTCGCAAAGCGGTTGCCACTTTGGGTCAGACGACCGTGCGCCCCTGGGCCGATGCCCAGATAGTCACCATAGCGCCAATAGATCAGGTTGTGCCGCGATTGCGCGCCATCACGGGCATGGTTAGATACCTCGTAGGAGGGCATCCCCATCTGATCGCAAATCTCTTGCGTTGCGCTATACATATCAGCGCCCAGATCATCACTGGGCAGACCGCGAAGCTTTCCAACAGCATAACGGTCGCCGAATGCGGTGCCTTGTTCGATGGTCAATTGGTACAAAGATATATGGTCTATCGCTAGCGATAGGGCCTGTTTCAATTCAAGCTGCCAGTCCGAAAGTGTCTGGTTTTGCCTGCCGTAAATAAGGTCAAAGCTGACACGGTCGAAAGTAGACCGCGCAATGTCAAACGCGGCCAGTGCTTCGGTGGTATTGTGGATGCGGCCAAGCCTTTTCAGATCGGTATCATTCAGAGCCTGAATACCCATTGAGACCCTGTTTATGCCCGCATCCCTGAACCCCTGAAAACGTCCTGCCTCAACCGATCCGGGGTTGGCCTCAAGCGTGATCTCAAGATCATTCGCCACTGGCCAAAAACGGTAGATGGCAGCGATCACATCCGCAACGATTTCGGGGTCCATCAGGCTGGGTGTACCGCCCCCAAAGAACACAGCGTTCAAAACGCGTCCCTTTGTTTCTAAGGCGCCGCGTTCCAGTTCGCGAAGATAGGCATCGCGCCAAGCATGTTGATCAATTGTGCGACTAACGTGGCTGTTAAAGTCACAATAAGGGCACTTAGCCTCGCAAAAAGGCCAGTGGATATACAGCCCGAAACCGCCCTGGCGCCAGTCTTCAGTCAAAACAGGCTGACGTCAATTTGGCGAATGCATCCGCACGGTGACTGATCTTGTTCTTTTCGTCATGAGAAAGTTCTGCAAAAGTGCGGTCATAGCCATCGGGTTGGAATATCGGATCATACCCGTGACCAACCGAACCGCGCATCGGCCAGACAAGGCTGCCATCTACCGTGCCTTCGAATATTTCCTCGTGCCCGTCTGGCCAAGTCAGAACCAACGTCGCGCAAAACCGTGCGCGACGTGGATGGGGCGCATTCTTTTCCTCAAGCAAATTGTGTGTCTTTGTCATCGCCATGACAAAATCACGGCCATTTGGTGTCTCTGACCAATCAGCGGTATAGACGCCAGGGGCACCATCCAATGCTTCAACCTCAATTCCCGAGTCGTCGGCCAAAGCGGGCAGGCCGGTGGCCTTGACGGCCGCGACCGCTTTAATCCGGGCGTTGCCGACAAATGTCGTCTCTGTTTCTTCAGGTTCAGCCAGTTCCATCTCGGCGGCACCCACAACGCGCACACCAAAAGGGGCGAAGAGTTCGGCCATTTCCTCTAGTTTGCCCGCGTTGTGGGTGGCGATCAGAATCTGATCGCCGATGAATTTCCGTGTCATGCAGATGCGGCCTTTTGAATTTCGACCAGCTCGGACACGCCTTTTTCGGCCAGGTCCATCAACTGGTTCATCTGGTCACGCGAATAGGTGGATCCCTCGGCGCTCATCTGAATTTCGATCAACTTGCCACTTCCGGTCATAATAAAGTTACCGTCAACGCCGGCCTCCGAATCCTCCGGATAGTCCAGATCAAGCACGGGCTGGCCTGCATAGATACCACAGCTGATCGCTGCGACCGGATCGACCAAAGGATCACTCACGACATCGCCAGCCTTCATCAGTTTGTTCACTGCAAGGCGCAATGCAATCCAGCCACCCGTGATCGAGGCGCAACGTGTGCCGCCATCAGCCTGCAAGACATCGCAATCGACGGTGATCTGGCGTTCGCCAAGCGCGCTGCGGTCCACGCCAGCGCGCAGAGCCCGGCCAATAAGGCGCTGGATTTCAACGGTGCGGCCGCCTTGCTTGCCCGTTGTGGCCTCACGGCGCATGCGGGTGTTTGTGGCACGGGGTAGCATGCCATATTCGGCCGTGACCCACCCAAGGCCTGATCCCTTGATAAACGGCGGAACGCGATCTTCGATGGTTGCGGTACATAAAACATGCGTGTCACCCATCTTGATCAGCGCCGAACCTTCGGCATGTTTCGTAAAGCCTGTTTCAACTGAAACAGCCCGCATTTCATCGAGATTTCGTCCGGAGGGGCGCATCGTTTTATCCTTTATGAGTTGGAATGTGGATAACTCTGCACGCAGGCTTGATGCAACCCCGATTGACGTTTGCCGCTTGTGCGCCTTTATTAGGGGATCATGGAAAAAACGCCAACAGTGCTGGATGATATGAATAACCGATCGCGCGAAGTGTTTCGCCGCGTGGTCGAAGGCTATCTTGCGAACGGCGATCCTGTCGGGTCGCGGACGCTCACGCGGGATTTCAGCGAGAAGGTCAGCGCCGCAACGATCCGCAATGTCATGCAGGACCTGGAGTATATGGGTCTGATGGGCAGCCCGCATGTCAGTGCAGGGCGCATCCCTACGCAAATGGGGTTGCGGATGTTCGTCGACGGGATGATCGAAATCGGTGATCCGACAGACATCGACCGCGAAAAAATCGATGCGACAATGGGCGACAATGGCTCGGATGTTGGTGGTATTCTGGACCGTGTCGGATCAGCTTTATCAGGCGTAACACAAGGCGCTTCGCTGGTGTTGACGCCCAAGCATGAAGCGCCGATCAAACATATCGAATTCGTCTCTCTGTCGCAGGACAGAGCCTTGGTTGTGCTCGTCTTCTCGGACGGTCATGTGGAAAACCGTTTGTTCACACCACCGCCCGGACAAACGCCAAGCAGCATGCGCGAGGCTGCAAATTTTCTGAATTCGTTGGTCGAGGGCAAGACGATTTCCGAGCTTCAGCGCACCATCACGAACGAGATCAATCAGCGTCGCCAAGAGATTGATATCCTGGCCCAGCAGTTGGTCGAAAGCGGGCTGGCCTTGTGGCAGGGCGATGGCGAACACCCCGAACGCTTGATCGTGCGCGGACGGTCAAATTTGATCAACGCCGAAGGCGAGGCCGAGAATGTAGAGCTGATCCGGCAGCTGTTTGACGATCTGGAACGTAAGCGGGATATCGCTGAATTTCTGGAACTGGCAGACGGCGGAGACGGTGTTCGCATTTTTATCGGCTCTGAGAACAAACTTTTTTCACTTTCGGGTTCCTCTCTGGTGGTTTCCCCTTATATGAACGCAGATCGTAAGGTGATTGGTGCCGTCGGTGTGATTGGCCCCACACGCCTTAATTATGGACGTATCGTGCCGATTGTGAATTACACGGCGCAGCTGGTTGGGAAACTTATCTCCAACCGCAGCTAGAGGTGGAATATGGCAGAGCCGAAAGACAACGAATTTCTGGACGACATCGATGATGCAGAGGCAGAAGCCTATGCGGATGAAATGGAAGAGATTGATGATGAAGCGCTAGAGCTGGATCAACTGCGCGCGGAGCGTGATTTGTTGAAAGACCGTTTCATGCGTGCGCTCGCGGAAGCGGAAAACGCCCGCAAGCGGTCTGAAAAAGATCGCCGTGAGGCAGAGAATTACGGCGGCTCCAAGTTGGCCCGTGACATGTTGTCTGTCTACGACAACATGAAGCGCGCGTTGGAAGCAGCGACAGAGGAGCAGCGCTCGATCTCTGGTCCATTACTGGAAGGTATTGATCTGACAATGCGCGAGCTTTTGAATGTTTTCAAAAAGCATGGCATGGAAGTCATTGCGCCGGAAGTGGGCGATAAGTTTGACCCCCAGCATCATCAGGCGATGTTCGAGGCACCCGTGCCCGGAACAAAAGCTGGTGAGATCATTCAGGTCGCCGCAGAGGGCTTTATGCTGCATGACCGTTTGTTGCGCCCCGCGCAGGTGGGCGTATCTTCCATGCCTGCGAGCTGATCGCCAAGACGATGGTGTAGACCCTTCGGGGAGGATTTTATTCCATTTGGAATAAACGGGAGGCGGTCAGTTTTTGGCCGCCTCTTTCAGTTTATAGAGCAGATCAAGAGCTTCGCGAGGGGTGAGTTCGTCTGGCAAAATATCTGCCAGCGCGGCTTCGAGCTTTGAGGTTTTAGCCGGCTGTGGTGGTGGTGAAGGGGTCACAGCGAAAAGTGGCAGATCATCGATCAGTGTCTTTTGGGTTGCACCGCCTTCGCGTTCGCCTTTCTCCAGCGCTTCAAGAACGATACGGGCGCGGGCGATGACAGAAGGTGGCAGCCCGGCAAGCTGGGCAACCTGCACACCATAAGATCTGTCGGCGGCACCTTTTTTGACCTCATGCAAAAAGATCACGTCGCCTTCCCATTCTTTGACTGTGACGGTCGCGTTTTCGACACCGTCCAGCTTGTTCGAAAGGGCGGTCATTTCGTGGTAATGCGTGGCGAACAAGGCACGCGAACGGTTCACGTCATGCAAATGCTCAAGGGTCGCCCATGCAATGGACAAGCCATCATATGTCGCTGTGCCGCGCCCGATCTCATCCAGGATGATCAAAGCGCGATCATCGGCTTGATTTAGGATGGCCGCTGTTTCGACCATCTCCACCATAAAGGTCGATCGGCCCCGTGCCAGATCATCGGACGCGCCAACCCGGCTGAAGATCTGGCTGATCAGGCCGATGTGGGCGTCTGAAGCAGGCACAAAACTGCCCATTTGAGCCATCAAGGCGATCAACGCGTTTTGCCGTAAAAAGGTAGATTTACCCGCCATGTTTGGACCGGTCAGCAGCCAGATATGCGCGCTTTCGCCATCAGCAGAAAGTGCGCAATCGTTCGCGATAAAGGCGACACCTGACTGTTGTGCAAGGGCACGTTCGACGACAGGATGGCGGCCGCCCTGAATGTCAAACGCCCGAGAGTTGTCAACGCGCGGTTTTACCCAACTTTCGGACTGGGCAATTTCTGCGAGGGCCGTAGCCAGATCAATCTCGGCCAAGCCCGCAGACGCAACACCGATTGGCCCGGATTCTTGCAAGATTGCTTTCTTAAGGGCCTCGTAGAGACGCTTTTCGATCTCAAGCGCATGATTGCCCGCATTGAGAATCTTCGTCTCCATTTCCGACAGTTCGACGGTCGTAAAGCGAACCTGGTTCGCGGTCGTCTGACGGTGAATGAACCTGTCAGAAAGGGGGGTCGAGAACATCTTTTCCGCATGGGTCGAGGTAACTTCGATGAAGTACCCCAGAACATTGTTATGCTTGATCTTGAGTGCAGAAATCCCGGTATCAGAGACAAATTGCTGCTGCATCTGCGCGATAACGCTGCGGCCTTCATCCCGCAGGGTGCGCACTTCGTCCAGTTCCGCATCATAGCCTTGCGCGACAAATCCGCCATCACGGGCAAGCAATGGAGGTTCGGCTAAGAGCGCTTGATCCAGCAGATCAATCAGTTCGTCATGCCCGCGCAGACCCTTGACCGCTTCAGCGAGCAGGCCGGGCATTTCCAGGCTGTCGGTTTTGTCAGCAAGCTGACCCGCTTCGATCAGGCCGTTGCGAATTGAGGCCAGATCACGTGGGCCGCCACGGTCGAGCGATAGGCGTGACAGCGCACGATCAAGATCAGGTACGTTGCGTAAATGCTGGCGCAGATCTGCTCGCAGTCTGATGTTTTCATGGGCAAAGCTTATCGCATCAAGACGTGCATGAATCGTCTCTAATATACGTGATGGTGACGAAATCCGTCGCTCCAGCAATCGCCCCCCGCCAGCGGTCACGGTCTTGTCCATAACAGACAGCAAGGTTCCTGCTCGACTGCCGGATAGTGCATGGGTCAGCTCAAGGTTACGGCGGGTGGCAGCATCGATTTGAACAGTGCGGGCTTCTGCCTCTTTCTGAGGGGCGCGCAGCAGCGGCAACTTTCCTTTTTGAGTGATCTCAAGATAGTCGATGATCGCGCCCATCGCAGAGATTTCGGCACGGCTAAAGTTTCCAAATGCATCCAGTGAACCAATCTTGAACAGATCGCAGATGCTTTTTTCAGCGCTTGTGCTGTCAAAGGCGGATCGTGCCAGTGGGGTCATTGAAAGGTCGAAATCAGAGACCAGCGCCCGTAGATCGTCCTGTTTTGCCTCGGACACGATCAATTCAGACGGGGAAAGCCGGGCAAGTTCCGGGCCCAGCCGTGTCAGTGTCAAAGGCATGACGTGGAATGCACCGGTAGAAATATCGACCCACGCCAGCGCATGTTGGTCGCGCACGTCCGCAAATGCGGCAAGATAATTGTGACGGCGCGCTTCAAGCAGCGATTCCTCGGTGAGCGTTCCGGGTGTTACCAGCCGCACAACGTCGCGTTTGACGATCGACTTGTAGCCGCGTTTCTTCGCTTCTGCTGGGCTTTCCATTTGTTCACAGACGGCGACGCGAAACCCTTTGCGGATAAGCGTCAGCAAATATCCTTCGGAGGCATGTACCGGAACGCCACACATGGCGATGTCTTCACCCCCATGTTTTCCACGTTTTGTGAGCGCGATATCTAGCGCCTCGGCAGCCGCAACGGCGTCATCAAAAAACATCTCATAGAAATCGCCCATGCGGTAGAACAACAAGGCGTCAGCATACTGCGCTTTGAGTTCAAGATACTGAACCATCATTGGCGTGATTTTTTCGTCGCTCACTGCAAACCCCCGTCTGACATGGTACTGTCTACAAAACGTGAGGCAGGCATGAAAGAGGCGATCATGATGGACCCCGAAAGCGGTTGTGCTAAAGAGATTAGCAGATGGTTAATATGAAGAGTTCTTCGTGCGCAAACCGGTGAAATTCTCTCAAGAACCGGATCAGGTTTTCCTGAATCCATGGTCGGATGAAGGCGTTACCCTCCTTGCGGAACCACCCTATTTCTGGCGCGCGATCCAGCCTGCCGTGATCGAGGGCGTTGGTGCAAGCGCTGACGCCGCACTTAATGACAAGATCGAAGCTTTTCTGGCGCAGACGCGACGGCACAAAAAGCTGAAAAAACCGATTGTCTACGCCAGTGTTCCGGCGGTTTTAGAGGATGTCATTTTTCGCAAGTCGCTGGTTTTGGCGAAAGATCGCATTGTTTTAAGTGGAGCGTCCGGTCAGCGCGCACTGAATCAGTATCGCTGGACGAATGAGGCCGCAGAATTTGATCCGCAAAAGCGGCTGCTTGATTATTTTGCAAATTCTCTTGAGGCAAATAAAGGAAAGAAGCTGAAGGTTGATCCTGAAGCCATTGGCCCGGACGTTGATTTCGCCATCACCAGTCGGAATACCTTTAACTACTATCACTTTGTGACGGAAACGCTGTGCCAGCTGTGCGTTTTGGATGACCTGGATTTTCAGGGGCGGATATTCATCCATTTCCCCAATGACGAAAAAAAGACGCGGGACTTCGCGCTGAATTTTGTCAGTGTTCTATTCCCCGAGTATAAGGATCGCGTGTTTTTTGAACGTGCGCCAAAGGACTATAATCGCGTGCTGACGGCCTTTGATCTGGTTGGGCTGCATTCCCTAAACCCCGATATAAGCTCTGATCAACTTGATAAGCTGGCGCCTTCCACGCAGTTCTGGCAAGGGCAGGCGGCGACGGTCGCGTCTCAGAACATGTTGCAGATGAATGTGGTCAGCTCTGCATTGATCGCGCTGCGTGAACGGGCGTTGCGGATGATCGGCGGGATGGACTTCAGTGATCTGCCAAAAAAGTTCTACGTGGGTCGCGACACCCGCCAAAGCCGAACGAGGCATATGGAGGGGGAGGATGAACTTTTTGATCACCTGCGTCTTTTTGGGTTTGAATACATCGTTTTCGAAAATTTGCATCCGCTTGAGCAGGTGGCCCTGATGGCCAATGCCGAGATGATGATTTCGTATCATGGGGCGGGCTTTACCAACATGTTGTTCGCAAGCCCTGAAACCTATGTGATTGAAATCGGAACCTTGCAAACTGCGATGACACGCTGGGGTGATTTCTGGCCTTTGGCCAATGCGGCGCAATGCAAATACATCAGCTTTTTTGCAGATTACAAAGGCGTCAAGTCGGGCGAAGAACCAAAGCCGTTCAAGGATGAACTTCTGCCTGCTGCGTTGTCGTACAAAGCTGCCGGTCAACTGATGGCGTTTGTGGTGTCGCTTGACGGGCATCTGCCTGAAATGCCGCAAGCGGATGATTTGCTTAGGCTTGCGCGCGGTTTATTCCGGGCGGATGAAGTTGAAAAGGCGGTGGCGATCCTTGAAGCGAACCAACAATGGATGGCGGGGCATTTCGATCTGCAAATGTTGATGGCTGATTGCTGCAAACATCTGGATGTGCCCAAGTCCGAGCTGATCGCCCTGGATGCAGCCTTTCAAGCAGACCAGTCGCGTTGGCAAACCCTCGTCCGAATGATCTGGTGTGCAAACCGATGCGAGCAACCCAAGGTCATTCTTTGGGCTTTGGCACGATTGCAGTCGGATTTCCCTGACAGGCATGATGCATTTCTAAAAAACCATGAATGGGTCCGCTACGTTGTCTAACTGTGAGCGCCATCATGATTGTACGCTGGGCTGTTCAACGGTATTAAGCCCCGAAACAATAGGGAAGCGTCTCCAGTGTCCAAAAACCGCATCACGTCAGAAGAGGCGCTTGCCTTTCACCTAGAACCAACCCCCGGCAAGTTCGAAATCTCTGCAACCGTTCCCATGACCACGCAGCGGGATCTTAGTCTTGCGTACTCGCCTGGTGTTGCGGTGCCGTGTGAAGCCATCGCAGAAAACCCCGAGTTGGCTTATGACTATACGAACAAAGGCAATCTGGTTGCGGTGATTTCTAATGGTACGGCGGTTCTGGGGCTCGGTAACTTAGGTGCGCTTGCGTCCAAACCCGTGATGGAAGGCAAGGCCGTTTTGTTCAAGCGCTTTGCTGATGTGAATTCTATTGATATCGAACTGGACACCGAAGACCCCGAGGCCTTTATCAACGCCGTCAAACTGATGGGTCCGACCTTTGGCGGCATCAACCTTGAAGACATCAAGGCGCCTGAGTGTTTCATCATCGAGCAACGCCTCAAGGAAGAGATGGATATTCCTGTCTTCCATGACGACCAGCACGGCACAGCTGTGATCTGTGCCGCTGGCTTGTTGAACGCGCTGCGTATCTCGGGCAAGAAAATCGAAGAGGTGCGCATCGTCCTGAACGGTGCCGGTGCTGCGGGCATTGCCTGCCTTGAGCTGCTCAAGGCGATGGGCGCAAAGCACAACAATTGCATCATGTGCGACACCAAGGGTGTGATTTATCAGGGTCGCACCGAAGGTATGAACCAATGGAAATCCGCCCATGCCGCATCGACCGAACTGCGCACATTGGAAGATGCGATGCAGGGTGCCGATGTCTTTCTGGGTGTCTCTGTTAAGGGTGCGGTGACGCAAGCGATGGTTTCCAGCATGGCAGATAATCCTGTGATCTTCGCCATGGCAAACCCCGATCCTGAAATTACGCCGGAAGACGCCCACGAGGTACGCCCTGACGCCATCGTCGCAACCGGGCGCAGCGATTATCCGAACCAAGTTAACAACGTGCTTGGTTTCCCGTATCTTTTCCGCGGGGCGTTAGACATTCATGCCCGTGCCATCAATGACGAGATGAAAATCGCTTGCGCCCATGCGCTTGCCAATCTTGCGCGTGAAGACGTGCCGGACGAGGTGGCGTTGGCCTATGGCAAGAACCTGAGTTTCGGGCGCGACTATATCATCCCCACGCCGTTTGACCCCCGTTTGATCCACCGTATTCCCCCCGCAGTCGCGCAGGCCGGGATGCATACTGGTGTGGCACGCCGCCCGATTATCGACATGGATGCTTACGAGCTAAGCTTGAAATCCCGGATGGACCCGACTGCAAATATCCTGCGTGGTATCAATGCACGTGCGCGTGCAAACCAAGCACGAATGATCTTTGCCGAGGGGGATGATCCAAAGGTGTTGCGCGCCGCAGTGATGTACCAACGCTCCGGTCTTGGCAAAGCACTGGTTGTCGGACGTGCCGAAGACGTTAAAACCAAACTGGAAGCTGCCGGTCTGGATGACGCTTTCCGCGAGCTTGAGGTCGTGAATGCGGCCAATACCACGCATTTAGAGACTTATAAGACGTTTTTGTACGACCGCCTTCAGCGCAAGGGATTTGACAACAAAGACATCCATCGCCTTGCTGCACGAGACCGCCATGTGTTTGGCGCCTTGATGTTGGCGCACGGGCATGGCGACGGTCTTGTAACAGGGGCAACCCGTAAATCCGCGCATGTTCTTGAGCGGATCAACCACGTTTTCGACGCCAACGCACAACATGGCGCAGTTGGTATCACTGCTGTTTTGCACAAAGGCCGGATCGTGTTCATCGGTGATACGTTGGTACACGAATGGCCCAACGAAGAAGATCTGGCAAATATCGCGGAAAGTGGTGCCAAGGTTGCGCGCCATCTCGGGCTTGAACCAAGGGTGGCCTTCGTGAGCTTTTCGACCTTTGGATACCCTGTCTCCGAACGGGCCGAGAAGATGCATCAGGCTCCCAGGGTTCTTGATAGACGCGGCGTTAGTTTCGAATACGAAGGCGAGATGACCGTTGATGTGGCCCTGAACGCCGAAAGCCAAAAGAACTATCCTTTCTCCCGGTTGACGGGCCCTGCGAATATTCTGGTTGTTCCGGCGCGCCACTCTGCCAGCATATCGGTCAAACTGATGCAGGAAATGGCGGGGGCAACTGTTATCGGGCCAATCCTGACCGGCTTGGATAAATCGATCCAGATTTGCTCTACCACGTCGACAGCGAATGACATCCTGAACATGGCTATTCTGGCGGCCTGCAAGGTTGGCGAATGATCTGGAATCTCGGCTCTATCAATGCAGACAACTTCTATTATCTGCGTCACCTGCCGAAACCGGGTGAAACGATAGCAGCCGAAGATTTTCGTCAGGGCTTGGGCGGCAAAGGTGCCAATATGTCAGTCGCAGCTGCGCGTGCAGGTGCGCGTGTGATGCACATTGGCGCTGTTGGGCCTGATGGCAAATGGGCGGTCGAGCGTTTGTTGGAATACGGCGTCGAGACACAGCATATCCACATGATCAAAAAGCCGACCGGTCACGCGAATATTTGCGTCGCGGAAGATGGCGAGAATTCGATCGTCCTGTTCGCAGGTGCAAATCACGAGATCAACGACCGGATCATCGGCGCTGCCTTATCCGAAGCATCACCGGGCGATTTTCTGTTGATGCAGAATGAAACACTCGGTCAGGAATTTGCGGCACCCACTGCCAAAACCTTGGGGATGCGTGTTGCCTATGCGGCCGCCCCCTTTGAGGCAGAGGTCGTTGCCGATGTGATGGAATGTGTTGATCTTCTTGTTCTGAACGAAGGCGAAGCGGCCGAGCTTGAAACGGCACTTGGCCGATCGTTGGAAGATCTTCCGATTGATGACATCATCGTCACGTTAGGGGCTGACGGCTGCAAATGGGTCTCTAAAAAAGGGAAAATTCAGAAAACGTTCCCTGCCTATGTGGTGAACGCTGTTGATACGACAGGGGCTGGCGATACGTTTACCGGTTATCTGGTTGCTGCGCTTGATCGTAGACTGTCGATGACAGATGCGATTTCACTGGCGATGCAGGCGGCGGCATTGATGGTTATGCGGCAGGGGACAGCAGATGTGATCCCGGATCTCAAGGATATCCAGGATCACGATTTTGATTAACTTCCCTTGTCGACAAACGCTGCTTCATTTCCCCAAAGCTGTTTAATACGCTGATCGCGTCCGCATCCGTCGCGGTAGCGTTTGTAGGCGACTGATTTCTTTACGCCCAAGCCGACGCTGCTAAACGCCAACCGGTCGTCGCTTTTGTAATAGTCCTGATGATAGTCCCCGGCCGGATAGAATTCTGCTTTGCCCAAGACCGGCGTGACAATTGGCTGGCCCAAAGCCGCCTGCGCATCTGCCTTTGCTTTTTCAGCCGCAGCCATCTGGGCAGCGCCATCGGCAAAAATTGCTGTGCGATAGCTGTCGCCACGGTCACAGAACTGGCCGCCCGCATCTGTTGGATCGACAGACCGAAAGAACATATCAAGCAGTTGATCGGTGCTGACCACAGCTGGGTCATATTGGATCTGGGCAACTTCATAATGCCCGGTCCCGCCGCCAACGACCTGCTTATACGTCGGGTTCTTGACCGATCCACCAGCAAAACCTGACACAACCTCTTTCACACCTTTGACTGATTCAAAGTCCGCCTCAACACACCAAAAGCATCCACCAGCCACCAAAAGCGTCTCTGTTCCAGCTGCTTTTGCGTTAGTTGTTTGAAGCACCAAACCCAAGCCTATGGCTGCGGTCAGGGCGAACAGTTTTAAATTACCTGAGATACTCATCAATTTTCTCCTCTTTTTGAAAGGGTGACGTGCTTGTCGGGGTCGCGCAACACGCAGCATGACGATGTCACGCGCTAGTGATTTCAATTTCAGGCTTGGCGCGGGCTGCTGAACTTCTTAGCGTCCCTGCAAACAGGGGGACACTTATGCAAGATCACGTTACCACCCACCAAGCCGAAGAAGATGCGCGCAACGACGAGATTTTGATTTATCTTAACGGCAAAATTGTCCCTAAAGCGCAGGCGATGGTCAGCGTCTATGACAGTGGATTCATGTTGGGCGACGGTATCTGGGAGGGTTTGCGTCTCTATGATGGATGCTGGGCCTTCATGGACGATCACTTTGACCGGCTGTTTGAAGCCTCCAAAGCGATTGATCTGGACATTGGAATGCCGCGGGAAGCCTTGATTTCAGCTTTGTTAGAGACGCAAAAAGCGAATGGCATGACTACCGATGCCCATGCGCGGCTGATGATCACGCGCGGTGTCAAAACCCGCCCGTTCCAGCATCCGTCGCTGTCTCAATCGGGGCCGACGATCACGATTATCATGGAACATTCGCGCCCCAGCATCCCGCGCCCGATCCGACTGGCGACGGTGCCGCATCTGCGCGGCTTACCGATGACGCAAGACCCGAAGCTGAACAGCCATTCCAAGCTTAACTGTATCCTTGCCTGCATCGCGGCGGAAAAAGCGGGTGCGGACGAGGGGCTCATGCTGGATATCAATGGGTTCGTGAACACGACCAACGCTTGCAACTTTTTCATCGTGCGCAAAGGTGCCGTTTGGACCAGCACGGGCGATTACTGCATGAACGGGATTACCCGGCAAAAGGTGATCGACTTGTGCCGGAGCAACGACATTCCGGTGTTCGAGCGGAATTTTTCACTTGTTGATACCTACGGCGCTGACGAGGCTTTCTTGACCGGAACATTTGGTGCGCAAACGCCGGTAGCGTTGATTGATGGCCGACAAATCGGGACAGGCGAAATGGGCCCGATGACCCAGCGTCTGCGTGAACTCTACAAGGATCTGATCAAGCGGGAGTGTGCTTGATGCGCATCGCAATGTGGTCTGGCCCGCGCAACCTGAGCACTGCTATGATGTACAGCTTTGGCAACCGTGCCGACTTTACTGTAATGGATGAGCCGTTCTATGCACCTTTTCTGGCGGCGACAGGCGATGATCATCCGATGCGAGATCAGATTATCGCGGCACATGAAACCGACCCGATCAAGGTTGCCAAGCTTTGTCAGCGCCAAGGCACCCCGCATATCTATATGAAACACATGCCGCATCACATGTTGGACGGTTTCCCGATGGATTGGGCAGATGATTGTGTGAACATCCATCTGCTTCGCCATCCTGCCCGTGTCATCGCAAGCTATATCGCGAAACGCGAAGCGCCCAGTTTTGATGATATCGGGTTTGCCCAACAAGCAGCGCTTTACGATCGGATTGGCGGATTGATCGTCGATTCAGCCGACATTCGGGCAAATCCTGCAAAGATGCTGCGAACCCTTTGCACTGCAATTGGCCTGCCGTTTGACGACGACATGCTTCACTGGAGTGCGGGCGCGCGCGTCGAAGATGGCATATGGGCAGCGCATTGGTACGGCGCTGTGCACCAAAGCACCGGATTTGCGGGGGCTGAAGGACCTTTGCCAGTTTTAACGGGATCAGCCAAGGTTTTGCTGGATCAAGCGATGCCACATTATGAGAAGCTTTGGATAAAACGAACCACGTGAATTCTTTTCTGAAACTTTTGAAGTTTCGACATCGTTCCTTCAGCGTAACCAACGAGGAGATTAACGATGAAAATATTCACAACAACTGCAGTCGCCCTGACAATCGCTGCTGGTTCCGCATTTGCGGCCGCCCACAGCACACCAATGGTCGAAGCGATGGATCAAGACGTGTCCAATGGCGTGGTCAGCGCTGAAAAAGTAATGGCAGGCGTAAATGGCTGGCTGGTTGTCCACCGCACTGATGCCGAGATGAAGCCGGGCCCAGTCGTTGGCTATGCCCCTTTGCGTGCCGGTGAAAACACCGATGTCGCGGCAATTTTGCAAGAAGAAGTGAAATCCGGCGAAATGCTTATGTTGATGGTGCACGCTGAAGAAGGTGGCATGACGACTGGTGTGTTTGAATACACATTGGGTGCCACAGAAGACGGCCCAATCAAGCCAGAAGGCAACTTGGTAATGGCGGTTATCACAGCTGAATAAGCTTTGACTTACTAACAAAAAGGTCCGGACAGATGTCTTTCCGTCCGGGCCTTTTTTGTCTCTAACGCCTAGCCTTTCAGGCGTTTGTCGCGGGCGGCCAGCAGTTTCAGGCGCAGTGCGTTCAGCTGGATAAAGCCGGCGGCGTCCTTTTGATCATAGGCACCCGCGTCATCCTCAAACGTCACATGCGCTTCGGAATACAGCGAATGATCCGACCAGCGGCCAACTGTGCGGGCGTGACCCTTGTAAAGTTTAAGGCGCACGGTACCCGTCACATGTGTTTGCGATGTGTCGATAGCGGCCTGAAGCATCAGGCGTTCGGGGCTGAACCAGAAACCATTGTAGATCAGTTCGGCATAGCGTGGCATCAGCTCGTCTTTCAGATGCATCGCACCCCGATCAAGCGTGATCGATTCGATCCCGCGGTGTGCTTCAAGCAGCAGCGTGCCGCCGGGGGTCTCGTAGATCCCGCGTGACTTCATCCCGACAAAGCGTCCTTCGACAAGGTCAAGGCGGCCAACGCCATGCTTGCCGCCGATTTCGTTCAATTTGGTCAGGATCGTCGCAGGCGACATCGCCTCGCCGTCGATGCTGACGGCATCGCCTTTTTCAAAACCGATCTCGATATATTCGGGGGTGTCAGGCGCATCTTCGGGGGCCACGGTGCGCTGATAGACGTATTCCGGGGCGTCAACGGCGGGGTCTTCCAGCACTTTGCCTTCTGAAGAGGTGTGCAACAGGTTTGCGTCAACACTGAAAGGCGCTTCTCCGCGCTTGTCTTTCGCGACAGGAATCTGGTTTTTCTCAGCAAACTCAAGCAGTTTGGTGCGGCTTGTCAGATCCCACTCACGCCAAGGGGCAATGACCTTGATATCCGGATTCAACGCATAGGCTGCCAACTCGAACCGCACCTGGTCATTGCCCTTTCCGGTCGCGCCGTGGGCGACTGCATCTGCACCAGTTTCGGCAGCAATCTCAACCAGACGCTTGGAAATCAAAGGCCGCGCAATGGACGTGCCTAAAAGATATAGTCCTTCGTAAAGCGCGTTGGCGCGGAACATTGGAAAAACGAAATCACGCACGAATTCTTCACGTACGTCTTCGATGTAAATTTCCGATGCACCCATCATTTCTGCTTTGGCACGGGCGGGCTCAAGCTCCTCACCTTGGCCTAGGTCGGCGGTAAAGGTCACCACCTCGCAGCCGTATTCGGTTTGCAGCCATTTCAGGATAATCGACGTATCAAGCCCACCGGAATAGGCGAGTACAACTTTTTTGGGCGCGGACATTTTTTTTCCTTTGCGATTTGCAAATTGGGGTATCGGGTTTTACGGGCGTGAGCAAGATTGAAGGCTGCGTTGACCGAAGGTGCAAGGGGACGTATCGATGAACATCAACGATAAGGGACACCTGATGACCGATAGCTTCCAGACGCGTGCGCGCAATGCGACCCAAGCGATGCGCGAAGTGTTTGTACAGACGCCATTGATGCGTAACGATCATTTGTCAGAAAGATATGGTGCCGATATCTGGCTCAAGCGCGAAGATCTAAGCCCCGTTCGGTCTTACAAGTTGCGCGGTGCGTTTAATGCGATGCGCAAGGTGATCCCTGAAAAGACTGTTTTTGTCTGTGCCAGTGCGGGCAATCACGCGCAGGGGGTTGCGTTTATGTGCAGCCATTTCGGTGTTAAAGGCGTTATTTTTATGCCTGTAACGACCCCGCAGCAAAAGATCCAGAAAACCAAGATTTTCGGCGGTGCCCAGATCGAGGTGCGTTTGGTTGGCGATTATTTTGACAAAACACTGTCAGCCGCTCAAGAATTTTGCGCCAGCGAAGGTGCGCATTTTCTGTCCCCCTTCGATGATGATGATGTGATCGAGGGCCAAGCCTCGGTTGCGGTGGAGATCGAAGCGCAA
This sequence comes from Roseobacter sp., assembly GCA_024636475.1. GTDB lineage: Bacteria > Pseudomonadota > Alphaproteobacteria > Rhodobacterales > Rhodobacteraceae > Sulfitobacter. The sequence goes on along the minus strand of JAGXHA010000063.1, from coordinate 51,012 downwards.
CTTGGCAGCATACCGGACCATATTATCCTGCCCGTCGGTGGCGGTGGCCTTTCGTCGGGTATTTATAGTTATTTTGGAAAGGCTTGTCATTACACCTTTGTAGAGCCAAAGGGCGCGCCCAGCCTTGCGCAGGCCTTGGTGAACGGTGCGCCTGTCGATATTTCGCCCATCAACAGTTTTGTGGATGGTGCTGCTGTTGCCAAGATTGGACAGCGCAATTTTGACCGGTTGAAAGGCGTTGACCCTTCGGAAGTGATCAATTTGGCCGAAGACCGGATTTGCGTCGCGATTATCGAGATGCTGAATGTCGAAGGCATCGTTTTGGAACCAGCCGGTGCATTATCCATTGAAGCGCTGGGCGAGGTTGCGGACCAAATCAAGGGCAAGACCGTCGTATGTGTCGCTTCCGGCGGTAACTTTGACTTTGAACGCCTGCCGGAAGTCAAAGAACGCGCGCAGCGATATTCGGGTGTGAAGAAATACTTTATCTTGCGCATGCCGCAACGCCCCGGCGCGCTGAAAGAGTTTTTGAATATTCTTGGCCCTGATGACGATATCTGCCGGTTTGAGTATCTCAAGAAGTCCGCGCGCAATTTCGGATCGGTGCTGATCGGGATAGAGACGCGCAGCCCCGACAGCTTTGACCCGTTCTTGTCGCAGCTAAAGCAGGCTGGGTTCACGTTTACAGACATTACAAACGACGAAACACTGGCCCAGTTTGTGCTTTGATTTCATGCACTTCGTGTTGTGGGCAGTTTTTGCATGAACACAGTCTTTGATGCGTCGTAGCTAGAAAGGATCGCAGGAACATCCACTTGTGCCGCGTTTCCTGCTGTTGCTTCCGTTTCGCCCTGCCGGCATTTGTCAGAAAACACTGAAAATCCAAGGTTGAGCGCACTTCCCTTGAGAAAGTGCAGGTCATCCCCCAGTGTTTCTAGGCTGGGCGCGTTGCGCAACCGGTTGATCACCTCCTCCACCTCTTCGATAAAAATCTCAACAATCTCGGTAAAGTCATCCTTGCCGACGTCATCGCGCAGGGTGTTGACCTGTGCCCAATCGATCATCTTGCGCCCTCCTTTTTCCATATGACTAGCTTGCGGTTGTTAATATCAGGTGGTCCTGGCTGGCCTTTTGGATCGATTTTTACGGTTCACTTTCTGTTAAATCCCAGTGGTGTAGGGCGGGGTGCAGAACCAGTGAATTGACCGATAGAAATGCCATTAATCCTGAAACAAGGCGATCAATCGCAACGCAGCGGCGTGATGCAGTTGGCTATGGTTGTGGATGATAGCAAACTGCAACGGCGCATCCTGTGCGCGTCTTTGAAGAAGTGGGGTTTCGAGGTTGTCGAGGCTGCTTCCGGTAAGGAGGCGCTTGAGAAATGCCGGCACCGTCTGCCTGATCTGGTGCTTAGCGATTGGGTGATGCCGGGGATGACGGGGCTGGAATTTTGCCGCGCCTTTCGCAGGTTGTCAGAAGATCAGTATGGCTATTTCATCCTTTTGACCTCGAAAAGTGAAAAGACCGAAGTGGCCAAGGGTCTGGATAGCGGCGCTGATGATTTCCTAAGCAAACCCGTTGACGTGGACGAGTTGCGCGCGCGTATCGCAGCGGGTGAACGCATTCTTGAGATGCAGCGCGAATTGACGGGCAAGAACCGCATCATCACGGATACGTTGGACGAATTGCAGCGTGTATATGACCTGCTGGACAAAGATTTGCTTGAGGCGAAAAAACTACAGCAATCGCTGATCCGCGAACGCACGCGTGATTTTGACAGCGGGATCCTGTCGCTCATGTTGCGATCCAGTGGGCATGTTGGCGGGGACTTGGTTGGGTTTTTTCCCGTTGGGGACGACAAACTTGGGCTCTACGGGATTGACGTGTCTGGTCATGGAATCAGCTCGGCGTTGATGACTGCGCGTCTTGCCGGGTATTTGTCAGCCGCTGCGCCTGACCAGAATGTTGCATTGGTCAGCCAGGCCGACGGCAGTTACGCGATGCGCCCTCCTGCTGAAGTTATTTCCAACCTCAACAGCCTTGTTCTGAACGAGATGGAGACAGAGCACTACTTTACCCTTCTTCTTGCGCAGGTTGATTTGAAAACAGGCGAGGTCTTGATGTCTCAGGCAGGCCACCCCCACCCGGTTGTCCAGCGGCGCGATGGGCGCGTTGAACAAGGCGGGCTTGGTGGGTTTCCTGTCGGGCTGGTCGATGGAATGATTTATGAGCAGTTCAAAGTCTCACTGTCCCCCGGTGATCGTCTGCTTATTCTGTCTGACGGTGTTACGGAATGCCCTGATCCAAGTGGAAAAATGCTGGAGGAAGAGGGGCTTAGCGATATGTTATACGGGCTGCGGGAAATCACGGGGCCGCCACTGCTTGAAGCGATCTTGTGGCAGCTGACCGAATTTTCAGGGGATACAGATTTTCCCGACGATGTGTCGGGTATCCTGTTCGAATATAAAGGATGCTAGAACAGATACCTTTCAAGAAACATCCGGTCGCCATCATTGCCCAGACTTTGCAATGCCTCTTCCAAAGACAGAACAACGGTCACGTGGTCGGGTTCAACCGGATCTGTAATCTGGCGAACAGGATGGGCGACATAGACATGACACAGTTTTTCAGCCCAAAGATCGTATTCGGGCATATACACAAACCGTCGAAACGCACCCAACCTACGGGGGTAGGCGATAGACCAGCCGATTTCCTCCCTCACCTCGCGGTGCAAGGCCCGCAAAGGCGATTCGCCCGGGTCGATCCCGCCACCGGGCAGCTGTACGTCGACCTGTGGTGACAGTTGTGCTGTCATCAAAAAGCGCCGTTTTAGGGGTAAAATCGCATAGGCACCGGGGCGTAGCGTGTATTTTTTATCCGCAAGCGGCGGCTCACCAACTCTTTGCATCAACTGTCTGCCCCTTTTTCTATGACTTGTTGCCCTTATATAGACGCGGTATGCCAACCGTCTGCCGGTAAGGAAAGTCTTATGACCCAAGGAACCAAAATCGCGTGGGACGATACCGTCCTGCCCTTTCAACTCGATGCATCCGACATTCGCGGTCGCGTGGCCCGTTTGGACGGCGTGCTGGAAGGTGTCTTGCGTCAGCATGATTACCCCGAAAAAGTCGAAGCGCTGGTCGCCGAGATGGCCCTTATTGCTGCGCTGATCGGCCAGTCGATCAAGCTGCGCTGGAAGCTGCAATTGCAGGTGCAATCGAATGGGCCCGTGCGCATGATCGCGACCGATTACTATGGCCCGACCGAAGATGGTGAGCCCGCGCGCATTCGTGCCTATGCCAGCTTTGATGCTGACCGCATTACGGATGGGTCCCCCTTTGATCAAGTGGGCGAGGGGTATTTCGCCGTCATGATCGATCAGGGTGAAGGAATGACGCCTTATCAAGGCATTACGCCACTGGCAGGGGGTTCGCTTTCCTCCTGTGCAGAAGCGTATTTCGCGCAATCCGAGCAGTTGCCAACGCGGTTTCAGCTACGTTTTGGAAAATCCTCGACACCGGGAGAGACCGAGCGTTGGCGCGCTGGCGGTGTGATGTTGCAGCATATGCCCAAAGCGTCGCCTTTTGCGGCCAAAGTTGAAGGCAGTGGTGACATCCTGCGCCCCGATGATCTGGTTGATGGAGAAGAGGGTGAAAATTGGCGGCGGGCCAACGCTTTGCTCGACACGGTCGAGGAGATGGAGTTGATCGGACCAACTTTGCCGCCGACTGATCTGTTGGTGCGTCTGTTTCACGAAGAAACGCCGCGTGTGTTTGACAGCCAGGCGGTTCGTTTCGGTTGCTCTTGTTCAGAAGATCGGGTGCGCCAAAGCCTGTCGATCTATTCTGCCAAGGACATCCAGAAGATGACCACAGACGAAGGCCGTGTGACCGCAGATTGTCAGTTCTGCAGCGCACATTATGATCTGGATCCGAAAACTGTTGGATTCGAGGCTGAAACCGCAAGTGGTGACTGATCAGATACAAAGTTTTCGGACGGCGCTGGCCCTCACGGGTGTGGCGTCGTCCGATTTTGATCTAAACGAAGATGTCGTTTTGCCTGCGGACCGTAAATTGCGGCCCGCAGGTGTTCTTGCCCCGATCATCGAAAAAAACGGTCGGCTTGAGCTGATCCTGACGAAACGGTCGTCGGCGCTTAAGCACCACCCGGGTCAGATTGCATTTCCCGGCGGCAAGCAGGACGACACCGATATAGATGTGGTGGCCGCCGCCCTGCGCGAGGCGCGCGAAGAGATCGGTTTGCCCACCGAATTGGTCGAGGTTTTGGGAACGCTGCCCGCCCATGAAACGGTTACCAGCTTTCATGTCACCCCCGTGATCGGCTTTGTCAGAGAGAGTTTCAAGATCGTTCCAGAACCCGGAGAGGTCGAGGAAGTCTTTACGGTTCCGCTCAGCCACGTCTTGAATCCTGAAAATTATCTGGTGCAATCGCGCCGCTGGCGTGGAAATCGGCGGCATTATTACGTTGTGCCCTACGGTCCCTATTACATTTGGGGTGCAACCGCGCGTATGTTGCGGGCATGGACAGAACGTATGACCTGACCCTTTCCTCCAGCACCAGCTGGCTTGCCGATGCGGATGCGCAAGCGGTTTGCGCGGCTTTGCAGGATGGTGGGCATAGCATCTTTTTCGTGGGCGGTTGCGTGCGAAACGCGCTACTTGGGTTGCCTGACAGCGATGTTGATATGTCTACCGACGCGTTGCCGGAACGGGTGATGGCGCTTGCGGCGCGCGCTGGCCTGAAGGCTGTTCCGACAGGCGTTGAACATGGAACCGTTACAGTCGTAAGTGGGGGCAAGGGGTTCGAGGTGACAACCTTCCGCCGCGATGTTGAAACCGATGGGCGGCGTGCCGTTGTCGCGTTTTCAAGCAGCATCGACGAAGACGCCCGTCGGCGTGATTTTACGATGAATGCGCTTTATGCCGATGCGAGTGGGCGTGTGATTGACCCACTGGAGGGATTGGCCGATCTGCGGGCACGCCGGGTGCGGTTTATCGAGGACGCAAATGCGCGCATCCGCGAGGATTATCTTCGAACGCTGCGTTATTTCCGCTTTTGCGCATGGTATGCAAACCCCGATGAAGGCTTTGATCCGGATGCAATTGCAGCGATTGCCGCGAATACTGACGGGTTAGAGACGCTTTCGGCAGAACGGATCGGTGCTGAACTACAGAAATTATTGGCAGCCCCTGATCCCGCGCCGGCTCTAGCAGTCATGCGCCAGACAGGTGTGCTGGGGGTGGTTTTGCCCGGATCAGATGACCGCTGGGTCAGTCTTATTGTTCATTTCGAGGGGCTATTGGACCTGCCGCCGTATTGGCTTTGGCGCTTGGCCGCGCTTAGCGGTGAAGATGTCTCGGACCGCCTGCGGCTTAGCAAGGCAGACGCCAAAGAGCATGATCGCCTTAAAGTGGCGGCATTTGGCGGTCAGTCGTTGCGTGAGATTGCTTATCGCGACGGCGAAAAGATTGCTCTGGGTGCGGCGCTTTTGCGGGCATGCATGGCCGAGACACCGCCAGATAAGGCTGTGTTAGAGACGATAAATGATGCGGCCCAAGCTAAATTTCCGATCAGTGCAGCTGACCTGATGCCGAAGTTCGAAGGCCCTGAACTGGGTGCGCGCTTAAAGCAGCTTGAAGCCGTCTGGATCGCGTCTGAGTTTACAGCAGATCGCGATACTTTGTTAAAGACCCCTTAACACGCCCGAGAGCTGTGGCCTTCCAGTCGCTGCGCTCTGTATAAAGCACCATCCCCGTCAAATAGGTTTGATATGTTTCGCTTTTTTGAAAACATGGTTGACCCCTACGTCGACTATCCCGAACAGAATACGCCGCCCACGGCACTGTGGCCGTTTTTTCGCGACTACAGCAAACCTTTCAAGAAGGTTTTTGTTCTGACAGGGATCATGTCGATCATTGTAGCGGCGATCGAGATCGGTTTGATCTATTACATGGGCCGTCTGGTCGATCTGATGAAGGGGTCACCATCCGAGATATGGCAGACCTACGGGACCGAGTTTATCGTGGTCGCGTTGTTTATTCTGATCTTGAGGCCCGCGCTTCAGGCGCTGGATGTCCTGCTTTTGAATAATGCAATCATGCCCAATTACGGCACGTTGTTTCGCTGGCGCGCGCATCGGCAGGTGCTGCGCCAGTCTGTGGGCTGGTTCGAGGATGATTTTGCGGGCCGCATAGCCAACCGGATCATGCAGACGCCCCCCGCCGCGGGCGAGGTGGTGTTTCAGGTTTTTGATGCGATTTCCTATTCCCTGGCCTATCTGATCGGCGCTGCAATATTGCTGACGACGTCTGATTGGCAGTTGTTGATGCCCCTTTTGATCTGGTTCGCGCTTTATGCAGCGTTGACCAATTGGACAATCAAACGTGTAGGCGTTGCGTCCAAAGCTGCATCGGATGCCCGGTCCGAGGTCACAGGCCGCGTTGTCGACAGCTATACCAATATTCATTCGGTCAAGATGTTTGCGCATCATGACCGCGAGGTTAACTATACCAAATCAGCGATCGAGAACGCGCGCAAAACCTTTCAGCAGGAAATGCGTATTTTTACGGTGATGGATGTTTGCCTGGTTGTCCTGAACGGTTTCTTGATTGTCGGTGTTGTGGGTTGGGCATTTTTCCTGTGGTCTACGGGTCATGCGACGGTGGGTGCTGTCACAGCGGCAGCGGCGTTGACCTTGCGACTGAACTCGATGACCGCCTGGATCATGTGGGCCCTGTCGACCTTCTTTCAGCAGCTCGGCGTTGTCGCTGAAGGGATGGAGACGATTGCCCAACCGATCACTCTTGTGGATGATGCCGGCGCCAAGCGGCTCAAGCTAACCGATGGACGTGTGGAAATGGAGGGTTTGTCCCACCATTACGGCCGTGGTTCCGGCGGGTTGGACCGCGTTGATCTGGTGGTAAAGCCGGGTGAAAAGATCGGCTTGATCGGGCGCTCAGGCGCGGGAAAATCGACTTTGGTAAAGCTTCTTTTGCGGTTTTATGACCCAGAAGGCGGACGAATTCTGATCGATGGCCAAGATATCACAAAGGTCAGTCAGGACAGTTTGCGCCAGAATATCGGTATGGTCCAACAAGACAGCGCGTTGTTGCACCGCACGATCCGCGAGAACATTCTTTACGGGCGTCCTGATGCAAGCGACGCCAATGTGATCGCCGCTGCAAAACAGGCGCAGGCACATGGGTTCATCACCGATCTGGCAGACGCAGATGGGCGGTCGGGCTATGACGCGCAGGTGGGTGAGCGTGGCGTGAAACTGTCTGGCGGACAACGCCAGCGCATTGCCCTTGCACGGGTCATCCTGAAAAATGCGCCGATCTTGCTGCTGGATGAAGCGACAAGCGCGCTGGATAGCGAGGTAGAGGCCGCCATTCAGGAAACGCTGTACGGCATGATGGAAGGCAAGACGGTCATCGCCATTGCGCACCGGCTTTCAACGATTGCCGAAATGGATCGCATTCTTGTTATGGATCAGGGTCGTATCGTTGAAGAAGGCAGTCATGACATGCTTTTGGCAAATGGCGGGCTATATGCTGACTTCTGGGGTCGGCAATCCGGCGGATTCCTAACGACGGAAGATGAAGCAAGATGAAAATAGCCAACTGGATTGACCCGTTCGCACCCGCAGACGGTGCTCCGCCGCAAACTTTGATGCCATTCTTTCGCTGGACACTAAAGGGTTGCGGATATGCGCTGGCGTTGGCGGCAGCCTTTTCTATCGCTGCGGGCGTGGTTGAGGTGCTGGCGGCACTGGTCTTGGGGTGGGTCGTGGATGCCGCCCTCGCATCAGAGGCAACATCTGTTTTCAGCGACCAGACGGGCCTTTTGCTGGGCTGTCTTGCGTTCTTTTTGGTTTTGCGGCCACTGATATTCGGTGTCAGTTCCTACATGCAGTCGATTGTGGTGGGGCCAAATGTGTTCAACATCGCCCTATCCCGGCTGCACCGCTATACATTGGGTCAGGCCGTCACGTTCTTTGACAACGATTTTGCGGGGCGTATCTCGCAAAAGGAAATGCAAACCAGCCGGGCGCTGACTGACGTGGTGATCGAGATGATCCACACCGTGCTTTTCGCGCTTGCGTCTTTCGTGGGCGCTGTGCTGTTGCTGGGCACCGTCGATTGGCGGATCGCTGCTGGGCTTGTGCTCTGGATGGTCGGGTATGTGTTTCTGATCCGGCATTACATGCCACGTATCCGTAAATTTTCGCAGGCGCGGGCAGGGGCGCGGGCGATGGTGACCGGGCAGGTGGTTGATACGATCACGAACATCAAGACCGTCAAGCTGTTTGCCCATGCCGATCACGAAGACCGCGCAGCGCTGGGCGCGATGAGAAAGTTTCTGGATACCAGCCTTGATTTTGGCCGTGTTAGTGTCTCTTTCCGGTTTTGGCTGATGACGATTGCAGGGCTTTTGCCGGTTTTGTTGGTGGGTGGCGCGCTTTGGTACTGGTCGCTTGGGCTGGTGACTGCGGGTGATATCGCCGCTACCGGTGCCGTGTCTTTGCGCTTGGCGCAAATGACGGGCTGGGTCAGTTTCACGCTGATGGGGCTTTACGCCAATATGGGCGAGGTCGAGGACGGAATGCACACGCTAACCCCACGCCAACAGCTGCGCGACAAGGACGAGGCACAGGATTTGGTGGTGCAGAAGGCCGAGATAACGCTGGACGATGTGCGCTTTACCTACGGGCGCGGTGCCGGTGGGGTCGAGCATCTGGCGCTTGATATCAAGCCGGGGGAAAAACTGGGTATCGTGGGCGCGTCGGGGGCTGGAAAGTCCAGCCTCGTTTCGCTTCTGCTAAGGCTCTATACCTTGGAAAAAGGGCGCATTCTGATTGACGGGCAGGACATTGCCGGGGTCACCCAAGAAAGTCTGCGCCGCCAGATCGGTATGGTCACGCAGGAAACGGCGATGTTCAACCGATCGGCTTTTGACAACATTCGCTACGGCAAGCCTGACGCGACCGAGGACGAAGTGATCGCCGCCGCGACCAAGGCCGAAGCGCATGAATTCATCAAGGACATGCAAGATCACAAGGGCCGCAAGGGCTATGCCGCGCATCTTGGGGAACGCGGTGTAAAACTGTCTGGCGGCCAGCGCCAGCGCATTGCCCTGGCCCGCGCCATTCTGAAAGACGCGCCGATCCTCATTCTGGACGAAGCGACCAGTGCGCTGGATAGCGAGGTTGAAGCGTCGATCCAACATGCCCTTACACGCGTGATGGAAGGCAAGACCGTGCTGGCCATTGCCCACCGCCTGTCGACGCTGACAGAAATGGACCGGATTGCGGTGATGGATGCGGGACGGATCGTCGAGATTGGCACGCATGATAGTCTGCTGGATCAAAACGGGCTGTATGCCCGCTACTGGCATCGCCAGTCTGGCGGTTTCCTGAATATGAAGGCCGCTGAATAGGGGCTTTTGCTGGGGGCTGCTTCGCGCTATGCGCGGTGCATGACAGAATATGTAATCCAAAGACTTGGTCACTTGGGTGACGGCATTGCCGCCGGCCCGCTTTTTGCCCCGATGACCCTCCCCGGAGAGGTCGTGACTGGTACGCCTGACGGTCAGACGCTGACCGACATTCGCATCGTGAAGCCATCGGAAAACCGCGTGGCCGCTCCGTGTCGGCATTTCAAAGCCTGCGGTGGATGCCAGTTGCAGCATGCGTCGGATGCTTTTGTAGCTGATTTTAAGCTGGCTGTGGTCAAGCAATCGCTGGATGCCCACGGGATAGAGACTGTATTCAAGCCGATCCAGACGTCTCCTGCGCAATCGCGACGCCGTGCAACCTTTGCGGCGAAACGCACGAAAAAGGGTGCAATGGTCGGTTTTCATGGGCGCGGGTCGGATGTCGTGATCGAAATACCGGGCTGTCAGTTGCTGGACCCCGCCGTGATGGCGGCGATCCCGATTGCCGAGCGACTGGCGGTTGTGGGGACAAGTCGCAAGGCGGCTTTGGCTGTGACAGTAACAACCTCGCGGGCGGGTCTGGATATTTCGGTTCAGAACGGAAAGCCGTTGGATGGGCCTTTGCGGCAGGAACTCGCGCATTTGTGTGACAGCCTTGGCCTTGCGCGTCTGACGTGGGACGATGACGTAATTGCAATGCGCACCCCGCCTGTGCAGCGTTTTGGTGGTGCCAAGGTCACGCCGCCGCCCGGTACATTCCTTCAGGCCACACCGCAGGGCGAAGCGTCTTTGGTGACCGCTGTGCGCGATGCTGTTGGCGGTGCAAAGCATGTTATTGACCTGTTTGCTGGCTGTGGCACGTTCAGCCTGCCCTTGGCCGAAAAAGCCGAAGTACACGCTGTTGAGGGTGACGCCGGTATGACATCGGCGTTGGATCATGGATGGCGCATGGCGCAGGGCCTCAAGCCGGTCACGTTCGAGACGCGAGATCTTTACCGTCGACCCCTTTTGCCCGACGAACTGGCAAAGACGGACGCTGTCGTTCTGGATCCGCCCCGTGCCGGAGCAGAAGCGCAGGTCGCCGAGATCGCCAAGGCGATGCCCCCGATTGTGGCGTATGTCTCGTGCAATCCGGTGACGTTCGCACGGGATGCGGCGGTCTTGATCGGTGCGGGATATACGCTCAATTGGGTTCAGGTCGTTGACCAATTCCGTTGGTCATCCCATGTGGAGCTTGCGGCGCAGTTCACGGCACCGGAAGTCAAACGCAAACGTCATTAAGGCAGCACATTCATGCGCGAACGTCTGAATACCTGGATCGAAAGTCGGACCGCTAGTAACTTTATCATTGGTGTGATTCTTTTTAACGCGGTGTTGTTGGGGATGGAAACATCGCCTGAAATCATGGCGCTTTACGGGCCGACAATCCTGTTCCTGGATAGCGTTTGTCTGGGCATTTTCATTATCGAAATTTCGCTTAAAATCATTGGGCGTGGCACAGGGTTTTTCCGTAGCGGCTGGAATCTCTTTGATTTTGCGGTGGTGGCGATTGCGCTGGTTCCTGCTGTTCAGGGCCTGTCTGTCTTGCGGGCGCTGCGTATCCTGCGGGTTTTGCGCGTTATTTCCGTCGCGCCAAGCCTGCGCCGCGTTGTCGAAGGGTTTGTTACCGCGCTGCCCGGCATGGGGTCGGTGTTTTTGCTGATGACCATCATCTTTTACATTGGATCCGTTATCGCCACCAAACTGTTTGGCAGCGATTTCCCTCAGTGGTTTGGATCGCTGCCATCAAGTGCTTATTCGCTCTTTCAGATCATGACGCTGGAAAGCTGGTCCATGGGAATCGTGCGCCCCGTGATGGAGGTTTATCCCTATGCTTGGATGTTCTTTATACCCTTCATACTTGCAACCACTTTTGCTGTGGTAAACCTTTTGGTGGGTCTTATCGTCAACTCGATGCAAGACGCGCATAACGCGGAGGAGGTTGAGCGCACAGATCTTTACCGCGAAGACGTTATGCGTAAACTTGATGCGATCGAGAAGCAGCTGGCGGAAAAATCTCGACAGTAACGCCTTTTTGACCTTCAAAATTTTTGCTACATGCTACCCGAAGCTGATAAAGGTCGAAAAGGCCATGGCGAAACGAGGCATCTTGATGAAACGCAGAAATCTGATCTTGGGCGGTACCGCACTTGTGGCTCTTGGTGGGTGTGCAGGCGATAGTAAATTCAAACGGTATAATGGCCCCGAAGTTACATATGTAATCGTTAACAAAGCTGATCGACGCATGTTTTTGATGCACAAGGACAAGGTGCTTGAATCCTATAATTTCAAGCTGGGCTTTGCACCTGTTGGTCACAAGGTTCACGAGGGCGACGGCAAGACGCCCGAAGGTCTGTATTTAATTGATCGGCGAAATCCCAACAGCAAGTTCCACCTGTCGTTGGGAATCTCGTATCCGAACGAAAGAGATCGAGAAGTCGCTAAATTTTTGGAAAAAAGCCCGGGTGGTGATATATTTATCCACGGCCAGAAAACAGCCAAGGATAAGAACCGTGACGATTGGACTTGGGGCTGTATTTCAGTCTCTAACAAGGAAATCGAAGATATATACGCGATGGTTGGTGATGGTACGCCCATCGCATTGAACCCGTAGGTAAACCGATAAAAACTTGGTGGGCAGTCCCCTAAGGGGTTACTTGCCCAAGACCATTGTCCACCAGATCTTGCCGTTGTCTTCCTGATACCAGGAGAACCCCAGGTTCACAGCGTCAGGTGCCATAATGATCCGGCGCGTATCGGGTTGTTCCATCCAGGCCGCGAGGCTTTCCAGCTCTGTTTCGTATGTTTCTGAAATCACTTCGCCGACCAACTCACCAGTGTAGCCAACGCGCTGAATACGATCGACAGGGGAGGACCCGTCAGAGCCGAAGTGCCAAGGCCGGTTCTGGTTGGCCATATCGCGCGAATGGGTTGCAGCGGCGGCATTCAGATTTGCATCCAACTGGACCTGCGACAGACCAGAGGCCCCGCGCAGCGCGTTCACAGAATCAAGCATGCGAAACTGCAGTTTACCTGAATCCGCTCGGCTAATTTTGTATGCTCTTGGCAGAGCTTTGCCATCATTGCCCATTGTGGAGGGTGCAGGTGCAGGAGCACACGCGGCCAGCGCAACTGACAGGGCAATCAGGATGGAAAAAAGTCGGATCATGGCGCAGCTCCACGCATTTGGGTTTCCGCAGCCTTACCCTGCCCAGCGTTGCAGATCAAACGCACATCGGCGTGAGTATGCCTGTTGACGATGGTTTGATTTGATACTGCGACTTTCGGGTCATATACCAAAGAAAATAACAGGCTTTCCCTTTTTCAGGAGACATTCGATGTCTGACAAGAAGTTCAACCTCTCATCGCGCCGGGCATTTCTTGCTGGCAGTGCCGCATTGTTGGCATCCCCTGCTCTTGCTCAAAGCAGTGTAAACGGTATTGAAACCACAGAGACAGAGAGAGATTTGACTGAAACCGTCCGTCGCAATATCTCGAGCTTTCGGACGCTGAATTGGCAGCCTTACTTTAGCGATACAAAGAACGGTGCTGTGCTGGTGGATATCGACAGCCGCGCGGTTCACTACTGGTCTGAAGATGAATCGGTCTACAAGCTGTATCCGTCAAGTGTACCGCTTACGGCCGAGCTTACACGCCGCGGACGCACCAGCGTTATCCAAAAGGTGGTGGGCCCGACATGGCGCCCGACACCTTCGATGCTAGAGCGTAACCCCGAATGGCCCGCCGTGATAGAACCGGGCCCTGATAACCCGCTGGGTACCCACGCTTTGTACCTAAGCTGGACCTATTATCGCATCCACGGCACGCACGACACGCGCAAGATCGGGCGTCGCTCTTCGAACGGCTGCATCGGTCTTTATAATGAACATATTGCCGAACTTTTCAGCTTGACCAAAGTGGGCACACAAGTGTTGCTTATTTGACGATCTTTTGCCGATTGTGGGGCAGAAACGCTGAATCCGGGTTTGCATTTGCACTCAGATGCTGTTTAGAAAGTTTCACGAGGTAAGTCTTGGGCGCGTACCATCACCTTGTGAGGTACGCCTTTTCTGGAGGTTATGATATGAAGAAACTCGTTCTCGCCGCTGCATTGACAGCTGCCGCATCGAATGCATTTGCTGGCTCGCTGGCAGATCCAATCATCGAAGCACCCGTAATTGTTGAAGAGTCCACAAGCTCTTCCTCGGGTATCTTGATTCCTTTGCTGCTGCTCGTTGTTGTTGCTGCTGCTGTTGCTGCAGACTAATCTAGTCTAGCAACTCGAATAAAAAGGCGGTGTTCTGCACCGCCTTTTTTTATGTCTTGTGTACGGAAATACATATGAAAACTGCCTTTCCTTTGCACCCCATAAGGGCGCAAAGAGGCGGAAATTTGATACTGAACAGATAGCTGTCGATCTAGTCGATCCAGCCTTGCAGGTTCTCTTCAATCACGTTCGATAACGCTTTGATGTGCATCTCGTCGTCGTTGAGACACGGGATATAATGGAACGATTCACCGCCCGCATGCTCAAAGCTTTCTTTGATCTCTTCGTTGATCTCTTCCAGCGTCTCAATGCAATCTGCTGAAAAAGCAGGCGCGCAGACAGCGATCTTTTTGTTGCCCGCTTCCGCCTGCCGCGCGACCTCTTCCACGGTGTAGGGCTGCAACCATTCCTCGGGGCCGAATTTCGACTGGAAGGTCGTCATGATCTGCGTGTCATCCCAGCCTAGACGCTCTTTCAACAGGCGCGTCGTTTTCTGGCAATGACAATGATAGGGGTCGCCTTCCATCAAGTACCGTTTTGGAACGCCGTGGTAAGAACACAGCAGCTTGTCCGGCTTGGTCTCCATCATTGCATAAGACCGCTCGATCGAAGTTGCCAATGCGTCGATATAATCAGGCCGATCAAAATAGGGCTGCACAGTTCTCGCTGCAGGTTGCCACTTTTCCTTGGCCAATGCGGCAAAGAAGGCGTCATTTGCTGTTGCCGAAGTGGCCCCCGCGTAATGCGGATAAAGCGGAAAAAACAGGATCTTCTGGCAGCCTGCGGCCGTCAACGCAGCGACCTTGGATTTGGTCGATGGATTGCCGTAGCGCATGCAGAAATCCACGATGACTGCGTCACCATACCGCGCCTGCATCGCCTCTTTTATCTTAACTGTTTGGGCCTTGGTGATGGTCATCAAAGGGCTTTCGCCCGCGTCTTCGTTCCAGATCGACTTGTATGCTGCACCGCTTGTAAAGGGCCGCTTGGTCAAAATGATCAGCTGCAAAAGCGGCTGCCACAGCCAGGGGCTATAGTCGATGACGCGGCGATCGGACAGGAATTCGCCTAAATATCGGCGCATTGACCAGTAATCATAGTTGTCTGGAGTGCCAAGGTTGGCCAACAGGATGCCCACCTTGGGTGTCGGTACCTTAGGGTGGTCCGGCTGGGCATGAACTGGGCATGACTGCGTCATCTGGCTTTCCTTTTTACGTCGTTAGGCGTGAGATAAACGGTTTGACTGTCGCGTCAATCGCTCAGCGGCTTTTCGACGGTCGCGAGGGCGTCTGCAAGACGTTGTTGCGCAGATCCTGGGCGCAGCGGTTTGGGCTGGCTTTCCGCCGGGGCCCACCCTGCCAGAAACAGCAGCTCGAATGTTGCGATGATCCGGCCTTGGCTGGTGGAAAAGTTATCTTGGTAAAGTTTCGCGGCCGTTTGAAACACTGCGCGTCGCGTTGGTATGCGCAGGCGTGATTGCATGGCGTTGGTTTCGCCCATCGCACGCAAATCCCGCATCAAGTGCCAGATGTCGTCATACTCAGCCTTTAGCGTGATTGAATCAGCAACAGGCAGGGCAAGCCCCGCGCGTTGCAGCAAACCGCCAATATCGCGCAGCTCTGCCATCGGTGCCACGCGTGGTGACAGACCGCCCGTTACCTGCGCCTCGGCTTGCGCAAGGCAGGCCCTTAATTCATGGAGCGTTTGGCCACCAAAGCTGACGGACAGGAAAAGCCCGTCTGGCTCAAGGGCCCGGCGCGACTGAATGATCTGGCCGACGGGATCATTTGCCCAATGCAGGCCCAGTGCATGGATCACCAGATCATGTGCGGTTTGATCAAGGTTGAGGGTGTCACTATCCGGCACAGTCACCGCATCAGGCCGAAATCCGTCCCAAATAAGTGGAAAACCGGTCACGATGGCTGGTTTCTTAAACGTCCTGTTAACCATGCCTAGCCGATCCTCCACTTCATCCAAAGCGGTGCGGTGCAGGAATAATCCATCCTCGCGCCCACGGCTGCGGTTGCGGGACAAGGCGGTGATGTCTGTCAGGATATTTTGCGTGTTCATGAGGATAATAATAAGGTCATGCTGCCCCAGTTACAAACAGCGTTACAAACCGCGGCTGGCCTGATTTATCCGCCGGCCTGCCTGTGTTGTGGTGCGATGGTGGATCATGCCGCTGGCCTGTGTGGCCCATGTTGGCGTGATACTGCATTTATTGGTGGAACCGTCTGCGACAGTTGCGGCATCCCGCTGCCCGGTGCTGTGGTGGAGGAGGTTGCACAGTGCGATGCGTGTCTGTCCGCAGCGCCCCCTTGGGTGCAGGGCCGATCTGCGCTTTTGTACAGCAATATGGGGCGCAAAATGGTTCTTGCGCTCAAACACGGCGACCGCCAGGAAATAGCAAAGCCCGCCGCCCTTTGGATGGCACGCGCCATTGCAGATAAGCTTCCTGCTGACACGCTGATTGCGCCAATTCCCCTGCATTGGTTGCGATTGGTCAAACGCCGCCACAACCAATCCGCCTTGCTGGCGATGGCGCTGTCGCGCGAGACGGGTTTTACATGCTGTCCTGATCTGCTGCAACGGGTGCGCCGAACGCCGTCGCTTGACGGGAAAACGCGCATCGAGCGTTATGCGATTTTGCAAGACGCGATCACCGCCCACCCGCGGCCTGTTGACCGTATGAAGGGCCGATCTGTTCTGATCGTTGATGATGTCATGACGTCAGGCGCTACTTTATCTGCCGCCGCAAATGCCTGTATCGCAGCGGGTGCAGGCCCAATACGTGTCGTGACACTGGCAAGAGTGGCCAAAGACACCTAAGTCTGTGTTCAATGATCTAGTGAACAAGGACACAGCCATGAAACCAGTCGAGATATACACCTCTCCGCTTTGCGGTTTTTGCCATGCGGCCAAGCGTTTGCTGAACGAAAAAGGCGTCAGCTTTTCCGAAGTCGATGTTTTGGCCCAGCCGGATCGCAAAGCCGAAATGGTGAAGCGTGCCAATGGGGGCCGCACTGTGCCGCAGATCTTTATTGGCGACACACATGTGGGCGGCTGCGATGATCTTTTCGCACTTGAACGAGCGGGCAAACTGGACGCAGTGTTGGCCGCGTGATGAAAGCGGCCTTGATCCAGCTGAACGTCACGGATGATCCAGCCCGCAATCTGGTGGGCACGGTTGCGATGATCCGCGATGCAGCGGATCAAGGTGCCAGCTTTGTGCTGACCCCCGAGGTGACCAATTGCGTATCCACCAGCCGCACGCACCAACGCGAGGTGCTTCAGCACGAGGGCGATGACATCACGCTGGCCGCATTGCGCGATGTGGCTCGTGAAAAAGCGATCTGGCTGCTCATCGGCTCGCTTGGGCTCAAGACAGATGATGCTGACGGTCGATTTGCCAACCGGTCGTTTATGATAGACCCCACGGGGAAGATCATCGCGCGCTATGACAAAATCCACATGTTTGATGTGGATATCGATACGACAGAAAGCTACCGCGAATCAGCTGGATACCGTCCGGGTGAAAAATCAGTGGTTGTCGAAACTTCTTTTGGCAAAATCGGCATGAGCATCTGCTATGATATGCGTTTTCCGCTGCTGTATCAGGCGTTGGCGGACGCTGGAGCTGAAATTCTTACGATGCCCGCCGCGTTTTCGCCTGTCACAGGGGCCGCACATTGGCATGTTCTTTTGCGCGCCCGCGCGATTGAAACAGGATGCTTTGTAGTGGCTCCGGCCCAAACCGGCGAACACCAAAGCGATACGAACAAGACGCGGTTCACCTACGGGCATTCGCTGGCTGTGGCACCGTGGGGTGAAGTGCTGGTTGATGCGGGTGAAGCGCCAGGAGTGTATCTGTTCGAGATAGATATGGACCGTCTTGCCGACGCGCGGCGCCGCGTGCCAAGTCTTGCCAACCGTCGCAATTTCGAGGCACCTTAATGGGCAGGATATGACAGAAAACCGAAACTCTCTGGCGATCACGTTGATCAGCGAATTGCTGTCTGCCGATCAACGGATGCGCAACCGCCTGACGCGGGTGCTGCCTAAGGGTATGGAAATTTCGCATTTCTCTGTTCTGAATAACCTGGCTTGGCATGACGGTGAGAAAACGCCCGCGCAACTGGCCGAGACGTTCAATGTGACGCGCGGTGCAATGACCAACACACTGAACAAGCTGGTTTGGGCTGGCTATGTGCATATTCGCCCTGATTGGGACGATGCCCGCCGCAAAATGGTGGCGATCAGCCCAGCTGGGCGAAACGCACGGGATGCGGCCATCCGGTCTATCACACCGTTGATCAACGATGTGGCAGACGAACTGGGCGAGGAACAGGTGCGCGGCACGCTGGAAACTTTGCGCGCGCTGCGCAGGCACGCTGACGAGTAAGCCGGGGCCGTTTTTCCTGTGTCGTAACCTTAGGCGGAAACGCGGTTTGCCCGTTCCACTTTGCATCGCGCGATTTCCTGATCATCTCGCCACAAGTCGTGCCAGATCTTCCGCGCCTTTAGGGCCCTTGGGTGATCACCATGGAACTTTCGAGCCCACAAGCCGTTGGTAATCGAGAGGTTCAGAATGATGAAAAGACTTCGCGCGCGCTCAGTGACCAAACCCATTCACGCTTGGGCGAAAAAAGCTCTTCCCCGTTTATCCGAAACGGAAACCGAGGCAATGGAAGCCGGTGAGGTCTGGTGGGAGGCCGAACTTTTTTCAGGGAATCCTGACTGGAAAGTACTGCTTGACGTCAAAGACCCGGTCTTGAGCGAGGCGGAGCAGAAGTTTCTTGATGGGCCATGCCAAGAACTTTGCGCCATGATTGATGACTGGAATATCAATCAATGCGACGCCGATCTGCCCGAAAAGGCGTGGGAATTTCTTCGCGAGAACAAGTTTTTCGGCATGATCATTCCGGAAGAATTTGGCGGACTGGGATTCTCGGCTTTTGCCCATTCTGAAGTTGTACGTTTTATTTCAACACGGTCGGTTGCGGCTGCTGTCACTGTGATGGTGCCAAATTCTCTGGGTCCGGGCGAGCTTTTGCACATGTTCGGGACCGACGAGCAGCAAGAATATTGGCTTCCGCGTTTGGCAACAGGTAAGGAATTGCCCGCTTTTGGTCTGACCAGCGACGAGGCTGGGTCGGACGCAAGCGCCATGACAGATGAAGGCATTGTGGAAAAAGGGATGTGGCAAGGTGAAGAGGTTCTTGGCATCCGCCTGAACTGGTCCAAACGCTACATCACCTTGTCACCAGCTTGCACCGTCTTGGGTCTTGCGTTCAAGCTAAGAGATCCGGACAGCCATCTTGGCGGCGACGAAAACATTGGCATCACCTGTGCACTTGTGCCGGCTGACCTTCCGGGCGTCGAAACAGGTCGCCGCCACATCCCGTCTGCAACGATGTTCCTGAATGGTCCGACAACCGGCAAGGACGTGTTCATCCCGCTGGATCACATCATTGGTGGTCCGGACTACGCGGGCAAGGGCTGGATGATGCTGATGAGCGCGCTTGCGGCCGGGCGTGGCATTACGCTGCCGTCCATGGGATGTGCAGCAATTGCACTGTCAGCGCATACGACAGGGGCCTACGCGCGCATCCGTGAACAGTTCGGTCTGCCAATCGGTCTGTTTGGAGGTATTCAGGAGCGTTTGGGCAGACTTGCGGCAGATTCCTATTCTATGGATGCTGCGCGGAAACTGACCTGTGCCGGATTGGATGAGGGCCGATCGCTGTCCGTCATTTCTGCGATCATGAAAGCCCATGCGACTTTCCGAATGCGAGAGGCCGTCAACGATGCGATGGATGTGCATTCGGGCAAGGCCGTGATCGACGGCCCATCCAACTATCTTCAGGCACTTTATCGTGCGGTGCCGATCGGCATCACGGTCGAGGGCGCAAATATCGTCACACGGTCTCTGATCATCTTCGGACAGGGTGCAACCCGCGCCCATCCTCACATGCTTGACGAGATGAAGGCGCTTATGATCGACGACGAGACTGAAAGTCTGATGGCGTTTGACCGTCACTTTTGGGCTCACGTGAAACATACCTCAAAAACGCTCTTTCGCGCGCTTGGCCGCGCCTGGAGCGGCGGACGCATCGGTCCGGTACCCGCTGCGGGCGCGGTCACCGATATCTACCGCCAACTGTCGCGCTGGTCGGCAGCATTTGCGCTGACCGCAGACATGGCTTTCCTGACCATGGGCGGTGGATTGAAGCGCAAGGAGATGATCTCGGGCCGGATGGGAGACGTCCTTGCCGAGATGTATATCCTGAGCGCAACGCTCAAACGCTGGCAGGACGAGGGTCGGCAAAAGGCAGACCTGCCCGTTGTACGCTATTCCGCCGAACGCGCATTCATGCGCATTCGTGTTGCGATGGACGAGGTTTTGCGGAATTTCCCCAGCAGGTGGGCCGCTGGCTTTCTGCGGGTGATCACCCTGCCGGGTGGAAGCGCACCCGGACCGGATGATGCACTGACCGAGGTGTGTTCCACCCTGATCTACGAGCCGTCAGAAGCGCGCGACCGGATCGTGGGCCGTGTCTATGGCGGCTGCAATCGTGACGGCATGTCGGTGCTGAACGACTGCTATGCCAAGGTGATCGCCTGCGCGCCGCTGATGAAGCGTCTGCGAGACGCCGAAGAAAACCCGGATGAGGGTCTGAAAAAAGGAACGATTACGCAAGAAGACCACGATCGCATCAACGAGATGCAGGATCTGGTGGCCAAGGTCGTGGCAGTGGATGATTTCACGCCTGAAGAGTTGAGCCACCTTTATCCCGGTTTGGATACCGGACAAAGCCGCAAGGAGGCCGCAGAATGACCCGTCCTGTCTATTTGGTTGATGGTGCCCGAACGCCTTTCCTCAAGGCGCGAGGCAAGCCCGGCCCGTTCACGCCCGTTGATCTCGCGGTGCAGTGTGGAAGACCGCTTTTGGCGCGACAGCCGTTCGATCCTCGTGGGTTTGATCTGGTGATCCTTGGGTGTGTCAATGTCTTGCAAGACGAGACGAACCCAGCCCGTGTCGCCGCGCTGCGTTTGGGGTTGGGCGCGCAGATGGTCGCTTTTACCATGCAAATTAATTGTGGTTCGGGGATGCAGTCGATTGATACGGCCTATCGGTATATCCGGGACGGTAGCCACGATATGATCCTTGCAGGGGGTGCCGAGGCGTTGAGCCACGCGCCGCTGGTGCTAAGGCAGTCAGCGGTTGAGTGGTTTGGTGACATGGCGCAGGCCAAGGGCCCTATGGCGCAGGCCAAGACGATGGCAGGGCTAAGGCCTGAATTTTTCAAACCGGTTGTTGGCCTCGAACGTGGTCTGACGGATCCAATCACGACATTGAACATGGGCCAGACAGCAGAAGTTTTGGCGCATCGTTTCGGTATCGACCGCAAAGCTGCCGACACCTACGCCATGCAAAGCCATCACCGTCTGGCCGCTGCGCAGAAAGAAGGATTTCTTGACGATGAGTTGATGCCTGCCTTTGACGAGGACGGCACTGTTTACGACCATGATGACGGCGTTCGTCCCGACAGCGACATGGAGGGTCTCGCCAAGCCGAAACCTGCCTTCGAGCGTCCTTATGGCAAGGTCACAGCGGGCAATGCCAGCCAGATCACCGACGGCGCGTCCTGGGTCATAGTGGCGTCCGAGGAGGCGGTGGAACGGCACGGCCTGACCCCGCTTGCCCGGATCGTGGACAGTGAGTGGGCAGCACTTGACCCGTCCGTGATGGGGCTTGGTCCGGTGCTGGCTGCAACGCCTATCGTGCAACGGCAGGGACTGAAAATCGACGATGTAGAGCTTTGGGAACTAAATGAAGCCTTTGCCGCGCAGGTATTGTCATGCGTCCAGGCGTGGGACGATGATGACTTTTGCCGCGAGGTGCTGGGTCTTGATGCCGCGTTTGGCCGGATCGACCGCGACCGCTTGAATATCGATGGCGGAGCGATTTCGATGGGTCATCCGGTCGGAACCAGCGGCAACCGCATCGTGCTGCATCTCGCCAATGCGCTGAAGCGGAAAGGCAAGTCGCGCGGCATCGCGACCGAATGCATCGGCGGCGGGCTGGGTGGCGCAATGATGCTGGAGGTGGCGTGATGTCAGGATCGAAGATGGGACCCGTTCTGCAACATCTGGGTGCGACCAAGCTGGAGCTTGGCCCGGTCGCTTCTGGTGAAGGGCCGTGGCTGCGTGGTGCGTCGGAGGGTATCGTGTGGCTGGTGCTCGACTGCGCTGACACCTCGGTCAACACCGTGTCGCGCGATGTGATTGAGGCGCTGGCGACAGAACTTGAAACGCTGGAAAAAGATACGCCCGAGGCGTTGGTGATCCGGTCGGGCAAGCCAGCGGGCTTTGCTGCTGGGGCTGACATCACCGGCTTTGATGACATGAGCGACGAAGGTGCTGCCGATTTATTGCGTCAGGGTCATGACGTATTGGACCGTCTTGCAGCGCTGGACTGCCCGACGATCTGTGTGGTTCATGGCCCGGCTTTGGGGGCGGGGTTCGAGATCGCCCTTGCCTGTGACTGGCGCATTGCGGTGTCCGGAGCATCGTTTGGTTTTCCAGAGGTGCAGCTTGGCTTGCATCCGGGCTTGGGCGGTACGTTTCGATTGCCTGCACTGATCGATCCCACCGAAGCCATGACGATGATGCTAACCGGCAAGTCCGCGCATACCGACAAGGCCAAGAAGTTCGGCATTGCGGATGTCGTAACCGAGGAACGTCATGTCCGCGCCGCGGTCGAGGCCATAATCGCAGGCGAAGTCGAACGCGACGGGCCGGGTCTGAAGGCGCGGGCTTTTGGACTTGGACCTGCACGCAGTCTGGCGGCGCGACAGATGCGAAGCAAGACGGAACAGAAGGCCCCCAAGGAACATTATCCTGCGCCACACGCATTAATTGATCTGTGGGAAGAACATGGCGACGACGCGCAGGCGATGCAAAACGCCGAAATTGAAAGTTTTGCAACCTTGCTGGCAAGTGAAACCTCGAAAAACCTGAGGCGGGTGTTTTTCCTGAGGCAGGGGCTCAAGGACACTAAGCGCGGCGAGGATAAAATCTCCCATGTCCACGTCATCGGAGCGGGTGCCATGGGCGCAGAAATTGCCGTATGGGCCGCCCTGAAGGGCAAGACCGTTACGCTTGGCGATGTTGAATTCGAACCTTTGGGTAATGCCGTAAAACTGGCACGCAATATCTGCAAGGACCAGCATCTGAGTGACATGGAGACGCGCGATGCCTTGGATCGGTTGATGCCGGATCCGAAAGGATATGGCATTGCGCGGGCTGATCTTGTGATCGAGGCGGCACCTGAAAAGATTGATCTGAAAGAAAAGATCTATACCGGGCTTGCGAACACGATGAAGAAAGACGCGATCCTTGCGTCGAATACATCAAGCCTTCGTCTGGCCGATCTGCGTGATGCGGCACCCGATGCCAAGCGCTTTGCCGGGCTGCATTTCTTCAACCCGGTCAGCAAGATGCAACTGGTCGAGGTCGTGCGCCATGAGGATACCAGTGATGATGTCATTTCGCGTCTTACCGCGTTTTGCAGCGCTATTGACCGCCTGCCGGTGAGGGTCACGGATTATCCGGGCTTCTTGGTGAACCGCGTGCTGACCCCTTATCTGATGGAAGCCTTGGTGCTGATGGACGAAGGCGTGGAAAAGGAAACGATCGATGCGGCGGCGATTAAGTTCGGGATGCCGATGGGGCCGGTCGCGCTGAGCGATCAGGTCGGGCTCGATATCTGTCTTCATGTGGCTGAAAGCCTGAAATCCAATCTTGAAAAACCCATGCCGAAGATCAGCGCGCGTCTGCGCGAAAAGGTCGAAGCGGGGGACACCGGCAAGAAGGCCGGGCAGGGCTTCTATGACTGGTCCGACGGTACGCCGCATCCCGAAGCCAAAGGCGATGGCCCTGACGATCTGACTGACCGGCTGATCCTTCCGATGCTGGACGCCTGCGTCGAATGCCTGCGCGAGGGCGTTGCACGAGACATCGACGAGGTGGACGGGGCTATGATCTTTGCCACCGGCTTTGCGCCATTTCGTGGCGGGCCTATGCAGTATGCCCGCACGCGCGGTGTCGATACCATTCGTGACCGTATGGCCGCACTGGAAGAACGACACGGGCCCCGCTTTGCGCCCGATCCGGGTTGGCAGGACTTCTGAGCGGTGCAACGGGAGCAAAACCAAACCGCGATTATCCGTGAAATCGTCGATCGTACCGGAGGCGAGATCCGGCTGGCCCTTCCGCTGGGGTTGGGTAAACCGGTCACGCTGGTCAACGCTCTTGTGCAGGCCGCTTGCGATGACCCAACCATTGACCTGAAGATCTTTACGGCCCTGACTTTGGAAAGGCCCGCTTTTTCTTCGGACGTTCAAGCGCGTTTTCTGGAACCTGCGATGGACCGGTTGTTCGGGGCCTATCCTGATATTCTTTACACGCAAATGATACGCGAGGGACGGCTGCCTGCGAATATCGAGGTGTCTGAATTCTTTCTGATGGCCGGTCGATGGCTTGGGGTCGACGCGGTGCAACAGGCTTATATCTCTGCCAATTACACCCATGCGCGCGACGTTCTTGTGCGTCAGAGACCGAATGTCCTGATGCAGCTTGTCGCCGAAGAAGACGGACATTTCAGCCTGTCATCCAACACCGATATTTCGTCCGACCTGTTCCGTTTTCGGGCCAACGGTCAAGCCGACTTTATCGCCGTATTCGAAACGAACCCGGAAATGCCGTTCATGGAAGGGCCCGGTGCGACGCTGTCACCTGATGCGGTTGATCTGGTTTTTGATCCGCCCGCGCCGTTCGAGCTTTTCTCCAGTCCGCGTCGTCCGTTGCATCTGAGCGACCATGCGATCGGCCTGCACGTGTCGCGCCTGATCCCGGATGGCGGGACATTGCAGATCGGCATCGGGGCCGTCGGCGATACCGTGGCACACGCGCTGCTGCTTCGCGATGGGAGAGGGGCCGCGGCGGTTCAAGCCGACTGTCCGTTTCCCGTCGAGCAACCGCCTGGAGGAGCTTTTGAGACCGGTCTTTATGCTGTCACCGAGATGCTTGTTGGCGGGCTGATGGCGTTGTTCGATGCAGGCGTGGTCCGGCGCGAGGTGGACGGGATAGCGATCCATGCCGGATTCTTTGTTGAAGCCCGGGATTTTTACGCCAACCTGCGGGCATTGCCGCCCGCGCGTCGCGCCAAGATCGCGATGATGCCGGTCAGCTTTACCAATTCGCTTTACGGTGATGAAGAAAAGAAGCGGGCGGCACGGACCAATGCGCGGTTCGTGAACAGTGCCATGAAGGTATCGCTGCTGGGTGACATCATGTCCGATAGCTTGGCAGATGGTCAGGTTGTCAGCGGTGTTGGCGGCCAGTTCAATTTTATCACTCAGGCATTTGCACTGGAGGATGGTCGGGCAGTCATTACCCTTGACGCAACACGGCTGAGTGACGGCAAGCCCGAAAGCAATATTGTATGGGATCTGCCCTCCGTGACGGTCCCGCGGCACATGCGCGACATTGTGGTGACTGAATACGGGATTGCAGACCTTCGTGGCCTGTCTGATGCAGATGTCATTATCGCGCTGCTGAAAATAACCGACAGCAGGTTTCAGGATGATTTAATGGCGAAGGCCAAGGCGGCAGGGAAATTGCCCAAGGCCTATTCCATCGCCAAGGCGCACCGGCGCAACCTGCCTGAAACAGTGACCGATTGGTTGCGCCCACATCGTACGATTTTACCTGAATTTCCGTTCGGCACCGATTTTGATGAAATAGAGGCTGTGCTGCTGCCCGCGCTTGAGGAACTCAAGGATCTGTCACCAAGGTTTTGGGGCAAGATGAGACTTCTGGCGGCGTCATTTACAAAGCCGGCACATCCTCGTGAACAAGAAGCCATGGCGCGGATGGGCTATCAACGTCATGCGGACCTGACCGCGCGCGCCTTGCGCGGAGCCTTGAGGTTGGTCAACGAAAAGCGCTTGGACCTCTGAAGGATGGCTCAAGGTTTTCGTTCTGGCGCGGGAGGTGACTTCACATCAATCGCGATCTCTGGCGGGTTCGGTCATAGTGCGGCGGGCAGCAATACCGTCCAAGAAACGCCAAATGGGTGACAGCAAGACTTCGTTTTTCTGTCACTACCTTATAAATCTATCCCAACTGCCGAAGCTAGTTTTCACCGTGCCACGCGGAATGCTGAGTGCCATCAAGGCAAGCCCTACTGAACCCGAAAACGCAAGCGCGCCCCAATCTGCCCCGACGGTGAATGGCGCGAACAGCAAAACGATGCCCATTAACATGTTCAAGAACCGTCCCAGCCGCGCCACCGGCGCAAAGGCTGCGACTGTGACGGTGATGACCAGCGCTCCGATAATATGGTTTGTCGCGGCGACGCCGCTTTCCCAAGTAAAGACCAGCGGTGAAAGCATCAGCACAACCCCGAGAGCCAGCGAGGCCAAAAGCGTCCAAGGAAAGGTCATGCCGCCTGATACCATGTCCACCGCGATGGTGCGCGGACTTCGCTCGAAATCGTCCAGACGTCGGTCGTCGGGCCCTTCGTCGGTGTCGCCTGTAAAGAACACGCGCAGCCAGTGTCGCCCGGCCTTGTGACGGCGGCGCAGGAATTGGTAGGTTGCGACCAATTCATCCAGTGAATAGGGAATTTGCCAAACCATGGCAGCAGCAGCGATCAGCGCCAGCGTCGAATAGGTACCAATCATGATAGGCTGGATCACGATAAAGAAGATCGACACGGCCCCCAAGGGTACAATCATGATGCCGAACAGTACGACAAGCCACGGCATTGTTCGCCAACGGCGGGCCGAACCTATCGCCCCCACAAGTATCTCCAGTGCATAGGTTACCGCGCCGATACCGGCATCGGGCACCGGCCAGCCTTTGGATACTGAAGAGGTGATGATTTGCTCGGTGCCATTCTTATCCTCCAGCGTGCCTGAGAAAAAAGGCTCCCACACACTGTCGATGGTTTCCAGTTGATACGCGGTCAGATACCGGGAGACCAACAAACCTATGACCGCCAGCATGATGACCGGCAGGCGCTGGAACCAGTCGGAGGGAGAGTAATCCCAACCCTTTGGAATCGTGGGCCCGGATTGCGCGGCCAAAGAAGAAATTCCGGGCGTTGGCAGCAGGCAGAGCGCGAAACCCACTGCCAGCATACCGACAATTGTGCCGTTCAGATAGGCAGCGCCATTTTCTGACCAGAATACCAGCGGCGCGAACATGATCCAGCAGCCCAAAGCGGCCACAGCGAACCGCGCCCAAGGCATCCGCCATGAGAGCGAGAGCATCCCGAACACGAATAGCAGCAAGCCGGCACCGATATTGCTGAGTGTCAGGCTTGTCGCGTCAATGCCGAGAAGCGGCGGTGATGTCAGTAACCAAAGACCTAAACCTGCATTGGCCCAACCGCCCCAAAGGTTGGCGCGGTGCTGTTGACGATATTCTGCTTCGTGGTTTGACCGCAGCGCCTCGGCGTCATCTACCCGCGCGTCCGCAGCTTCCAGCCAGGACGGAGGGGTGATGCCGTTGGCCCGATACCAATCTAAGGGTTTGTTCTTCAGCGCTTTGATAAGCTCCGGCAACTTGTCCGCAATGCGCTGTTCCGGTTCCCACCCCAGCAAGTGCCGCGCTTTGGAAATATTGAGCGCGAAATGATCCGACGCGTTGTCGATCATAAAGGGTCGGATGAAGGGCTTTTCCCCTCGGTCCAGCGCATCGGGCACCACCGGTTCAGCTTCCGTTTCCAGCGCGGCACCAAGTTTGGCCACAGGCGCAGGCACAACCAGCGTCGCCCATGTTTCCTCGCCATGGATCAGCTTGCCGATACAGTTTTGCAAGGCGTCATAGCTCATCGTGTCAGGCTCGCCAGCAAGGATCACCTCTCCGGAGTCCAGATCGTTACGGCGATCGACGACGCGGCTGAATAGATCCAGCATGTCGTCGAGATGGATAAAGGCCTGTCCCGCGCGGATGTCTCCAGAGAAAAAGTGGCTTTTCAGATCGCGCTCGTATATCCGGGCGATCTGATGGCTAAGCGTGGGGACCGCCGTGCGGTCATCGTAAAGTCCTGCTAGATGAAGGAAAACAGTTGGAATACCCTTCGCCTCATCACGAATAATTTCTTCAGTGCGGGCCTTGGATTGCGGATAGGCCCAAGACGGCGCAAGTGGCGTGTCTTCGGTGATACGCTCGCCCGGCACTCCGGGTTCATGAACCAACATCGTCCCGGAATAGACAAATTGTTCGACGTCGATACCACGCAACGCGTGCAACAGGTTGCGCGTACCTTCCTCGTTCACTGCCTCGTATTGCGGCCGATCCTCGCCGCTGAAATCGAAATAGGCGGCCAGATGAATAACCGAAGCGACTTGAGCGCCATCGATTGTCTCTCGCAGCTCATCGACAGCAAGTTTCATCGAGGCAGCATCCGTAATGTCGCAGCCGATCATGTTGCGGCCCTTGCTGACATCCGGCAGGTCAAGTCCGATGACGCGGTAACGCCGCCCAAGTTTTTTTCTGAGTTCAGTACCGATATTGCCAGCGGCACCAGTGACCACAACAACTGGTTTTTTCTGGGTCATCCACTTCCACCTTTCAATTTGAGAGAGAACAGCTTTGCCGAGGTCTTGGTCCCGCGCTTTTGTCACGGGGATTAAATTTTACAGGCCAATGGAAAGGTTTCCTGATAGCCTGTGCGATGAAATTCCCGGGTCGGGATGAATTTTCCTGCAGGGATTGAAAGCTGGCCAAACACATTTTGGCGGCGCTGCCAGCGGGAACGTAGCTTGGTACACTTTCTGAAGCTGGCCCAAATTGACGCATGCAATTGCGTTCAGGTGTCACTGCAACAGGGGCCGAGAGGGCATTGAAACTGATGTCTGATAAGGGTTGGATATTTTATCCTCGCGCGGTCTGGATAAAAACCACACCATTTCCCGTTCATTCCGGGAAATGGTG
Source organism: Roseobacter sp. (assembly GCA_024636475.1). Classification (GTDB taxonomy): domain Bacteria; phylum Pseudomonadota; class Alphaproteobacteria; order Rhodobacterales; family Rhodobacteraceae; genus Sulfitobacter. Next base: position 22,238 of record JAGXHA010000063.1, on the reverse strand, counting down.
TAGTCTCTATTGGCAGTATCATTGCTGAGCGCTGACCAACCTGTGGGATCACATCGTGGGCGCGGTCAGCGAAGAGATGTCAGTGCCAGCGTCCGAAAGATTACTTGAACAAGACGCTGACACCAGATGCTTCAATCTTCCAGAACGAATGTAACAACCATGTTCACCCGATAGTGTGTGATCGCATCATTCTCGACACTCACCGTCTGATCCTTGATCCACGCCGACTCTATATTTCGCAACGTCTTTGTGGCCCGGGCAATACCCTGCTTTGCTGCGTCGTCAAAACTCTGGGTTGAGGTGGCGGAAATTTCTGTAACACGTGCAACGGTCATATCTTGTCCTCCTAAAGTTTGAATGTGTAGATTTAACGTTTTATCTGGCCCAAGGTTCCGTCAGGACCGTTCGACCGGCTCTGCCGAAAGCTCTTGAGCTTCGAGCTGGGCGGATGATGTTGCAAAGCGCGCTGAGAGAAGCGCGCATACCATTTTGCCATAGCGACCAGCGCAGGGATCAAGCTCTACTATCTCAAATGTCCGCATTCTGCGGTTGGCGGCAAACTACCTGCTGTTCTTTATTGGCAGCGAAATGAAACATCCAACCCCGATCAGCAGGTTCAAAGCAGTAGCTTGATTTACACCAGTTCCTGTCCAAAAAATGGGGAGTCGCGCAGCATGCTGCTTCAATTGTTAATTATAGGGGTTGTGATCGGGTCGAATAATTTCGCTACTTCGCTGGCACTTGGTGCGCTTGGCCAAGAAGACAAACATCGTCGTATTTTGATCATGTTTGGGATATTCGAGTTTTCTATCCCACTTTTTGGGCTTTGGCTCGGCAGTAATCTTTCCAATCTTCTAACCGAGCAGTTCGGATGGCTCGGTCCACTTCTGATCGCTGGAATTGGTTTATGGACGCTGTTTCAGGCCATCCGCGAGACGCGCGATGACAAGAAACTGGCCAAATGGCTTTCCAGTTGGGGCGGGTTGTTCTTTCTATCAGCAGGATTGAGTGTGGATAACCTTATCATCGGCTTCAGCCTTGGACTAAACAGTGTCCCTGCCCTTGTCACGGCGACAGTGATCATGACATGTTCCGTGGCATTTACCTGGATAGGGCTTCTTGTCGGCGGAAAAGGGCAGCGCAGCAATGAGACTGCGGCGGAATTCTTGTCCGGTTTACTCTTGCTGGCTATTGCAGGGATGAGTTGGTCGGGGTGGCTGTAGGCCAGACCCAAGACTCGGAATCATCAACATTTTAAGGAAGCGTCGATCGGGCGCACAGCGGCGTTGCGTCTTAAATGGCCCGGTCGCCAGAGCAGCAGGGGCAAAACATGCCCCCGCTCGACCCGAGCTTGCTCTGGCATTTCCCAGCTTTTAAGTTGGATAGCGGTAGGCCGCAGCCATCAAGGTGTCCTTGTCGCTGCGATTGCCTAGTGGGAACACCTCGCCGCCACTGCGCAGCGTCTCGACGATGGCGCGGTCAACCAGATCTTCCGGGCCGTCTTCGGCGATTTGGGCCGCAAAGCTTTGCGTGTCGAACGAACCACGCAAGGTGGCCTCAGCGCGAACAAAAAGATGAGAGACTTGACCAGCCGCCGCTGCCGTCGCGATCGAGGCGGGGTCTTTGCTGGCTTCCTGATCGTCGCGACCAAGCGACATCGCGATCTTTTCCCAGGCTTCATCCCGCCGTTTGGTCACCTCCTCGTCAAGACATGCGGCTGCAGCCTCACGAAGTTTGTTCTGGTCCATATCATCGGGATGATGGGTGATGCCCTTTTCGGCGAGGAAAGGATATTCGCTGTTGTCGCGGATCATGCCATACAGACGCTCGTCGGCGGCGACGATCAGCGGAACGTTCGTCCCGCTCAGATGGTGCTGGACCGCGTTGATGATCAGATTAGCGTAGTGTCGCAAATCCTGTTCCTTGCTCTCGCGCCAGTCATGGCCCCCTATACTGTGATGAGGTACACCTTGTGTCCCGCCACTGCCCGACGCAGTTGCCTGTGAACCTTTATAAGAGCCGGGAATTCCTGAATCTTCGCGCCCGTTAATGTTGCGCTTCTCTTGCTGGTCGGTAAACTTTGTGACGTCATTCAGGGACTCGGGCATGTCGTGCACATCTTGCTTTGTAAGCGCACCGTCCGATGCCTGATACAGGCAGGCGAACTCTTTGCTTGCCACGAGTATCGCATGGTCGGGCATCATTTCAAGATCGCTGACCAGCGGCGCCAGACGAAACAGGGATCCGGCATGTACGCCGGTTTCGTTGAATTGGGCATCAACAACCTCGGTCAGGTCCGGCCCGATGAACACGGCGATCCGGCGGTCGTGGCCTCCTAAAAGGTCATCATACTCAAGCGCGTCTAGCCGTTCCTGTACTGCCGCAACGGCTTTATCGTCTACTTCCGCACCGCGCAGCGCCTCGGCCGCGTCCGATTTTGCGTTCTTCATCGAGATGCGGATGTGATTATGGTCCCCGCCTCCGGACGAGACCTCCATGAAGAGGCTCAAGCAGATCGGTGCCCGGTATTCGGCCAGTTCGCGCATTAGGCTTTCGTTGAAGGGTCGCATGAATTCTCCCATTTTTTGTGTATGTCCTAGATAAACGGCCTCCCGCCGCCGTTGGTTCCCACGCAGCGCAGACTCACCGGATGCAATCAGGCTGATCGCGAAGGTCTCGGGCACGAAGCACAGAATTTCTACGGGGTTCCGGAAGCGCCAGTTACTCAGACCGGAGTTTTGGCGAGGCCAGCAACAAATTCGGCGATGGTTCTGGGCGCTTGTGGCTTCGAGAGGAAGGGAACATCCCGAAATTCAGAGTCAATCTCGCTGCTGTCAAAGCTGGTCAGGAAGGCGAAGGGAATGTTGAGTGTTTTGAGCTGTCTTGCGGCAGGATAAACCACGCCATCCCGAAGACCGACGTTCAGAACGGCAAAATCCACATCTTCAGCCTCAATCGATTTCAGGACACCTGCAACAGAACTGTTTATCGCGGATAGAACCAGCCCCGACGCCTCCAACTCGACTGCGAGGTCGGTGGCAACCACCACGTCTTCCTCGGCCAGCAGAATGTTTATATCTGTCATGATGCTTCCTGACCCATACTGAAACGGCCTGCCGCGCTCTTGATCGGCGGGGTGATCTCTAATCCGGCCCCGCTGCCTGAGACATCGCGCAAGCTGCTTGCGATCGGGTGGTTGGTTTTCATCTGGCGCACGTCACTGGCGGATGCCTGGGCACCTACGACAGAACCGGATCTGATGCGCACACAGTCGCTTTTCAATAATCTTGCCATGACGGCCATCCCCCATTTTAAAAAATCCGATTAAGGCAATTCAATCTCGGATTGCAGATGCTCTGCATCAAGCATTCATAACATGTTGTATTTGAGAGGGGGGCATGAGTGCGTATTCGTACCATAGCCAACTTGATCACTCCCTTGGTTTGCAAAAACCTTTGTTGATCATCGGGCAAATAGCATTGCGAGAGAAGCTGCCGATAGTTGAAAAAAGCAGGCAGGGTTCGATGATTGAGCGCTCGGTGCCGGAGACCGGAAAGATCAGACTGACCTGTGTGGTAGAGCGCGATTCAGAGGGTTTTTCGAGTGTCGGTACGATCCGGTACGGACCTGGCCAACGTCCAGTTTTTTTGGAACGGTCCCGCAGATCTGACGTTGTTTAGGTATCTGGGCGATGAACTGCCCACTCAAAATGATCCAAACACCAAGCGAATGGGGGTTCACATGAAACGCATGACAACCGCAGGAACCGAAGCAAGCTCTCTGGTCATGATCACGGCAGCGTCGGCGTTCGGCCAAGAGCAGACCCAAGACAATAATGATGGTAAGATCTTGGGCCTTATCGCAATCACGTTGACTTGGGCTGCAGCCCTACCCGTTGGCTGAATTGATCATGAGGCGCGGGCAGATGCCCGCGCTTCCAAAATCTGACTACGCATGGAGGGAAAGATGAAAATTATCAATTTTCGAGAAATGTATCTCACGGAGATGCAAGAATTGCAGTCGGTTGAAGTGCAACTGAGCGCTGCGTTTTCACGGATGATCAAGTTGGCAAACGATGACAGCCTGAAACAGCTTTTGACCAAACATCTGGACGAGACGCAGTCTCAGCTTGACCAGCTTGATATCATGCTCAAGCAGCATGGAGCCGATCCCGACCAACACCAAGACCAGTCCATGAAAGCGCTTGTCGCAGAAAGCGAAGAATGGGTCCAAATGCTTGACGATGCCACTTTGCGTGACGCGGGGCTGATCGCTTCCGTGCAAAAAATAAAGCATTACCAGATCGCAGCTTATGGCACGCTCGCTTGCTGGGCCGAGCATCTCAGTCTCAACGATGACATAGAAACGTTTCTGAAATTTCTGGATCAAAGCAAGGCGTTGGATGGAAAACTCAGTGCCCTTGCAAAGCGGGAGATCAATCCAGACGCCCTTTAGTGGCGGTACCCGTCAAAGATCAGCCACTTGGATTTTTTCAGTTCTGACGGATATTGACGATCACGGTTGCAGCGATTGCCAAGATCAGAACGGCAATCGCTTCAAATAATATATTTTCGGGTGCCATATCCTTGCCTTGCAGAATGATAAGCCTGGCAAGCGCCGTAATTGCAATGAAGATAGGGTATACGAAAACTGACCGTCGGTCAGAGTAGTAAACCGCAACCATGCCAACAATTTCTAGATACAGAAAGATCAGCAATATATCGGCAAGATTGATTGTTCGCGCAAGATAGACCGTGTGGATCTCAAACGCTGCGCCCCCCAGAGTCATCAGCACGACAACCAAAAGCAATCCCCGTTCAATCCAATGAAAAGCTCCAAGCGCGAGAGACTTTTCTAATGTGCCAGCGTCAGGTCCTTCTAGATGGTTCATCCCATCAGTGCTGTCGGCCGATTTTTCGCTTTCATCGTTGTTTGCCATGTTCCCTTCATAACTCAAGGACCAATCAAGAGCAAACTGTCGACCTTGGGCGAAAATAATTGAAGTATAAAATCGTCATCGGGAGAATACGGTTCCAAGCGCGACCACGGTCGATTTTCGTCAAAGATGATATGCATCCAGCTTGATACATCGTGGTTGCGCCGTTCGATTGTCGGAACCTAACATATCAACAGAATGACAACAAAAAAGCCCCGCAGATGCGGAGCTTTTAAGCAGTTTTCAGTGTTGTCTCAGTCCCAGAAACCTTCGTCAACGCCGGGCAAATCTACTAGCTGCTGTTCGGTCATATTGACCAGAACTGCATAGGTTCTGTCATCTGAAGGGACAAGCCGGACATTATCGATTGGTACGACGACATGCTTGTCAGCGATGTCCAAAGAGCCACCTATTTCTGCGACCACTCCGGTCATTTGACCGTTGCGATCAAGGATAATGTCCTCAATTTCGCCAATGTCATTCCAAGTTTCAGCAACCCCGTCGTACATGGTGCTTGCGTCCCAAGGCTCTGGATCGACCATCGAATATACATTACCGCCTGTGATGTCGCGTGTCCGGATCATGTTCTCCCGGTCCATATGCTGTTCGGCCAACGCTGGACCTGCAGTGAGTGCCAAGATAGCGAATGTCGTTGTGAACTTTGTCATTTCGAAGTTCCTCCTAGTCTTTGTATTTCAGTCATCATACAAACACTTCAGTCGGTACTATGTTCCTAATATCCGCCTATTTTCTTGAAAGCTGCCCCGCCGATAGAGCGTCAGCCGGGCTTTTTAATCTGCGATGAAAATACAGTTATGCCGGCTTGGTGCTTGCTGTGACGTAGTTCACGCTCAGGTCACGATCAGACAGACTCCATGACCATTTGATCGGGTTAAACACGAAACCTTTGCGGTCTACCGGGTTAAGCCCGGCCTTGCGCAGCAGATCAAACAGCTCGTCGGGGGTAATGAATTTGGACCACTCGTGAGTGCCTTTCGGCAGCCAACGCATCACATTTTCGGCGCCGATGATCGCCATCATATATGATTTTGGATTACGGTTCAGGGTCGAACAAATCTGCAGTCCACCGGGTTTCAGCAACTGGCGGCAGGCAATCAGATAGTCGATTGGGGAGGCGACATGTTCCACCACTTCCATGTTCAGAACGACATCGAACTGTTCACCAGCTTCTGCCATCGCTTCGGCAGTTGTGTGCCGGTAATCAATGGTCAGACCCGACTGTTCCGCGTGTAGTTGCGCGACGGGAATGTTACGCTCTGCCGCGTCGGCACCGACAACATCGGCACCTAACCGCGCCATGGGTTCGGCCAGCAAGCCGCCGCCGCATCCGATATCAAGGAGCCGCAGACCGGCAAAAGGCTGCTCGGTTTTCAGATCGCGGTCAAATTCGCCTGCAATCTGATTGGTGATATATTCCAACCGGCAGGGGTTCAGCATATGGAGGGGTTTGAATTTGCCATTCTCGTCCCACCATTCGGCGGCCATGGCCTGAAATTTTTCAATCTCGGCGGGGTCAACGGTGCTTAGTGGCGCTTGCATTCTATTCTCTCTGTGCTCTTTTGTGTCGAAAGACTATATAGGCCCTTAATGGACAAAATCCCGGACCAAAAGCGCGCAGTGCAATATCTCTACCCTCCCGTTGATCCCTTTGATCAGCGGATGATGGACGTGGGCGATGGCCACACCGTTTATGTTGAGCAATGCGGGAACCCGACAGGTATTCCTGTGATCGTGCTGCATGGCGGTCCCGGTGGCGGGTGCAGCCCGTCGATGCGGCGGTATTTTGATCCGCAAAAATACCACGTGATTCTATTTGATCAGCGCGGGTGTGGCCGCTCGAAGCCATTTGCGTCTGTCACAAACAATACGACATGGGACTTGGTCGCCGATATCGAGCGCATCCGCATGGCACTTGGCATCGATAAATGGATCGCCTTTGGCGGCAGCTGGGGGGCGACGCTGGCGTTGGTTTATGCGCAGACCCACCCTGAACAGGTGCGCAACATCGTGCTGCGGGGCGTGTTCATGATGACCCAAGCCGAGCTGGATTGGTTCTATGGTGGAGGAGCGGGTAAATTCTGGCCCGATCTATGGCAACGTTTTGTCAAGCTGATCCCTGAAGAAGAGCATGACGATCTGATCGCTGCCTATCATAAACGCCTGTTTTGCGGCGACATGCAGACCGAGATTAAATACGGCAAGGCGTGGGCGGCCTGGGAAAATGCGCTGGCGTCCATCCATTCGTCGGGCAGCATGCACGAAGGTCCGGGAGAGTATTCGCGCACTTTCTCGCGGCTTGAGAATCACTATTTCACAAATGCCGGCTTTTTGGCGTTTGATGGCCAAATACTTGCCCATGTGCCACGCATCGCCCATATTCCGGGCGTAATCGTGCAGGGGCGTTATGATATGATTTGCCCACCCACCAGTGCGTATCACTTGGCGCAGGCTTGGCCGAACGCGGAACTCAGGATGGTGCGCAATGCGGGCCATGCTTTGTCTGAACCCGGTATCAGTGCCGAGTTGGTGCGCGCCATGGACAGGATCGCAGCGCAATGACACGGTCGATCATGGATCGTCGGGCACTTTTTGCCACGGGTGCTGCAGCCGCTTTGCTGGCGGCCACGGGTGTCTCTGCGGCGTCAATGCCAAAACAGGGTGGCCGCATCCGCTTGGCGCTTTCAGGTGCGCAGCGCAATGACAGTTGGACGACCGGGGATGGGTTGTTCATGCAGGTTGCCCGCCAAGGACTATTGTTCGATACGCTGACCGAAATAGCCGCCGACGGCACCCTGCGCGGAGAGCTTGCAACGGCTTGGCAAGGATCAGAGGACGGTCGCGAGTGGATCTTTGATCTGCGACAGGGTGTGACCTTTCACGACGGTTTGCCCATGACGTCCAAAGATGTTGTCGCGTCGCTTAGGCTGGATGGAACGGTCGAGGCGCTTTGCCCGCATCAGATACGCATGACCTTTGACCAACCGGTGATGGATTTGCCGTTTACGTTGTCTGCCCCCGATCATGTCATCCATCCCGCTCATGCCCTTGGCGAAGGAATCGGTACCGGCCTTTACCGCCTGAAACGTTTCACGCCGGGCCAGCAGGTTTTGGCAGAACGGGTGTCCGACCATTACAAAGGGCATTCTATGGGTTGGTTTGATTCTGTTGAACTGGTGTCGATCCCGTCCGAGCCCGTGCGCGCGCAGGCTTTGGCTGAATATCTGGTGGAAGCGGTCGATCTGAACGACCCGAAAATGCTGAAAAGCTTTGATGATATCGCGCTACTGCCGTCCAGCCACAGAATGACCCATGCTGTGTCTCGTGGTGTCGCAATGCCCCTCAGAATTGGCCAGCACCGCCCGCTTGATAATCTGCGGGCCGCTGAACGCTGGTGGTTCGCTTAAGGCGGGGGTCAGTCGGGGCTTGCAGTTTCTGCATCCGGGGCGTATATCCCAATTCAACAGCGGCGCGTCAGGGTCCAAACCAGATGCTCCACCGATCTTGAACACGGGCCGCGCGCCCGTTTTTTTGTGCCTGCACCATAGCAGAGCGATAAGAGAGATTATGAACAACGACCTGATTGCCAAAGCCGCCATTGACCGCCGCATGGCCGAGATCATCACACCGGTGATCGAGGATATGGGATTTGAATTGGTGCGCGTCCGTCTGATGTCTGGCAAGCAGACCACCTTGCAGATCATGGCTGACCGCCCCGACGGCGGGATCGAAGTCGATGAACTGGCGTTGGTCAGCCAAGCCGTGAGTGCCGTTCTGGATGTGGAAGACCCTATCGTTGACGAGTACACGTTGGAAGTGTCGAGCCCTGGTATTGACCGGCCTCTGACGCGCCTGAAAGACTTTGATATGTTCGAAGGGTACGAGGCAAAGATTGAAACCGGCGATCTGATTGACGGCCGCCGCCGCTTTAAGGGCGCCCTGGCCGGGATTGACGGCGACGAAGTGTTGATCAACGTCGAAGAGGGCACGATTGGCCTGAAGTTTGACTGGCTCACGGATGCGAAACTGGTCCTGACCGATGATCTGATCAAGGAAATGCTGCGCCAGCGCAAAGCGTCGGGTGCAATTGACGAAACCAAATTCGATGACATCGAGACCGAAGGGTCCACCGAGGGAGACGACTAAATGGCCATTACATCTGCCAACCAGCTTGAACTGTTGCAAACCGCCGAGGCTGTTGCCCGTGAAAAGATGATCGACCCCGGTCTGGTCGTTGAAGCGATGGAAGAATCGCTCGCCCGTGCGGCCAAGTCGCGCTACGGCGCTGAGATGGACATTCGCGTGTCGATTGACCGGAAAACAGGCCGTGCGACGTTCACCCGCGTGCGGACCGTTGTGGCTGATGATGAGCTTGAGAACTATCAGTCTGAATTCACCGTCGAGCAGGCCAAGCAGTACATGGCCGACCCCGAGATTGGTCAGGAATTCAGCGAAGAAGTACCACCGGTCGAAATGGGTCGTATCGCGGCCCAATCCGCCAAGCAGGTGATCTTGCAAAAGGTCCGCGAAGCCGAACGGGATCGTCAGTACGAAGAATTCAAGGACCGGGCAGGCACGATCATCAACGGTCTGGTCAAGCGCGAAGAATACGGAAACGTCATCGTCGATGTGGGCGCTGGCGAAGCCATTTTGCGCCGCAACGAAAAGATCGGCCGCGAAAGCTACCGTCCGAACGACCGTATCCGCGTCTACATCAAGGATGTCCGTCGCGAACAGCGCGGTCCGCAAATCTTTCTGTCTCGCACAGCGCCCGAATTCATGGCCGAGTTGTTCAAGATGGAGGTGCCAGAAATATATGATGGCATTATCGAGATCAAGGCAGTCGCCCGTGATCCCGGTTCGCGCGCCAAGATCGCCGTTATTTCCTATGACAGCTCCATCGACCCTGTTGGTGCCTGCGTCGGTATGCGCGGCAGCCGTGTTCAGGCCGTTGTGAACGAGCTTCAGGGTGAAAAGATCGACATTATCCCGTGGAACGAAGACCAGCCCACATTCCTTGTGAACGCGCTTCAGCCTGCGGAAGTCTCCAAGGTTGTTCTGGACGAAGAGGCCGGCAAGATCGAAGTCGTCGTTCCAGAAGAGCAGTTGAGCCTTGCGATTGGCCGTCGTGGTCAGAACGTACGTTTGGCGTCTCAGCTGACGGGTTTGACCATCGACATCATGACAGAAGAGCAAGACAGCGCGCGCCGTCAGGCCGAGTTTGAATTGCGCACCAAGCTGTTCATGGACAATCTTGACCTTGATGAATTCTTTGCCCAGTTGTTGGTGTCCGAAGGTTTCACCAACCTTGAAGAAGTCGCTTATGTCGAAGTCGGCGAACTGCTGGTTATTGACGGTGTCGATGAAGCGACGGCTGGCGAATTGCAGGCCCGTGCCCGGGATGTCCTTGAAGCACAGAACAAAGCGGCTCTGGACGCTGCGCGCGCCTTGGGTGTTGACGACACGCTTATTGAATTCGAAGGCCTGACACCCCAAATGCTTGAGGCACTGGCCAAAGATGACGTAAAAACGCTGGAAGATTTCGCGACCTGTGCAGACTGGGAACTGGCCGGGGGTTGGACGACAACCAATGGCGAACGTACCAAAGACGAAGGCACGTTGGAACCGTTTGACATGACGCTTGAAGAGGCGCAGCACCTGATCATGACAGCACGCGTCCTGCTGGGCTGGGTCGATCCAGCCGAGCTTGAGCCGGATGTTGAAGAGGATGACGCGATCGACGAGGAGGCCGAGGCCTGATCGTAGGTCTTGGGGAACGATATGGTACGCGGTGGCGTTTCTAAAGAACAGGAAGACGGTGCAGAGCGGAAATGCATCGCCACGGGCGAAGTGCAGCCCAAGAATGGTCTTATCCGCTTTGTGGTCGGGCCCGATGCGCAGGTTTTCCCGGATATTCTGGGGAAACTTCCCGGTCGAGGCATGTATGTAAGTGCTGACCGGACTGCCTTGGAGTTGGCTGTAAAGAAGGGGCTGTTTTCGCGCTGTGCTAAACAACCGGTCAAGGTTGATGAAGGATTGGTGGACGAGGTTGAAAAACAACTTGTCCGCCGTGTGGTTGATCTGATCTCGCTCCAACGGAAGGCCGGAAAGGCTGTCGCGGGCTATGAGAAAGTCAAAGGTTGGCTGCAAATGGAAGAGGCCGAAGTACTGATTCAGGCGGTAGATGGATCGGGGCGCGGTAAATCGAAACTAAGTACGCCGCATTTTGGCCATTACATTGGATGGTTGACGGCAGACGAATTGGGTTTGGCTTTCGGACGTCAAACTGTGATACATGGGGCGCTCGCCTCTGGTGGACTCACCTCTCGTGTTGTAGAGGAAGCCCAACGGTTAAGAGGCGTGCGCATAAACGAGGGTGGCAACGGTCACCCGAAAGGATAGACGAGCTAGATGAGCGATAGTGACGGCAAAAAGACATTGGGCCTACGTGGTGCGCCTGCGCGCCCGGGCAACGTAAAGCAAAGCTTTAGCCATGGACGTACCAAAAACGTCGTGGTCGAGACCAAGCGCAAGCGCGTTGTGGTTCCAAAACCTGTGAGTTCCAAGACTGGCACTGGCAGCAACCCTTCGCTTGGGGATCCTAAAAAGCGTCCCGCAGGCATCACAGATTCCGAGATGGAGCGCCGCCTGAAAGCTGTTCAAGCTGCGCGCGCCCGCGAATCCGAAGAAGCGGAAGCCCGCGTTGCCGAAGAAAAGGCCCGCGCAGAAGACCGTGAACGCCGCCGTGCCGAGATTGACGCCAAAGAGGCGGAAGAGCGCGAACGCGAGGAAAGTCTGAAGGCGAAAGCAGAAGAAGATGCACGTCGCAAGGAAGAAGCAGAAGCAGCAGCCGTTGCAACTGCTGCCCCTGCGCCTGCCCAGCCACAGCCCGCTGGTGCCAAGGTACCTAACACAAAAGGCGGTGCTCCTGCCCCGGTTGTGCGCAAAAAAGAAGGCGACCGCGAGGAAACCAACAAGCGCAACAAAGGCAACGATGACAGCCGCCGTTCTGGCAAGTTGACATTGAACCAAGCCTTGACCGGTGGTGAAGGTGGACGCCAGCGTTCCATGGCGCAGATGAAGCGCAAGCAGGAGCGTCAGCGTCAAAAGGCGATGGGTGGTGCTGTTGAGCGCGAAAAGGTCGTGCGTAACGTGAACTTGCCGCCGGCGATTGTCGTGTCCGAGCTTGCAAACCGAATGGCCGAACGTGTTGGTGCCGTTGTTAAGGCGCTGATGACTAACGGCATGATGGTGACGCAGAACGAAACGATTGATGCGGATACTGCCGAGTTGATCATCGAAGAATTCGGCCACAAGGTTGTGCGTGTTTCTGATGCTGACGTCGAAGACGTGATTAAAGAGGCAGAAGACGATCCGAAAGATCTGATTACACGTCCTCCGGTTATCACGATCATGGGTCACGTTGACCACGGCAAGACGTCGTTGCTGGATGCGATCCGTAAAGCCAAGGTTCAGTCCGGTGAAGCGGGGGGTATCACCCAGCATATCGGTGCTTATCAGGTCACCACGGATGGCGGCCAAGTCCTTAGCTTCCTCGACACACCAGGCCACGCAGCGTTTACGTCGATGCGGTCGCGCGGTGCTCAGGTGACTGACATTGTTGTGCTGGTTGTTGCGGCGGATGACGCTGTAATGCCCCAGACGATTGAGGCGATTAACCACGCAAAAGCGGCAAAGGTGCCGATGATCGTGGCGATCAACAAGATCGATAAATACGAGGCCAACCCAGACAAAGTGCGGACAGACTTGCTGCAACACTCGGTCATAGTTGAAAAGATGTCCGGTGATGTGCAGGACGTCGAAGTCTCCGCAACAACGGGTCAGGGTATTGATCAATTACTTGAAGCGATCTCGCTTCAGGCGGAACTGCTTGAACTGAAAGCCAACCCGAATCGCGCTGCCGTTGGTGCCGTGATCGAGGCACAGCTTGACGTGGGTCGTGGTCCTGTCGCTACGGTTTTGATCCAGAACGGTACGTTGCGCCAAGGCGATATCTTTGTTGTGGGCGAACAGTACGGTAAGGTCCGTGCGCTGATCAACGATCAGGGCGAACGCATCAAAGAAGCTGGCCCGTCTGTGCCGGTCGAGGTGCTTGGACTGAACGGAACACCTGGCGCTGGTGACGTTTTGAACGTGACTGATACCGAAGCGCAGGCACGCGAAATTGCTGAATACCGGTCGAAAGCGGCGAAAGACAAACGTGCCGCAGCCGGTGCTGCAACCACACTTGAGCAGCTGATGGCGAATGCCAAGGCGAATGCGACGGTTTCGGAATTGCCACTGCTGATCAAAGCTGACGTTCAGGGCTCTGCCGAAGCGATCCTTCAGGCGATGGAGAAAATCGGCAACGACGAGGTTCGGGTTCGGGTTCTGCATTCAGGTGTTGGTGCGATCACCGACACAGATGTCGGTTTGGCCGAAGCTTCAAACGCGCCGATCATTGGTTTCAACGTTCGTGCCAATGCGTCGGCCCGTGCAACGGCGAACCAAAAAGGCGTTGAGATCCGGTATTATTCGGTCATCTACGACATGGTTGATGATGTGAAAGCGGCTGCAAGTGGCTTGCTGAGCAACGAAATCCGCGAACACTTCATCGGCTATGCGTCGATCAAAGAGGTCTTCAAGGTTACCGGAGTTGGCAAAGTTGCTGGTTGCTTGGTCACAGAAGGCAAAGCAAGCCGCTCTGCCGGTGTGCGTTTGCTGCGCGATGATGTCGTTATCCACGAGGGTACGCTGAAAACTCTCAAGCGCTTCAAGGACGAAGTGGCAGAAGTGCCATCAGGCCAGGAATGTGGTATGGCATTCGACAATTACGAAGACATCCGCCCCGGCGATGTTATCGAAATCTTCACGCGTGAAGAAGTTGTTCGCACACTCGCTTGATCGTCGAAGATCAATGATATTTACAGAAGCCCGGTTTAATCGCCGGGCTTTTTTCGTTGATGAGCAGACATAAAAAAACGTGCAAGACCAGTCCTGCACGTTCAATTCTGAAATGCTGTGTTTCGGGCTGTCGCCCACGATTAGCTAGTTCTTACGGGTGATCGGCTTACCTGTATAAACGTTATTATCAACTTTCACAGAAATGCGGCCATCCGGCATGTCACGTACAAATACGCCTTGAACAGAGACGGTAGTCCCTATTGTGATCGTCCGCAGCATTCGATTCCCCCCCAGAAAAATTGCTTATGCTACAATTACAGGTGGTGCCGTTTTCCTGTCTAGATACAAAAGTAATGATCGTGTCAGATTAGACCGTTAACTGCATCAAACGTATGTTTTGATCAAAGCCAGTCCCGCAGAAATGGGATCAGCGGGATATCAGCTGCTGGCATGGGGTAGTCCTTCAACGCGCTGGCACGCACCCATTTTAGTGTCTGGCCTTCCCGCGCACGTGGTGTTCCCTCCCACTTTCGGCAGGCAAACAGCGGCATCAGCAGATGGAAATCCTCGTAGGCGTGGCTGGCAAAGGTCAACGGTGCAAGACAGGATGCCCAGGTATCGATTCCCAGCTCTTCTTGCAGCTCGCGGATCAGCGCTGTCTCGGGTGTTTCGGAATTTTCAACCTTGCCGCCGGGAAACTCCCAAAGACCGGCCATTGCCTTGCCGGGCGGGCGCTGTGCCAAAAGCACGCGCCCGTCCACGTCGATCAATGCTACGGCAGAGACCAGAACTATTTTCACGAACGATAGTCGGCGTTGATGTCGATATATCCGTGGGTCAAATCACAGGTCCAGACTGTCGCCTTGCCGTCACCCAAGCCCAGATCAACACCGATCACGATATTTTGGCCTTTCATATGCGCGGCTGCAGCTTCTTCCGAGTAATTTGGACTGCGCCAGCCATCCTTTGCCACCTCTATGTCGCCAAACCGGATCGAGAGGCGGTCGCGGTCGGCCGCTGCACCGGATTTGCCGACTGCCATCACGACGCGACCCCAGTTCGGATCCTGACCGGCAATAGCGGTCTTGATCAGGGGCGAGTTTGCGATAGCCATCGCATGTGTTTTCGCATCGCCATTCGTGGCTGCACCGGTGATAGCGATTTCAACAAACTTAGATGCACCTTCGCCGTCTTTCACCACTTGATGGGCCAAATCCAACATCAGCTCATGAAGGGCATCCTTGAATGCTTCGCTCTCGCTGGCATTCACGCCGGATGCGCCCGTGGCTGCCATGATCAGGCTGTCCGACGTCGAGGTGTCGCTATCAACGGTAATGCAATTGAACGTCGTATCTGTGTATTCCGACACCATCGCCTGAAGTGCTGGCTGGCTGACCTCAGCATCGGTAAAGATATAGACCAGCATCGTCGCCATATCTGGCGCGATCATGCCAGACCCCTTGGCAATCCCTGCAATAGAGACTGTCTTAGAGCCTATTTTAACTTCCGCCTTGGCACCCTTGGGGAAGGTATCCGTGGTCATGATTGCCCGTGCAGCAGCTTCAATCCCGTTGGCGTCCAGCGTGGTTTTAAGATCGGACAGAACCGCCGTGATCCGGTCGTGCGGCAAGGGCTCACCAATCACTCCGGTTGAAGACGTGAACACCCGCGATTGCGGAATGCCACAAACGTCTGCGACGGCAGCGGTAATTGCCTGGACGGCTGTGACGCCACCTTTGCCGGTAAACGCATTGGCATTGCCAGAATTTACCAAGATCGCCGCACCCGCGTCAGAGGTACCGCCAATCTTGGCTTGGCAATCCAGTACAGGGGCAGCGCGTGTTGCCGATTTGGTAAAAGTGCCTGCAATCGTGGAGCCGGGTGCCAGTTCAGCCAACATCACATCAGTACGTTTCTGATACCGCACGCCCGCCGCGACAGTGGCGAACCGAACCCCGTCAATGACGGGCAAGTCAGGGAATTGCGCCGGGGCAAGTGGCGATACAGCCGTGGTCTTTCCCATGTTTGCTTACTCCAGCAAATCGATATTTGTCAGAATCGCTGGATCAATACCCTCGGATGCGGATTGATCAATCTGCGCGGCGGCGGTCGTTTCATCGACCAGCTTTTCTACTTTTGCCTGACGTATCTGCGCTTCCAGCTCGGCTTGTACTTCTGCCAGTGGCGGGGCGTCCTTGAGGCGCATTTCCTCAAGCTTGATCACATGCCAGCCAAATTGTGTCTGAACCGGTGCGGAAACGGCACCGACCTCAAGATCTGCGACTGCGGTCTCGAACTCGGGAACCATCATACCGGGGCCAAACCATCCCAAATTGCCGCCACCGGGACCAGATGGGCCGGTTGATTTTTCTTTTGCGACTTCCGCAAAATCTGCGCCGCCTTCAACCTCAGTGATGATTGCAAGCGCTTCTTCTTCGGTCTCGACCAGAATATGCGATGCGTTGAATTCCTCGGAAGGCTCTGCTGACCCATAGGTTTCTGCATAGGCCGCGTTCAGATCTTCGGCAGACACCTCGGTGGCCATTGCTTTTTCGATCATTTCGCCAGCAACCAACTGCCGACGCTCGTTTTCGAGGGCAAGTGCAACGCGTGGCGGTACGTCGCCTTCAAAGCTTTGGGCCAGCGCGGTCTGCTGAACTAGCTGATCCAGAATACCCTTGAACAAAACATCTGGTGGCAGTTGCTGATACTGCTGTGGCAGCGTGGCGCGGGCGATGATCATGTGACCAACTGTGATGTCTGTCCCGTTGACTGTTGCGACGACGGTATCGGCTTTGACTTGATCTTGAGCGGCAACTGGTAACGCAAGCGAGGCGGCAACCACGAAAGGTGCCAAAAATGTGAGGGTTTTTTGCATGTATCTGTCCTAGGTTTGGCCGCCACGGGGGGCTGCTACATTGACACGGTTTGGTACGGCCCTTACATCGCCCTATGGGCGCGGCTTGGGCGCACGTTCAACCCCGTATCTAGGGGTTGTCCGGCGGCTCGGCAAGCAGATGAGCGCCCGACAACATAACTTCGGCAGGAGATTGCATGCTGGGCATCGGAACACTCGCCAAAAAAGTCTTTGGGACACCCAACGACCGCAAAATCAAGGCGACCCGCCCGCTGGTTGAACAAATCAACGCGCTGGAAGACCAATTTCTTGCTTTGACTGATGAAGGTCTGAAAGAGAAAACATTAGAGCTGCGCAAGCGGGCATTGGAGGGCGAAAGCCTTGATGATCTGCTGCCAGAGGCGTTTGCCAATTGTCGGGAGGGCGCACGCAGGACCTTGGGTTTGCGGGCTTTCGACACACAGTTGATGTCGGCAATATTCCTCCATCAGGGCAATATTTCCGAACAAAAGACGGGTGAAGGAAAAACGCTGACGGCCACTTTGGCCGCCTATCTGAATGCGCTGACGGGCAAAGGCGTCCATATTGTTACCGTAAACGAATATCTGGTGCAGCGCGATGCTGACTGGATGGGCAAGGTATTTGGTTCACTTGGCCTGACTACCGGTGCTGCCGTGTCTGGCATGACCGAAGAAGCCAAGCGCGCCGCATATGATTGCGACGTGACCTATGCGACCAATAACGAGTTGGGCTTTGACTATCTGCGTGACAACATGAAGTCCGAGATCAGCCAGATTTTCCAAAAACATCACAATTTCGCGATTGTGGACGAGGTCGACAGCATTCTGATCGATGAAGCGCGCACACCGCTGATTATTTCCGGCCCGTCGCAAGATCGATCAGAGATGTATAAAGTCGTCGATGATGTGATCCCGCTGCTTCAGGATGATCACTTTGAACTGGACGAAAAGACCCGCAACGTGACCTTTACCGACGAAGGTAACGAATTCCTTGAAACTGAACTGCACGCGCGCGGTTTGCTTGAGGAAGGTCTGACAATGTATGACCCCGAAAGCACGTCGCTGGTTCACCACGTGAACCAAGGTTTGCGGGCGCACAAACTGTTCCAACGCGACAAAGATTACATCGTGCGTGACGGTGAAGTCATGCTGATCGATGAATTTACCGGCCGCATGATGGCCGGACGACGGATGTCTGATGGCCTGCACCAAGCGATCGAAGCCAAGGAAAACGTCGATATCAAGCCAGAGAACGTGACTTTGGCGTCGGTGACGTTCCAAAACTATTTCCGTCTTTATGACAAGTTGGCCGGCATGACCGGTACGGCTGAAACCGAGGCGGAAGAATTTGCCGAAATCTACGGTCTTGGGGTAATTGTTGTTCCGACAAACGTGCCAGTCGCGCGTGTTGACGAAGACGACCAAGTTTACCGTTCGGCGCTTGAAAAGTATCAGGCTATGATCGAACAGGTGAAGATTGCCCATGCCAAAGGCCAGCCCGCGCTGGTCGGTACGACATCCATCGAAAAATCCGAGATGTTGAGCAAAATGTTGACCGAGGCAGGGATCACGCACAACGTTCTGAACGCGCGTCAGCACGAACAAGAAGCGCAGATCGTCGCGGATGCCGGCAAGCTGGGCGCTGTCACGATTGCGACCAACATGGCGGGCCGTGGTACGGATATCCAGCTGGGCGGAAACGTGGAGCTCAAGGTCTTGGATGCACTGGACGCTGATCCTGATGCTGATCCTGTGGCGATCCGGAGCAAGATCGAAGCAGATCATGCCGATGAGAAGAAAAAGGTGATCGAGGCAGGCGGATTATGTGTTTTGGCGTCTGAACGTCACGAAAGCCGGCGAATTGATAACCAGTTGCGTGGCCGGTCTGGCCGTCAGGGTGACCCAGGCCGCTCGTCTTTCTACCTGTCGCTGGAAGACGATCTGATGCGCATTTTCGGCTCGGAGCGGCTTGAGAAAGTTCTGACGACGCTTGGCTTGAAAGAGGGTGAAGCGATTGTTCATCCTTGGGTCAACAAATCACTTGAGCGTGCGCAGGCCAAAGTCGAAGGGCGCAACTTTGACATTCGCAAACAGCTGCTGAAGTTTGATGATGTGATGAACGATCAGCGCAAGGTGGTCTTTGGCCAACGTCGCGATATCATGGAAGCGGCTGATCTGTCAGAGATTACATCGGACATGCGCGAGCAGGTGATTGACGACCTGATCGATCAATACATGCCTCCGAAAACATATGCAGATCAATGGGATGCAATCGGTTTTCAGCAAGCGGTGCTGGAGCAGTTGAATCTGGACATCCCCGTTGCTGCATGGTGCGAGGAAGAGGGCGTGGATGACGAAGTGATCCGCGAACGTTTGAACGCGGCTTGCGATGAACAGATGTCGGCGAAGGCTGAGAAGTTTGGCGCAGAGAACATGCGCAACATCGAAAAGCAGGTTCTTTTGCAGGCTATTGACGGCAAATGGCGCGATCACCTGCTGACGCTCGAGCATCTTCGCTCCGTTGTAGGTTTCCGCGGGTATGCGCAACGGGATCCGTTGAACGAATATAAAAACGAATCTTTCCAGTTGTTTGAATCGATGCTCGACAGTCTCAGAACGGATGTGACGCAGAAACTTGCGCAAATCCGACCTATGACGGAAGAAGAGCAACGCGAGATGATCGCACAGATGCAGGCAAATAAGCCGCCTGTTGCTCAGGCTGCTGTAGCTGATGCCGATCCTGCCCCGAACGGTTTTCAAGAGGATGATCCCACGACTTGGGGCAACCCTTCGCGAAATGATCAATGTCCTTGCGGTTCGGGCAAAAAGTTCAAGCATTGCCATGGGCGTGTCGCCTGAGTCTAAAACTGTGATTAGCTTTTTAACGCGCGTTTCACCTGTGTGAAGCGCGCGTTTTATTAAGGATCAGTAAATCTTGGTGAAGGATGGTCGGCCCACCTCATTACGGAGACTGATATGACCACAATTGATAAGTTTCATGACTACAGCGCAGGGTTGACCGGCCCGATCTGCGGCGGTTTTGATATTGTACCAGATGATGCCGCCGACATTGCCCAGGTGACCCGCGCTATCATGGTCACTCAAGCTGGGAGCGTATCGGCGGTGCTGAAGAGTGGCGACATGGTCACGCTGCCAAACCTCATCGTCGGAGTTGTCTATCCGTTTCGGGTTGCCCGCGTTCTAGAGGCCGGAACCACGGCGACAGGCATCAAAGGCCTTGTTTAAGAGGCTTTGCAAGGGCTGGTGATCGCCAATTAACGACCGGTTGGACGAAAAAGCACTGGGAGTGTCCACAGCAAGATGCGCAGATCCTGACCAAAGGAAATGTTTCTTGCGTAGTGCCGATCAAGCTTTACCCGGCGGATATAGCAGGGCACCCGGCGCGCCTTGACTTGCCATAAACCAGTGATGCCCGGCCTGACGGAAAGATAGTCTTTCCTGGCATCACCAAATAAAGACAGTTCTGATCGAGTGACGGGCCGGGGCCCGACCAACGACATATCGCCCCTGATCACATTCCAGATCTGTGGAAGCTCATCCAAGCTGGTCCGCCGTAGGTATTTGCCAAATGGCAATACTCTGGGATCGTTTCCGAGCTTGCGGCTCTTTTCCCATTCGTTTCTCAAGGCCGGCCTTTGTTGGAAAACCTGTACCAGCGCCTGATCGGCATTTGCGATCATCGTGCGAATTTTCCAGCAGCGAAACACCACACCGTCGCGTCCCACCCGCTTGTGGGCAAAAAAGCCGGAGGGTCCCACGAGTTTTGCAAGGCACCAAAGCAACAGGATGCTGAACCCGACAAACGGCAGAATAAAAAGGCAAACGGCAAGATCAAACATGCGTTTGCCGCCCCGCATATATAACCCGCCGATCCTTGAGCGGGCCGCAGGTCTGAGCCGTTTTGAGGGATGGTCGCGAGACGCCATGATCTGCCCTGCTTTAGGTCTGTTGCCAATCGGATGAAGATCGGCAGATCATGCAGAACGGATGCTAAATTCGCGTTAAGTGGCTTTCAGATTGACAGCTAGACGTACTCGAATTCAACGCTGCCTTTCAAGATGGTTGCGGCGGTTAAATTCCCGGTGGCATAAGCACCTGTATCTATTGATATTATCCCAGGTTTCATCTCTGGCTTTTCCGTTATGGTATGGCCGTGCACGACCCACATGCCATCCTTTCGGGGTATTTTACCGAAATCGTTATGCCCCCAAAGCAACGTGCGATTTGTCTGCGCGTCGATTGGCAAAGCCGGATCTGCACCGGCATGGACGAAGGCAACATTGCCAGATGTCCAGCATTTTGGAAGGCCGCTGACCCAATCGATCAGATCGCTGCCCATCTCATCTACCAATGCGTCGCGTGCACGCTCAAGCTCTCCGCCCGTCGAGGTTTCAGAGACGCCTGTTACCCCAAAGCTTGCAAGTGTTTGCAAACCGCCATAGCGCAGCCACCGCCCGCCTTCGGACTGAGGTTGGGCGATGAAGTCAAGCATCATCTCTTCATGATTGCCCATGAGGCAAATTATTCCAGGAACAGTAAACAGGACATTCAACACGTCAGCGCTTTCGTCTCCGCGGTCAATCATATCGCCAAGAAATATGATCCGCCCGCCGACCTTGTTCTCTGGGAACCTTTGAAGAAGGTCGAAACGTCCGTGAATGTCACCAAATGCAATAAAGGATTCGTCGGGAGAAACGGCATCAAAATGTGCTTGCGGTTCTTCTGCCTGCTTAAACCACTTACCAAACATTTTTCCGCCCGTTTATCTGTGTTGCAAAACTGGCGCATCACTGTTGCAAAATCAAAGACTGTCGACCCAACGATGTGAAATGCCATAAAAATCGATGTATTACACACTCATTGGCCATAATTAGTAAGAAGGACCGCAGATGCAAGAGCGGACCAAAAGAATAGTGGTAGTGCCACAGGGTTGCTTTTTGTTGCGGTAACAGGAGCCTCCAGTCTTTCTGGTCAGTCCCTTTCCACCTATGGCACGCCGGGATTGATTGAAATGCCGACGGCCGAAGTCATGAATGACGGTGAACTGGCCTTTACAGCAAGCGCGTTTGGACCAAATTTTAGATATACGGCCGCTTTTCAGGTCTTGCCCCGGGTTTACGGCGCTTTCCGCTATTCTAAGATTAGCCAGATCAACCCTCCTACCAGTCGATTGGGCGGAGACACATTCGACCGTAGTTTTGACATCCATTTTCAAATGTTGGACGAGACAAAATACGGTCCTGCAGTAGCTGTCGGTTTGCGCGATTTTCTGGGCACAGGAATCCTGAGCAGCGAATATGTTGTTGCGACCAAGAGCCTTGGTTCAAAGATTGAAGTGACGGGTGGTATGGGTTGGGGCAGGTTGGCGGGACGCGGTTCCTTTTCCAATCCGCTGGGTGTTTTGTCTGATCGATTTGACACCAGACCTGCTGGGTTCACCGGAACTGGCGGGCAGGTTGAAGCGGGGAACTGGTTTCGCGGC
>JAGXHA010000062.1 GCA_024636475.1 Roseobacter sp. | reverse complement strand
ACCTCAGAATTTCACCACCTCGTAAACCGCAAACCCGCCTCTCAGCTTCGTCCGTCCCGCCCGGTGTACCGCGTCTGCATCTCTGCGTCTCCGGTGAGGGGCGTTCTACGGTCTACACCAAATACCCGCAACCCCTTTTTTCCATTTTTATCGGTTTAGTCAAAAAACCTTCACAAACGTCTGTTTTAAAGGCGTTTTGACGGGCCGCGGTTTCGCGCGGTCACACGCCGGGCGCGGCTCAAAATGCCGCTTTTCACCTATCATTGCGATTCCCCCCCGATTAAACCAATTTCACGACGCGGAATCGCATCGATTCCGCGACTCACATGGTATTGAAATCGCGACCCGCGATGATCGGATCACTGGTTTTGGTCACAATGTATGGACGGATACCTGATCCCCACAAACGTCACGCGCAATATCCACCACATGCTGGTGATGGGTCAGATAGATCGCCTGTCCGGTGCGCCCCACCCTTTGCATGAGCGTGCAGGCGGCACGGGTGCGATCCTCGTCAAATGTCTCGAACACGTCATCACAGAAAAAGGGCAGGATCCGCCCGTTTGTCGCCATCTGCTCATAGGCCGCAGCCCGAAGTGCCAGATATAACTGAAACCGCGTCCCCTTGGACATGTCCGCTGCCTCTTTCAACGTCATGTCAGAAGCCTGCAAAGCCTGGAGTATGTCGCCACCCTGACCGGGAAGAGTTTTCAGCTGGCTGTAAGCGCCGTTGGTCAGATCGCTAAAGGCCTGTTCAGTCGCCGCCAACATGACGCTTCGGTGCGCGTCGCGGAACCGGCGGATCGCTTCTTCGGCAAGGATCTGACCAAAGCGCCCGTCGAGATAGCGCATCAATGCGTCTTCCAGTTGCACTTCGATGGTCCGCTTTTGCGCAACGAGTTCGGCGATTGCGCCGTCCGCCCCCACTGCCCCCACAGCGACCTGCGCTCGGGTGCGCGCTTCGATTGCGCTGTCCAGGGTTGCGTCAAGCCGCAACAGGTCTTGCTGGGTCGCCTCATAGGCGACTTGCGTCGTGGTGACAGGGTGCTGTGCAAGCAGCGCCTCGGCTTCAGCCCAAGTGGCTACATCGAGTGTCGCCAGAAGCGAGGTCAGCGTTTTTCGGGATTTGGCGCGCAGATCGATCGCCTTTGCTGCAACTGTTGTAGCGAGACGAAGATCGGCAAGCGTGTCTGTCACGATCTGAGGGCCGAATGCAGAGCCTAGCACGTCGACTTGCTGATCCAGGGTCGCCAAGTCCCGCGCAGTGTCGCGCGCCGATTTTTCGTACTGCGCAAAGCTTGCTTCCAGTTCGTCGCTTTGACGCCGCGTGTCCTTGGCCGCACTGACCTGTGCGCGCAGCGCGTCATAGCGCTCAAGCAGCGGGGTGTCAGATGCAGTGGGTAACTGGATCGCATCCAAGCCTGCCTCGAAATCGCAAATGTTGGCCTTCATTGTCTCGACCTGCCGTGTGATCTTGCGGATCAGCGTGTCGGTCTCGCGAATGCTGCGCAGGCCCAGCAGGCCGTTCCATGTCTGCGGATCGGCTTGAAGCTCGGGTAGGTCTTGCCTGACGGCATCCGACCACGCCTGCCTGGCAGCCTTGCCTTGTTGCGCGACCTCTTGCAGGGCCTTATCCCGCCTCTCGGTTTCCGCTTTGGCAGCTCTAAGCCCTGTTTCAGCCAGCTTTAACGCCTGTTGCTGCGTGGCGCGTTGCGCCATCTGCGCTTTTGCCAGCTTGATCAAACCTGACAGTGACATACCCTCATGCCCAAGCAGGGGCCCCAGTTCTTCCTGCAAAAGCCGCGCTTCGCGACGCAGGTCTGTTTGTGCGGTCATCAGCGCCGTCCACTCGGCCTGCGCTGTCACAGCATCTTGCGCGTCGCGGACCCAACCGGCAAAATCGTCAGCCAGCAAAGTATCGGGCAGACCGTGCGCACGCAGATGCGCTGCCAATTGGGCGTTGTGAGCTTCCACATCTCCAACAGCCGTATCATAGCGCAAAGCCGCCTGTGCATGCTCGCTTTGGGTTTCGGCAACGCGGCGCTCTGCTTGCCGACGGTCTGCAAGCTCTTTGCTTTGGGCCGCGCGCAGCCGGGTTTGTCCATCATCGGCGTGCATCGCCGCCTCGAAAGATGCGGCAGTCTTCTGGTCCAGCTTGGCCTTGTGGACACCCCATAGATCATCGCGCGCGGCCCGCGTTGCAGCAGCTGCCGCGTCATCCACAAGATCAGAAAGCGCCTGCGTCAGCCTTGCCTGCGTTTGCGCTTCGGTCCAGCGCGCATGGGCCGCTGCCAGAGTATCCGAAGCGCCCTTTGCTGCGACTTGCGCTTCAGCCAATTGAGTGTTCAGCAATGCGGCCTGTGGGTAGGTAAGCGCTAGATCGGGGGCCATAGGAAAAACACGGTCTTGCCGCGTCAGTTTTCGCAACGCCGCATCCTTGCGCTGAACAGTTGCCGCAAAATCACGCTCTGCCGCATTGCACTTCTCCAGAATATCGTCGGCGTCCACCCGTGCAATCATCTGATCCAAGGCCGGATCGCCACCGATGTCTTTCGCCGCTTCATCGGCAAGCCGCTCCGCTTCGCCGAGTTTATACTGGGCACCCGTGGCTTCGCGCTGTGCAGCATCGAAATTCTTTCGCGCATCTTCCAAAGCGCCGTGCAGCTGTTCCAACGCCGTCAAATCTGTTTGCGACAATACAAATCGACCCAGATCACCCGAAGTGGGCAACCCGATGCTGGCAAGCTGGGCACGCATGTCTGCACGCTCTTGTTCAAGTTCCGCCTGACGTCTTGGCAAATCCAACAGCCCGGTTTGTGCGCGGCTTTTCAATTCTTCAAGTGCATCAAGCCGGGCACCCATCGCAAGCGCTTGCGGATCAGACACCAGACCTTCGCGCCGTGCAGCAAGGTTTGTCATTTCCAACATGGCCTGATCCTGCTTCGCGACCAATGCCACCCGTTTTGTCATCAGGTCGAGCACCTGTTCCGGATCGAAATCCAAACTGTGCGGATAATGCGCAATAGGGCGAAGTTGCTGGTCAAGGTCGCGCCACTCAGACGCAAGCGGATGCGCGTTGAGCAGATTTTCGAATTGCAGCTTGCGCAGGGCAAGATCAATCTTTTGGGTACGTAATTCGGCCTCGTGTACCTGCGCAGTTTCAAGATCACTGCGCAGCCCCCGATAGGCGGTAGCGCTGATGTCCTGATCCTTGATTTTCTGCTGAACGTCAGCCAGTGCAGCCTTCAGCACAGCATATTCGGATTTGGTGCCACCCTTGCGGTAAATATCCAGCGACCTGACATTCACATCTTCAAGCACCTGCGACAGATCACTGATCCCAGCCGCCGCAGAAAACAGCAGCCTTCCGATCTCGCCTTTGCTTTTGGTAATCTCTTCGCCTCCTGCTTCGATCGTTTCGTCATCGAGACATAAAAGCTTGCGGTATTCTTCGACGGTCAGGTCGCGCAATGCATTTTTCAAAACCGTATCGGGCATGGCTTGGCCATGGGCATCCAGCAAATTGGGGGCGCGTTTGGACAGACGGGTAAAGGCATGTTCGGTCCCGTCGATGTCCAGCACGCCACCTATGCGCAGATTGGCGCGCTGATGTTTGAAGGCGTAGGGATCTTTCGCCGGAAACCCGAAGAGCAGTCGAAGATACCCTTCCATCAAGGTGGTCTTGCCTGCCTCGTTGCGGCCAAAAACGATGTGAAAATCGGAACCTTGCTTGGGCGCCGCACCGAAATCGATCGTCCGGTCGGTAAAATGCCCAAAGGCTGCCAGATCAAGCTGGCGCAGGCGCATCATGTGCCCTGCCCCCGCATTTTAGCCACCATCGACAGCACCGCTTCATCGGCCAGTCGCGTCAAAAGAACGTTTTGCGCCGCCTCGTCTGGCACCAGATCGCGGCGGCGGTCTGCGGGCAGCAGCGCCAGAATTTGCTCCAGTTCCTTGCCAAGTGCGTCAAGCGATGCAGGCTCTGCGGCGATATCCTGCATCAGCTGTTGGACTTCGCCAACCGCACTATCGACTGCCCCGTCCGAGGGCGGTTCAAGATCAACGGTCAGCTTCTCAAGCCACAGCCCGCCGATGCTTTCGGCCTGCGCCTCGATCTCTTCGCGCCAGAAATCCGCGAGCTGCCTGATACGCCACGCCAGCGCGGTTTTCCCGACCAGCCGCATCCGCAAGATTGCCGCGCCGCGTCCCGTCTGCGCGCGCAAGGTTTGGCGTAGCGCATCGCGCACGTCCTCATCCGTCTCGGCACCGTTCAAGCTGCAATGACAATCGCGGAATTCCACCACCGATGTAGGCAACTCGGTCACCTCTATCTGCCCGTCCGTGATCGTAAGGATGCTCGCTGATTTTGGCCCCGCTTCGCCAATGTCGCGGCCTTGGGGCATGCCCGGCATTACGATCCATGGATTTTCACTGTGTATCTGACGCTTGTGCACGTGGCCAAGCGCCCAATAGTCAAACCCCGCCTGCGCCAAATCAGAGACCGGACAGGGCGCATAAGGATCATGCCCGGCCGCGCCGTTCAGCGATGTGTGCATCATCGCAATATTCACCGCAGAAGGCACGGGTGCCGGATATTTCGGCAGCAGGCTTTCGGGCGCATATCTTTCGCGAAAGCTGACCCCGTGTATATAGACAGGATGATCGCCCAGCTGAACCTTGCTGCCCTTGCCATCAAAGACATGCACATTCGGCGGCAGGGCGATCTCGCCTGCAATGGGGTTTTCGGCGTCGTGGTTGCCCTTGATATAGAAGACCTGAACGTTCGCCTGTGCCAGTCGCTGCATCTGCGTGGCCAGATACGCCGCCGTTTTGGCGCTGCGTTCCTGCCCGTCATACAGATCGCCCGCAATCAGAAACGCTGCAACATCTTCATCTATGCAATATTGCACCATTGTCTCAAGCGCACGGCGGCTCGCGCTGCGAACGTGTTCTGCCAAGTGGCCATTCTTCAACGCCAAGCTTTGCAAAGGCGAATCCAGATGCAGATCAGCAGTATGGAGGATACGGAGGGTCAAAAAAGGCAGCCTTTATGAGGTGATTATCGGCGTTGTGTTCTTTGTCACGTAGATCACTTTCGGTTGCAACAGTTGGCATGCGCTTTGATCCCTCTGAACAAAGCGTTAGGATATTCTCGGGCCCAAGCCGGAAAGTACGCTCAATGAAAACAACTGATGTCCCGTTAACCCAAGACCTTGTGTTGGTGGGGGGCGGCCATGCGCACGCGCTGGTCCTGCGCACGTGGGGGATGGATCCACTGCCCGGTGCACGGCTGACCGTTATCAACCCAGGCCCCACGGCACCTTATACCGGGATGCTGCCCGGTCATGTGGCGGGTCACTACAGCCGCGACACGCTTGAGATCGATCTTGTTCGCCTGTGCCACTTTGCGGGCGCACGGCTTATTCTGGCGCATGCAACCGGTATTGATCGCACTGCCCACCTGATTGAGGTCGAAGGACAAGGGCCGATTGCCTATGATGTTGCTTCCATCGATATTGGCATAACGGCCAAAATGAACCTGCCTGGGTTTGCGGAACATGCCGTCGGGGCCAAGCCGCTTGATAAATACGCAATGCGCTGGCGCGAATTTGTCGCCTCGGCCAAGGAGGGTTCGGTTGATCCAACCGTCGCTGTGATCGGCGGCGGTGTCGCGGGGTGCGAGCTTGCGCTGGCAATGACTCACGCGCTGAAGCAAGCGGGCGTCAAACCGGTTGTCACGGTAATCGAGGTGGGCCCGCAGATATCTGGCGTGGGCAACAGGGGGCGCCACAAGCTGATGCAGGCAATGGCACAAGCGGGGATTATCCTGCGGACGGATACCCGGGTCACGCAGATCAAAGCGGGTCAGGTGGTGCTGGAAACCCAAGCCCCCGTCGAGGCCGCCCTTACTGTCGGTGCAGCGGGCGCTTTCCCGCATGGCTGGCTTGTGCAAACCGACCTGCCGCTGATCGACGGGTTTATCGAGATCACACCGGATCTGAGTATCAAGGGCGATGCGAATGTCTTTGCAGTTGGCGACTGTGCCGCCATGCCTTTTGCCCCCCGTCCCAAGGCAGGGGTCTTTGCGGTGCGCGCTGCCCCCGTCTTGCATCACAATCTGCGGGCTGCATTGACAGGTGGCGCGCGCAAACCGTTCAAGCCACAAAAAAACTATCTCAAGCTCATATCACTGGGCGAAAAGTCCGCGATGGCCGAAAAGTTCGGTCTCGCTTTGTCAGGTCGGATATTGTGGCGTTGGAAAGACCGGATCGACCGCGCCTTTATGGACAAGCTTGATCATTTGCCGACGATAAACCCCGCCGTTCCTCCGCAAACGGCTGCAACCGGTGTGCGCGAAATGATGCAGGCAAAACCCCTGTGCGGCGGCTGCGGGGCCAAAGTGGGCGGAGCAATTCTGGCCGATGCGCTGTCTACACTATCGTCCGCTTCAAATCCTGATGTCTTGACGGGCGCAGGCGACGATGCGGCAATCATCAAATTACCCGGCGGCAGTTTTCAGGTCCTCAGCACTGATCATCTGCGCGCACTGGTTGATGATCCCGTCCAGATGGCCCGCATTGCTGCCGTGCATGCGTTGGGTGATGTCTGGGCAATGGGTGCAGACCCGCAAGTCGCCCTTTCAAGCCTGATTTTACCGCGCATGTCCCCTGCCCTTCAGGCCCGGACACTGCGCGAAATCACCGATGCTGCCCGCGAGGTATTCGAGGACGCAGGGGCATCTTTGGTTGGCGGCCATACAACGATGGGGGCCGAGTTGACCATTGGCTTTACGGTCACCGGAACACGCAGCTCCATGCCGATAACGGTCGGAGGTGCGAAACCGGGGGATGTGCTGTTGCTGACGCGACCCATCGGCTCAGGTGTGATCATGGCCGGCCATATGGAACGCACGGCCAACGGGCGCGATGTCGCCCAAGCGCTGAAACTCATGCAGACATCGCAATCACGGCAGGCGGCTATTCTGCGCAACGCCCATGCGATGACGGATGTCACGGGCTTTGGTCTTGCCGGACATGTCGGGGCGATCTGCAAAGCGTCAGGGCTCAGCGCGCGGATTACCCAAGCCGATGTGCCGTTATACGGTGGTGTACGGGCACTTTCAGAGGCGGGGGTCGCCTCATCACTTTTGCAAGCCAACATCGAAAACGCGCCGACGCAGGGGATTGCCGATCCGCTTCTGCATGATCCTCAAACGGCGGGTGGACTGCTGGCCGCCCTGCCACAAGCCGCAGCCCACAAGGCCATCGCGGCGCTTGAAAGCGCAGGCCTGCAAGGCTGGATCATCGGCGCACTGCAAAGCGGCGACGGGACGATCACTGTCAGCTAAAGCGCTGCACTAAATCCTTGGCAGCCTGTGAAAGCGTCTCGTCGTCCAGATCATCCAGCGAAATGGTCTCAATCGCCTTGTCAGATCGCCCCATCGATTTGGCATAGCGCGGGTCATAATGCGCCGAAACCAATGCTCCGGCCAATTCCTCCCACGCACCATCGTCGGCCAGTCCTTGCCATGTGGCGATGGTATCTGCTGACTGAAACGGCCGCAAAAGTTCAATCTGACGATGTAAAAAGCCACTGTCTTCGGTCAAATCGCGATACGCAGTCGCCAGAAATCTTGCACGTGCCGCCACGGGTGCTTTGATCTCGATGCGCGGGGCTGCCCCCATCGCGTGCCACACCGCAGAAGGCACGAGCCGCGCACCCACTTTGCTGCTTTCAGCTTCGACCCATGTCATGCGGGTCGGGTCCAGCTTCTCCAACTCGGCTGCGAGGCGCGATTCAAACATCTTTTGCGAGGGTTGACCGCCTGCGCGTCTGCCAAACAAGGACCCCCGATGATTTGCCAGCCCTTCAAGATCAATGATTTGCGCACCCGCGCGCGCAAGATGTTCCAGCAGCCGCGTCTTGGCCGTGCCGGTCCCCCCCTCGATCAAGGTCAAGCGATGCGGCAAAACCCTGTCATAGACGGCCCCCGCCACCAACCTTCGATAGCTGCGGTATCCGCCTTCCAAAAGCTGCACACGCCAGCCAACCTGATCAAGGATTGTCGCAAAAGACCCTGAGCGCTGACCGCCCCGCCAGCAATATATCAAAGGCTGCCAGGCACCTGTCTTGTCTGCAAGTGGCCCCATAAGATGCGCCGCAGCGTTTTGCGCAACCAATGCCGCCCCGATCTTACGCGCTGTAAAACTGCTTTCCTGGACGTAAATCGTGCCAACCTTTGCACGCTCCTCGTTTGAAAGAACGGGTAGATTGATGGCTCCCGGAATATGATCCAGTGCAAATTCGGCAGGCGAGCGCACATCGATGATGGTGTCAGCGCTGCACGCCGAAAGATCGGACAGGGCATTAAGTCGAAGGGGGGTCATTGCGCGCTTTCGGGCTAGGAGTGACCTTGTTCTAGCTGTTCCGGCTGCAACGTCCAGCGATAAGCTTGTGTCGGCCCGGCAATGCGCTTGAAAGCTGGCCTGTGTTTTTCACCTCACCAGCCGCAGGTTTGTTTGCCCAGCGACACCTTTCAAAGATGCACACAAGCGGTCCTCGAAATGTCCCTACAAGTAATCGACAGGTCGATCTTATTTCGATAGTCACCTTTTAACAAAAGTTCCGGGAAAGGTGAATGAGATGCAGATTGAACAGACCCCGCTTTCAGGCGTCGTCGTCATTACACCGGCACGGTTTGGCGATCATCGGGGTTTTTTCTCGGAAAGCTATAGCGCCAAGGCCCTGGCCGAGCACGGCATCACCATTCCCTTCGTCCAGGACAATCATTCGCTGTCGATGACCCCCGGCACCATTCGGGGGCTGCATTTCCAGGCCCCTCCTCATGCGCAAGACAAGCTGGTGCGCTGCGGGCGTGGCGCGTTGTTTGATGTGGCGGTCGATATCCGCAAAGGGTCGCCCACTTACGGGAAATGGTTCGGGGTTGAGCTGAGTTTCGAGAACGGCAAGCAGTTGCTGGTGCCTGCGGGGTTCGCTCATGGCTTTGTTACCCGCGCCCCCGAAACCGAGATTATCTATAAATGTTCCGACTATTATGCGCAGGCTACGGAAGGTGCCGTGGCGTGGGATGACCCCCAGATCGCAATCGACTGGGACCTCGGCCAAGTATCTCCGGTTTTGTCAGAAAAAGACGCAAAAGCGCCCCGTTTGGCTGATTTGGACAGCCCATTCATGTTTGAGGGCGCGTAAATGAAGCTATTGGTGACAGGCGGTGCAGGGTTTATTGGATCTGCCGTCGTGCGGCTGGCTGTAGCGCAGGGCCATAACGTCATTAACCTCGATGCGTTGACCTATGCGGCCTGTCTTGAGAACGTAGCCAGCGTCGCGGACAACCCGCTTTATGCCTTCGAGCAAGCCGATATCTGCGACCGGACCGCACTTGACCGGATTTTTGCGCAACATGAGCCCGATGCGGTGATGCATTTGGCGGCGGAAAGCCACGTAGACCGGTCCATCGATGGCCCCGGCGCGTTCATCCAGACCAATGTGACCGGCACCTATACCCTGCTCGAGGCTGCGCGCGCCTATTGGCAAACTGCGGGCAAGCCGGACGGTTTTCGCTTTCACCACATCTCGACCGACGAGGTATTCGGCTCGCTTGGCCCCACAGGCCAGTTCACCGAAGACACGCCTTACGATCCGCGCAGCCCCTATTCTGCGTCCAAAGCTGCCAGCGACCATCTGGTGCGCGCTTGGGGCGAGACATACGGCCTACCCATAATCATGACCAATTGCTCCAACAACTATGGGCCGTTTCACTTCCCCGAGAAGCTGGTGCCTGTGGTGATCCTCAAGGCGCTCGCAGGTCAGCCGATCCCCGTCTACGGCGACGGTGCCAATGTGCGCGACTGGCTGTTCGTCGAAGACCACGCCGACGCGCTGCTGACCGTGCTGACCAAGGGCACACTGGGCCGAAGCTACAACATCGGCGGCGAGAATGAGGTCAGCAATCTGGAGCTTGTCAGGATGATTTGCGCCCTTCTCGACGACCGCCACCCCAAAGGCGCACCCCACGCCGATCTGATCACCTTCGTTGCCGACCGCCCCGGCCATGATCAGCGCTATGCGATTGATCCGACCCGCATCCGCACAGAACTCAACTGGCAACCGTCGGTGACGGTCGAAGAAGGGTTGTCGCGCACTGTGGACTGGTATCTTGCGAACGAGGACTGGTGGCGCGCGTTGCAAAACCGTAGCGGCGTCGGCGAACGGTTGGGCAAGGCATGAATATCCTTGTCTTCGGCCATAGCGGCCAGGTCGCTACGGAACTTCGCGCATTGCAGGGCAACGGCATCAAGATCACAGCCCTAGACCGCGCGGCCGCCGATCTGACCGATCCCGCCGCCTGTGCCGCCGCGATTGAAAAACACGCGCCAGGTGCCGTAATCAACGCCGCTGCCTATACGGCCGTGGACAAGGCCGAAAGTGATCAAGATACCGCCGAGCGGATCAACGCGCAGGCCCCTGCTGCCATGGCGCGGGTCTGCGCTGCACGCGACATTCCTTTCGTGTCGATCTCGACGGACTATGTCTTTTCCGGCGAAGGTACGGACCCGTGGCAGCGCGGTGATCCTACAGATCCCCAAGGGGTCTACGGTGCCACCAAACGCGCCGGAGAGATCGCGATTGAGGCGGAGGGTGGCCGCTATGCCGTCCTGCGCACCTCGTGGGTTGTGTCGGCACACGGCAATAACTTTGTCAAAACCATGCTGCGACTAGGGGCTGAACGCGATGCACTGTCCGTCGTTGCTGACCAAATCGGTGGGCCGACCGGTGCCGCCGAAATTGCGCAGGCTTGCGTGACCATCGCACGCACCCTCGCCGCAGAGCCGGATAAAGCTGGCATTTACCATTTTGCAGGTGCCCCCGACACCAGCTGGGCGGATTTCGCCCGTGCGGTATTTGATCAGGCCGCGATCACCTGTGCTGTCACCGACATCCCCTCAAGTGACTATCCGACGCCGGCAAAGCGCCCCCTGAATTCGCGGATGGATTGCAGCGCCACGACCGCCACCTTCGGCATTCTGCGCCCCGAGTGGCGCAGCAGCCTGACCCATATTTTGACTCAACTTGATATTCCCAAGGACTGATTTCCCATGACCCAGACGCCCAAACGCAAAGGTATCATTCTCGCCGGTGGTTCAGGTACGCGGCTTTATCCGATCACCATTTCGGTGTCGAAACAGCTGTTGCCCATCTATGACAAGCCGATGATTTACTATCCGCTGACCGTGCTGATGCTGGGTGGTATTCGTGAGATTTTGGTCATCACAACACCGCAAGACGCCGAGCAGTTCAAGCGCGCTTTGGGCGACGGCAGCCAATGGGGAATCTCGTTAACCTATGTGACCCAACCAAGCCCTGACGGACTGGCGCAGGCCTATCTGCTGGCCGAGGATTTTCTTGATGGTGCGCCGTCGGCCATGGTGCTGGGTGACAACATCTTCTTTGGCCATGGCTTGCCCGAGATCCTCGCCGCCGCCGATGCGCAGGCAACCGGTGGGACAGTCTTTGGCTACCGCGTGTCCGACCCCGAACGCTATGGCGTGGTGGAGTTTGACGAGAACGGCCAAGCCCGCCGGATCATCGAAAAGCCCAAGGTGCCGCCGTCCAACTATGCGGTTACGGGCCTCTACTTCCTTGATAACACTGCGTCAGAGCGCGCAAAGACAGTCAAGCCGTCAGCCCGTGGCGAACTTGAAATCACGACCCTGCTGGAGACTTACCTGCACGACGGTTTGCTTAACGTTCAACGCATGGGCCGCGGCTATGCGTGGTTGGATACAGGGACCCACGGCAGCTTGCTGGATGCTGGCAATTTCGTGCGAACACTTGAAAACCGGCAAGGCTTGCAAACCGGAAGCCCGGACGAAATCGCATTCAATCAAGGTTGGATCACGGCTGCTTCACTTGAAGAACGGGCCAAGCTTTTTTCCAAAAACGACTATGGCCTTTACCTTGAGGGGCTTTTTTAGAAACGCTTTCCACACCCTTTTCATATTGATCCACATCAAAGACCGATCGGGCTCGGGCCGCGCAAGCTTCTGCATCGCCAATGGGAGTGAACAGACTGTGGAAAATGCAAAGGGTGACGATACCGCAGTCAAACCACCTCATGCCCTTGGTGTTCCCCGGTTACGACCCGTCACCGTTGCCGATCTTTCACTGGCATTACGTCTTGGATGGGCCGACCTGCGCCGCGCACCGCGTTACGGTTTGGCCTTTGCGGCTGTGTATGTTCTTGCTGCATGTGCAATGGCGTGGATCACCGTTCAGACGGGCACGACATTCTGGCTGGTGCTCGCCGTCTTCGGATTTCCGCTGCTTGGCCCGTTTGTCGCTGTTGGCCTTTACGAAGTGTCACGCAGGCTGCACGCGAACGACCCGCTGAGTTGGTCGGAGATTCTGGGCGTGGTGGTTTTGCAACGGCAACGGTCCCTGCCCATGATCGGCGCAATCACCATCGTCATATTTCTGTTCTGGTTCTTTCTTGGCCATATGATCTTTGCGCTGTTCCTGGGACTGTCCCCCATGTCCAATATATTCTCGTCGGCCGAGGTTTTTCTGACTCCGAACGGACTAACCATGCTGGCAGTGGGCAGCATGGTTGGCGGAATATTTGCGCTTTTCCTGTACATGACCACAGTGCTGGCCATACCGATGGTGCTGGACCGGGAAGTGGATTTTGTGACAGCGATGGCAGTCAGCTTTACCTATGTCGCATCCCACAGGACGGTCATGCTGGGATGGGGGGCTTTTATCGCGCTCTTGACGCTGGTATCCCTTTTGCCGCTGTTTTTGGGGCTTTTCGTTGTGTTGCCCCTTTTGGGCCATGCAACCTGGCACCTGTATCATCTGCTGATTGATACGGCTGGCTAGGCCTTTTGACCTTGAGAGATGGCTCCACCCACCAGACAAAGCATCTGGCGGGTGAGCCTGTGCACAGGATCGGAAAAACGCGTTTGTCTCAGCATTCCCCGCATTGGGATGAGTGACTTCTCTTCACGCGCCCAACGCTTTCCATGCCTGCATTCTGCGAAAGACATCCGGCGTGATCCGCGTGGATCGGTTTGCGCACCCGCCATAATTATGAATGCCAACGACATGCCGCTTTGCAAGCGCTTTGGAATAGCGCCACGCGGGGCTGCCGCTTTGACCGGGGGCCGTGTCAAACATATAGGCAAGCCTCTCTGGCTCGACCCCTGTGATCCGGCCCGCGTTGTACCATTGCGTTCCAAAAGCCTTGTCGCCGGGATAGCCCGAGTTATTGGCCAAAAGATTCGTCAAATCGGCATCCGGTAGGGACGCAAACCCAAACCAGCCGGTTTTGTCGCCCAAGCGTGCGTCTTCAGGCAAAATGACACAACCATAGTCCTGGGCAACTTCGTTGCGTTTGACCCAGCCCGCCACACTTTGAAAGTCCTGACTTATCCCCGAACCATAAGGGCGCAATTGCCCGCTCATCCCCGGCACAACCTCGATTGATTTGACCCAACCGCCGTTCGGAGCGGAGTAGACGCAGTGGCCCGCCGTCATCACCGTTCGCGGGGAAATCAACCAGCCTGTGCCGCGGCTGCGTGTACCATTGCCCATTGTGATCAACAGCTGGCAGATCATTCGCCATGGCAGCGTTCCGTCAGTAGCGATCTGAACACGGTCGTCGCGCCCGCACACAGTTTCCTGCGGACCACCTTGAAAATGAATAGACGCCGCAACCGGCATCTGATCAAAGGCTTCTGGCAAACCGCAAGGCGCGGATTCACCCAGTCCGTTCACCATCGGTTCGAGCAACGAGAACCCTTGGACGGTCTCAAGGCTGCCACCGCCGTGTGTGAGCAGGTCATACCCGTCTTCCAACAGTGTTTCGTCGTCAAGTTCCGCCATCTCAGCTGTGTCTTGGTCGTCGAATCCGATAAAAGCGTCAAGGTCCGAATAGTCCTGCGCGGTTGCTTCGGGGGCCTGGGGTTTAACGCCCTTCTTGATCCGTGGTTTTGGTTTTCTCTCGGTCATATCACGTCCTCCGGGTTGGGGTGCATCGGGCTAAAAGCCCAATGCACGGTTGCGCCTGGGCTCAGGCTTTGGACTGGATGCAGGAGAACGCGGCCAAGGCCTCTTTCAACGCGGTGCCGTACTTCTTGGCCGAGAAGGACCGCACGGCTTTTGCAACCAGCGGAATGCACGGGGCGTATTTGGCCATCTTGCGCACCAGCTTGACGATCTTTGCGATGATCTTTTGCGCGCGCTTCTTGATTGCATTGACGACAGGCTTGAAGATGTCGAAAATGCCCTCTTGTCCGCCGGTGTTTCCATCGGCGATATCCAACAGGCTCAGCGTGCCACCGCTTTCGGGTGACGGGGCTGCAAAGACTGTTCCTTTTAGCGCATCGTCCAGAATATCGTTCTCTGCGGCGGCCCCAAGGCGTCCGGTCAACTCGACGCCGAAATCGGCTTCCAGTTGTTCAAACTCTGCCATGATCTCGGCAATTTCTGCGTTGACAGATGCTGTGCCTGCGGCTGGCTTGCTTGTGTTTGTTGTAGTGCTGCTTGCGGTGTTGCTTACGACTTCGTTGTCCATGTTGGTCTTCCTTTATCATGTGAACCGCCCCTCTTGTTGGGGGCGGGGTTTGCCGGCAGTCCTGAAAGGGAACTGGCGGGGTGACCGACGATCACCTGTCCCAACCTTGGCGATGCCCCGTCAGCGCAGCGCCACGCTGTCGCCATGGCGCCAACAGGCTGTCGTCAACCGCACGTCAGACTGCGCTCATACAAAGCAAGACAAAACAAAATCTCTCGGCTAAGTTGAGGCTCAAGGGGCCTGTGCATGACCAAGACCACTTGCGAAAATAGGGTTGTTTTGCGCGCATTGGGCGGCGCATGGATCGAGCTTCCCGGCTCGACCTTGCGCATCACTGCGCGCAAGCAGGTTGCTGTTGTCGCTTATCTGGCGCTTGACCGTTTCAGTGCCTCGCGTGACCTCCTTGCCGGTCTTTTGTGGGGGGATGTGCCTGATGCCAAAGCGCGTGCATCGTTGCGACAAGCGCTGTCCGAACTCAGAGCATCGCATCCGTTGCTGCGCGATGCGCTCAGAATTGACCGTGCAAATGTCCTTCTTGATCCCGATTGCATCACCGTTGACACTGTCCAGCTGCTTGAGGATTTGAAGGCTGGGCACCTTCCCCCCGCGATCCGGTCGGGGGGCGAGTTGGTCAACGATATCCTTTACGGCTTCGAGACCGTCGGCGGCCGCTTTGCCGACTGGCTTGCTGATACACGGCGCCAGATCGCAGGGGGCTATCTGGATTGCATCGCCCAAGCAGCGGCGCGCACAGACCTGCCAGCGACCTTGCGCATGGATATGGCAGACGCCGCACTGGGGCTTGACCCCCTGGGCGAAAACCACTGCCGCTTTGCGATGCAGTTGGCCAATGATCTGGGTGACATCGGGCGCGCGCTGCAAACCTATGCCGCGTTCTACAGCCGGATGGAGGCAGAACTGGACATGGAACCGTCCTTGGCAACCCAGGACCTGGCTGCGGCAATCAAAATGGGCGCGATCAACCGGAAACCGGCTGTAAAAATCGCACAAGCGCCACCATCGCCGGAGCATCTGCCCGGTGCTGAACCTTCTTCAAAGCCCCGCCATGGCCGACCCGTCTTGGCCGTGCTGCCGCTGACCGCTATCGGGACGCAGGATTTGAAGGAACATCTCACGGAAATGCTTGTCGATGACGTGGTGATGAAAATTGCACGCCAGCGCGAAATCTCGATCATCTCAAGGGTTT
This sequence comes from Roseobacter sp., assembly GCA_024636475.1. Lineage (GTDB taxonomy): Bacteria > Pseudomonadota > Alphaproteobacteria > Rhodobacterales > Rhodobacteraceae > Sulfitobacter. The sequence continues at coordinate 7,952 of JAGXHA010000062.1, read as the reverse complement.
CAATCCGCCATCTTGCCAGCCGCCCCGATGTCGCTGAGGTTTTGCAGAAAAAACTGAATGTCCGCTATCTTCTCAGCGGCCATATCAGGGTAATCGAGGGCGGCTATCATCTGAACGTTGAACTTTCGCGCACCGACGACGGTCTGCTTTTATGGGCTCACAGTCTTGAGGTGTCAGAGGAAGACCTGTTTCACGCCAACAGCGAAACCGCCGAACAAGTGGTGCATATGCTGGTGCCGCAACTGCACAGATCCGAGCTGAGCTTTATCAGGGTCAATGACATCAGTAACCTGTCGGCCTACCAAAAGCTGCTCAAGGCCCAAGAATTGGTGTACACCCTCTCAGCCCCTCAGATGGAAACAGCGGGCCATCTGCTGCGCGAGGCCGTGCAGACATGGCCCGGCTACGTGCCTGCGCGGGTTGCCTTGGCCGATTGGTACAGCCTGCATGTGGGTCAAGGCTTGTCAGACACGCCCTTGGAAGACATGACCGCGTTGCAACGCACCCTTGAACAGGCCTTGGCGCTTGATTCACGCAGTGGTCGGGCAATGGCGATGTTGGGCCATAACATCGCGATTTACGGCCGGCGCTATGACGAGGCATTCATGCTGTTTGATGATGCCCTGCATGCCACACCGGGCGATGCCGAGACGCTTCTTTGGACCGGACCAGCCTTGGCCTATGCAAACCGGGAGAATGAGGCCCTTGAGCGCCTTTCGCATGCCAGCAAGCTGACGATGGATGATCCCTTGCGCTTTCGCTATGACCATTTCCTGAGCGTTGCGCATTTTGCCGCCGGGGATATGAAAGAAGCCGCACGCGTAGGGCTCGCATCCATGATGCGCAACAGCCGCTACACATCAAATCTGCGGATCACGGCGGGGGCCTGCGTTGTCATCGGCGACATGGAAAAGGCACGTGAACTGGCCACGCGCCTGCTGCTTCTTGAACCCAAATTCCGAGTGTCCCATTTCATCAGCAGACAGGCCTTTCGTGACCCCGCCCGCCGCGCTGATTTCGGTGATCTTTTGCGCAAGGCTGGACTGCCAAACTGACCGATGTCGGTATCTTGACGATAGCTTGACGCCCCAAACCCCATCCTTGGTTTTGTGTAGAAACGCAAAAACAAGGGAGACGGCATTTGTTTGGCTTTATGAATGGTGGCAGCAACGGAGGCAGCAATGGTGGCTCCAACGGCGGCTCGAATGGGGGATCCAACGGCGGATCAAATGGGGGCTCGAACGGTGGTTCGAATGGCGGCTCGAATGGCGGCAGTGCGGGATTTTCCGTGCCGGCCGGCGGGATAGACACGAACACCGGAGTTTTGCCCTTTGATGGTGTCGTCGCACTTGAAGATATCGATGTAGCCTGCCTGCCGACTGGTTCGCGCTTTCCAACCGCGTCGTGGTCGCCCCATCTGCGTGCACAGCTGGTTTTGGCGGAGTTTGGTGCAACGGGCTGGCGGAACACCAACACCACGGCGACAGTGCCACAAGAAAGATGGGAACATGCAGACGGCTTCTGGCTGGCCCCCGCGCCCCTTGATCACATGGGCAGTGCCGAGGCGGAAATTGCAGCCCTGCTTGAAAAACGTGACACGCAACGCAATGGCGCGCGCATGTCTGAAATCGCCTGGCAGGCGGACAGACCGGCCGACTATTGGAAGACACTCTTGTCACTGGATGCCGCGAGCAAGCCCGCGACCATGGCCGTCATCGCCAGCGCCTATACTGTGGGCCAAATGGTTGGGATGTATTTCAAGGACTTCTTTGCACGTGCACGCCCTGCCCATCTTTTACCGACCCTGATGACGGTGGTGCCAACGCCCAATCATCCTTCTTACCCGTCCAATCACGCGCTCCAGAACGAACTGGTGGCAAGGCTTTTGGTGCGCCTGCTGCCGGATTCGCTGAAGCACTGTTATAGTGACGCAATCAATTCCATGGCGTTTCGCCTTGCAGAAAATCGCGAAATCGGCGGGCTGCATTTTTCTCAGGACAGCGATGCCGGGCGAAAGATCGCACATTGGCTGGACGAAACCTACATGCGCAATCTCAACTCGATGCAAGCACTTTTGGCAGAAGCGCGGTCAGAATGGCATGTCACGGGACACAGCGCGATGCGCAATCTGCCCTATCTGAACGGCATTTCTTACGCAAACAGCTTTCAAGGCTCAACCAACACCCCGCAAACGGAGGATCCACAATGAGCGTTCGCCCATGCTTTGGCGCAGTCGTGCCTGATAAAGACGACTATCAATCAGACCGCAATATCAAGATCAACCGCACTGCCGAGTTGCGGTTACACTCAGATGGACCGTTTTCGCTTGATGCAGGGTGGCGTTGTCTGTGGCCGATCCGGGACCAATTCGGTCGGAACACCTGCGTGGCCTTTGGCACGATTGCGGCGGTTGAGCTGTTGCGCGCCCGTGAACTGGACCTGCCACCCGAGCGGCTGTCCGAGCAGTTCTTGCACGAGCAGATGTTGTCGCACTTCCCGTTGACCCGTGCAGAGCATGACAGCATGCCGAACGGCGGATCACTTTTGCGGCAAGCATGGCAAGTGATCGAAAACAACGGTCTGGTCGATGCAAACAAAGTACCCTACCGCCCTTCCGCGCACGGGATTTCGCCCAGCGGTCCGGCGGCCTCGCAAGACGTGACGACGGCTGCAGGCCGCCAGCGTTTTAGCTGCCTAAGCTATGGCAGAGTAGGGCAAATGAAAGAAACGGACGATCCAAGGACCGCATTCTTTTCATCGGGAGATGAAATTGCGCTGACACTTCTTAACTTTCTGAAGGATGGATACCCTGTGGTCATCGGAATTCCGCTTTTTTTGCACCCAAGCGGGCTGACCAATTGGACATTGCCATCGGCGCTGGCCCAGGGCCGGGTTTATTGCCCCTACGATAACGGTGCCCCCGCCTTGGAGGGCCCGCTTTTCGACGGGCATGTGGTGTGCCTGACCGGCTTTATTCCCGATCCCGACGAGAATCTGGGCGGCTGGTTCACGTTTCGCAACAGCTGGGGCACCGATTTTGCCTCGCGGTCCTTGGGAGATGGGTACCCGGCCAGCGCTTCGGGTCGCGGTAACGGAATCATGTCTGCGACACATGTCAACGAATATTGCTGGGAATACCTGGTTCCTGGCCCTGCACGAGACGAACCGGTGGCAACCGCATCCGCACCCATGTCGTAACGCGATAACAGGCATCGCCTAAACCTACTGCTAGGAGGGAGTATAAAATGGACTATGTATTTGTCGCCCGTGGGAAAAAAGGCGATGGCTTTAACAACGAACCATCAGCAAGCCACTTTCTTGCGGTGCCCCAAACCACAAACGAGATGCTTTATGCCCACAGGATCAGCAAATCCGAATGGACACGCGACGTGCTGGCGGCTTCGCGTGGCGGGACGCCGAACCCCCATACAGAAGGCGATATTTTATTTTACGTACATGGCTACAACACGTCGCCTGCCCGCGTCTTGGAACGGCACCGCAAACTGAAAAAAGGGCTGGAGCTTTGTGGATTTAACGGGGTCGTTGTCAGCTTTGACTGGCCCAGTGCATCATCCGCCTTGAACTATCTGGAAGACCGGGTCGACGCGAAGCTGTCTGCATTTCGGTTGGTAAAAGACGGAATTGCCACCTTCTCGGCGTTGCAGACGCCCGACTGCCGCATCGACATGCATATTCTGGCGCATTCAATGGGATGCTATGTCGTCCGAGAGGCGTTTGACGACGCGGATGACCGTGCAAGGATCGCCGGGAAAAGCTGGGCCGTCAGCCAGATTATGCTGGTTGCGGCAGATTTATCGGTCGCTTCGCTGAACGCCGGCAACCCGAAATCATCGTCGCTTTACCGCCACTGCGTCAGACTGACAAATTACTACAATCCTTTTGACGACGTCTTGTCGATCTCTGCGGTCAAACGCATCGGTGTTGCACCACGTGTTGGACGCCACGGCTTAGACCATCCGCGCCACGATAAATCTGTGAACCTCTATTGTGGAAAACATTATGAGCAAGCCGTCGTGAAAAGGGATCTGCGCTCGGGGCACATTTGGTATTTTGACGATCCAACCTTTATACTGGACGTGTTTCACACGATTTCAGGCCGTCTTGACAGGGCTGCGATCCCAACCCGCGAACCGACAGACAGGGGCAATCTTGCGCTAAGAATTCCAGTTTGATGGACAGTGATCCAGCCGTGTCCAACGGATCCGCCCACGATCCCTTTTGGCGGCCTCTTTTCTTCTATCGGAACCAGTGCCAAAAGAAGGCATGTCAAAGAAAACCCTGAACGCTACAAACCTTGCCGCCCTTGGTGCGGACCGCCTTGCCAACCTGCTGATCGAGGTCAGCACAGGCAGTGCAGAAATCAAGCGAAGATTGCGCCTTGAGCTAAGCCACAACCTTGGCCCTGAGGAGCTGGCGCGCGATGTTCGCAAGCGGCTCGCCTCGATCCGCAGGTCCACCAGCTTTGTCGGTTGGCGCAAACGCAAGGCGCTGATCAAGGACCTGACAACCCAAGCTGAAATGATCACGGATAAAATCGCAGCGGACAGCCCGACAGAAGCCTTTGATCTGCTTTGGCAGTTCATCGAACTGGCCCCTTCGGTCTACGAGCGCACAGACGACAGTCGAGGAGACGTGGGCGATGTCTTTCGCACAGCACGCGATCATTTTGCAGATATCGCCGCCAAAGCAGTGCTAAGCCCAACAGACTTGGCCAGACGCGTCTGGGACGCGGTGCAAGACAACGGGTATGGAGAATTCGACGGGATCATTGGGCTGCTTGGCCCTAGTTTGGGCGACGAGGGACTGGAGCATCTAAAGATGTTGGTCATGGCCCATGAAAAGGCCCCGCCTGACGTAAACGATGACCACGCAGCGCTGCAATTTTTGCGCGATCTGCGCAGCACCGACGGCAATTATGCCGTCGAGCAAAAGACCCGCCTGATCAAAACGACTTTGCAAGATATCGCCATAGCTCAGGGCAATACGGACGCATATATTGCGCAATTCTCCTCAAAAGATCTCAAGCGGCCCCGTATTGCAGCCGAGGTTGCGCAGTTGCTGCTGGATACCGAGCGACCGAAAGAGGCGCTTGATGTGCTGTCAGCTGCTGATCTGGACGAACATGCATTGGGGGCCCAGGACTGGAACGCGACGTATATCGCTTGCTTGCTTGCCCTTGGTCGCGTGAGCGAAGCACAAGACCATCGCTGGCAGTGCTTTTGCGATACGCTGCAAGCTCAAACGCTACGCGACTACCTGAAGGTGCTGCCGGACTTCGAAGATGTCGAGGCCGAGGATACCGCAAAGGCGCATGCACTGGCTTTTGAAGACCCTATGGCAGCACTACGGTTTTTCCTTGAATGGCCCGATCTTGCATGTGCCGCCCGGCTGATTAGTGAGCGTTGCGATGAACTGGATGGAAACCATTATCAGTTACTCACCCCCGCAGCCGAAGCGTTGCGGGACCGGCACCCTCTGGCAGCGGTCTTGTTATGGCGCGTGATGATAGACTACGCGCTTTGGGAAGGCCGCTCGACACGCTACGGGCATGTGGCCGATCATCTTATGGACTGTACAGCCGCCGACAGTGACATTGATGATTATGGAAAATTTTGCTCGCATCAGGCTTATCTGGATGGATTGCAGGCGCAGCATAAACATAAATCGTCCTTCTGGGCGCGTCTAAGCTAGCCGACGTTCCCGAGGGGTGTACCTTGTTTGCAAATGCGGTTCCTAATATTTTGTAGATCAGAACGGAGCAGGAGTTAAGAAACACGTTTCGTGGGCTGAGACAATCTGCGGCTCTGAATATCCTGACTTCTTTTTAAGGGAATCTGCTTGGCAGATCTTGGTGCAAGAATTGCACTTATGCAGACTCTTACTTTCGCGAAGGATTATTCTCCTGCTCGAAAATCGGGGAACTCAGACACATGTCTCATCAAGAAATATGCTTGTTGATAAGAACACCAATAAGTAGAGTAAGTTAACGTCAGAAAAAGGACAGCGATCAAATCGCACGCTTCTTCTCGGTAAGGCTGTCGTTTAGGAGGTATTGCGTCTTGTTCTCTCGTTTGGAATTTTTTTGTGCTCTTGGTTTTGTTACACTTACCGGCGTCCTTTTCTCAATCAATCTGAATTATCATTCGCGTACTGCCGCGCAGCAGTTTGAAACACTGACGCAAGATGGCGTTGATGTTTTGAACGCTCGGATGCAGACCTATCTGCTGGTCATCAAAGGTGCAGCAGCGTTCGTTGCCGCGTCGGATGATGTCTCCGCAAGCGATTTTGCGACCTACACAGAGAGGCTCGACTTGGTCAATCAATTGCCAAGTATCACGGGCATAGGCTTAGTTGTTGAAGTTCCCAATGACAGGGCCGCCTCTTTTGCACAGAAAATGCGTACTGAGGTTGATCCCTCTTTCAACTTCCGCCGCCTGTCCCAAGAAGACACACATTTTGTCATTAAGTATATGGAACCGGCCCACCAGAACACAAAGGCGATTGGGCTAGATCTGACATTTGATCAGGAACGCGCAGAGGTGGTGCGGCAATCGCGGGATACCGGCAGCCCGCGACTGACACCACCAATTGTGCTGATTCAGGCCGAAGCATCGCGCAATGGGGCGGCGTTATTCATGCCGATACATGCCGCTACCTCAGCAGGCGGCGACGATGGTACCTTCGTTGGATGGATCAGCGCAGCCTTTGTTGTAAATGATATTTTGTCAGGCCTTACTTCAGCGCTGGAGCAAAGTTATTATCTTAAGGCATATGATGGCAGATCTTCAGAGAACGGTTCGACCTTTTATGAGAGTGACCGGGATGGGGCCGCGCAGTCGAAGTTCACGAAAACACTGCAGATCGAATATTTTGGCCGGACCTGGACCCTCGAGTTTTCCAGCACCCCCCAGTTTGAAGCAGAACTGCGAACGTATCGGCCGCTCAGCATCCTGATTGCCGGGCTGTTGCTGACGGCAACGCTTCTTAATATTCTCCGCAACATCCGGCGGCGCACTGAAACACTAGACGAGATTTCCAAGCTGAAATCCCGCCAAATCGAAGAACGCGAACAAGAAAACCGCTCTATCATCGAGAATGACGTGACTTCAGTCTTTCTGCTGGATGCGTCTGATCGTGTGCTCTTTGCAAACAAGGCCGCCCAACAGTGTTTTGGTCGAACGGCAAAAGATATGTTTCTGGTCGACTTTGCATCAATAGCCCAGAACGCCCAGCCACTGGATGCTTCATATAATGCGAAAGGCTGGGCAACATCGGGGCGCGAGCTTGAATTGGATCTTCATCGGAACGAGTGGGTCAGCGGTGGAGGTGAAAAGCGCAGTACGGTCATCATACGTGACCTCACCAGCCAGAACACAGCGCAGCGCGAGCTGAACCAAAGTAAAAAGCTCTTTGATATGGCCCTTCAGGGGTCGCAAATTGGGGTGTTCGATATTGATCTGAAAACGGGTAAATCAGAGGTGTCGGATACGTGGTGCCGGATCATGGGGTATGAAACAGGGTGCAACAATATAGACACGCAGAAACGCTTCATCGAGCGTGTTCATCACAATGATATTGCAGTGCTGGAGCAAGCCAAGTCAGATTGCATATTGGGTAAAACCGACCGGTCAATCGCTGAATACCGCCTAAAAACCAAAGATGGCGGCTGGTGCTGGATGCGGTCGGACGCCGTTGTCTCAGAACGTGATGCGCAGGGAAATGCGTTGCGGCTGATTGGCACACAGACGGATGTCACGGAACTTCGCCATAATCGTAATGCGCTTACAAACAGTGAAGGACCACCGGCTGACGCCGGAGGCATCATTTGTCGGAATGTAATTCCAGATACTGCTTGATGACATCGTCTGTCACATTCCCAGATGTAGTCGAGAAGTATCCACGTGCCCAAAACCGCCTTCCCCAGTAGCGTT
>JAGXHA010000061.1 GCA_024636475.1 Roseobacter sp. | reverse complement strand
CGCCGATGGTACTGCGTCTTAAGACGTGGGAGAGTAGGTCACCGCCAAACCTAATAAATCCACCAATATCTCTCCGCGATACAATAACATAAAGCCCTGAGTGCAAAAACACTCAGGGCTTTTTTGCATCCCAAAACACACATACTCTCAATAAAAAGACCCCAAAGCAGGACACGTGCCCGGCCATGCCGATGAAGCACAGGTGCTCGCGCAGCAAGTCAGCTTAAAAAGTAACCTGACACTTGGGAACCACTTGGTTTTTGATGCGTATAACAGAATGAAAATACAAAAACATATGACCCGATTTGCTACCTCGGCGCTTTTGTCGCTGGGGATGTCTTCTGCGTCCCTTGCTGAGATTGTCGGCAATGTCGATGTGGACTGGCTTGGCAACGACATCGTCGTGGAAGCAGTGGCTGACCCGAAAGTCAAAGGGGTCACCTGTCATCTGGCCTATTTTGAGCGCGGTATCATTGACCGTTTGCAGAAAGGCAACTGGTTCGAGGATCCGTCGAACTCTTCGATCGCGTGCCGCCAGACCGGACCGATCGAGATTGGCGACATCTCGCGCGATGACAAGGGAGAGACGGTCTTCAGCGAGCGCCGCTCGGTCATTTTCAAGACCCTTCAGGTCAAGCGGATTTATGATGAGGCGAACAACACGTTGATCTACATCAGCCATGCGCGCGATGTGCAAAACGGTTCTGCGAAAATGTCGATGTCGACTGTGCCGCTCTATATACCGGGCAAGTAGGCAAACCTTTGCCACCGCTTGACGGGCCCTTTTCGCGGGTTGACCCTTGAGGTAATCTGCCCGCAAGCGACAACATAAAAAGGGCGCCGGCAGTATGAATATTTCACGTAGAAGTTTTGCAATCGGGTTGGGGGCATTGGGACTGTCGGCCTGCGATATGGCAAACAACGCAGCGGCGTTCGCACCACGCTCGGACGCGGCGTTGCCACCTGATTTGATGCCACAGTCGAACGCGGGATATGACGCTTGGGTCCAGGCGTTCAAGGTGCGCGCCGCAGGGCAGGGCATTTCCGCAGGGACTTTGCGGAACGGCTTTGCACAAACAGGTTACCTGCCCGGCGTCGTCAAGCGCGACCGCAACCAGACCGAATTCACCCGAACACTAGAAGATTATCTGGCCATCGCAGCATCGGACGAACGGGTTACAAAAGGCCGCGCAGCCTTCGCGAGACACAGCGCTTCTTTGCGCCAGATCGAAGCACGCTATGGCGTTCCAGCCGAAGTTGTGACGGCGGTGTGGGGACTGGAGAGCTTTTATGGAGAACGTCGGGGAAATGTGCCTGTCGTCTCGGCGACCTCAACGCTGGCCTATGACGAAAGGCGGGGTGTGTTTTTTGAAAAGCAGTTGATTGCAGCGTTGAAGATCCTTGAGAACGGGGATGTGTCGGCCTCTAACCTGACGGGAAGCTGGGCAGGGGCAATGGGTCATACTCAGTTCATCCCCACGTCCTATCAGGCTTTTGCCGTCGATTTTAACGGTGACGGGCGTCGTGATATCTGGTCAGAGGACCCGGTGGATTCTTTGGCGTCCACTGCTGCCTATCTTGCAAAGTCCGGTTGGGTATCGGGCGAAAAATGGGGCGCCGAGATGGGAACGCCAGCGGCCAGTTCGGGTACTCCGATCTCTGTCTTGCAGCCTGACCCGGGCGGACCGCGCTTTGCGGTCTTCCGTAACTTCCGTGCGATCAAACGGTACAACAACTCGGATAATTACGCGATCGGTGTCGGGCATCTGTCCGACCGTATCGCAGGCGGTGGGCCCATTCAGGCCAGTTTCGGGCCTGACAGATACGGATTAACCATCGAAGACCGTAAAGCGTTGCAGACCAGACTGACGGCGCGTGGATTTGACACAGACGGGACCGATGGCGTGATCGGGCCGAACAGCCGCAAGGCAATCTCGGCCTATCAAGCAAGCGTCGGTCTGCCCGTCACGGGTGATCCGTCCCGAGACCTGCTCCAACGTCTGTAAGACCTAGCCGTGCTGGACGACAAAGGACGCCTGAAAACCTGATTTCTTTCTAATGCAGGAAGAGCGAAATTCGAGCGCGCTCTTCTTCGAGAGATAGGGGCAAACCTTCCAGAACACTGATCTGGGTGGTTTGCCCGCGCCGCTATTAAAGACGGTCATAGATCCTTAACAAGTCTAAGTGCGTCATAAATCGCGGCATGGGTGTTGCGCGCCGAGACGGCATCACCGATGCGAAACAGCTGGAACGTGCCTGTATCATTGCGCGTGATGGTTTGCGGTCGTCCAGCGATCAGCGCAGCCTGATCCAAAGCGCCCTCATTGCTGCTAAGCGGCTTTAACGCCATGTAAACATCATCCAGTGGCAAGGTTCCGTAGTTTACCACGACCTGATCATATGCCTGTTGCTTGGTGAAATCGCTGTAATCTGTCCCGATAGTGGCCATCAGCTTGTTGCCGTCGCGCACAACGCCCAACAAACGGCGTGTCACGGTAAAGGTGACGTCTTTATCCTGCAAAGACCGCATATAGGGCACCAAGTTCATCGCCATAATGTCAGGCGCAAAGACCCGGTCGGGGGTCATTATTTCGACGCTCGATCCGGCAAGTGCTGCAACCTCGGCAGCTTGCAGGCCTGGATGATCGCCGCTTTCATCATAGATCAAGATCTTCTCGGCAGGTTTCACATCGCCCGAAATGATGTCCCAAGCACTTACGACATTTTCGGCCTCGATGCCGGTTTCGAATAGTTCGGTGTTGGGCAGCCCGCCTGTGGCGACAATCACCACGTCAGGGCATAGCGCCAGCACATCGTCCTGGTCGGCCCACTTGTTGAAATGAAAAACGACATCATGCGCCGCACATTGTGACATACGCCAGTTGATGATCGACATCATCTCGCGACGGCGCGGGCTTTGCGCGGTGAGGCGGATTTGCCCGCCCGGGTCCGGCTGGGCCTCGAACACGGTCACATCGTGGCCACGCTCAGCGCCCACGCGGGCCGCTTCCAGTCCAGCAGGACCGGCACCGACAATAACAATCTTGCGCTTTACATCGGCGGGTGCGATCCGGTGCGGCATCGTCAATTCGCGTCCCGTTGCGGGGTTGTGGATGCACAACGCCTCGCCGCCCTGATAGATGCGGTCCAGACAATAGGTTGCGCCAACGCAAGGGCGGATGTCATGCTCGCGCCCCTCAATGATCTTTTGCACGATATGGGGATCTGCCATGTGCGCGCGGGTCATGCCGACCATATCCAACAATCCTGCCGCCACCGCATGACGCGCTGTTGCGACATCTTGAATGCGTGCGGCATGGAATGTCGGCATGCCTGTGGCCTTTTTGACCGAACCTGCGAAATCCAGATGCGGGGCGCTTTGCATGCCCTGCACCGGGATCACATCGGTCATGGCGGGGTCGGTGTGGATACGCCCTTTGATGACGTTCAGGAAATCCAGCTGGCCCGAAGCGGCAAGCGTCTTGGAAATCTCCAGACCTTCTTCTGGGCTGATGCCGCCTTTTTGTGCTTCGTCTGCCGTATAGCGAAAACCCACGATGAAATCACCGCCCACGCGTTTGCGTACCGCCGCCAGCACATCCATCGGAAAACGCATCCGGTTTTCCAAGGTATCAGCGCCGTAAGGCCCCACCAGATCATTGGTCAGCGGCGACCAGAATTGATCCAGCAGATGGCCGTAGACCTGCAATTCGATCCCGTCCATCCCGCCGTCTTTCATCCGCTCCGCCGCGTCGGCGAAATCGGTGATGATCCGCTCGATATCCCAATCCTCAATCAGTTTCGGGAAGGCGCGGTGGGCCGGTTCACGGTGCTTTGACGACGACACCGACGGCAGCCAGTCGCCCTTGTTCCATGTCGTGCGCCGCCCCAGATGGGTCAGTTGGATCATCACCGCGCAGCCATGGTCGTGGCACGCGTCGGTCAGGCTACGAATCCACGGCACGACCTCGTCCTTGTAGGCCAGCACGTTGTTGAAGACCGGCGGGCTGTCCTTGGATACCGAGGCTGACCCCGCTGTCATCGCCAAGGCAACACCTGCTTTTGCGCGTTCTTCGTGATATGCGCGGTAGCGGTCCTTGGGCATGCCGTCTTCGGGATAGGCAGGTTCATGGCTGGTGGTCATGATCCTGTTTTTCAGCGTCAGATGCTTGAGCTGAAAGGGTTGCAGCAACGGATCAGTGGACATTTGGAGCACCTTTGGCGGAAATGACTGCCTTTGAGGGTGCAGCCGAAACCACAGCCAATCAAGTCTGTTCGCGCCGCGTTTAGGCGCGTCACCGTCTAATCTGATTGCCCGTGTCTTGCCAGATGGGCACGCGTTTGTTCGGCTGACGGGGGGGTGCTGCTGCCAAGCAGGATCAGGTGCCAGAAAAACTGTATTTCAGCGGGGTCTTTGATCAGCGCGGCAAACGCATCACGGTGCCGGCTTACTGCGTGATCATGGGCATCTTGCACGCCGGGCAGGGCGCGCAGGCCGTCCATCTCGCGGCGTGTGCCTTGCAGCATCGGGGCAATGGCATGATCTTCGACGGTGTTGAAATTCCGCTCTGCCCAGTAATGCAGATCAAGCGTTTTCGTCGTCCGGTTCGGCAGTCCGCGCTCGCGTTTCACCATGAATTCGCTGGCCGAGCGCAGTGAATAATGGTTCAGCCTTGCGCGGGCAGGGGCCTGTATCAGGCCGAAAAGGTTGATGCGACTGTCATTTTCGGCAAAGCCAGCAGGCGCGGCATGCGTCCCGCCCAGGCTCCAGACGCCGGGCCCTTTGCCTTTATTTTTCGGGCGGTGCACGCCAAGCTTTTGAAACGCATCGGGTCGGAAAAGCGACTTGAAGAAATTTCCGGCAGGCAGGTGAAAAGGGTCGGGGGCGGCCATTCGAAAGCGTTCGGGCGTCAGGGCATCCGCGAAATTTTCCTGACCCGCCGCACCAAAAAGCCGCCATGGCAATGCGATCGCATCGCTGGTCTCAGGCACCGATGCAATGAGATCCGCAAATGTAAGCATCGATGCCTCAAGGCATAAAAACTCGTCGCAATCAAAGAAGATCACCCAGTCGGCAGCCTTCATCAACGGATGAAGATCAGCCAGCCGCATCGCCTGCCACTGTACGGATTTGTCGGCATCGGGCTGGAACGAGACATGGCTCACACCGGGGATCATATCCAGAAGCGTGTCGGTGCCATCATTGCAATCATGGGTGAAAATCAGAAAATCAGTTATTCCCGCAGCGCGGTGATGGGCGATCCATTCAAGGCAATAGGGGCCTTCGTTTCGCATGCAGGTTATGGCGAGAATGCGGGTCACGTCGGGATGCGCCTTGAACAAGGAAGGAGTGCGTTGCGTAATTGACTCTCATGTGGGCGTCGCCAAGTCAATCTTGGCGCACCCAAGAGCCGAACCCGAAGGATTCTTTACAAGTGCAGGGGTGCTAAGCTATTCTTGAAATTGAGCAGATAAACCCGGCACAGCAAAAATAGTGTCATAAGAGAGGCCGAAATTATGAATGACCGTCGCCCCGTCGCGTCGCTTTGGATTGGTGAGAAACTTCACTATCTCAACCAGCTTTGCCTGAAATCCCATGTTGTCGCGGGTCACAAGACGATCCTGTATTGCGCCGACAAGGTCGATAATGCACCTGAGGGTGTCGAAGTTCGCCCAGCCTCGGAAATCATGGAGATCGACCGCGCTTTGGTCGACGCGACGAGTGCGTCCTTCCTGTCGAATGTGTTTCGCTACAAGATGATCCGGAAGACGGGCGCAATCTGGATTGATTGCGATGCTTTCTGCCACCAGCCTTTTCCTGAAGACGACGAATATATTTTTGGCCGCCACGGCATGTCAGGCGCGCTGAACTGCGGTGTCGTGGGTCTGCCGCAAGAATGCGAGCTGATGGACCAACTGCTGGATTACTACGACAACTTGCCCGATTACCCCGCGTGGTGGAACAAGAACCAGCGCAAGAAATACGACCGCCAGGATCCCAAGCTGTCCCATTCACACCGCATTTATAACGCCGAGCGCACGGCATTCGGCCCGCAGGCCTTCACCTATTTTGCCAAGCAAACTGGCCAATATGACAAGGCCAGCGAACGAGAAGTACTGTACCCTGTCCCGTTCCAGCTCAATGACGTATTCTATGACCCTTACGGCCGTGTTGAGGGGCATTTCACTGAAAAAACCTTGTCGGTCCATCTTTATACCAACGGGACAAAACCGTGGTGGGAAAAGAACGCGCCGCTGCCCGGATCCTATGCCGCGCGGATGTGCGAAAAGATCGGCATCGATCCGTCCAAGGCGCTGCGTTAAGCCACCGCAAGAGGGCCAATGCCATCAAACTGAAACCGCATAAAAGCCCGCACGGCAAGCTGCTGGCCATCTCGATGATGAAGGATGAGGCGCCGTTCCTGCTGGAATGGTACGCGCATCACCTTGCCGTGGGGTTCACCAAGATCCTTGTTTATACGAACGATTGCAGTGATGGCACTGACGAGATGCTGATCCGCCTTGAAGAACTGGGCCTTGGGTATCATCGGCGCAACGACATTCCCGAAGGTGTGAAACCCCAGCCATCGGCAATGAAATACGCGCAAAAGGAACCCAAGGTGGCCGAGGCCGACTGGATTTTGATGTTCGACGCCGACGAGTTTTTGTCGATCAACTATGGCGACGGCACGCTTGACCCGATGTTGGATGCTGCGGGTGATGCCAACGGGATCATCATCACATGGCGCATTTTCGGGTCTGGCAACGTGGTTGATTGGTCGCGCGCGCCCGTGACCGAACAATATCTTTATGCGGCACCGCCCACTTGGAACAAGGGCTGGGGCGTCAAAACCCTGTTCAAGTTTGACCCTGACAAATGGAAAATCGGTATCCACCGGCCATCAATCAAGAACAAGGAGCTTGAAACAGGCTTTCCTGATACGGTCAAATGGCTCAACGGGTCCGGCTTGCCGATGGAGGATTACTTTAAATTCCGCGGCTGGCGCTCGATCCGGCGCACCGTTGGCTATCAATGGGCGCAGATGAACCACTATGCGGTCAAGTCCATCGACAGCTACGCGATCCGCAAGTTTCGTGGCAACGTGAACAACAAAAAAGACAAGTATAACGCCGATTATTGGTCGCTTCAGGACCGTAACGAAGTCTACGACGATAAGATCCTGCGCTATAATGAACGGCGTAAGGCGATCATGGAAGAGCTGTTGACTGACCCGGTGTTGTCGCGCCTGCACTACAGCGCGATCGAGCGGGTCGAGGCGCGGCTTGACGAATACCGCAAGACAGACGCCTATGAGGAGCTTAAAGCGTCGCTGATCGAGGCCTCGAAGGTGCCGATCACGCAGATTGTTGCCAAACCGCCCAAGGCCCGCGACCCTGCGGAAATTGCAGCGCTGATGTCGCAGGTCGAAAAGAACAACTCTGAGCGCCCCGTTCAGGAACGTCGCAAAAAACCCGAAGCGGATTTCGCTGATGTGGGCGAGGGCGGTGATGGTTTCGTGCCCGGTGAGATTGATGTATCAGCGCAAACGGCTGTGGAATGGGTTCCCAACCACGAGATTCTCTTACCTGCGGACGTCCGAATTTTTGCCCAAAACACGCTCGATTTCGTGATGCGTGGCAAGTATCAGCGCCGGATGGCCCGCAAGGTCGGGCGCATGGTCGAAGAGGGACAAAAGGTGCTGGATCTGGGATCAGGCATCGGATTTCTATCGATCTTTACGGTCAAAGAGGTGCCGCAAACTGTTGTTGTAGCCCAGGAAGACAACGCGTCACGGATGAAGATCATGCACAATATCCTGGCGCAGAATGAACTTTCGCTGGGCGATCAACTGCAGATGACCACAGAGCAGGTCGTGTTTCCGGGTGAAGATGCAAAGACAATCGCGCGGATCAATCAATTGATCGAGGATGAAAAGCCCGATGTGCTGCGGGTTACTTATGAACAGGTCGGTGCAAAGCTGTTGAGCCGCGTAAATCGCGGCAGTGTCACGCGTATCGTTCTGATGGGGCCCGCCATTTCGACCTTTATGAGCGAACAGAGAAAGGTTGATGATGAGGCACTTGCACCCTCGGAAGAACTTAGCGTGCCGGAGTTTGTGATTATCGAACCCCGCACACTGGCCTAATCGTAATAGCCAATCCTGCGTGCCAGATCCTGCCCGTTTTCTGTCTCCAGAATTGCGGCCAACCGGGTTTGCCGCAATTCAAACGATTGTTCATGAAGCTGTTTCAGAACCGGATCGGCCAGCAAATAGTCATATATGTCCTGCGCTGCGGGCGATAGCCCCACGTTGCTGGTGTCCAGTCCACCGGCACGGTTGGCGTGGTTCCAGTATTGCTCGGACGCGCCAAGCCGCTCAGCCTGGACCGCGTCGCCCCGATCTACTTTCAGCAAAAATTCTGCCGCAGATTTGATCGAATAATGGTTCACCTGTCCAAAGGCGCGGGTGGGCACGGCGTTGATGCCCTTGTAGTCGCTGTCGGTGAACGATGCGGGCATCTGTTCGCCCGAACCATTGATCCACTTGAAACCCGTTGTTGAAAACGTCTTGGTCACAGGCCGGTGCGGGCGGCGCGGGCCTTTGATCTTGTTGCGGTACAAGGTCTTGACGGCTGTGATGATTTCCTGATCGGTGTCGTCAAGATCCATGGTGGTTTGCGTATAGCGGGTTGTGACAAGATCGGTGGTTTCGTGTTTATGCCCGTTGCTGTTGAACGCGACAGAGGTGAATGAAACGGCATCAGCCGCACCTGCCTGATCAAAGAATCCATCCAATGTGCCTGACGGGTTCTTGAGGTTCAAAAACTCGTCGGCATCCGTGACATAAAGCCAGTCAGCCGCATGGTAGCGCCCGAAGTTGCCCGCATATCGCAGCGCCATGATATGCCACACGCCTTGCTTGGGGAACATGATTTTGGGATTGGGTTGGTGCTTGACGCGGTGGGGCCAAAGCACTTCGATCCGGTCAAGTATCCTGTCGGTATTGTCCGAGCAATAGTTGGTAAAGATCAGCAGGTCATCGATGCCCAACGCAAAATGATGTGCGATCCATTCCAGCACATAAGGCCCCTCGTTGCGCATCACCGTCAACATAAGGGTCTTTTCGTTACCGATGCCCATGAGAAACCTGCCTGATCGTTTGCGCTACGCGAGATGGAGGGGCCGTCTTTTCAAAAGGGTTGCCTCAATCGCCTGTCGCAGGGTATAGTTTGAGGAACAATAGACAAGCAACAAAACAAATAATCGCATGTCTTCCAGAGCATTGAGCGGTCCATGGTTACGACAAAAGATTTTGTAGATAGCTCGATTGCGCATCAGCTTGGTGCGCATGTCAGCTATGAGATGTCCCTTGATCCTGCGGCGTTTGCGTTTGGGGCACGGGCGTCGAGTGGCATGACCTTGTCATGGGATCACGCAGGCCAATCGGTCAGGAATTTGAACGATTGGCAGCCATCCAGCGATGTGGAGCAGCCATGGCTTGTTCAACACAATCAACACTCCAAGAACAACAAGACAACGCATTCCCTGCGCGACGTTCTTGCGGCTGGGGCCGACTTTGACTTTCTTCTGGACATGCAGGACCACCGCCACCGCGTGGTGGTCGACAGCGAAGGCCGTGCTGCGCCACTGATTAACTTCAATCGTCTTCATACCCGGCCCGCGGGCCATGTTTTGTGGCCCCTTCCCGAATATCATGACATCGACAGCCCTGATTTTCTGGGCAACCTTGATCCAAACCGTGTGGCTTGGGATGATAAATCCGACCGCGTCGCCTGGCGCGGCGGGCCGGGCAACCGGGGGCGCTTGGGGCCTCGGGCACGCGGTGAGATGATCCGGATGTATCCGCTTTTACGCAAATACAAGAGCGGAGAGTTCAGCCGCGAAGAAACACTTCACGTGTTGAAATCAATGCAGAGGTTCAATTTCCTAAGCCTTTATTTCGACAATCCCCGCTTCGATCTGGGCTATACGAATGCGGACGGTTTCTTGCTTGAGAATGAACCGTTTTTGGCGGATTTCGAACGGCCCCGCCTGTCGCGTGAAGAGCTTCAAACATACAAATATATCGTGGTGTTACCTGGCAATGACGTGGGCTCGAGCTTTTATTGGACACTGAACTCAGGCAGTGTGGCACTGGTTGTCGATTGCCCGTTCGAGACGTTTGCGACACATCATTTCAAGCCGTGGGAGCATTTCGTTCCTATTCGGAAAAACCACGGCAACGTGACAAAGCGGCTGGGATGGTGTGACGGTCATCAAGACGAATGTCAGCAGATGGCAGCCCGCGCGGCTGACGTTTGCAAATTTCTGGCTGACCCGGATTTGCGGGCTAAAATCGCTGTTGGAGTAGTTGACGGGATGCGCAGCCGGTTGGGCCTGAAAAAGTCAAAACCTGTCGCCAAGCCAAAACCCAAGGCAAAAACCGCTGCAAAACCACCCGTGACACGCACGCCATCCAAGACACCGACACGCAGGCCCGTTGCGCAGAAACCGACATCGAAGGAACGCAAATCTGTGGCCAAGTCGAAACGCGAAGCGGCGCAAAGCGATGGCTCGAATGCCTGAACATAAGAAACGCTGGATTGTGGCGTTTGAAAAACGGCTCAAGTCATCGACGTTCACGCCCTATAAAAGGCACCTCTCATGAGCATTCCGAAGCTTTCGATATTTTTCGTGGTCGACCCTCCAAAATATCAGGATATGGGGTGCTTTTTGGCAGCGTCCATCCGTACGAACTTTTCGGAAGAAGTTGATTTAATTGGCTATTGCCCTGCCGAAACCATCGGTGACATGAACCCCTATGCCTTGGCGATCTTTAAAAGGCTGAACGTGGATGTGCGCCCGATTGAAACGGCGGGTGTGTTTGACCGGCCCTATCCCCATGGCAACAAGATGCTTGCCGCGATGCAGCCAAGACGAACACCTTATTCTGCGTTTATGGACAGCGACATGCTGTTCATTGCACCCAACACGTCCGACGAGATAATCAAACCGGGTCATGTGTCGGTAGCAGCTGCAACGTCTATGCTGTGGTCCGGGCAAGACATCTGGGATCACATTTATGGTGCCTGCGATATGCCGCTGCCAGAAGAACGCATTTGGCTGTCGCGTCAAAAACGCAAACCGCTGATGCCCTATTTCAATGCAGGGCTGATTGTCTTTCCCGAAGGTCCGGTGACGGATAAGGGCGAAACATTCGTCGAGGTCTGGATGCGTCTGGCGCAGATAATCGACAAGGTCGATCTGATCAAAAAGCGGCCCTATCTGGACCAGATGAGCCTGCCTTTGGCGATCCGCGCGGCCGGCCTTGACTGGAACATCCTGCCAGAAGAACAGCACTATATCCTGGGCGGCCAATTGCGCGGCAAACCCTTGCCCGAAGACCTAGACATCAAGATGATCCATTACCGTAACATGAAGGTTCTCAAAGAGGTCGACATGCTGCGCAAAGCTAAATCCATGTTGGAACAGCACGTGGGAGAGCGCCGTTTCGACAAGATTGATGCGGAAAAGATTTTGGCGGATGACTAGCCCAGACGTGCAGCTATCGACCTTGCCCGAGGGATGGACGGGTCGAAATGTTATCTATGACGGGAAAAAATTGCGGTTGGAATACACCGGACCTGCCAAGCCTGACAAGGTATTGGTAGCCTTCCCCCCGTTCGACTATCCGTTTGAGTCGGAGGATGGGGGATGGGGATCAAGGTCATTCACCAAGCGCCAGATTGCCCATGTGAGTGTTTTTCACCGCGACGAAGACTGGCATCAACATGACGAGTTCATTGTCGCGATGGCGGCTTGCCGGGAATTCTTTGGGCCAAAGCCACAGCTTACGGCTTATGGTTTCAGCATGGGGGGCTATGGTGCGTTGCTGGGGGCGCAAGCACTGAATGCAACAAGGGCTATCGCTGTTTCCCCACAAAGCTCTATTGATCCTGCCGCTGTCCGTTTCGAGCGGCGCTATGGCGAGCAATGGGCCAAGATGGAAGGCTGGCACCATGATCTCGGCGCGCATCTGGACGACACGCGAGCCTATATCGTCTTGGTCGATCCGCTGCACAGACCGGATAGAAAGCACGAGACACGCTTGCCCAAGCCCTCGAATTACACACGCGTTCTGCTGCATGGGGCAGGTCATGCAGGCATCCAGTCCATCGTCGAGATGGGCCAGTCAGAAGCGTTGTTTGATCTGCTTCGCGGCGATATCTCGGCCAATGACATGCGCAAGGCATACCGTGCCGGGCGCACGGACGGCTTTCGCTACGTCCGCAAGGTGGGCACTACACTACACGAAAAGAATAAAACCGCAGCGCGCGTCTATTATGGCATTGCGCGGGAAAAAGATTTTCGCCGCCTGCTCAAGAAATGGCGCCCATTTTACAAATAACGCATCAAAGCTTTAGAACGGTAAGGCTTCATGCCATACCTTGACCCAACGATGATCCGTCAAAGGACCTAGATAAATGCAAGACCAAGGGACCTCCAGGCGCGGCGTTCTGCTGAGGGCGAAAAACGGCGATGTGATCGGATTTGACGAAACCGGTTTGCGGATGAACCTCTCTGACAGCGTGATCGCGGATATTCACCGGCGTCTGCCCGCCATTGCCGCTGATGCACTTGTTGACCCTGCCGTTCTTGGCGATGTGGACGCATGGCACCTGCGTCAGCGCGGCGCGTGGTACATATTCAGTGCCAATCTGCCCGGTGCCCAGGGCCCGCGGCAGTTTCGCCGCCGTGTGCGCCTGAGTGATGAGGCAAGCGCGCCTGATATCATCGCCGACACCGCAGGCGCGGTTTACGGGCTGCTGTCCTTTGGTGGCTCACGTCGCGCCGTGACCGCGTCAGAGCCGCTGTCGTTTCCCTATCACGTGGTGACCACAGGCGATGATCTGGGCTCAGCGGGTGCGGCAGGCACCCAAGACAATACTGCAACGGATATCATTCAAAAACTGACCGAACAAACCCGCGACAGCCTGATCGCAGACGAAATTCTGCGCCGCCGCATGGCCAGTCACCGGGCCTTGCCGCTGATCTATGCCCGCTCTGAAACCGATAGCTCCGCAGGCATCGCCGCACTTTTGCTTGGTGCGGCAATGGCCAACTTTCGCCAGACTGTCTTGAACCTTTGCGCGGCAGCGCAGTCTTTGGGAAAACCTGCAAAGGTGCTGTCTGTCGGGCTTGATTTCACGCTTGAAGATGTCATGAGCACGGGTGCGGACTGGACCCGTGGCATGCACGGCATCATGGAACAGATTACGGACTTGTTTGCAGACAACGGTTTGCGCAAGCCGCTTTTTACATCCGTGTTTGATGCAGGCACCTCTGACATATCCGATACCCCGATCTTGCGCGCCCAATGGGATCTGGCATGGAACAAGGGCACTCATGAACATGTCTATGCGGCCCCCGGTTATATGTTCGCGCAAGATCCGTTTGGCCGCCCAACCCCCGAAGCGCGGCTGCAAATCGCCGAGATGGAGAGCTTTGCCATCGAGGCGCGCAACAGCGATGCGCCGTGGGCCTGTCCGGTGTTGCTGCTGGCCGAGCGCGAGACTGACGCAAAGGTAATCCGCTGTCGTGGTGAAGCGTTGGGTGCGTTCGTCCTTGATGAGGCCGATCCACTGAACGCGGGAGAGGCATGTGGCTTTCGACTTGAAGGCGATGACAAGGGGGCAAGGATTATAAAGGTTAGCCTGGATGCTAAAGACCCGAACGATTTGCTGATCACCTGCGACAAGCCCCCCAAGGGCAAGGATCTGACGTTGTGTTATGCTCTTGGTCATCCTGCCTCGGACGACGGCATGCCTGCCAACCGCGGATCATTGCGAGATGGTTTCAGCCATCAAAGTGTGACGGGCCAAACCTTACATCGTTGGGCGTTGCCCGCAGCATTGCCGGTGCATTGATGGATAAATTCGAGCCGATTTTTCTGGACATCGACCTTCCCAAACGCGTGATCCTGCGCGAAGCGCCGGTGGTTGAGGAACAAAAAGTCGCTGCAAGCCAGCACCCGAATGAGACAGATGCGATTTGGTATCGCGGTCATGCAGGTGCAATGACCCTGGATCCCAGCGGTGCCATTGCCGTTTGGACACCGGAGAATGCGCTGGGTCTTCCGGCCCGCCCGGCAGAGCCAAACGATGGTCATGCGCGTCTCGCGGCGCGTGGCGGCGTGGGGTATATTCGAGAGGTGAATGGGGGGTTTGCCGTTGATGCGGCTTTGGTCGAGGCTGAACAGTTTTGCTGTGCTGTCCGCCTGACTTCGCCAGAAGGTCAGGCGCGGACATTGGTGACCCTGAATCCGCCTGAAGGGGACAACTACCTGTTTCTGTCCGAAAAGGACGGGCTTTTGGAATGGCGTGATGATGCCGGATCGGTCGAGGTGACCCTGCCGTCACCAGGGGCGCAGATGTGGGTTTTGGTCGGTTACGAGCATGGAAAGCTAAGCCTTACAGCCGCCAAGCCCGGCGCGAAATTACCACCCCCTCAAACCAGCGTCGAGGCGGGTGCAGATTTGGCAACCGCGCTTTCAGGGGTCAGTGATTTGTTCATAGGATGCAGATCGCACCGCAAGGGCATCTTGAAAACACTGGGCCATTCAGTGATCCACGACGTGCTGTTCTGGCTGGACACCGCCGGAACGACGCCCGCCGCATTGGACAGGATCGCCCAAGCCTGCCGCTTTGTCGAAGCCCAAGGGGATGCGTTATGAGCTTTACCAAGCAAACCGCCGCTGGCGACAATATCTGCGTCATCTGGATTGATGACATGATCGACATCTTTACTTGGCGCAACGCCTTTGGTCTGACGATCAGCACACCCAACATTGATCGTTTCATGGGCGAGGGCACACGCTTTGCCAATGCCTATGCCACCGTGCCGCTGTGCGCGCCCTGCCGTGCGGAACTGGCCACGGGGCTGTCGCCTTTTCGTACCGGACTGGTCGATCTCAATCGGTTCTGGCGCGATATTTTGCCCCCCACAACGGGGTGGCAATTCGATCTGCGCCGCGCGGGCTTTCGAACCTTTACCACCGGCAAGGTCGACAGCAATTACAAACCCATGCCCGAAGAATACGCCCGCATCCTGTTCCACGAACAGCCCGAGGCAAAGGACGCAGGCAGGCGCAGTAACGTCAAAAAATACCTCGACAAGGGGCCGGGGATCGCGGGGGTCAATCACCCCAATGATGATGGCAGCCAGGACAGCCGATTTTATGACAACATGGTTGCACAAAATGCCATCGACTATCTGGGCCGCGCCGATCCCAAGCGCCGGCACTTGATCCAGCTTGGCTTCAAGCATCCGCATTACAACCTGCAATGCCCGGACCGGTTTTATCAGCAATATGACGTCGACAAGATCACTTGGCCCAGCACCGCTGCACCAGAGGATTATTTCGGCCCGCAAGAGGGCATGGCGGTCTACGAGGCCGCCTATATCACCAATGGTCCTTGGACACCTGAAAAGGCGGGGGATCAGGCGTGGCGCCAAGTCGTGCGCGGCTATTTCGCCGCGATCAGCCATGTTGATGCTGAAATTGGCCGGTTCATGGAAGCGCTCCGCGCCTCTGAACTGGGGCAAAACACAACAGTTCTTTTGCTGTCGGACAACGGATTTAACCTTGGTACCCACGACAGTTTCCACAAGATGAGCCAATGGGACAGTGCCGCCCACGTCCCCCTTGGAATTTGGAACGCCCGCATGGAGCCGGGTCGTGTGATCGAGTTGCCGGTGTCTTTGCATAATGTGCCCAAGACCATCATGGATCTGGCGGGGTTGCCGTACCGGCCTGACTGGACTTCGGGGCAAAGTATGCTGCCCCTCGTGAATGAGAGCTTCGGGCAGTTCGATACCAAGAAATCCCCTGTGACCAGCGTCTTTGGCACGCTGTCGGTGCGACCCTCCGAACCCGAGCTTAGCCAGTATCGGTACTTCCGCTATCCCAACGGCGAAGAGCATATCTACGATCTGGTCGCAGACCCTGGCGAGACGACGAATATCGTCGCCGACGCGCCACTGGATGCACTGCGCGCCTGCATGGTCGACAATGCGCTCGAACTGGGCCTTGACCTGCGCGGTTTTGAGAACCCTCAGCGCGGGGTCAATGCGATGATGGCGCTGGATGGGTCAGTGGTGCTGGCGGGCGGCAATGCCGACAATGATTACTGGGCTTACGGGGCCAATGCCGAAAAGATCACCGAAGACGCTGACGGTGGCAATGACACGCTGTGGTACATGGCGGGGCCGGATGATTACGTGCTGCACATGCCCGCCTATATCGAAAACATCCGCATCGCGACGGTTGTGTCGCGCAAGGAACAAAACGCCAGCGAAGGCAAGGAGATCGCCGTCGTCGCCCACCCTGACACGCCGATGAACTTTGAAACCTCAGAGCGGGTTGCCGTCAACGTTCATGGAAGTCGCGGAGCCGATGTGATGATCGGCGCGAAATACGCGGGCGCGACTTTTCACGGCGGGGCAGGCAACGACATGCTGATCGCTAAATCCGGGCGCGGCAAGGATGTGCATATCTTTTATGGCGGCGCGGGCAATGACACGCTTTATGGCGGCAATGGCCGCGATATCCTGGATGGTGGCGCGGGCGACGATGTCATCCGCGGCGGCGCGGGGCATAGCAAGATTTATGGCGGGCCGGGCAATGACGATATCAGTGACGGGTCAGGTGGATCGGAAATCCACACCGGACCGGGGCGCAATATCGTCCGCTCGGCCGGGGGGGACGACCATATTTACATCGGCAGCGGTCAAAATACGATCGAGCCTGGCGAAGGTCAGACGGTGTTTCATGTGGCGTATGGTGGGGTGACGCTCATCAGTGGCTGGCACGACGATTACAAGCTTGATCTGTCCGCTTGGCCAAGTGAACCAGAAATCCAGATCACCGGAAGTGACCGTGCCAACATCCGTTTGGGCGTGTCCTTTATTCGGATTGATGGCCCTGTCTCGCAGAAGAAACTACAATCCCAGATCACCCGGGGCTAAAGAAGTCCGCTCAGACCCAGTTGGAGAAAGACATGGCGCTTACGTTTGACCCAGATCGCCCGTTGGCGGGTGAAATCCGTGTGGTCGAGAACGCCCTGATCGTCCCTTGGGGCGAAGGCAAACGCCGCGCCATGGCACGCCCTGCGGGGGTGTTCGACGCGGATGGGGTGTTTTGCGAAGACGCGATGACGTGGCGCTCAAGCCGGCGGCCCACCACGGTCGAGCCTGATCTGCCTGCCGAGGCCGAGGTGGACCGCGAGGTTGCGGGTACGATGCTTTATGCGGGGCTTTCGTACGGTCATTTTGGCCATGCATTGTGTGAATCGCTGGCGCGGCTTTGGGCGGTGGATGAGGTGAAAGAACCGATTGATGCCATCGCTTTCATTCCCAAAAATCCGATCACTTGGCCCGAACGGAGCTTGGGGATGGTCAAGGTCATCACTGAACAATTCGGTGACATGCCCCGGATGACCGCGTTTGCCAAACCCACCCGGATTGAGCGGCTGATCATCGCGCCGCAAGCATTTGGCGTCAACGATCTGATGTCTGGCAGTCCAGAATTTCGCGCCTTTACGGATCGTCGTCTTCGCCAAAGGATCGAACCGGCTGGCCCCGACAAGATCTACATCTCGCGCAGCGCGCTATTTCGCAAACGTGGGCGATATTTGATGGAAGATTATATCGAGGCCAAGATGGAGGCCGAAGGCTATACAATTTTTCATCCGCAACAGCATGATTTGCAGACCCAGCTGGCCACCTATAAAGGTGCGTCGATGATCGTGTCTACTGACAACTCCGCGCTGCATCTGGCCGCATTTGTGATTGATCCGTCCTGCAAGATAGCCATTCTTCTGCGCCGCCCCGGCAGGATTTTTGAAGACTTTCAACGACAGCTGAAGTGGTTCGCTGACGTCACTCCCCATGTGGTCGATGCCTGTACGCGGTTCTGGTTCCGCGCTGGTGAAAAGATCCAGTATAATGAGGTCTATTCGCTGATCGATTTCGAACAGACGGGACAGGGATTGAAAGACGCGGGCATGATTTCGAACGCGAATTGGGTGAACCCGACAGACGCAGAAGTTGCTGGGGCCGTCAAAACGCTGGAAGCCGACGCAGAGACCAAGTTCGACGAGATTTTTCTATAAAAATCGGCGTTGCCTAAATCGTTTGTGACTCTTATCGTTCGATAGTCGAACACTTTGGGTGTTTGTGTCCTTGGGAGGGGATCAATGCCAGTTGCACCGTTGAACGAGACGATCACGCTTTCTGAACTCACCCGTGATCCCTATTCGATTTATGCGCGCTTGCGGGCTGAAAGCCCCGTTTTGCGGGTTAAATCCCTGGGGCGCACCTTGCTGACCAAGGCCGCTGATACCCGTGATGTCAAAGGCAACTCGGCGCTGTTCAGCACCAATGATCCAAACACCCCGATGGAAAAGGCGTTCGAGGCGCACACGCTTATGCGCAAGGACGGCGATGCCCATTTGCGCGAACGCATGGCGATGATGCCGACTTTCTCGGCGCGAAACATCAAGACGATTTGGGTACCTTCTTACGAGCACCACGCCAGCGCCTATCTTGACCGGTTGCCACGCGATGAGGTGATTGATCTTTTTCCGATGCTCGCAGGCCCGCTGGCCGCGCGCATCCTGGCGGAAATGCTAGGGCTTCCCGACGCAACCGATGCGGACATGCAACATTGGTCGCAAGCGCTGATCGACGGGGCAGGAAACTTTGGCTGGGCCGATGAACCGTTCGAACGCGTGGCCAAGGCAAATATCGCGATGAACCGTGAACTGGCGCGGATGGTCGACATCGTAAAAGCCACCCCCGATCAGTCGGCTTTGTCGGTTATGGTAAATGCAGAAGACCCGATCGAGATGAGCCAGATCGTCTCGAACATCAAAATCGCGATTGGCGGTGGCATCAACGAGCCACGAGATGCGTTGTTGACGATACTTTACGGCTTGCTGACCAACCCCGACCAGCTTGAGGAAATGAAATCAACCGGTGACTGGGCCACTGCGTTCGAGGAAGGTGTGCGTTGGGTCGCCCCCATTCAGGTCAGCTCGCGCGTGGCACGCGAAGAGACCGAGATCAGAGGCTTCACCATTCCCAAGGGTGATGTGGTGATGACGGTGCAGGCCTCGGCCAACCACGATGAAGAGGTCTATGAAGATGGGCATCTGTTCAACGTCTTTCGCAAAACCACAGCGCATCAGTCGTTCGGCAACGGGGCGCATCATTGCATGGGCATCCATATCTCGCGCCATACGGTGGGCAAGGTCCTGTTGCCAATGTTGTTTGAGCGGTTTCCCGATATGGAACTGGTAGACCCCGCCAGCGTCGTCTGGTCCGGTTTTGGGTTTCGAGGGCCGTTGAACCTGCCCGTGCGTCTGAACTGACGCGGGCGGGCAGGGGTGCTTTAGACGGCTACAGAACGCAGGCCCAAAATCTTGCGGGCCTGTTGCCATGTTGCGACGGGGCGTTCGTATTTCTCGCATAGGTCCGCCGCACGTTTGATCAGCGCAGCATTTGAGGGGGCCAGCGTGTCGCGGTCAAGGCGCACGTTGTCCTCAAGCCCCGCGCGGGTATGCCCGCCCGCCGCAATCGCCCATTCATTCACGACGATCTGGTTCGGGCCGATACCAGCTGCACACCACGCCGCATCGGGCGCACGCGCCTTGACCTGCTCGACATAGAAATCAAACACCGTCTTGTCGGCGGGCATCGCATTTTTCACACCCATCACGAACTGCACATAAAGCCGCCCGAACAGTTTGCCGTCTTTGTGGTGCTGGATGGCTTGCAGGATGTGGCTCAGGTCGAATGCTTCGACTTCCGGCACGATTTCATACTGACGCATTTCAGATGCGAGCCATTCCACCAAGTCGGGAGCGTTCTCGTAGACACGTGTCGGAAAGTTATTCGACCCCACCGACAGCGATGCCATGTCTGGCCGCAAGGACAACATCCCGCCGCGCGCTTTGCCTGCGCCGGACCGGCCGCCAGTCGAAAACTGGATGATCATGCCGGGGCAATGCTTTTGCAGCCCTTCCTTGAGGGCGGCGAACTTATCAGGATCAGACGATGGCGTTTCATCGTCGTTGCGCACATGCGCGTGGCAAATACTTGCCCCTGCCTCGAATGCCTCGTGCGTGCTCTCGATCTGTTCAGCGATGGAAATTGGAACGGCAGGATTGGCCGCTTTTGTCGGCACGCTGCCGGTAATGGCAACGCATAAAATACAAGGATCAGACATCTAGGAACACCGTTTCTTTCTCGCCCTGAAGGTAAATATCAAAACGATAGACGTCGTTGCCGTCTTTCTGCGCGATCAGGGTCGGCACGCGGTTTTGATGCTCAAGCCGCGTCAGCAGCGGGTCGGCGCTGTTGTCGGCATCGGGGAAATACATGCGGGTTTGCAGGCCAATATTGATCCCGCGCGCCACAATCCAAAAGGTGATATGCGGCGCCATCATCCGTCCGTCAGGAAAAGGCACAGCGCCGGGGCGGATGGTCTCGAATACCCATTCACCCGTGTCATAATCCCCCGCCTTCCGGCCCCAGCCGGTAAAGTTAGGGTCAGCGGCCCCGCGTGGATCATTGCCCGGATAGATGCCATCCGCATCAGCCTGCCATATCTCGACCATGGCATCTTTGAGCGGTGTGCCGGTGCCGTCGTAGACGGTGCCCTTGACGGTGATCCGCGCGCCACGGGTGTCGGCATTGACCATGGTGTCACCCAGATCATGGGCGTAAACTCCTGTGATGTCGCAGAAATTCGGCAGGCATCCGATATGCACGTAAGGCCCTGCGGTCTGCGAGGGACTTTCCTTCAGGTGGTTCAACTCTTGCATCAGTTACCTTCCTTGCGGTTTTCAAACATCGTGGACCGCCGTCCGCGCAGGACCATATCGAACTTATAGGCACGTGCGTCCATGGGAATGGTGTTTTCCATATCCAAAGGTGCGATCAATTGCTCGATGGCCTCGCGGGAGGGAACCGTTTCCACAATCGGGCATTTCCAGATCAGCGGGTCGCCCTCGAAATACATCTGGGTGATCAGCCGTTGCGCAAAGCCGGTGCCGAAAAGCGAAAAATGGATATGTGCAGGGCGCCAATCGTTGGTGCGGTTGGGCCAGGGGTAAGCGCCTGGCTTGATCGTGCGGAAACTATACCCGCCGTTTTCATCCGTGATCGTGCGCCCGCAGCCGCCAAAGTTGGGATCCAGCGGGGCCAGATAGCCCTCTTTTTTGTGGCGATAGCGCCCGCCCGCATTGGCCTGCCAGAACTCCAGCAGCACACCGGGAATGCCACGCCCGTTTTGATCCAGCACACGACCATGTACAATAATCCTCTGTCCAATCGCCATCTCGCCCGCTGTGGCGTAGTTCAGGATCAGGTCATTGTCCAACTCCCCCAACATCTGATGACCAAAGACCGGCCCGGTCTGCTCGCTCAGCGTCGTGTTCATGGAAATCAGCGCCTTTTGCGGAGACCGCAGGACGCTGGTTTTATAGTCTGGCGTCAGTGCAGGTGGTTGCCAACTGCGGTCGCGGTGAAAGAACGCCCCATTCTGATCGCTCATATGTCCTCCCCCATTTCTTTGTAGGTCTGTTTCGCAAGTTTAAGCGCATGGTTCGCCTTTGGCACCCCCGCATAGATAGCGACATGCTGAAAAGCCTCCATCACATCGGTTTTGCTGGCCCCGGTATTGGCAGTGGCGCGAATATGCATCGGGATTTCTTCGAAGTTGCCAGTCGCCGCCAGCAACGCCAGCGTCAACATCGACCGTTCACGGTGGGTGATGTTGTCATTGGCCCAGACCGTACCCCATGCCGATTCGGTAATAAGCTGCTGGAACGGCTTGTCAAAATCGGTTTTCGCGGCCTCGGCCCTGTCTACATGGGCATCCCCAAGCACCTTACGGCGAGTCTCCATTCCAGTCTCATATCTGTCTGACATACGCCGCTCCCTTTCGCTTTGATGTGCTTTTCCCATAACAAAGGTTATAAAGATATTGAGAAATAGCGCTGTTTAAATAACCTAATGGTTATGAATATTGATCCGCGTTTGCGCTTGCGCCATATTTCCACCTTTCTCGATATTGCTCAGGCAGGTTCGATCGTGGCTGCGGCAGATCAACTGGGCGTCAGCCAGCCAGCCGTTTCCAAGACCCTGCGCGAGCTTGAGGATATCATCGGCCAGCAGTTGTTTGACCGCACAGCGCGGCGGCTTAGCTTGAACAAAGCGGGGCAGGAGTTTCAGAAACTGGCAGGTGCCGCGATGGCGACGCTTGGGCACGCGACCCGACCGGGGGTGGGGCAGGCGCAAACACGGTTGGCCATCGGCACGTTGCCCACCGCAGCAACCCGGCTTGTGCCAAGTGCCGCGGTCCGGTTTCGCGAGGTACATCCGCAATGTCTGATCCGGGTCTCAACCGGACCGAACTGGTTGCTGCTGTCGCAATTGCGCGAGGGGCGGCTTGATCTGGTCGTAGGGCGCATGGCTGAGGCGGACCGGATGGAGGGGCTAAGTTTTCGGCAGCTCTATACCGAAGATGTTGTCGCGGTGGTGCGGGCAGGCCACCCATGGGGCGACCGTCTCGAAGCCCGCGATCTTGAACGCTTTGCCTTGATCTTGCCGCCACCGGGGGCTGTCATTGGCCCTTTGGTGCGGTCCTACCTGCACAGCGTGGGCGCGGATGACATCACCCCGGCGTTCGAGAGTGTATCGCTTGCGTTTGGCCGGCAGGTTTTGCGTGAAACCGATGCCATCTGGTTCATTTCAAGGGGTGTGGTTGCCGAAGAGTTGTCGAACGGCAGCTTGCGGGCCGTGCCGTTGAACGCGCCGATGATGGCGGGCCCGGTCGGCATAAGCCTGCGCGCCTCGGCACCGCAAAGCGCTGAACTGGCCGCCATGATCCTCGCCCTTCAGCATGCGGTTGGCGGTTGACGGCAGATTGGCTTGCGGTGTGCGTCGCGTTGGCGCTAGCGTACCAAAACACCTCTGCTCAAGTGAAAGACCGCGCAAATGTCCCAAACACCCGATATCGTCATTTTGAACGGGGCGCTGATCACGTTTGATCCCGCAACGACGGGTGCCACGGCGCTTGCGATCCAGGGCAATAGAATTTCGGCATTGGGCACCGATTCCGAGATGCGCGCGCTTTCCGGCCCTCAAACGCGCATCATTGACGCTGCAAGCGCCACCGTTTTGCCCGGTTTTATCGACAGCCATGTGCATCTTTTTTGTGGCTCGGTCGAGTTGGGATACCTTAACCTGCACGCGGTCGCGGGGCTTGAGGCGCTTGGCGCTGCCGTCGCACCTTATGCCGAGGCCCATCCCGATGATGCGGTTGTCTTTGCGGTACAGGCTGATTACGCGATCTTGCATCCCAACAAGACACCGACGCGGCACGAACTTGACCGTGTTTGCCCAGACCGCCCTTTTGCGATGTTTGCACCCGATCACCACACCGTTTGGGCGAACACGGCTGCTTTGGAACTGGCAGGGATCCTGCATGGCGGCGAGACCCCTGCGGGCTGTGCCATCGTGATGGGCAGCGACGGTTTGGCCAGCGGAGAGCTGCGCGAACCCGGTGCCTATGCGGCAATTCTTGCACTCACACGCCACGGCGGTCGTGATCTTGCGGGGCTGATCAACGGCAAGAACCCGGAACCGACGCCAAGCCTGCAGGACCGCGCCAAGGACAAGGCGGCCCTCGCACGCGGCATGAAACATTGTGCGGCCCAAGGCATTACGGGGCTGCAATGTATGGATGGCAACTTTTACCAGCTTGAACTTCTCTCCGAGATGGAGGCCGAAGGTACGTTGCTGTGCCGGACATCAATCCCCTTTCACCTAAGACCGGAAGACCCGCTTGACCGTCTGTCCGAGGCCGCCGAGATGGACATGCGTTACGCGGCCGATATGGTTTATTCCGGCACCGTCAAGATGTTCGTCGACGGGGTCATCGAAGGGCAGACAGCGCTGATGTTGCAGCCTTACCCCGACACGGATGATACGTGGGGCGATCCAGTGTTCAGTGCAGAGCATTTAAACGCGGCCTGCGCGCGCATCGATGCGATGGGGCTGCAAATCGCTGTCCACGCCATTGGCGACGGCGGGGTGCGCCGCACACTTGACGCCTATCAGGCCGCATTTGAACAAAACGGCAAACGCGACAGCCGCCACCGCATAGAGCATCTCGAGACAGTGCACCCCGAGGATATCAACCGCATCGCTGATCTGGGGGCGGTGGCGTCGATCCAGCCGGGGCACGCGCCCTTTGGCGGTATCTTCCCTCCGGCGGGTGTTCAAAAATATCTGCATGACCATCAAATCCCCACGGCTTATCCTTGGACCCAAATTCGCGACAGTGGTGCGCCGGTGATCTTCAGCACGGATTGGCCCGTCATCGGGGTCGAGGTAATGACAACGCTCAAAGCGGCCTTGGCCCCCCTTGATCTGGGCCCGCTTTGGGTCGATCAAACCCAAACCTTGATGCAGACGCTGGCCAGTTACACGCGCGACAATGCCTGGGTTGAATTTCGCGAAGACCAAAAAGGTCGCCTTGCCGTTGGTTTGCTGGCGGATGTGGTCGTGCTGTCGCATGATCTGACCAAACTTGACCTGTCCGGGATTACCGACGCTTCGGTGCGCATGACCATCTGCAACGGTCGCATCACATTTGAGGCGAGATGACCCTTTAAATTCCAAATGGATTAAAATCCCGGGGGAGTGGCCGCTGTGCGGCCGCGGGGGCTGGCCCCCGTTCCCGGCTCTATACTTGACAAGAACCTCTACCTTCGACCTGTTACAACAAACTGAAAAAGGATGTCCCGATGATGAAAACCCGCGCCGCTGTCGCCGTTGCCGCTGGCAAACCGCTCGAGATCATGGAGGTCAACCTGCAAGGCCCTCAAAAGGGCGAAGTCCTGATCGAGATCAAAGCCACGGGCCTGTGCCACACCGATGAATTCACCCGCTCCGGCGACGATCCCGAAGGCATCTTTCCCGCCATCCTCGGCCACGAGGGCGCAGGCGTTGTGCTCGAAGTCGGCGAGGGCGTGACCACGCTGGAAGTCGGTGATCACGTGATCCCGCTTTACACCCCGGAATGCCGCGAATGCGAATATTGCCTGTCGGGAAAGACCAACCTGTGTCAGGCAATCCGCGTCACACAGGGCCAGGGGCTGCTGCCCGATGGCACCACGCGCTTTTCCATGCTCGATGGCACACCGATCCATCACTACATGGGCTGCTCGACCTTTGCCAACCACACGGTCATCCCAGAGATCGCGCTTGCCAAAGTCCGCAAGGACGCGCCGTTCGATAAAATTTGTTACATCGGCTGCGGCGTCACCACAGGCATCGGTGCCGTGATCAACACCGCCAAGGTTGAAATCGGCGCGCGCTGCGTGGTTTTCGGTTTGGGCGGCATCGGTCTGAACGTGATCCAAGGGCTGCGCCTTGCGGGGGCTGACCAGATCGTGGGCGTGGACCTGAACGACGACAAGGAAAAAACCGGTCGCTATTTCGGGATGACCGATTTCGTGAACCCCAATAGCGTCGAAGGTGACCTTGTGGCGCATCTGGTCGAACTGACCAAAGGCGGCGCGGACTACACGTTTGACGCCACGGGCAACACCAAGGTCATGCGTCAGGCGCTGGAGGCCGCGCATAAAGGCTGGGGCGAAAGCATCATCATCGGTGTGGCCCCTGCTGGTGCCGAAATCTCGACCCGGCCGTTCCAACTGGTAACCGGTCGCGTCTGGCGTGGCACTGCCTTTGGCGGGGCCAAGGGGCGCACAGATGTTCCAAAAATCGTCGACTGGTACATGGAAGGCAAGATCGAGATCGACCCGATGATCACGCACAAGCTGACCCTGGACGAGATCAACCACGGGTTCGAGTTGATGCATCAAGGCAAGTCAATCCGCGCAGTCGTCGAATTCTGATCCTTCAAAACGTCGCATTTCAAGCCACCGCTGCCAATTCTGGCGGCGGTGGCTAGCATTTCTGGGGGCAGAGTTTCGAAGGATAAAGTTGACGCGAGGATAGCTTTTGCATCTATTGGCGGCATCTTTACCTGTCGTGACAACATGATACCTTGCCCATAGTAAGCCCGGGAGAACGTCCATGAAGCTGACCGTAAACGGCGAAACCCACGAGGTTGATGTCGAAGACGACATGCCGCTTTTGTGGGTCTTGCGCGATGAGCTGGGGATCACTGGGACCAAGTACGGCTGCGGCATCGCTCAATGTGGTGCCTGCACCGTGCACATGGACGGGATTGCCGTCCGGTCTTGCCAGCTGGCCGCAGGCGATGTGACGGGCGAGATCACAACCATCGAAGGGCTCGGTACGCCAACGGCGTTGCACGCGGTGCAAGAGGCCTGGATTGACCTGCAAGTTGCTCAATGTGGATATTGTCAGGCGGGCCAGATCATGCAGGCCGCATCATTTCTTGACCTCAACCCCGATCCGACCCACGCCCAGATTGACGCCGCGATGAGCGGGAACTTGTGCCGCTGCGGCAGCTACCCGCGCATCCGTGATGCAGTCAAGTCCGCCTCGTCCAAGTTGAAAAGGGCCTGATATGGGACGTGTAAAAACCATTGCCCGACGCAGTTTTCTGATCGGATCCGCCGCCATAGCGGGCGGTGTGGTTTTTGGAACCTACCTCTACAAACGCGAAGGTACCAACCCTCTGCTTGCGGATTTGAGGGCGGGCGAAACCGCCATCACTCCCTACGTGAAAATTGACGCACAAGGGATCACTTTGATCACGCCGCGTGCAGATGTGGGGCAGGGCGCTTGGTCGATGCAGGCGCATCTGATCGTCGAGGAATTGGACATAGACCCCGCCACGGCAACGCTGTCCTCCGGGCCTGCCAGTGCGATTTACTACAACGGTGTTGTCGGGGTCGAGGCGATGCCGATTGCTGCGACGTCAGATACCTTGCTGGCACGAACCGGACGTGGTGCTGCGGATGTAATGGGCAAGCTGATGGGCCTTCATATCACCGGCGGCTCTACAACAGTGCCTGACCTTTATGACCGCCTGCGCATGGCCGGTGCCGTAGCGCGCGAGACATTGATCCGCGCGGCAATGCAGCAAACAGGTTTGCCACGCGACCAGTTGAAGACCGAAAATGGCTTTGTGGTTCTGCCTGACGGTCTTAAGATCGAATACCTTGATCTGGCCGTTCTGGCCGCTGATATCGAGCCGATCCAAGACGTGACCCTGCGCGAACCGTCACAATGGCGCTATCTGACCAAGCCGCAAAAGCGGACCGACGTCATCGCAAAATCGACGGGTACGCAAACCTACGGGATCGATATGGTGATGGATGGCATGGTTCATGCGACCACGCGCACCAACCCTGCGCTAGGTGGGGGGCTGGCCGGTTTTGATGCCGAGGACGCGCGCAAGATGCGTGGTGTTCAGGCGGTATTGCAGATCACTGGCGGTATTGCGGTGGTGGCAGACAATACATGGCGGGCGTTTCAGGCGGCCCAGGCGGTGACCTGTGATTGGGGCCCATCGCCCTACATTGGCAATACCTCCGATCAGTTTGCCGCCGTCGCCGCATCGTTTAGCGAGGATGACCAGGACAGCCAGTTCAAAGACGATGGCGATGTCTTGGCAGCGCTTGAAGGCGCAGAACTGGTCGAAGCCGAATACCGCATCCCCTATCTTGCCCATGCGCCGCTGGAGCCGATGAGCGTTGTCGTCAAAATGACCAATGCTCGGCTGGACATATGGACAGGCACGCAAATCCCGCGCTTTGTTCAGGCCAATATGGCTAAACTGACGGGGATGGATGCGGATAATATCCACGTTCATGTGCTCATGTCCGGTGGCAGCTTTGGTCGCCGTCTTGAAGACGACTATATCGCCCAAGCGGTCGAGATCGCGATGCAACTGCCCGACACCCCGATCAAGATGGTCTGGCAACGCGAGGAGGACTTCACCCATGACTTCCCCCGCCCGCTTGCCATTGCCCGGGCCAAAGGGGCGGTCAGGGACGGGGCTGTAGATACGTTTGATCTGGCGATTGCGGCCCCCTCGGTCGCTGAATCTTCTCTTGCCCGTCTTGGCCAGCCCGCCATTGGCCCCGATGTGGCGATTGTCGCGGGCGCATGGGACCAGCCATTTGACATCCCGAACTACCGTGTCACGGGCTACCGCACACCCGCAATGGTTCCGGTCAGCTCTTGGCGGTCGGTTGGGGCGTCTGGCAACGGTTTCATGCACGAAAGTTTCATGGACGAGATGTGCCACGCGGCCGGCGTCGATCCGCTGGCCGAGCGGTTGCGCCTTTGCTGGCACGAACCCTCTCGCAAAGTGCTTGAGGCCGTTGGCGAGATGTCGGATTGGGGCAGTGAGCTGGGCGCGAACAGGGGGCGTGGGCTTGCGTTTACGCTAGCATTTGGGGTGCCTGTCGCTGAGGTGATCGAGGTCACCAACACGGAAGACGGCATTCGCATTGACAAGGTGTTCGTCGCTGCCGAGGTTGGACGCGTTCTGGACCCCGTCAATTTCGAGGCGCAGGTGCAGGGCGGTGTGATCTTTGGGCTGGGGCATGCGATGAATTGTGAACTGACCTATGAAGACGGTGTCGCGCAACAAGACAACTTTCACGTTTACGAGGGCATGCGTCTGTACCAAACACCCGAGATCACCGTGCGCGGTCTTGAGAATGGCGACAAACTGCGTGGCATTGGTGAACCTGGCGTTCCGCCCGCGGCACCAGCGCTGGCAAACGCCATCTTTGCGGCCACTGGCAAGCGCATCCGCGAACTGCCTTTGTCCAAATCGGTAGACTTTGTATGAGGGCGCTGATTTTGGCATTGATCCTTGCCGCGCCGGTTGCGGCCCAGGATATCCCAAGCCGTGATGACGGCCTTGCCGCGTGGGATGAGATCTTTGCGGTAACGTCGCATCCGCGCTGCACGAACTGTCATGTGGGCGATGCAGGAGTGCCGATGTGGAACGGGCTGATCTATGGCTCGGACACGGTGCATGGCATGCATGTGCAGGCAGGCGAAAGCCGTGTGGGTGCTGAAACAATGGCCTGTAGAACCTGTCACATTTCCGCGCAATCGGACAACGCCACGCCCCATGCCCCCCCGATGATAGACGATGCGTGGCGCTTGCCACCTACTGAGTTGGCGTGGCTAGGCAAGACAAGCGATAAGGTCTGCGCGCAATTGCGAAACCCAGACACCAACGACGGGTTTGCGATGGATGAACTGGCCACGCATCTTGAAACCTCGCTTTTTGTGGCATGGGGGTTTGCACCCGGTGCGGGCCGCGACGAACCGCCCGGAACCCTCGATGATATGGTCGTCGCGCTGAAACTATGGGCGGCGGCTGGCACGCCTTGTGCTGCTAACCCCTAGACTGCGCATTTCCAAAGCACTGGAATTGTCCAAAAAAACTTGACCTATCTGCATTGGGCTTGTTCGGTGGGCCATGGATATTTTGCACAGCACCCGCCCCGCCTTCGTTTCTGGCATGGATACTATTCCGATGCCTTCGATTGATGCAGAGGCCGCCCAAACCTTGGTCGCCCGCTGCCCCGTTGCAGCACAAACACCGCTTGTTCAAGCCGAGGCATTGGCCGTCGAAGCGGGTGTGGCTGAATTATGGATCAAGGATGAGCGCGGACGCATGGGGCTTGGCAGCTTCAAAGCACTTGGCGCCGCTTATGTCATCGCCTGCGATAAAGAGCGCGGCGATCATCGCGGGCGAACCTATGTGACAGCCAGCGCAGGCAATCATGGGATGTCAGTGGCCGCAGGGGCAAAGGCCTTTGGTGCAGAATCTGTCGTCTATATCGCCGAACCTGTACCCGAAAGCTTTGCTGCGCGCCTTGCCGAACAGGGCGCGCAAGTGGTGCGCGAAGGGGCAACCTACGAAGATAGCATGGCGGCCGCTCAGGCTGCGGCTGATGCCAACTGCTGGGCGCTTTTGTCTGACAGTTCCTGGCCCGGATACACCGAACGCTCTCACCGTCTGATGGAGGGGTATTTGGTGCTGATGGCAGAGGCGATTGAACAGATGCCTACCCCGCCCACGCATTTTTTCTTGCAAGCAGGCGTTGGTGGTCTGGCGGGGTCTTGCGCCGCACTGGCAAGACAAGCCTGGGGGGACGGACCTTGCATTGTGGTCGTTGAACCTGATGCCGCCCCTGCATTGTACGGATCACTCAAGGCAGGAGAGCCAACAGCAAGTAGCGGACCTGTCAGCGATATGGGACGGCTTGATTGCAAGATGCCGTCACTGATCGCGCTGAAAGGTCTGGCACGTGACGCGGATGCTTTTGCGCTGATATCGGAAGGTGAAGGGCAGTCAGGCGCTGGGGCCGCCATGGTGGCTGGGCTGGCCTCAACCCCTTCGGGCGCAGCGGGCATCGCCGGATTGCTGGCGCTGTCGGATACACAAAAAACGGATCTGGGGATCACCGCTGCATCCGTCATCCTGACAATTCTCAGCGAAGGTCCGGCCAATTGAACCGAGGGTTTGCGCAAACAGAATACGAAACCCGGCTTGCCGGTGCGCAAAAGATGATGGCGGCGCATGACCTGTCTGCCTTGCTGCTGACGACCGAAGCTGAAATCCGCTATTTCACCGGGTTTCTGACCCGTTTTTGGGAGAGCCCGTCGCGCCCGTGGTATCTGGTTGTCCCCGCGAGCGGTAAGCCGATTGCGGTGATCCCGTCGATTGGCGCGGCCTTGATGGCGCAGACATGGATTGCCGATATCCGGACATGGCGCGCGCCCGATCCGCTTGATGACGGGGTAAGCCTGTTGGCTGACACGTTGAACGAGGTGGCCGGCATCGGGCGCATCGGTCTCCCGTCAGGGCCAGAGAGCTATCTGCGCGTCCCGCAAGCGGACTGGGGTTGGATCAAATCGGCGGTATCTGGGGAATTTGTGCCCGACCATGGCATTACGGCGCGGCTGCGTGCAGTCAAGTCTGATGCTGAAATTGCCAAGGTTCAGACGGCCTGCGCCATTGCCGGTCGCGCCTTTGCAAGGGTGCCCGAAATCGCTGGCCAAGGGGTTGCCCTGTCGACGGTATTTCGCGACTTTCAGGCATTACTGCTGCAAGAGGGGGCCGATTGGGTCCCCTATCTGGCGGGGGCTGCGGACCGCGACGGATACGGCGATGTCATATCGCCGGCAAGGGATACTCCCTTAGCCAAAGGGGATGTGTTGATGCTGGACACAGGCGCTGTGTTTGACGGCTACTTTTGCGATTTTGACCGGAATTTTGCAATTGGCCTGCCGTCAGATATCGCAAAAGCCGCCCATGCCAGATTGAGCGAGGCTGTGGATGCCGCCGCCCGGATCGCCCGCCCCGGTACCACCGCAGCGCAGCTGTTTCACGCCATGGATCAGATCGTCACAAACGGTGCTGGCGGGTCGGATGCAGGTCGCTTGGGGCACGGCCTGGGGATGCAGCTGACCGAAGGTTTGTCGCTGACCCCCGTCGATTATACCCAGCTTGTCCCCGGCATGGTCATCACTCTTGAGCCGGGGATCGAGACGATAGACGGGCGCATCATGGTACACGAGGAGGATATCGTGATCACGCAGACCGGCTGCCGTTTTCTCAGCCCGCGTGCGGGCCCCGAGTTGACGGTGATTACATGAGCTTTGACTACACCTCGGTTCCGGATATGGCCCCTGCTCTTGGGCTGATCGTCTTGCAACCAGATGAAACGCTGGAGGGGGATATGCGTGCGATGTTGCCACTTGAAACGGCGTTCTACGTCAGCCGGGTGCCAAGCGCGGACGAGGTGTCGTCAGTGGCGCTTGCGACCATGGCATCGCATCTCAAGGACTCGGCGGCATTGCTGCCCAAAGCCGCGCATTTTGCCAGCATCGGTTATGGCTGCACGTCGGGGTCTGCTGAAATCGGGTCGGAGCGGATTGCCGCGTTTATCCAAGAAGGGGCCGCCAGCCCCCACGTAACCAACCCGCTGAGTGCTTTGATCGCGGCGTGCCAGCATTTGGGCGTGACGCGGCTGGCGCTGTTGTCTCCCTATGTTGCAGAAGTGTCTGCCAAGCTTCTCGATGCCCTTGCCGCGCATGGGATTGAAACCCCCGTCTTTGGCAGCTTCGATGAGGCGGAGGAGGCCAAGGTCGTGCGCATCGACGGCCCCTCGATTATCGCGGCGGCGACCGATCTGGCGCAGCAGGGTGGAGTGGATGCGATTTTTCTAAGTTGTACAAATCTGCGCACTCTGTCTGTGATCGAACGGATCGAAGCCGAAACACGACTGTTCTGCCTGTCCAGCAATCAGGTCCTGGCTTGGCATATGGCACAGGCGGCAGGGATTGCGGCGAAAATTCCGGGCAGGTTGGGGCAGGTTTAACACAGCCCGATCCAGTGTCTTACTTGGGAAACTTGAAAACAATGCGCGCGTTTTTGCAAATTGACGTCAGTTCATGGCATTGGTCCACTTGACGAAACCACGGTGTTGCCATAGGTCGGGGACGTTACGCGGGCGTTGTGTAATGGTTAAGACCTCAGTTTTCCAAACTGAAGATAAGGCTTTCCTCGGTCTTCCATATCTTTCCATGTTATTATTTTAATTGACTTAATTTGTCTTTCGCTTTCCTGTCGTTTCATGCTCTTTCCGATTGATACCGACAAAAGGCCGACAAAATGCCAAAGCTCACTGACACCTATGCAAAGAAACTTCCGTTCTCTTCGGAAGGCACTCAGAAGTATTGGGACAACGAAATCAAGGGGCTGGTGCTCTTCGCGGGCAAACGCTCGAAAACCTGGTATTTCCAAAAGGACGTAGGCGGACAAACCAAGCGTGTCCTTATCGGCCGGTACCCGGTGATCTCGTCCCAAGCCGCTCGCCAAACAGC
Organism: Roseobacter sp.; assembly: GCA_024636475.1. Taxonomy (GTDB): domain Bacteria; phylum Pseudomonadota; class Alphaproteobacteria; order Rhodobacterales; family Rhodobacteraceae; genus Sulfitobacter. The sequence continues at coordinate 2,312 of JAGXHA010000061.1, read as the reverse complement.
AATGAGTTTGGCGTTAGAAATGGGCCGTGGGGCAGGGAAGGTGGCACAAATTGGTGCGCCAACGTTGGCCACTGCGATGGAAGTCTACCTTGCCAGACCAAAGCTTCGATCAGAACGATACAGACATGGTGTCCGAACCTATATGGAGAACCAGCTAAAAGAATGGCTGCGATTGCCCCTAGATGAGATCAGCAAATCGATGGCTGTCAGGCGACATGAACAATTGGCCTCAAACCCATCAGCGGCCAATCATGGTCTTCGATACTTCAGATCAATCTATAACCATGCGCGCCGGACCCATGAACTGCCTGAATGCCCGACAATCGCGATTGAATGGTGCGAGGAACGACCTGACGGTCGGATCATTGAAGATTTGAAGGAATGGCGTCGGTCTGTCGATGCACTTCACAATCCGATCCACAGCGTTTTCCATGAGCTTCTATTGTTCACGGGGCTTCGGAAAGGAGAGGCCTTTACGCTTGAGTGGAAACACGTTTTGGATGACCGTATCCACATTCCAATGACTAAGAACGGACGGAGTTTCGAATTGCCGATCCTCCACCTGCACCATGATATCCTAAAACCGCTTCGACGGTTGGATGAAAAGTGGGTGTTCCCGTCACCCAAGTCCGCAGCAGGGCACATTACTGGGCCTGCGAAGTTGAAATGGAGCCCTCATGCGCACAGACGTACATTTGCAACCGTGGCCATGGAAGCAGGGGTGCTGGAAGAAATTGTGGGCCGACTGTTAAATCATACGCCTATGTCGATCACAGGTCAGCGGTATGCACTTCCCTCAGTAGAGGCGCTAAGGCCAGCGATGCTGCTTACGTGTGAGGAGCTTGATCGACGGCTTGGGAGAATTTGAATGAAGAGTCGACCAGACTGCATTTTGGAACAGAAAATGAAGATGGAAAAAGCACCATTGGTTTTTGAAGGTATTAAAATGCTGATCGCTCGATAATAAGAGGCCGAGCCGCAAAGTAGAACGGTTCAATAAATAACCCGTTTCAACCGCATGGGCTGAGCCTCATACTCAGAGTTTCGGACACTCCCCAGCCATTTTGTTGCGCTTCGATCACTTCATCGTGTCAGGAAGTCTAGTTCTCTTCTCTGTTTCAGATGAGCGCATTGGACACTTCAAAGTTTGCCCGTTTGAGTGATGTCTGCTCAGCCAGTTCTATCATCGGCTCCGAGCCGTTCCGCGAGAGCGGCATACATCCGATCTGTAATCGGGTGGATCTGTTCAAGCAGCGCGGCGCGCTGCGCTCCGTCAACGCCTGGCCTTACGTTGCATGCTTTGAACGCTGATCCGAGGTGTGCCGTGAACGAAATTTTCCTGATGCCTACGCAATAAAGTTTGCGCCGGTCCCATCAGGGAAAACTGTCTGACCGGCGGGGCGAATACGGATGAGTTCGTTCACGTTGACATAGTTGCATCGCAAACTCGCAACCTACTAAGATGCCGCACCGTCGAATTGCTCCCAGGCATCGAGTGCCTGTGCCGCATACATCAGTGAAGGCCCTCCACCCATATAAATCGCGACCCCAAGCATCTCTTCGAATTAGTCTCGTGAGGTGCCCAGTTTCAGCAAGGCTTTTGTGTGAAAGCCGATGCACCCATCGCAGCGTAGTGCAATGGCAATACCCATAGCGATGAGTTCTTTGGTCTTCTCGTCAATCGCGCCTGCGGCGCATGCGCCCTGAGCCATTCCCGAGAAACCCTTCATGGTATCGGGAATGTCTTTTCTCAAATTTCCGATTTGCTTTGAAATCGCGTTTGTTAAGTCGGGGTATGATGTCGCGCTCACTGCTGCTCTCCATTTTGGCATCTCGATGCGTTTCTTGTTATCCGCTGCGCAATTGAGGTTCCATGACATGGGTCAAAGTGCGGCGGTTGGCTGGGAAGGAAACCGCACGGGACATTCTCACCAGGGAACGCCGAGCACTCGATGAAATCAGGGGAAACAGGTAGGAAGCGTCAGACTCAGAACACTAGCTAAGGCCAAGACCTTCTTGAGACTCCTAATCGAGGTCACGTTCTTGAATGCAAGGATAATGGACTGGCTCAAACAGACTTAATCGTCGGCTTTAAGGCCGTGTTTGATTGATTGTGCTGCCGCTGTATACCCACCTGATGCGCCATCCACAAAATGCACATGATTATCAGTCAACATAGAGGGCACGATGCACGTCATCATTGCTTCTGACTGACTGTGCAGACCAAAGCGGATAACGTCGTCTGCGGCACCTTGCTTAAGCAGGTCGCGCAGTTGCTTCTCTGTGTCAGGATCGCAATCAAGTGTCATCTT
>JAGXHA010000060.1 GCA_024636475.1 Roseobacter sp. | reverse complement strand
CTGTCATAAAAACCTCCTGATTGACGATTGAGAAACCCTCATCGTCAATCAGGTTGGCCAGATCACAAAATGAACTGCGTTATGGGCTGCGCGCACGGCAAGCCAAGCGCGCCAATGCCGCGGAGCGGCTTAGTCCTTCCGTTTATCTATGGCCAAGCTGATCCAACGCTTTTTGATCACGCAAATTGGCGGCTTTGTGCGATTCAGGCTCTGGGTCAGCGCGACTTTACCTCGCTGACAACTGATTATTACGATCAAGACGATCCCAAGCTGATCGAATTCATCGCCCGTCATTCATTGCCAAGGCGCGGTATTTCAGCCCGGCCCGAACAGATCCTGATCACTCTTGGTGCCCAGAACGCCCTGTGGCTGACCGCGCAAGTGTTGCTGACACAGCGACGGCACGCCGCGTTGGAAAACCCCTATTATCCGGCACTTCGCGATATCCTGACGCAATCGCGCTGTCATATATCCTCTGTTCAGGTCGATCACGAAGGGCTAATCCCGGACACAGTCCCGAACGACACCGACGTGATTTTCACGACCCCCAGTCACCAATGCCCCACGACCGCGACCATGCCCATGGCACGCCGTCATGCGTTGTTGGACCGTGCCCGCGCTTTGGATGCACTGATCGTCGAGGATGATTATGAATTCGAGATGTCATTTCTCAAATCTCCCTCTCCTTCGCTGAAATCGCTCGATCAGGATGGGCGGGTGATCTATGTGGGCAGCTTTTCAAAGTCGCTGTTTCCCGGCCTTCGCCTTGGTTATCTGGTGGGATCAGAGCCGTTCATCCGCGAGGCCCGCGCCCTGCGTGCCTCTGTGCTGCGCCATCCACCAGGTCATATCCAGCGCACGGCTGCCTATTTCCTGTCGCTGGGCCATTACGACGCGTTGGTCCGCCGGATGAGCAACGCCTTACACAAGCGCCGTACATTGATGGAGGAAGCAATCATTGAAAACGGTATGCAAATCGCCGGGCGCGGTGCTTATGGCGGATCATCGTTTTGGATGCGCGCTCCGGATCACGTCAACACGGATGATCTGGCCAAGCGGTTGCGCACCCAATCCGTCCTTATCGAACCGGGAGCGCCATTTTTTCATGGCGACACACCGCCGCAAAATTATTACCGGCTCGCCTATTCCTCGATCCAGTCTGCGCAGATTGCTGACGGCATCGCGCTTGTTGCCAAGGAAATAGAGAAAACCGGCTGAACTGGCCTTATCCAGCGCACTCTGCTGGCCCTACCCGCATATCCCTCAACGCCTAATGTGCTTCAAACCCAAAATCACCGCCAAGGATGCCCCTTAAAATGAAGATGACCACCGAAGAAGCTTTTGTGAAAACCCTTCAGATGCATGGCATCAACAACGCATTCGGCATTATCGGGTCCGCCATGATGCCGATCTCGGATATCTTCCCCGATGCGGGCATCACATTCTGGGACTGTGCCCACGAAGGCAGCGCTGGCATGATGGCCGATGGTTTCACCCGCGCGACCGGCAAAATGTCGATGATGATCGCGCAAAACGGCCCGGGCATTACCAATTTCGTAACGGCTGTGAAAACCGCCTATTGGAACCACGCCCCTTGCCTTTTGGTCACCCCGCAAGCGGCGAACAAAACCATCGGACAGGGTGGTTTTCAGGAAATGGAGCAGATGAACCTGTTCGCTGATTGCGTTGCCTACCAAGAGGAAGTGCGCGATCCGTCCCGCATTGCCGAAACCCTGAACCGCGTGATCCTGCAGGCCAAGCGCGCCTCGGCCCCCGCGCAGATCAACGTGCCACGCGATTTCTGGACACAGGTGATCGACATCGACCTGCCCGAGATCGTCGCGTTTGAACGCCCCTCGGGCGGCGAAGAAGCCATTGCCAAGGCCGCTGTCCTTCTGTCAGACGCCAAGTTTCCCGTGATCTTGAACGGCGCTGGCGTTGTACTGGCCAAGGGCGGGATTGAGGCCAGCAAACTGCTTGCCGAACGGCTGACTGCCCCCGTCTGTGTCGGCTACCAACACAACGATGCATTTGCCGGCGGCCACCCGCTGTTTGCCGGACCTTTGGGTTATAATGGGTCCAAAGCGGGGATGGAGCTGATCGCAAAGGCTGACGTTGTCCTGGCTCTAGGCACGCGGCTAAACCCATTCTCGACGCTGCCGGGCTATGGCATGGATTATTGGCCCAAGGACGCCAAAATCATTCAGGTTGATGTCAACCCCGACCGCATCGGCCTGACGAAAAAGGTCAGCGTTGGCATCGTCGGCGACGCCGCCAAAGTCGCCACCGCCCTGCTGGCGCATCTGTCTGAGACCGCAGGCGATGACGGTCGGCAGGACCGGATGGCGTTGATCGGTGAAACCAAGTCAAAATGGGCGCAGCAACTGTCCAGCATGGACCACGAAGACGACGACCCCGGCACCACGTGGAACGAACGCGCCCGCGCTGACAAGCCCGACTGGATGAGCCCACGGATGGCATGGCGTGCGATACAATCTGCATTGCCCGCCAATGCGATTATCTCGTCCGATATCGGCAATAACTGCGCGATCGGCAACGCCTATCCGTCTTTTGACGAGGGGCGCAAATATCTGGCGCCCGGTCTGTTCGGCCCTTGTGGCTACGGTCTGCCGGCGATTGTCGGGGCCAAGATCGGCTGTCCCGACGTGCCCGTCGTGGGGTTCGCGGGCGACGGTGCCTTTGGCATTTCGGTCAACGAACTGACCGCCATCGGGCGCGGCGCATGGCCTGCGGTCACCCAAGTCGTGTTCCGCAACTACCAATGGGGCGCAGAAAAGCGCAATTCGACCCTGTGGTTCGACGATAACTTTGTGGGGACAGAACTGGACGAACAGGTATCTTATGCAGGCATCGCGCAGTCTTGCGGGTTGCAAGGCGTTGTGGCTCGCACGATGGACGACCTGACAGCCGCCCTGAACAAGGCCATCGACGATCAGATGAACCACGGCAAAACCACGTTGATCGAGGCGATGATAAATCAGGAACTCGGTGAACCCTTCCGCCGTGACGCAATGAAAAAGCCCGTTTCGGTCGCGGGCATCAACAAAGACGATATGCGCCCTCAGACGGTTTGATTGGTGTCGGGCAGCCATATCCTTGTGATGAATGCGGGGTCGTCTTCGATCAAGACGGCCCTGTTTGACGATGATCTGACCGAGGTCTTGCGGATTGAAGCGACTGGCATAGGCGGTACAGGCCACCTTAGCGTCGACACCTGCGGACAAGACGCAAACCTGCCTGATAATGCCGCCGCTCTTGCCGCGATCTTTAATGCGCTGGTCCAGCGGGGCGTCACCCTGAAAGCACTGCGCGCCGTGGCGCACAGGGTTGTTCACGGCGGAACGACCCTTACCGCAACAACCCGCATCACGCCCGACGTGCGCCAAGCCATTGCCGATTGCGTCCCACTGGCCCCTTTGCACAACCTGCATCATCTTGCGGCGATTGACGCGGTAGCAACCCTTGCCCCCGACCTGCCCCAATGCGCCAGTTTCGACACGGCGTTTCACGCCACAATACCCGATATCGCGCGCCGCTATGCGCTGCCTGATATTCCCGGCCTTGCAGACCTGCAACGCTACGGCTTTCACGGTATCAGCTACGCCGCCCTCGTGCGCGCGTTGCCGCAGCAAAGCGGTACCTTGCCCAAGCGGTTGCTTGCTTGCCACCTTGGCAATGGTGCTTCACTATGCGCCATACTCGACGGGCAAAGCGTCGCCACAACGATGGGCTATTCGCCCCTGTCCGGCCTCACCATGGGCACGCGTGCCGGAGAAATCGATGCAGGCGCGGTTCTACGGCTTGTCCGGCAACTTGGCCCGGACCAGACTGAAAGGCTGCTTCACAATCATGCTGGCCTGCTGGGTCTCTCAAACCTCAGCCCCGACATGCGCACGCTCGAGAATAGCGACAGCCCCAAAGCGCGCATCGCAATCGACCATTTCTGCTATTGGGCGTCGCGCCAAGCAGGATCGATGATCGCTGCGATGGGCGGGTTGGATGCCGTTGCCTTCACCGGCGGTATCGGCGAGAACTCGGCCATGATACGGAACACCATTCTTGACAAGCTCTCATGGATGGGAAACTTTCCCCATTACACCGTAAAGGCGCAGGAAGAAGTTCAGATTGCGCGTGACGCCCGCGCCCTGCTGAACGCCTGAGGAAAGAGAGCAAGGATGACACACAAGCAACCCGTTCTCGACCTGAGCCCCCCGGTGTCGGACGAAATTCGCAAAACGACATGCTATATGTGCGCCTGCCGCTGCGGGATCAATGTGCATATGAAGGCCAACGCTGATGGCGACATGAAGGTCGCCTATATCGAGGGCAACCGCGACCATCCGGTAAACAAGGGCGTACTTTGTGCAAAGGGCAGCGCTGGCATCATGCAGCACAACGCGCCCGCGCGGCTGCGCAAGCCGCTGAAGCGCGTCGGCGAACGTGGGTCGGGCGCGTTCGAAGAAATCGAATGGGACGAAGCACTGCAAATCGCCACCGACTGGCTGGCACCGCTCCGCGCCACGGCTCCCGAAAAACTGGCGTTCTTCACGGGCCGTGATCAATCGCAAAGCTTTACATCATTCTGGGCGCAAAACTTTGGTACACCCAACTATGCGGCGCACGGCGGGTTTTGCTCCGTCAACATGGCCGCTGCTGGCATCTACACCATGGGTGGCGCGTTTTGGGAATTCGGCCAGCCCGACTGGGACCATACCAAGCTGTTCATGCTATTCGGTGTGGCCGAGGATCACGATAGCAACCCCATCAAAATGGGCATTGGCAAGATCAAAGCGCGCGGTGCGCGGGTCATTGGCGTCAACCCGATCCGCACAGGCTATAACGCTGTGGCAGATGACTGGGTTGGTATCACACCCGGCACGGACGGGCTGTTCATCCTGTCGATGGTGCATTGCCTGATGAAGGCCGGGCGCATGGACCTCGATTATCTGGCGCGGTTCACCGACGCGCCGGTGCTGGTCAATGGCGATGCGACCTCCCCAGAATTCGGCTTGCTGCTGCGTGACGAGGCTGGAAAACAACTGGTGATCTGCCGCAAGACTGGAAAACTCACGGCCTTTGACGCACCCGGCGTGCGCCCCGATCTTTCTGCAACGCACACCGTAAATGACGTCACCCACCGCCCCGTCTTCCACCACATGGCCGAGAAATACCTCAGCGAGGATTACGCGCCCGAGGCTGTTGCCGACCGCTGCGGTATTCCTGCCGCCCGCATCCGTGCTATCGCCGCCGAAATCGCGCGCGTCGCCTTTGACGAAGCGTTCGAACTGGACCATGAATGGACCGATTTTCGCGGCGACACCCACAAGACCATGACAGGTCGCCCCGTGTCCTTCCACGCCATGCGCGGAATCTCGGCCCATGCCAACGGCTTTCAAACCTGCCGCGCCTTGCACACGCTGCAGATCATCCTTGGCACGGTCGAAGTCCCCGGCGGCTTTCGTTTCAAACCGCCCTACCCGAAACCCGCGACGGCGCATCCCAAGCCCCATTGCGGCGTGACCCCCGGAAAACCGCTGGACGGCCCCCACCTTGGCTTCGTCCAAGGCCCCGCCGATCTGGCGTTAAAACCGGATGGCACCCCTGCCCGCATCGACAAAGCCTTCACCTGGGAAAACCCCATGAGCGCCCATGGCCTGATGCATATGGTGATCTCGAACGCCCACGCGGGCGACCCCTACAAGATCGACACGCTGTTTATGTACATGGCGAATATGTCGTGGAATTCATCGATGAACACCGGTGGTGTGATGCAGATGCTGACCGACAAAGACGCAAACGGTGACTATGTGATACCGCGTATCATCTATTCCGACGCTTACAGTTCGGAAATGGTGGCCTTTGCCGATCTTATCCTGCCCGACACGACCTATCTGGAACGCCACGACTGCATCAGCCTGCTGGACCGCCCGATTTGCGAGGCGGACGCCGCCGCCGACGCAATTCGCTGGCCCGTGGTCGAACCGGACCGCGACGTGCGCGGCTTTCAATCAGTGCTTTGCGATCTGGGCGCGCGGCTTGACCTGCCCGGTTTCGTGAACGATGCAGGCGGCCAGAAATACACCGACTACGCCGACTATATCGTAAACCACGAACGCCGCCCCGGTATCGGCCCGTTGGCGGGCTTCCGCGGCGCGGGCGGCACCAATACGGGGCGCGGCGCACCCAACCCTGATCAGCTGGACCGCTACATCAAGAACGGCGGCTTTTTCGCGCATCACATCCCCGAGGGCGCACAATACTACAAACCTTGGAACAACGCCTACCAGGATTGGGCCGTCCAAACCGGCCTTTTTGACGCGCCCCAACCCTATCTCTTCTCGCTTTATGTCGAACCCATGCGCCGCTTCCAACTGGCTGCCGAAGGCCACGGTGAACACCAGCCCCCTGACCACCTGCGCGACAAGATAAAACACACCATGTCACCGCTCCCAATCTGGTACGAGACAGACCAGCAGGGCAACGAAGGCTTCAAGGTCACAGCCCTGACCCAACGCCCCATGGCTATGTACCATAGCTGGGGCGGCCAGAATGCATGGCTGCGCCAGCTTCACGGCCACAATCCGCTTTATGTGCCCCCCAAACTGATGCGCGAAAACGGGTTGAAAGATGGCGACTGGGCCCGCGTCACCTCCCCACATGGCGAAATCACGGTACCCGTGCTGGAAATGGCAGCACTGAACGAAAACACCGTCTGGACATGGAACGCGATCGGCAAACGCAAAGGAGCCTGGGCGCTAGATGAACAGGCCCCCGAGGCGACCAAGGGTTTCCTGCTCAACCACTTGATCCATGAACTCCTGCCGCCCAAAGGCGATGGCCTGCGCTGGTCCAATTCAGACCCCATCACAGGCCAGGCCGCGTGGTTCGACCTCAAGGTCACACTCTCCAAAGCTGCCCCGCCGACAGAATCCAAACCCGTCATCCCAAAGCAAAAGTCCCCCGTCCCCAAAGCCCCCAAAAGCCTCGCCTGGAAAATCCAATAGGCCCTTCTCTGGCTCATAAATATCCCGGGGGTATGGGGGCTGGCCCCCAGTCCGACAGCAGCAAAGCGCACCACACATGACCGAACTACCCAAAAGCACCCAGAAAAAACTCGGCCTCGTGATCGACCTTGATACCTGTGTCGGCTGTCATGCCTGCGTGATTTCCTGCAAGGGCTGGAACACCGAAAACTACGGTGCGCCACTCTCGGACCAGGACGCCTATGGCGCGGACCCGTCCGGCACCTTCCTCAACCGCGTCCACAGCTACGAGATCCAACCGGCCGAGGGTGCGGCCCAGCTGATCCACTTCCCCAAATCCTGCCTGCATTGCGAAGACGCCCCTTGCGTCACGGTCTGCCCAACCGGAGCAAGCTATAAACGAACTGAGGACGGAATCGTTCTGGTCAACGAATCCGACTGCATCGGCTGCGGGCTTTGCGCATGGGCCTGCCCGTATGGTGCCCGCGAAATGGATCAAGCCGCAGGCGTCATGAAGAAATGCACCCTCTGCGTGGACCGCATCTATAACGACAACCTGCCCGAAGAAGACCGCATTCCGGTCTGCGTACGCACATGCCCCTCAGGCGCGCGACATTTTGGCGATCTGGGCGATCCCGACAGCGCCGTCAGCCAACTGGTCAAAGAACGCGGCGGAGTCGATTTGATGCCTGAACAAGGCACCAAGCCGGTGAACAAATACCTGCCACCGCGCCCTAAAGACCGGATGCCAGAAATTGATGTCCTTGCCCCGTTCCTTGCGCCCGTCGATCAGGGGGCCAAAGGCTTTCTGGGCTGGCTTGATCGTACCTTGGATAAACTCTGATGCATCCCGCCCCTTCCGTCATCTTCTTCAGTACGTTCTCGGGTCTGGGCTTTGGCCTGCTGTTCTGGCTTGGGCTGGGCTGGCCATCGCCCACGGGCTTGGTCGCCTTTGTCTTCTTTGCCATCGGCTACCTGCTCGCGGTCGGCGGGCTGATCGCCTCGACCTTCCACCTTGGCCACCCCGAGCGCGCGCTCAAGGCTTTCAGCCAGTGGAAGACCAGTTGGCTCAGCCGCGAGGCGATCTGCGCCGTCGCAGCCCTGATCCTCATGGCGATCTATGGCGCAGGCGCTGTCTTTGCAGACCAACATTGGCGCGTCCTTGGTGTGATCGGCGGGCTGTTGTCCCTTGGTACCGTCTTCACCACCTCGATGATTTACGCCCAACTCAAGACCGTGCCGCGCTGGCACATGCCCCTGACGCCGCTCAATTTCCTGTCCCTCTCCATCGCGGGAGGTGCGCTTTTGGCGGGCCAAGTCACATGGGCGCTGTGGTTGATCATCCTCGCAGGCGGTATCCAACTCGCGACATGGATCGTCGGAGACGGTCGCTTTGCCACATCAGAAACCACGATTGCCACCGCCACCCAGCTTGGCGGCATCGGGCAGGTCCGGGCATTCGAGCCACCCCATACCGGCACCAATTACCTGCTGCGCGAATTCGTTTACGTGATTGGACGCAAACATTCTTTCAAGCTGCGCCTGATCGCGATTGTCTTGATGGCAGCGCTACCTGTGACCCTGCTGCTGATGCCCTTCTCGCATGTGGCAGGCGGGCTTGCGGTGCTGGTTCATGTTGCAGGAGTGTTGACTGCCCGCTGGCTGTTTTTTGCACAGGCAGAGCATGTCGTCGGTCTGTACTACGGTAAAAGATAATTTGGGCGCATCGGGTCATACCCCACGCGCCCAACAGTCTGCATAAAACGCCAAGTATAGGTTAGCTTGTCAAACCCGCATGTCGCAGACCCGCATTGACCAACGCTTTGGTGTTGTCCGTCAATGGCACCAGCGGCAGGCGTACTTCGGGCGAACACAGGCCAAGCTCGGACATTGCGTATTTCACACCCACCAACCCCGGCTCGGTAAAGATCGCTTTGTGCAGCGGCATCAATTTGTCCTGAATGGCCAAAGCGGCGGCATAGTCACCCGCAAGGCAATGCGCCTGCATCTGGCTCAACAGCTTGGGTGCCACATTCGCAGTGACCGAGATACATCCAACACCACCTTGGGCATTAAACCCGTGTGCGGTCGCGTCTTCGCCCGAAAGCTGGATAAACTCAGGCCCGCACAGCATGCGCTGGTCACAGACCCGCGCCAGATCACCGGTAGCATCCTTGACACCGACGATGCGCGGCAGCTTGGCAAGATCAGCCATTGTGGATGGCATCATATCCACGACGGAACGGCCGGGGATGTTGTAGATGATGATCGGCAGACCGCAGGCTTCGTGAATCGCGGTGAAATGCGCAATCAGCCCGGCTTGGGTCGGCTTGTTGTAATAAGGCGTCACGACCAGTGCCGCATCGGCTCCGACGCTTTCGGCATGCCTGGCCAAGCGGATGCTTTCGACCGTGTTGTTTGATCCGGCACCCGCAACGACAGGGATGCGCCCGGCAACGGCCTTAACGACCTCGGCCACGACGGTTTCATGCTCTGCGTGGGTCAGTGTGGGCGATTCACCCGTCGTGCCAACAGGCACAAGCCCGTTTGACCCTTCGGCGATGTGCCATTCAACCAGCTTTTTGAGCGTGTCCAGATCCAGCCCGCCGTTCGTGAACGGCGTGACGAGTGCAGGTAGTGAACCTTGTAACATAAGCACGCTCCTTTTCTTGCGTTGCTGGGCAGGCGCCCTATTGCTGACTGGCGGCATCGTGAGTTGAACCCTGCGCACCTTACAGTATGTTGCACGGCTGTAGCCCCTGAACAGTAGGAAATGCAAGTGATGACACGCGCCCTCGCGACGCTGATACTGGTTTTGACCCTTGCGTCTCCCGCGTTTGCCGAACGCCCTCGGCCGCTGGGATGGGCGATGGATGCCGTCAGAGCGGGCAATTGGGAAAATGCCGCGCTGATCGCCAGCCGGGACGGCACTGTGGCCAAAGACATCGTCGAATGGCACCGCCTGCGCGCAGGTCTGGGCACCTACGCCGAGGTGACGGCGTTCCTGAACCGACGCCCCGATTGGCCCGGAGAGGACTATCTGCGCGCGCAATCCGAAGACGCTGTGATCACCGCAGGCGATGCCGCGATATTGGCGTTCTTCCAAGGCCGCGAACCGCAAACTCCGCGCGGTGTTCTGGGCTATACGGCTGCCTTGATGCGGGCGGACCGCGGCGGAGAGGCCCAGGCGCGGCTTGTTCTGGCGTGGCGCACCATGCCAATGGACGCGGTCTCACAAGCGCTGTTTTTTGCTTCACACGAGACCTTGCTGAAACCCCACCACGCAGCACGGTTGGACGCGATGCTGTGGCAAGGCGAACATAGCCATGCACGACAGATGTATGATCTGGTCAGTGCAGGCGAAAAGGCGCTGGCAGAAACCCGCATCGCGCTCCAGAACCGCCAAGGCGACGTGAACAAGATGATCAACGCTTTGCCAGCCAGCAAGGGTGGCGATTCGGGATTGCAGAAAGACCGCTTTGAATGGCGCATCCGCAACGGGTTCGAGGACAGTGCAAAAGACCTGCTGCTCTCGCAATCCATCAGCGCTGCCGCCCTTGGCCAGCCAGATGCGTGGGCCAACCGCCGCCGCGCCCTTGCCCGCGACGAGATGCGCAGCGGCGATCCTGCGCGCGCCTACCGGATGGCATCGCAACATTTCCTTGTGGAAGGATCGCATTACGCTGATCTTGAATGGTTGTCGGGCTATATCGCGATGCGTTTCCTTAAAGATCCGGCACTGGCGCTGACCCATTTCAGCAAACACGACAGCGCGGTGGAATCCCCGATCAGCCAAGGGCGCGCAGGCTATTGGCAGGGCCGCGCCTTGCAAGCGATGGGTGACGCTGCGGGTGCTGCAAAAGCATATTCCAAGGGGGCAGAGTTCCAGTCGTCGTTCTATGGGCTGTTGGCCGCAGAACGCGGGAACTTGCCGTTTGACCAGACGTTGGCCGGCGAAGCGCCCAAACAGGATTGGCGCAGCTCTCCGCTTGCCTCTGCGCCGCTGTTTCAAGCCGGGATGCTTTTGCAAGCCTCGGGCGAATTAAGCCTGGCCGAGCGGTTCTGGACCCATCTTGCAGAGCAGTTGATTTCAGATGATGCAGCCCTGCTGGGCCAGGCCGCGATTGACATAGATCAGCCTCATCTTGCGGTGATGATCGGCAAGCGGGTGGCGCAGCGCGGCATTACGATTGCGGCACCTTATTACCCCCTTCACCCCGCGATCAAACTGGACCTGAACATGGCCCCCGAAATGGTGCTGGCCATCGCCCGGCGCGAAAGCGAATTTGATCCCGTCGTACAAAGCCATGTAGGCGCACGCGGATTGATGCAGTTGATGCCCGGCACCGCCGATGATGTCGCACGAGACCTTGGAATTAGCAGCCTGCACACAACGGATCGACTGACCGCCGACCCCGATTACAATGCGCGCTTGGGGTCCGAATATCTGTCACAAATGGCCGGACGGTTTAATGGCAATGTCGTGATGGTATCGGCGGCCTATAATGCTGGCCCTGCCCGCCCACCGCGCTGGATGGATGCATATGGTGACCCGCGCGAGGGTGACATTGACGTGGTAGACTGGATTGAGATGATCCCGTTTCGCGAAACCCAGAATTACGTGATGCGGGTCACCGAAAGCTTGCCTGTCTACCGTGCACGCCTTGGTAAAGATCCGCTACCGCAGCTCTTCACCGAAGAACTCATCGGCTCAACGCTTTTGCCGTTCGCGCCAAAACGTGAATAGCCCGGCGGCGACAATCAGTGCCGCACCGATGGCGACATTGGCGCGCACGTCCTCTCCGAAGATCGAGATTCCGATGATGCTGGCAAAGACCAGTTGAAGATAGGCAAAAGGCTGCACGGCGCTGGCCTCGGCGACTTCGTAACAGCGGATCAGCAGCCAGTGACCGGTGACACCCGTGATGCACAGGAAGCTCATGAAAATCCAATCGGTCGCAGCCATCGGTTCCCAAAACCAGATGCCTGTCACCGTCATCGCGACGGATCCTGTAACGCCTGTCCAGAAAAAACTCGTCGCGGTTTTGTCCTTGCGCCCGACATATCGCGTAAGCAATCCGTAAATGGCGAACATCGCGGCGGCGATCAACGGTATGACCGCAGCAGGGTTAAAGACGTTCATGCCCGGTTGCAGAATGACCAGAACACCGATGAAGCCCACACCAATCGCCGCCCACCGCCGCCAGCCGACTTTTTCGCCCAGCACTGGCCCTGACAGCGCAGCAACCAAAAGCGGATAGCACGTGAATACCGCGTGGCTTTCGACCAGCCCCAAAATGGTAAAGGCGACGATCATAACGCATATCTCAGCCGCAAGCAGCAAACCGCGCAGCGCCTGCAATATCGGCTGACTGGTCTTTGCCGCAGCACGCAATCCGCCTGCATTGCGCTTGGCGATCGAGATCACAAAGGCCGCAAAAAACCAATAGCGGATCATCACCACCATCATCACGTTGTATTCCGAAGCCAGATGGCGTGACAAACCGTCTTGCACGGCAAAAACAAACGTCGTCAGCACCATCAATGTGATGCCAAGCGGAATGTTGTTCGACTGCGCTGCCGCGGCTGCGCGGTTGGTGGCGCGGGTCATACCCGTACTGCCTGCGTCATGTGACGCTTGCGGCCATATCCCTTTGTGCGCTGCACGGCAAAGCCAGCTGCCTCTAACGCGCGCCGTACAGATCCAGCAGCCGTGTAGGTTGCCGCGGTGCCAAAAGGGGCGGTGTGCCGCGATACATCGCTCAGCAGTTCCGGCTCCCAAAGCTCAGGGTTTTTCGCCGGAGAGAACCCGTCAAGAAACCATGCATCGGCCAAGCCTTGCCATAAAGGGACAGTCTGGCGGGCGTCACCGATGATCACGTTCAGCTCGAGACCCGGAAAGGACATCTTGCCGCCCTCCGGTGTCCAAGCCTCCAGCAAAGCATCGCGCTTGCCGTCAAAATCAGGGAATTTCTCATGCGCCTGTGCCATGTCTTTGGATGTCATCGGGAAGGCTTCGAATGAGGTGAATTGCAGCGTTCCGCTAACGCCTTTGCGCGCCCAAGCATCCCAGACGACCAATAAATTCAGGCCCGTGCCGAAACCCAACTCGCCGATCCGAAACCCGTCGCGGAAACGATTGAGCAAATCATTGCCCTCCAAAAACACATGGCGGGTTTCATCAACACCGTTATCAAGGCTGAAATACGGATCATCAAACATGGAAGACACAGGCACGCCGCTGTCTTTCCATTCAATGTCGGCTGTCTGGTTCTCCACGGGGCGGCCTTATGTTATCGGGACATTTGAAAACACTGCGCAAAAATGGCGGGGATTGGCAATGGTCGAAATCACGATACGTGGTGCAGGGATATTTGGGCTGTCCATCGCATGGGTGTGTGTGCAGCGCGGCGCATCGGTGCAGGTGATTGATCCGAATGGCCCGGCAGCGGGCAGCAGCGGCGGCATCGTCGGTGCATTGGCCCCGCATGTGCCCGAAAAATGGAGCGCCAAGAAAGCGTTCCAGCTGGAAAGCCTGTTGATGGCAGGCCCGTTTTGGCAGGAAGTCGACACGGTTGGCGGCGGTCAATCGGGCTATTCCCGCAAAGGGCGCTTACAACCGATCACCGATGAAACGGCCTTGGCGCTTGCGCATCGCCGTGCCGTGACGGGGCATGAGCACTGGCGCGACGATGCCGTTTGGCAGGTGGTGCGCGCCGAAGCGTCGCCTTGGGAGCCCGTCAGCCCCTCTGGCTGGTTGGTCTACGACAGTCTTAGCGCGCTCATTCACCCGCGCCGCGCCTGCGAGGCTTTGGTGATGGCACTGTCGGCCAAGGGTGTTGAGGTTCAGGCAGAAGGGTCGGACAAAGGGCGCGTTCTTTGGGCGACGGGTGTGGCGGGTTTGCAAGATCTGACTGCCCGATTTGCGCAGCCAGTCGGGTCAGGCGAAAAAGGACAGGCAGCGCTTTTGGCCTATGATGCCCGCGACATGCCGCAGCTTTTTGCAGGTGGAGTCCACATCATCCCCCACAGCGATGGCACGGTTGCGGTCGGGTCCACGACAGAGCGCTATTTCGACAGCCCCGACCAGACAGATGAAAAGCTGGACGATGTGATCACTGCCGCCTGTGCTGCGGTGCCGGTTTTGGCAGACGCCAAGGTGATCGACAGATGGGCAGGTCTGCGCCCGCGCAGCCATAGCCGCGCACCGATGTTAGGAGGCTGGCCCGACAGGCCCGATCATTTCATCGCCAACGGTGGCTTTAAAATCGGCTTTGGCATGGCACCGAAAATCTCGCAGGTCATGGCCGATTTGCTGTTGGACGGGCGCGATGAAATTCCAGACGGATTCCGGGTTGAAGATAACCTCTGAACTCCGGCCTCAGGCGCTGGCCACCATGCACTGCCGCCCATCCGGCCCCTGCACCCAAAGATCACGACCGTTGCGGCACAACGTGGCGGCCTCGTGATCCATCAGGGGAGATGTCGCACGAAAGTTGAAATCGGCAAGCGGGCCTAATTCGGCCTCGGCCTTGAGCATCAAAAGCTGCGCCAATAGCGGGCCGTGCACGACGAGGCCATCATAGCCTTCGACATCTCTCGCATAGTCGAGATCGTAGTGGATACGGTGGCCATTGAAAGTCAACGCCGAATAGCGAAACAACAAAGTCGAACTGAACGTGACAACTTCAGCCGATTGGGCATCCGTGCGTGCCTGCGGCGGTGTGGGTTTGGGTGCAGCGGGGTCTGGGTCTTGGCGATACACAAGATCCTGCCATTCTGTGACGCGCAGGACGCCGTCTTGCCAAATCTCGTGCCGTAGCGTGACAAAACCCAGCGGTCCACTGCGTCCGTCCTTGCGCAGATGGCTTTCGCAGACGGTCCGTTTTTCGGCACCGGTGCCAGCTTTGAGAGGCGCATGAAAGGACAGCCGCCCCCCCGCCCACATACGACGCGGCAAACCCATATCGGGGATCAACCCGCCAACCTTGGGGTGACCGTCACGACCCAACATCCCTGGCGGTTCAGGCTCCCAGAAATAAAGCTGGTGGAAAAATGGCGGCAGGGTGTCCCCGGCGCGGATCGACCCGTTTTGCCCTAGTGCAACCTGAAACGCGGCAGCGCGGGCGGGGTCAATCACATCGTGATTTTTCTGTTGGGTCATACGCACCATTTCCATCGCCATAGGCGAACCAAGATTGTCCCTCGCCGCACTCCGAGCATGTTCGCCCGTACCAAAGCTTAGCTGTCGATCTCAGCCCTTAGCGCTTCCATGAGTTGGGTAAGTTCCTTGACGTACGTCTCGCCGGTCAGGTGTCCGTCTTCGTCAAAAGCGCTGCTGCTGGCGGCCAGATGAATTTCGGGGCCCTGCAAGATACGGGGGCGAAACGGAACCATAAAGCTGCGTAGAATCAACTGCGCACGTTCTCCTCCGGCGCGTCCTGCGGCGGCAGACATCACCGCCAAGGGTTTGTTACCCCAAGGATTGCCCTCTACCCGGCTGATCCAATCCAGCGCATTTTTCAGCACGCCTGAGGGGCCTTTGTTATATTCCACGGTCGAAACCAGAATGGCATCCGCATTTGCGATCTGGTCTGCGGCTTTCTGAACGGCTGCGGGGACACCATCCGCCTCTTCCTCGTCCGCGTCATACAGCGGAAAACGGATATCTGCTTGGGCATAGTCGCAGTCGCCAAAAAGGCGCACGGCCTCTGACAGCAACATTGTATTTGTCGACGCTTTTCGCAGCGATCCAGAAATCCCGATCAGGGAAGGTTTGGCCATGGTGTTTGTCCTTCTTGTTCTTTTGTCCTGCAAAGAGGTGTGGCGGTGCCTGCAAAAAGCAAGAGGCCCCGGTTGATACCGAGGCCTCGTTAAATTTAAGTCCGATTGTCTTTAAGAAGCGTTCGGCAGAATCACAATCTCGACCCGGCGATTCTGCGCCTTGCCCGATGCGTTCAGGTTGCTTGCAACCGGCTGGCTTTCGCCCCGCCCAATCGCGCGGATACGCCCCGCCGGAACACCGCTTGAGATCAGCACATTCGCCACCGCGCGTGCGCGTCCTTCGGAGAGTTGCTGGTTGTACGCCGCGTCACCGTCGCTGTCGGTATGGCCGATGACTTGCAGCGTCGAGTTGCTGTAGACGTTTACGTTGCGCGCTAAGGCGGCGAGGTCGCTTTGCATGCCAGCCTGAACCCTTGTGCTGTCTGTAGCAAACAAGATGTCCTGCGGCAGCGTTACGATCAAACGGTCACCGGTATTGGTGATGATCACGTCGCTATCAAGCTGACGGCGCAAATCCGCCTCTTGTTTGTCCAGCGAGTAGCCTACACCGGCACCGATTGCGCCGCCCGCCAACGCACCGGCAAGTGCGCCGTCTGCGCGGTTGCCATCACCCCGGGACAGGGCACCAATGACCGCACCCGCACCCGCACCGATCAAAGCACCGTTACGTGTCTTTGCGTTGGGATCATTAGGGTTGCCGCCGATTGGGCCCGGTTCGCATGCGCTGAGGGCAAGAACACTTGTCATCGCTACTGCGATCGTCATTTTGGAAAAAGTCATTTTATCTTTCTGCCTTTGTTTGGGGCCCCGTTCGGGCGAGGCATCTCGTCAAACAACTCTCCTACACGAGGTCCAGTTCCCTTTAAAATGTCCCTGCGCAAACGATCGGCGCCTACCCGCCTATGATCAAGCGTCGGCACGTGCGGATTCGTACGCCAACATCGCTCGCTTTACAGGAATACCCCAGTGATACCCGCCCAAACCGCCAGATTTGCGCAAGGCCCGATGGCATGGGATCAGCCAGCTGACGGGATTTCGCCCAACGGCGGTGCCAACGGCGCGCACCGCTTTTGGCGTGCCGATGGTCTGGGCGATTTCCGAATAGGTAGTAACATTTCCCGACGGGATGTTCAGCAGCGCCTCCCAGACCTTGATCTGAAAGGGGGCACCGATCAGGTAGATGGGGGCCTTGCCCCCCCCACTGACCTGAGCGCCGAATGCCGTTTGCACCCACCCGCTCAGCAGATCAGGGTTCTGCGTGAACTGCGCGCCGGGCCATCGCCGGGTCAGATCCTCCATGGCTTCGACCTCTCCCATCTCGGCCGAAAAAGCGAGACCGCAGATGCCGCGGTCGGTACCCATCACCAGCGCAGGACCGAACGGGCTATCGAACCATCCCCACGAGATTTCCAAACCAGCACCTTTGCGGGCGAATTCACCCGGGCTCATCGCCTCCCAACGCAAGAACAGATCGTGCAGCCGACCAGAGCCGGACAGCCCAATCTCGTGCGCCGCCCCAAGTGTGGTAAAGCGGTCCCGCAGCAGGTCTTTGGCGTGATCCAGCATCAGGTACTGTTGATAGCGTTTCGGAGACACACCCACCCACCGCGAAAACAGCCGTTGGAAATGCGCAGCGCTCATCCCCATTTCGCTGGCAATCTGATCCAGCGCCAGAGGATCGGAGGCATGATCAATCACATCAATAGCCCGGCGCATCACGCCGTAATGGTAGGCTGCTTCGGGATCGGTCATCGGGGGTGTGATATCTTGCTTCATGCCGTCAAACTACGCGCCGGCGTTCCTCCTTGCGACCCGAAACTTGCGCGAAATGCGCAGCATTCCGGCAGGCGTCAGGAAATGCCACTTCAGGCCCCGCCTTGGCTTGCCCTAGCTGCAAATTCCAATCATACCCTGCACCATGGCAAAAACACTCGATTATCACACCATCCGCGAGATATTTACCCGCTTTCAGGCGGCCGATGCCGAACCCAAAGGCGAGCTGGATCACACCAATGTCTATACGCTGCTGGTGGCTGTGGCACTAAGTGCGCAGGCAACTGACGCTGGAGTGAATAAAGCAACAAAAGCCCTGTTCGAAATCGTAGAGACGCCACAGCAAATGCTGGATCTGGGTCTGGATGGATTGGTCGAGCATATCAAAAGCATTGGCCTTTTCCGCCAGAAGGCCAAGAACGTAATCAAACTAAGCCAGATTTTGGTCGATGACTACGCGGGCGTCGTTCCCAACAGCCGCACAGCCCTGCAATCGCTGCCCGGTGTGGGGCGCAAGACCGCGAATGTAGTGCTGAACATGTGGTGGAACTATCCCGCACAGGCCGTAGATACCCATATCTTTCGCGTCGGCAACCGCACCCGCATTGCGCCCGGCAAAACCGTGGATGCCGTTGAGCGCGCGATAGAAGACAATATTCCCGTTGATTTTCAACAACACGCCCATCACTGGATGATCCTGCACGGCCGCTATCATTGCAAGGCCCGCAAGCCACTGTGCAGGACCTGCATCATCCGTGATCTCTGCCCCTACGAGGAAAAAACTGAATGTCCCAATATGAAGTAGTCGGAATAGGCAATGCTGTTGTCGATGTGATCTCGCATGCCAATGACGCATTTCTTGGCGATATGAACATCGAAAAAGGCATCATGCAACTGATCGAGCGTGACCGCGCCGAAGACCTGTACGGTGCCATGAAGGACCGTTTGCAGACCCCCGGCGGGTCGGTCGCCAATACAATTGCGGGCGTTGGTGCGCTTGGGTTGCCGACAGCCTTTATCGGGCGGGTCAAAGACGATGATCTGGGCAAGTTTTACGCGCAATCCATGATTGATGGCGGTACGGACTTTGTGAACGCACCTGTTGCGGGCGGTGATCTGCCGACTTCACGCTCGATGATCTTTGTGTCGCCAGATGGCGAGCGGTCGATGAACACCTATCTGGGCATCTCGACCGATCTGGGGCCGGACGACGTGCCAGAGACAGTGACCACGGCTGCCAAGATCATTTTCCTCGAAGGATATCTGTTCGACAAAGACCAAGGCAAGCAAGCGTTTCTAGAAGCCTCGCGTCAGGCGCGCGCGGCAGGCGGCAAAGCCGGCATCGCGATCTCTGACCCGTTTTGTGTGAACCGTCACCGCGATGACTTCATCCGCATGATCCGCGACGAATTGGATTATGTCATCGGCAATGAGGCCGAGATCAGATCCCTGTTCGAGACCGACGACCTTGAGGATGCACTGGCCAAGACCGCCGCAATGTGTGGCACGGTTGTCTGCACCCGCTCGGGCGAGGGTGTCACGCTGATCCGCGACGGCGAACGCGTCGATGTGCCGGTGACCAAGATCACGCCGGTCGATGCCACGGGTGCGGGCGATCAATTCGCAGCCGGGTTCCTTTATGGCATGGCCACGGGTCGTGATCTTGAGACTTGTGGGAAGATGGGCAACGTTTGCGCTGCCGAAGTGATCAGCCACGTAGGGCCCCGCCCCGCGACCGACATCATGGCGCTGTTCAAGGCCCAAGGGTTGGTCTGACGTATGCTGAGTGACGGATTTCACGACGTGCCAGCGGGCAAGATCGCAATGGTGGTCACCCTGCTGGAAATGCGCAAAGCGGCACCAACGCGCGAAATCGCTTTGCCAGACGGCGTGACCTTACGAAAGATCACGCCCACGCTGAAGTGGTACCGTGACATCTTTCGCCGCGTCGGCGCGCAGGACTGGCTGTGGTTTTCGCGGCTCAAGGTGTCGGATACGGAACTGGGCACAATCTTGGACGACCCTGATGTGGCGTTTTACACCCTTTCCAAAGACGGGCAGGACGAGGCATTGCTCGAACTGGATTTCCGCCAGTCGGGCGAATGTGAACTGATGTACTTCGGTTTAACGCCCGCGCTGATCGGCACAGGCGCGGGCCGATATCTGATGAACCATGCGATCACCACAGCATGGACCCGGCCCATCAAACGGTTCCACGTCCACACCTGCACGATCGACAGCCCGCAGGCGTTGTCATTCTACATGCGTAGCGGATTTGTCGCCTATGCGCGCCAGATCGAGGTTGCAGACGATCCCCGCCTGATCGGGATGCTGGAGCGTGACGCGGGGCCGGGTGTGCCGATTATTGGCTAGCTTGGCCAATCGGTGATAAGTGGTGCCAAGCTGCGGTTTGCGGTGTAAGCTGCCGTTGGCTTTGACCAAATGGACGTCTGCTTTTGGAACCCGTACAAAGCACAGTGGTTTCCAAACGACCTTTGGGGATCTTGCGAAACCGCTGAATGGACATGATCGGGATCGTTGTAGACGCGAGATTTACAACACTCGAAACCGTAGTTTACGCAAACCATCCGGCCATTTAGAACTGAAATCTGTAGCGCGTTATATTAAGAGAGTGAATTGACATGAGTGACGAAAACGAACGCGACAAGAAGCAAGCAGTCATCCGCGGGTTCATGCTGAAGTGCCCCTCTTGCGGAGTTGGAAAGACCCTGCACAAGTATTTGAAGGTCAAAGACAACTGTAATCACTGCGGGATCGAACTGCATCATGCCAGTGTTGATGACGGCCCAGCCTATTTCACGTTAATGCTGGTCGTCGCGATAATCTTCCCTTTGTTTGCAGTAATCTACACAAACTATGACCCGAACCCGCTCTTTGTCGCGCTTTCGTTGATGGTCGTTGCCACTGGACTTGCACTTTGGCTTTTGCCGCGCGTGAAGGGTGTGTTTATCGGACTACAATGGGCATCGCGATTATACGGGTTTTGAAAACCCTCGTGGTGCAAACCCCTGCCAAAGCCAGCTTTGATTTTGGCAGGTTTTTAGCCGCACCTGACGGAGCGGACATTCGCCCTCAACGCAGCATCGGGCGAAGTGGGCCCGAAGGCCACTTCTTTCAAAACCGTCCCAAGCCTATGGATCGGCCCTAGTTGCGTCCAAAAGCCGCCGTGGGCACTGTTTTCAACTCGCCACCTTGTTCTGCCCACTCCATCATCAGGCAACTGCCGCCCTTGCGTTGCCAGTAAAGCGCCTCAAGTTCGTACCAGCCCGCTTGCGGAACGCTCACCTCGACAGCGCCAATCGGGTCACAGCCCCGCTTCTTGTCAACCTTCGCAACCTCACTCCCGCCGATGCTCAGTTCGAGGCCATCGTTTGAATAGGTCTCCAGCGTGTAGGTGCCTGGCGCGTCGAAGCGAAGATAACCCTTGATCCGTGCCGCAACCATTGTTTCCTGCCCCGAAGTGAGCGCAGAGGGATTGCTTTGGGAACTTAGATAATTCATGTCCGCCAACGGCTCGCCTGGCTTTGCTCCCATTCCGAGCGCGATATAGGCATCGCGCAGCGACTTGACGTCGCTTGGGAAGGCATACTCGACGGCCAGCCCCGCGCTCACGCTTTGTGGCTGCGGGTCTGCTGGTTTCAGTTTCAATGGGCTGGCCGCAACCGCGCCGCCACAAAGCGCCACAAGTGCCGCCACTCCTGCTATCCGATAAATTGTCATCCTAGCTGAACTCCTCAATTTCTAGGGTCCAGCCTACGTTCTCCAGCGTTGCATGCAAGCGTCATGTTAAAAAAGGCTATTAGAAAAACCGGCCCCAGTATCTACGCTGACCCCAAATACGGCCGAAACGCCGCCACAACAGCAGCGTAAACATCACGCTTGAAGGGCACGATATTGTCGACCAGATCCTCTACAGGAAGCCAGCGCCACTCTGAGAACTCTTGATGCTCGGTCTCTAGGTTGATCTTGTCATCGGACCCGTGGAAGCGCAGCAGAAACCATTTCTGCTCTTGCCCGCGATAGCGGCCTTTCCAGATGTTGGGCACCAGATCGTGGGGCAGATCGTAGGGCAGCCAACCTTCGGTCTGGGTCACCACCGACACTGCATCGGGCGAGATGCCGGTTTCTTCCTCAAGCTCGCGCAGGGCTGCGATCTCGGCGTGTTCGCCTTTTTCAATGCCACCTTGGGGCATTTGCCAGGCATCCTGATCGCGATCTGCCCGTTGACCGACAAAGACATGGCCATCTGCATTGACCAGCATCACGCCAACACAGCGGCGGTAGGGCAGTTTTGCGATTTCTTCTGGGGTCATGGGGCGGGCCTTTGGATTGGGTTGGTTCCGTGCGGAGTTAGCACAAAATCCGTCCGCATGTATATTGGCTTACGCAGCGTTGTGCGTGACAGGCAAGCAGGCTTAAGATGAAGTCAGCCCAAACGCCCTATCCATCCGAAAGGTTCACTCCATGTCCGCTTATCCGCACCTGCTCGCCCCGCTTGATCTGGGGTTCACAACGCTAAAGAACCGCGTGCTGATGGGGTCGATGCACACGGGGCTTGAGGAAACCGGCGACTGGAACCGGGTGGCCGAATTCTACGCAACCCGTGCGCGCGGCGAGGTCGGTTTGATGGTGACCGGCGGCATCGGCCCGAACAAGGAAGGTGCCGTAGCGCATGGTGCCGCGATGATGGTCTCGCAAAAGGATGTCGACAACCACAGCATCGTGACCCAGCGGGTCCACGACGCGGGTGGCAAGATCGCAATGCAGATTTTGCATGCGGGGCGCTATGCGTTCAGCCCGGATTGCGTTGCTCCGTCTGCGATCAAATCCCCGATTTCGATGTTTTCACCCAAGGAACTGGACGCCGAAGGGATTGAAAAACAGATTGCCGACATCGCGGCCTGTGCGCTTCGCGCCAGGCAAGCAGGCTATGACGGGGTAGAGGTGATGGGATCGGAAGGCTATTTCCTGAACCAGTTTCTGGTCACCCACACCAACAAGCGCGATGACGAATGGGGTGGCAGTTACGAGAACCGCATGAAGCTGCCTGTCGAAGTTGTCCGTCGCGTACGCGACGCCGTTGGGCCGGATTTCATCATCATCTACCGCCTGTCGATGATCGATCTGGTGCCCAATGGCTCTACTTTCGATGAGGTCGTGCAACTGGCCAAGGCTATCGAGGCAGCAGGTGCCACGATCATCAACACCGGCATCGGCTGGCACGAGGCGCGGATTCCCACGATTGCAACATCGGTCCCGCGCGCCGCATTTGCATGGGTCACGAAAAAGCTGATGGGTCAGGTGGGCATTCCGGTGATCACCTCGAACCGGATCAACACACCTGAAGTCGCCGAGGGCGTGCTGGCCGATGGCTGTGCCGACATGGTGTCGATGGCGCGGCCCATGCTGGCCGATGCGGATTTCGTCGCCAAGGCGATTGCGGGCAAGGCCGACCAGATCGCGCCCTGCATTGCGTGCAATCAGGCCTGTCTGGATCACACCTTTGGCGGTAAGATCTCGAGCTGTCTGGTGAATCCACGTGCCTGCTACGAGACCGAGTTGAAGGTCGAGAAGACGCATCGTGTGAAATCGATTGCCGTTGTCGGCGCTGGCCCTGCGGGTCTGTCGGCAGCTATCACAGCGGCAGAGCGCGGGCACAGCGTTACCATCTTTGACCGCGCATCCGAGATTGGCGGGCAGTTGAACCTGGCCAAGCAGGTCGCGGGCAAAGAGGAGTTCTGGGGCCTCGTGGATTGGTACCGCGCCATGGTTAAGGAATATGGCGTGACGGTGACGCTGAACACCAAAGTCTCCGCCAATGATCTGGGCGATTTTGACGAAGTGATTATCGCCACCGGCGTCATCCCCCGCGATCCGCAGATTCCGGGTCAGGATGCGGCCAATGTGGTCAGCTATATCGACATTCTGAACGGCAAGGTCACCGCTGGCAAAAAGGTTGCCGTGATTGGCGCGGGCGGTATCGGTTTCGATGTGTCCGAGCATCTGGTTCATGACGGCGACAGCACCACCACCAACCTGCCCGAATGGATGAAGGAATGGGGCGTGACAGACCCTTCAGAGCATCGCGCGGGTCTTGCCCCGGAAGGCCCACAGCCCCATGCGCCAGCACGCGAGGTGACGATGTTGCAACGCAAGACCACGAAAGTTGGCAAGGGATTGGGCAAGACGACAGGCTGGATTCACCGCGCCTCGCTCACCATGAAGAATGTGCAGATGATTGCGGGCGTGAACTATGAAAAGATCGACGCAGACGGGCTGCACATCAGCTTTGGTGAGGCGCGTGAAAAACCGCAGGTGATCGCGGCGGATACGATTGTGCTTTGCGCAGGGCAGTTGTCGAACCGGTCGCTCGCCGATGCGCTAGAGGTGAAAGGCATCAGTTGCCACGTGATCGGCGGTGCAGATGTGGCGGCAGAACTGGACGCGAAACGCGCCATTGATCAGGGCACGCGGCTGGCCGCAGCCCTTTAACAGGAAAGGTGGGCGCACCGCCCATCATTGGCTGATGCACCGCTTGCGCATCAGGCGCGGCCTGTCAAAAGATTGAGTGTGTTAGTTCTAGCTCCGGGCTTTCTTATGCCGATGGGACATCGTCAGTTCACCTAGATACCCGTCTTACCGGCTCTGGCTGGCCGCGCTGATATTTATCGTCCTAAGAGTGGTGCGCTGGATTTAAAGCGGCCCAAAACCAACAATTGTTTCAATGTTTCCCTGCCGCGAACGATCCTCGCAATTACCTTGCTACTGTCCCACCCCTGCCGTGATCCTGCCTGAATTGGCCTTCATACAATTCCCAACGCAGATCATTGAAAAGGGGACGGCAATGGACCGCCTGACAGAAATGGAAGCCTTCGCCACAGTCGTGGATCAAGGTGGTTTCACAGATGCCGCCAAGAAAATGGGCATCTCGAAGTCCGCCGTATCCAAACATGTATCGTCGCTCGAGGCGCGCCTTGGGGCACGGTTGCTAAACCGCACCACGCGGCGGGTCAGCCCGACCGAAATTGGCCTTGCTTATTACGACCGCGCCCGCCGCGTTCTGAATGATGCAGGTGAAGCGGATGCGCTGGTCACCTCGATGCAATCAGCGCCATCCGGCTTGCTGCGGATCTCGGTTGCGACAGATTTCGGGGTCAACCACCTGTCCCCTGCGCTTTCGGGTTTCCTTGAAGAATTCCCTGACATCACCGTCAACATGGTGCTGAACAACCGTTATGTTGAACTGATCAGCGAAGGTTTCGACATGGCCGTGCGGATCGGAGAGCTGGAAGACAGCACGTTGCGGGCCCGGAAACTGACGGAAACCACCAAACGCATGATTGCGTCACCAGGGTATTTTGAAAAATATGGCCGCCCCGAAAAGATCGACGATCTGAACGATCACAAGCTGCTGCATTATTCAAACCAATCCAGCGGGAACATGTGGAAGCTGACCTCGCCTTCAGGTGAAAAACGTCAGGTACGCACCGCAGGCTGGCTGTCGGTCAATGACGGGCAATCACTGTTGAACGCTGCGATTTCGGGGCTTGGCATCGCTTACCTGCCGAGCTTTTTATATGCCGACGCGATGGAAAAAGGTCTGGTCGAAGATGCCATTCCCGAGCTCCCGCTCGAAACCCAGGGTATTTACGCTGTTTACCCTCCAGGCCGCTTTACGCAGCCGAAAGTGCGCGCTTTTATCGATTTTTTGGTCCACGCCTTTGCCGACAAAGGCCCGACCGAGTGGTAAAGGTAACGCCACTTTCTTGCGGTGACTTTTTCGACCTGATTTGAGTGCCCCCACGACCTGAGAAGGTCGCGGGGGTTTTCTTTTTTTCGCGGTCAGTCCTGCGAGAGCAAAACAGCCTCGACCCGGCGATTTGCCTCGCGCCCTTGTGCGGTCAGGTTGGACGCAACCGGAGCAAGATAGCCCACGCCCTGTGCTTCGACCTGGGCCGGCGGAATGTCATATTTTTCCAGCAACCGTTGACGCACAGCACCAGCACGGTTGCGCGACAACGCGATATTGGGGTCAAGCCCGCCATCACTGTCGGTATGGCCCACAAGTACGATCCGCAAAGTCGGCTGCTCCTTGAGGAACGTCGCCAGACCGGCAAGCGCGCCGATGCTCGAATCGCCCAACGCAGCCGTCCCCGACGTGAAGTCCAACCCTGACAACACCACATGTCCACGCTCAAGCAGATTTGCCGCCAGCCCGTTTTCCCCGACATCAACCGGCGCAGTCTGCGCGCTGGCGACCGGATCTGACTGAGCACTGGCAGCCCCGGCTTGAATGATCTGCACATAGGCAGAAGACGATGCGGTGCTGGCAAACACGGTGACAACATCTGTGGGGTCTGCCAAAGGCCCCTTGATGGCGGTTACATACTGATAGGCGCGAATGTTGACATACATGTTCGGGCCGGGCAGCGTTTCAACGGCAAATCGAAAGTCAAACCCACCGCAGGACACCGCGCTGCAATCAAGGACAATCTGGTATCCTGCGGCCTCAAGCTGCGACCGAAGCGGGCGCAATACTTGCAATGGTGTGAGGCTCAAAGCATCAATGCGCCAGGCCGATCGGGCAACGGTGCCTTCGACGGTCACGGTTTCAAGCGCACCGTCCTGAAACGGGCTGATCGGCGCGGTATAGATGTCAGGTGCAGTGTTGCGCGTGACCGTCTGGCGCGCGGACTGGGGCAGTGACAATTCCACGGCCCCCGCCTGCGTTGCCAAAGCCAAACAGACAAGGCCTGAGCGCCAGATCATCTGGATTGCGCGTGATAAGCGTCGTTGGGCCGCATATTGGTAGCGCTTGCAACGCGGTTGGTCATGTTGAAGAACCCCGCAACTGACGCGATGTCGAAGATATCGCGGTCGGTAAAGCCCACATCACGCAGGCCTTGGCGGTCGCTTTCGGTAGTTTTGGCGCTGGCCACCGTCAGACTTTCCGCAAACTCAAGCATTGCCCATTGCCGTGCATCCAGATCGGCAACGCGCCAGTTCATCACCATCTGCTCTCCCAGAATGGGGTTGCCCGAAAGTTGGCGCACAGCCGCGCCATGGGCAGTCAGGCAGTAGTAACATTTGTTCACGGAAGACACGACGACAGCGATCATTTCGCGCTCAAGCTTGGACAGGTTTGAATCGCCCAGCATGATATCATTGTACATCGCCGTGAAGGCGTTCAGCTTGCCGACATCAAAGGCATAAGCCTGCAACACATTGGGGATCATCCCCAACTTGTCCTGACAGACGTCAAAGTATTTTTGCGTCGCTTCGGGCAGCGGATCGACCATCGGCAAATTAAGGGCGGTAGGGGCGTCGTTGGCCATCTTATGGCTCCTTCACTCAACAGATTGCCGATAATGATAGTCGCCCATTTTGACAAAGCCCAGACCCTGATAGAATCGGTTTGCGGGCTCGTTTGCCTTTGTGCAAAGAACCGCCATTTGGGTGGCACCTTGCGCCTGCGCCCATATGGCTGCACGGCGCATCATCCATTTCCCTACGCCCATGCCGCGCTGATGTTCCAACACCTCAACCGCGTGAACCATGCAAATGCCATCGTGGATTGCAGCAAAGGCCACGCCACCGGGTTTTTCTTTCCAGCGCGACAGTATCGCGGTTTTATGCGCGGCACGGTGCATCACGTTGATCCTGTCTGGTCCAACGCCGCCCTTGGCCCAGATTTCCAGCATGATTGCCAGAGGCTCCCATATTTCAAATGCGGTCACTGGCGGGATCGGAATGTCGGTCAACTTTTCAATCGGCAAACCATAGAGGTTCACCGGATCAACCACGCGATATTCGCGCGATTCAAGTGCTTGGTCCAACGCATCATCGCCCTGGCGCAGCATAAACAAAGGTTTCTGGCCCATAGCGCGCATTGCGTCTTCGGCTTGGGCTATCTCGGCACCGGGGTCAGCGATTGATGCGGCCGACACGCGCTTGCCGCCACCTTGGCCGTCGCGCAAGGTCCAGCCGTTTTCTGTCCAACGCCGCGCAGCGGGCCATGTCTGGTCGATAACTTCGTAGAGTTGGACCAAGTCAGCGGTCATGGAAAAGCGGCTTCCAGCTTTTGCACGGCCTTGTTGATCTCGACGGGGTCAACGCCCCGGATCACGATGTTCGCGCCGTATTTGCCGTCTTTCTGGAACGGGTAAGACCCAATCAACAACGCCGGATGGTCCTTTGCCACTTGTCCCAATGGCCCCGCAATATCGCCCTCGCCGCGATCAATGCGCACGGTGCTGCTGATCAAGGGCGCACCACCAGTCAGTGTCGGCAGAACGCTGGCGACCATCGCCTCGAACACCGACGGGACACCGGCCATGACATGCACGTTTTCCAGCTTGAATCCGGGAGCGGCAGAAACGGGGTTCTCGATCAGGGTCGCATCATCGGGGATACGCGCCATGCGCAGGCGTGCCTCGTTCAACTCGGTACCTGATTTGGCATAGTGGGTTGCCAGAATGGCGCGGGCGTCATCGCGGACATCGATATTTTTGTTGAACGCCGCCGCAATGCAATCCGCCGTGATGTCATCATGGGTCGGGCCGATGCCGCCACTGGTGAACACGCTGTCATATATTTTCGACAGCGCCTGTACTGCGGCGATGATGGTGGCAGATTCGTCGCCAATCATCCGCACCTCTTTAAGGTCAATGCCGACGCTGGTCAGTTGTCCTGCCAAATGGTTCATGTTGGAATCGCGGGTGCGCCCCGACAGGATTTCATCGCCAATGACAATCATGGCGGCTGTGGGGTTTGACATTGACCTGTCTCCTTGAGGGGGCGTTGAATGACGTATAGGTCACAGCCCATGCGCTTTCAAACCGAACTTGTTCCCGCCCGCCTGATCCGTCGCTACAAACGCTTTCTGGCCGATTGTACGCTAGAGGGTGGCCGCGAGGTTACGGCGCATTGCGCCAACCCCGGATCAATGATGGGACTGGCCGAGCCGGGCATGCGTATTTGGCTTGAACCGAACGACGATCCCAAGCGCAAGCTGAACTATGGCTGGCGGCTGGTCGATCATGAGAATGGGCATTTCACGGGCGTTGACACCTCTGTACCGAACCGGGCGATAAAAGCCGCGCTAGAAGCGCGCAAGGTTGGTGCCTTGTCGGATTACGGCACCATACGTCCCGAGGTGAAGTATGGCGAGAATTCCCGAATCGACTTTTTGTTAACGGAACCGGGACGTCCTGATGCGTATGTCGAGGTAAAGTCCGCAACATTGTCGCGCAGCCCCGGTTTGGCCGAATTCCCCGACAGCGTCACCAAACGCGGCGCTAAACATCTACGCGACCTTGCGGCGATGGCACGCTTGGGCCACCGCGCTATCCTTTTATATCTGGTGCAGCGCACAGATTGCACAGGTTTGGCCGTCGCGACCGACATCGACCCTGGATATGCCGCTGCTTTTGCAGACGCACGCCTAGCCGGGCTGGAAACACTGGTCATCGGGACCCATATTACCCCCCAGGAAGTGACTTTGGCTGACCCTTTGCCGCTAAAGATGGCCCCGGACTGGCCCTTGACCGAAACCCGCGCTAGAGAGGATAAAAAATTATGATGGAGAGACCGGTGATGAATGAACACCGAGGACGCCAGACGAAAGACGGCATTCGCATTTACGACCCTTCGGATTTCGCAGGCATGCATGCGGCCGGCATGCTGGCCGCGCAGATTCTGGACGATATCGCCGCGCATGTCTTTGTCGGTCAGACCACCGGCACAATCGACGGTCTGATTGCCCAGATGGTCGAGGACGCAGATGCGAAATCTGCCACGATCGGCTACAAGGGTTACAAGCACGCCAGCTGTATCTCGATCAACCATGTCGTTTGCCACGGTATCCCCGGCGACAAGAAACTGAAAGACGGCGATATCCTGAACATTGACGTCACCGTGATTGTCGACGGCTGGTTTGGCGACACCTCGCGGATGTATGTCGCAGGCAAACTGCCCCGCAAAGCCGAACGCCTGATCGAGATTACCCATGATGCGCTGATTCTGGGGATTGAAGCGGTCAAACCCGGCAATACCTTCGGCGATATCGGGCATGCCATCCAAAGCTTTGTCGAAGGCCACCGGATGAGCGTTGTCACCGACTTTTGCGGTCATGGCTTGGGCCGTGTCTTCCACGCCCCGCCCAATGTACTGCATTATGGTCGCCCCGGCACAGGTTCGGTTCTGGAACCGGGCATGTTTTTTACGATTGAACCGATGGTCAATCTGGGCCGCGCCGAGACCAAAGTGCTGGCAGATGACTGGACAGCCGTCACCCGCGACAAATCGCTATCGGCGCAATTCGAACATTCCGTCGGCGTGACTGAAACAGGCTTCGAGATTTTCACCCTCTCCCCCGCTGGCACGTTCCACCCGACCTACAGCCAAGATTAGCTTTTGCGCTTTGCCATCCGCAGCTCTAGCACCGCCCAAATGATGCTGCCGGCATAGGCAAAGCAGCATATGACCAGCGTGGCCCATGGGAAACTGACAAGGCAGGCGATAAAGCCGGTGAAGGCTATCAGGAAGTAAGTCACGTTTTTGCGCGAAAAGCTGACCGACTTGAACGACCATGTCGGGATGCGGCTGACCATGACCCAACCAACGAGGACGATGTAAAAACACGCCAGAAAATCTGGCATCGCGGCCGCTGGTCCAAAAGCGTAGGGCAGGTAGATTGGCAGCATGACCAGCATCGCACCCGCAGGTGACGGTACACCCGTGAAATATCCGCCGTCATCAAGAGGGTCTTTTGTCCGCGAATCCACATTGAACCGCGCCAGCCGCATGACGCAGCAGACCGCAAAGACCAATACAGCCAGCCAGCCGGCGCGATAGTAGTCTTGCAAACCCCAGAAATACACAACAAGCGGCGGGGCCACCCCAAAGTTCACGAAATCGGCCAGGCTATCCAGCTCTGCACCGATCTTGCTGTCGCTGCCCAGATAACGGGCTGCGCGCCCGTCCATACCGTCAAGGACACTTGCAAGCGTAATCAGAAAAACCGCCAGCGCAATGTTACCCTCCGCAGCAAATCGTATCGCCGAAATGCCCGAGCAGATCGCCGCGATCGTCAACATGTTCGGGACCAATTGCAGCAGCGAAAACTCGGCCTTCGGCTTGTCGCTGCGCACGGGAGGGGGATTAGTCATCTATGACAGCTCTGCCAAGACAGTTTCACCCGCGACCATCGTCTGGCCAATGCTGACCTTGGGCGTAACGCCTTGGGGCAAATACACATCTACCCGCGATCCAAACCGGATCAGGCCAAAGCGCTGACCTCCCTGCGTATGGGCACCGGGCTTGGTGAAACAAACGATACGGCGGGCCACGAGACCGGCGATCTGAACCACGGCAATATCACGCCCGTCCGCCATCTTGATCCGCAGACTATTGCGCTCGTTGTCTTTGCTGGCTTTATCCAGCGATGCATTAAAGAACTTGCCGGCGCGGTAGGCGATATCGGTGATTTCACCCGCGACAGGGGCGCGGTTCACGTGGCAGTTAAAGACGTTCATGAACACACTGATACGGGTCAGGGGGGTGTCGTCCATCCCCAACTCTGCCGGCGGAACGGCGGGTTCGATCAGCGACACAATGCCATCCGCGGGGCTGACCACAAGGCTGTCACCTTTGGGTGTCACGCGTTCGGGATCACGAAAGAAATAGTAGCACCAAACAGTTGCGCCAACGCCGACCCAGCCCAGAAAATCAGCCAGAAGGAAAAGCACCAGCGTGATCGCAGCAAAAATTGCCACAAACTTGCGCCCCTCGGGGTGCATCGGTTTGATAAAGGTACTTGTCATGCTCAGGCTCATCGCGCGCTTCTTTCCGTTTTAGATATTTGACTTGCTCATAAGCTTATGTGGGACAAATGCAAAGCTAGAACACTTTAGAGGTCAAGAGACCCTTAAAAGCGTGATCCACGTATCGCCATATTTTCGCTTATCAATCCGGGTAAAGCCGTCGGGTGCGTCCATCGCGCTACTTTCTTCCCAAACGATCATGGCTTCGGGGGTGAGCCAGCCGCCCAAGCGGGCCTTGGCCAGTGCCATCTGCCCCATTCCCTTGCCATAAGGCGGATCAAGAAACACCAGATCAAACGGTGCCGATATCCAATCGCCTAGCGCCGTGGCATCCGCCCGCAGCAGCTTTGTTTCACCTTCAGCCCGCAGCTTCTTGATGTTCTCGCTGATCAGCTTTTGTGCAACGCGCCCGTTTTCAACAAACACGACCTCCCGTGCACCACGTGAAAGCGCCTCAAGACCCAATGCACCAGTGCCCGCGAACAGATCCAACACCCGCGCGCCATGGATGACATTGTGGTGTGTCAGCATCGAAAACAAGCTTTCGCGCACCCGGTCAGAGGTGGGTCGCAGATGCGCGTCAGCATCGCCCGCGCCAACATCGGCCAGATGCGTGCCGCGTGATTTTCCAGCGATGATCCTCACGTTTTCAACAGCGCTTTCAAGTCGGTTGCGGGATCTGCAATCACCTCGGGTGACGGGGATTTCCCCGCCTCGATCAAGCGGCGCCCGATCATAAAGGCGCGCGGGTCATTCATCGCATCCACTGCCAGCAATTCATCGCCCTTAAAGTACCAGAACGCCACCGTTGCGGCATCTGTGCGCCGTGTGATGACGCGGTCGTAGCCGGTATTAAGACCTGCAATCTGCAGTTTCACATCATATTGATCCGACCAGAACCACGGCGTTGCGACATAATGCCTGACCGAACCCATGATATTTTGCGCCACACATTCCGCCTGATCAATGGCGTTGGGCACCGATTCCAACCGGATACGCCCGCCACGATAAGGAAACGAGGTGCAATCGCCTGCGGCCCAAACATGTGGCGCTGAAGTGCGGCCTTGGCTGTCGGTCTTAATGCCATTGTCGATCTCGATCCCAGCGGCTTCGGCCAAGGCGATATCAGGGCCAATGCCAACACCGACGATCACAAAGTCCAGCGCCAGCTCTGATCCGTCAGACAAAACTGCGCCCGTGACATGGGTATCACCGATCAGACGCTCCAGCCCGACACCCTCGCGGATTTTGACGCCATGCGATGTATGCAGATCGCGAAAGAAATCTGAAGTTTGCGGGGCCGCGACCCGTTGCAAGATCCGTGCGCCCATTTCGACCAGCGTGACTTCAAGACCCAGCTTTGCAGCGACCGAAGCGGCCTCTAGCCCGATATAGCCGCCGCCCACGATCAACACCCGCGCACCTTTGGCAAAGCGCGGCCCCATCGCGTCTACATCAGCCAGATCGCGCACCACATGCACGCCCTCCAGCGCACCACCGATACTGGCAGGCAAGCGGCGCGGGACAGATCCGGTGGTCAGAACCAGATCGTCATAGCCCATATCGTGACCGTTCAAGCGGATGGTTTGTGCTGTGGTATCAATCCCTTCGACTTGGGTGTTCAACATCAAATGAATGTCGTGTTCGCCATAAAAGCTTTCGGGACGCAAAAACAGACGCTCAAGCGTCATGTCGCCCGTCAGGTAGGTTTTCGACAAGGGAGGGCGTTGATAGGGCGGCACAGGTTCAGCGCCAATCAGCGTAACTTGGCCATCAAATCCTGAATTGCGAAGCTTGGCCACGCAGGACGACCCCGCCTGCCCCGCCCCGATCACGATGACATGTCCCATGATGCACCTCTTGGAGAAAAAACCGGTTTCCTGACTGCGTCCAAACCCTATATCTAAGCAAGAGACAAACACAATGACATGAAAGGTCACGTTTATGACGATCTCCCAAGGCGATACCCTGCCAGATGCCACGTTGATGCAAATGGGTGCCGATGGCCCCGCGCCGGTGCAGATGGCTGACAAGCTGAAAGGCCGCAAGGTCGTTTTATTCGCTGTACCCGGTGCGTTTACACCTACCTGTCACTCTGCGCATGTGCCCAGCTTTATCCGCACCAAGGATCAATTTGACGCAAAAGGCGTAGACGAAATTATCTGCGTTTCAGTCAACGACCCGTTTGTGATGCAGGCATGGGGTGACGCGACAGGTGCGACTGCGGCGGGCATCACCATGCTGGCCGACGGCAATAGCGCCTTTACCAAGGCAATCGGCATGGATTTCACCGCCGAGCCTGTTGGCCTGATGGCCCGCTCCAAGCGCTATGCGATGCTGGTGGATGATGGCAAGGTCACGCTGTTCCAAGCCGAGGAAAGCCCCGGTACCTGTGAAATCTCCGGTGGCGAAGCGCTGCTTGAAAACATGTGATCTGTTTTAGAACATGAAACGCAAAACGCCGCCCCTGTCGTAGGGCGGCGTTTTTGTTTTCACGGGTCAAAGGCCTTACTTGTCGACACCCATGAGCCCATCCATCTTGCGGGCCAGTTTGGCATCCAGCGCGCTTAGCCCGTCAACGTCATGGGTTGTCAGCGTAACGACAACCTTGTTGTAGACGTTTTCCCATTCGGGATGGTGGCCCCATTTTTCCGCCCAGATGGCGGCGCGCGTCATCCACCCAAAAGCATCTGCAAAGTCGTTGAACTTGAATGTTTTGGTAATCGCGTCACGGTCATCGACCATTTCCCAGCCCGTAGCAAATAACGGGGCCAGCACTGTCTTGCGGGTTTCTTCGCTTAGTTTTTCGCTCATTGTTGCTCCTCAATCGTGGCCCGTTTGAAAGGCCCGTACTCTGTAAGAATGTCGATCTCCTCATCGACTGCCGCGCGTTCTTGGCGCAGATAGTCACCCACGGCGCGGGCAAATCCTTCGTCGCGCATCCAGTGCAGCGACCAGGTTGGCGTTGGCAGATACCCCCGCGCCAGCTTGTGCTCTCCTTGTGCGCCTGCCTCTACCGTTGCCAACCCCATCTCTATCGCGATGTCGATGGCGCGGTAGTAGCACAGCTCGAAATGCAGGAAGGGGTGATGCTCTTTGCAACCCCAATACCTACCGTATAACGCATCAGCCCCAATAAAGTTCAGCGCCGCCGCCACCCATTTTCCGTCACGTTTTGCCATTACCAACGCCATATCATCCCGCAGGGTTTCCTGGGCGATGCGGAAAAACCGGCGCGTCAGATAAGGGGTGCCCCACTTGCGCGCACCAGTGTCTTGATAGAACTCCCAAAAGGCATCCCAATGTTCCGGTTCAATCGCGTCGCCGGTAAAGGTTTCAATCGTGCCGCCGAAATCTTGTGCCTGTACGCGTTCCTTGCGGATATTCTTGCGCTTGCGCGAACTGAGCGTGGCAAGAAAGCCGTCGAAATCCGCATAGCCATGGTTTTGCCAATGGAACTGCTGGCTTTTGCGGGCCATCAGCCCAAGGTGTTGGGCGGCCACGGCCTCGGCCTCGGTGCAAAAAGTAATGTGCAGGGACGATAGACCGTTGTTGTCGGTCAATTGCACGGCCCCTTGGATAAGCGCTGCCATCCCGGCCTCTTCAAAACCGGGGCGGGTTAGAAAACGGCGGCCTGTCGCAGGGGTATGTGGCACGGCGATTTGCAGTTTGGGGTAATAGCGCCCCCCTGCCCGTTCCAATGCATGTGCCCAGCTATGGTCAAATATATATTCGCCCTGACTGTGGGATTTCGCATACATCGGGGCCACCCCGATCATTTGCCCATCAATGGCCGCTGTCAGATATTGAGGCTGCCAGCCTGTGCCCGCGCCAACGCTGCCACTGTCTTCAAGTGCGGACAAAAAGCGATAGGTCGTGAACGGATCATTTGGGCGCGCGCCTGTCGCGGTCTCGGGACAGGCGCAGGCGTCCCAGTCAGTCTGGCCGATGTCGGCAATCCGCGCGTGTATCCTGATCTCGACTTCTTGCGCGCTCATGCTGCTGTCCCAATTGCCATAGGGTTAATCTGTGGCCAAAGCGCCAAGGTTCAAGCGGTGAGCGGTGCGTCATATCCCTCGAACGTGATATTATCAGCAAACTGCCGAGCCGTGGCCTCGGTTTGTGGGCTTCTTACCGTCCAGCAACACACCATCGCACCGGCCTTGCGCAACGCTGCCACACGGGGACGCGAAAGATCATCGACCTCGTGACTAATGAAACAAGCGCCTGTGCGGTCATAATCAGGTATCTCGCGCAGGGTTTCGCATACGGCCTTGGA
The DNA here is from genome assembly GCA_024636475.1 of Roseobacter sp. Lineage (GTDB taxonomy): Bacteria > Pseudomonadota > Alphaproteobacteria > Rhodobacterales > Rhodobacteraceae > Sulfitobacter. The sequence continues at coordinate 1,473 of JAGXHA010000060.1, read as the reverse complement.
CAGGGGCCAGTCATTGTAGCGATAGGCGCTGGTAACGATGCCGCGGGGCAGATCGGGGGCAAGTTCAGCCATACGCGCAACGGCATGAGGGTTGAAGGACATCACAGCGACGTCGCCGTCATATCCATGCAATGCCTGCGCCGTTGCCGCTTCAAGCGGGCCGATGGAGGTGCCCATGTCGCCATCCTGATCTTTTATCTCAACCAGCAGCGGCACGCGGCCTGCCACCAGCGCAACCACATCGCTCAGCGTCGGAATGGGATCATTGCCGCCTTTCAGCTTGATTTGAGACAGGTCAGACGCTGTGCGCAAGTGAATGGAGCCCGACTGTTCTGTCAGACGGTCCAGCGCATAGTCATGAAACACCATCGCTTGACCGTCTTTGCTTAGCTGGACATCAAGTTCTATGCCGTATCCGCGCTCTATCGCAGCCTTGAACGCAGCCGGGCTGTTCTCGGAGCGGCCCGCGCTCACATCGTGAAAACCGCGGTGAGCGATCGGGGCTTTGCTAAACGCGGCTGGCAGCTTCATTTGATTTCAAAAATCCCTTCGATCTCGACAGCGACGCCCAAAGGCAACGACGCGGCAGAGACGGCTGAACGTGCGTGGCGCCCCGCATCGCCCAACGCTTCGACCAAAAAGTCGGACGCGCCGTTGATCACTTTGGGCTGGTCGGTGAAATCCACTGTCGAATTGACAAAGCCCGTCAGCTTTACAACGCGCACCAGACGTTCGATATCACCGTCACACGCCGCTTTGACTTGCGCCAACAGGCTGATCGCGCATGTGCGTGCGGCCGCAGCACCCGCTGCCACATCCATGTTTTCACCAAGCTTGCCGGTAATCAATCCGTCCGGACCGTTCGAAATCTGGCCCGAAATATAGACGATGTTGCCAGTTTTCACGAATGGAACATAGTTTGCCGCTGGGGCAGGTGCATCGGGCAGGGTTACCCCAAGATCGCTTAGACGGTCGGTGATGCTCATGGGTGTGTTCCTTTGAAGTCAGGTTTGGTTTTTCGGACGATAGCGCTGCAAGGACAAAACGGAAAGGGGCTTTGCTGATTGAAAGGCGTGCGTCATGCGATACTTAACTTGGCAAGCGGACCTGCCCGCCCCATGGTCGTCATCATGGATATCACACTGATCAAAACCTTCATTGAAGTCGCCAACTCCGGCTCTTTCGTCGCAGGGTCAGAGCGGCTGTTTGTCACGCAATCGGCCGTCAGTCTGCGCGTGCAACGGCTTGAGGGCAGTCTGGGGCACGCGCTTTTCAGCCGCTCAAAGGCCTGCCCGCTTCGGGCACCATGGACACAGATATTGTCAGCTCGAAAGTGAAGGACCACCGGCTGACGCCGGAGGCATCATTTGTCGGAATGTAATTCCAGATACTGCTTGATGACATCGTCTGTCACATTCCCAGATGTAGTCGAGAAGTATCCACGTGCCCAAAACCGCCTTCCCCAGTAGCGTT
>JAGXHA010000059.1 GCA_024636475.1 Roseobacter sp. | reverse complement strand
TGTAGGGGCGTGACTGTTCAGCAGCTTCCTGCGCGCGGCGAAGTTTCGCCGCGGCAACCATTTGCATGGCTTTCGTGATCTTGCGGGTGTTTTTCACCGACGCGATCCGTGTTTTTAGGTCCTTGAGGTTTGGCATGTGCCTTCCCTCCCTTAAGCGAAGTCAGTGGCGAAAGATTCGATGGCAGCTTTGATCTTGTCTTCCAACTCATCCTTCACCTTGCGATCGTTTTCGGTGATGTCTTTCATCAGATCAGCGTGCTTGCTGCGCAGATGCGCCAGCAGACCAGCTTCAAAGCGACCGACCTGCTTGACTTCGATCTTGTCAAGGAAACCCTTTGTACCCGCATAGATAACGCAAACGATTTCTGCGTTGGTCAGCGGCGAATACTGTGGCTGCTTCATCAATTCTGTCAGACGTGCACCACGGGCCAGCAACTGCTGGGTGGACGCGTCAAGGTCGGAACCGAACTGGGCAAAAGCCGCCATTTCGCGGTACTGAGCCAGAGACAACTTAACCGGACCCGCGACTGAGGACATTGCCTTGGTTTGAGCCGAGGAGCCAACACGCGAAACCGAAAGACCAGTGTTCACAGCAGGGCGGATGCCTTGGTAGAACAGTTCAGTTTCAAGGAAGATCTGACCGTCCGTGATCGAAATCACGTTTGTCGGAATAAACGCCGAAACGTCACCACCTTGAGTTTCGATGATCGGCAGAGCCGTCAGCGAGCCGTTACCAGCCGCATCGCCCAATTTTGCCGAACGCTCAAGCAACCGGGAGTGAAGATAGAAAACGTCACCTGGATAGGCTTCGCGGCCGGGTGGACGGCGCAGCAACAGCGACATCTGACGGTAGGAAACAGCCTGCTTGGACAAATCATCATAGACGATCAGCGCGTGACGGCCATTGTCGCGGAAGAATTCCGCCATGGCTGTCGCAGAGTACGGTGCGAGGTACTGCATTGGTGCAGGCTCGGATGCGGTGGCGGCAACAACGATGGAATAGTCAATCGCGCCAGTCTCTTCCAGCTTTTTAACCAGCTGCGCAACGGTCGACCGCTTTTGGCCAATCGCGACATACACGCAGTACATCTTTTTGCTCTCATCGTCGCCTGCGGCATCGTTGATCTGCTGCTGGTTCAGGATCGCGTCAAGCGCGACAGCAGTTTTGCCGGTCTGACGGTCCCCAATGATCAATTCGCGCTGGCCACGGCCAACTGGGATCATCGCGTCAACAGATTTCAGGCCAGTCGCCATTGGCTCGTGAACTGATTTCCGTGGGATAATGCCGGGGGCCTTTACGTCTGCAAGGCCACGCTCGGTGGATTCGATGGGCCCTTTGCCATCAATCGGGTTGCCAAGACCGTCAACAACACGCCCCAGCAGGCCGTTGCCGATTGGCACGTCCACGATGGAATTGGTGCGCTTGACAGTATCGCCTTCTTTGATGTCGCGGTCGGACCCGAAGATAACCACACCGACGTTGTCGGTTTCAAGGTTCAGGGCCATGCCCATGATGCCGCCGGGAAATTCGACCATCTCGCCGGCTTGGACATTGTCCAGACCGTAAACACGAGCGATACCATCGCCAACGGACAGAACCCGGCCAACTTCGGCTACTTCTGCTTCTTGACCAAAGTTCTTGATCTGGTCCTTAAGGATCGCAGAAATTTCTGCAGCTTGGATACCCATTTATCCGACCTCTTTCATTACATTCTGGAGGGAATTGAGCTTTGCGCGGATCGAGGTATCGATCATCTTGGAGCCCACTTTGACGATAAGACCGCCGATGAGGGATTCATCAACGGTCGCATTCAACGTTACGGTTTTGCCTGTGGTCGCAGCGAGCGACTTTGACAATTTGTCAGACTGCGCCTTGGTCAGCGCCTTGGCCGAAATCACATCAGCGGTGACTTCGCCCTTTTCGACTGCGATAATCTCGCGCAGTTTCTGGATCAACTGGGGCATCACGAACAAGCGGCGCTTGTTCGCCATCAGCTCCAGCGTTTTGCTCATTGTATCAGACAAACCCATCTTCTTGGCGATTGCGCTGATAGAGGATGCCTGCTGTTCGCGCGTATAGATCGGCGAATGGATCAGGTCCCGGAAATCTTCGCTGTTAGCCAAAGAGGCTTGCAGCGCATCTAGATCTTGTTCGATCTGCGGGAGGGCTTTGGCCTCGGAGGCCAGTTCATACACGGCAGTCGCATAGCGATTAGCGATACCTGTAGAGATCGATGCTGTTTCGGACACGTCCATCCTCTCGTACGTCAGTGCCGGATATGCGAACAACTCGCGTCACCGGGGTGTTGGCGCGGCTTGAATTAACCCAAGACGTCTAAAGCAGGGTCGATGTAGCAGACAGGTTTGCGGCCCGCAACACAGTATAGTGAGGTTCCCACATGAAACCGCCCCTTAATTCTTAACAGTACCATGATCTGCGACGCTTTGACCCGTCTTTGGAGCTGTTCTTAAAATAATGCGCATTCTTTCAGCAATAGGAAACGATTCTTACCGGATCAAAGCAGCCCTTATGCCGGCCTAGCAGTTGGCGTACCGACGCCTTCCAACACCCGGATCGGTCTGCGCCCGGCGTTTCGCGCAACTTTGCCCTTTGGCGGATAGACAAGTTTTGTCACCTCAAGCATGAAAGCGCCGCCAGCCATCATCGTCGGCACATGCCGCCCGACCTTCTCAAACAGCTTGCCCGACCGCATCCAGACCCGACGCGTCGATGGCATTTGGTATAGCGCGCCCAATTGGCGTTCAGGGAGGAATTGGTGCTTGCGCAATTGCGTCTCAAGCTGACCAGGCGAATACGGACGCCCATAGCCGAACGGCGTGATATCGCGCCTTGCCCAAAAGCCCGCCCGGTTAGGCACGATAAACAGCGCCCTGCCGCCGGGGCCCAGCACACGCCAGCATTCCTCAAGCAGATCACCCTGCCTGTCCGAGGTCTCCAGCCCGTGCATCAAAATCAGCCGGTCCACATGCCCGGTTTCAATCGGCCACAGCGTTTCTTCGGTTAGTACGGATGTATTTTCCATGCCTGCGGGCCACGGCATCACCCCTTGCGGTCCCGGCATCAGGGTCATCACCCTGCGGGCTTCCGCCAGATAAGGGCGCAATAACGGGGCTGCAAAGCCAAAGCCGACGACCGTCTGGCCCTTGGCCTCTGGCCAAAGCTCGAGCATCCGGCTGCGTAACGACAACTGCGCCGCCCTGCCAAGCGCGCTGCGATAGTAGAAATTGCGCAGGTCTTGCACATCAAGATGCATAGAGCTTGGCCTTTGGTTGCTAAGTTGACCCTACAATAGACCAAACAGCCCGCGCAAAAAAGGGACATGACCCGCGCACAAACCGATTTGCCGTAGACCGTTCATCGCGCTAGCTTGGACCTTATCCTTTAATCCTGACAGGAGCTTCCTATGCCATTCGATCTCGTTACCATTCCTTGCCTGTCGGATAACTATGCATTCTTGCTGCGCGACCAGGACAGCGGCGCAGTCGCTTTGATTGACGTTCCCGAAGCCGCCCCGATTTCTGCCAAGCTTTCAGAACTTGGTTGGACGCTGACAGATATTTGGCTGACCCATCACCACGATGACCACAGTCAGGGCGTGCCTGATCTGACCGCAAACCACCCTGCCCGCATTTACGGTGCCAAAGCGGATGCCCATCGTCTTCCCACGCTGGACCATGCCGTGGTCGAGGGCGAAGCCTTTAAGTTTGGGGAACATGATGTGCAAGTTCTGGATGTTTCCGGCCACACATTAGGGCACATTGCCTTTTACGTGCCCGCCGCCAAAACCGTCTTTACCGCTGACAGCCTGATGGCGCTTGGCTGCGGCCGATTGTTCGAGGGCAACGCTGCGCAAATGTGGGCAAGCATGCAAAAGCTGATGAAGCTCCCCGCAGAGACGACCGTATGTTCGGGCCACGAATACACACAATCCAACGCAAAATTCGCGCTTACGGTTGATCCCAAGAATGATGCACTTATATCTCGTTCAAGAGAGATTGATCAGGCCCGCAGTAACAACGAGCCGACAGTGCCCTCGACGCTTTCATTGGAACTTCAAACCAATCCGTTCCTGCGCCCCGCCGATCCCGGCATTCGCGCTCAACTTGGGATGGAAAACGCCACCGACACCGATGTGTTTGCCGAAATCCGTGCCCGCAAAGACAGCTTCTGAGCGGCGCAATCATGGTCTAATTACGATGTTCACAATAAATGTGACAACAATATTGCAGAAAAGCCTTGAAGCTTTGCCATGATCAACCAAACTCTAATACTATGAGGCCATGTTCGGCAGCGGCGCGCCCTATACCGGGACACCGAACCGACACAGATCGAAAAGGAGCACGCCCGTGCCTTCATTCTCGTCTACACTAGAACAAGCAATTCACTCCGCCTTGGCCCTGGCCAATGCGCGAAAACATGAATTCGCAACGCTCGAACATTTGTTGCTGGCCCTCATTGATGAACCCGATGCGGTTCAGGTAATGAAAGCCTGCTCGGTAAACATGTCCGAACTGCGCGACACTCTCGTCGAATTTGTCGACGAAGACCTGAGCAACTTGGTCACCGACATTGACGGATCCGAAGCCGTGCCCACGGCAGCCTTCCAACGCGTTATCCAGCGTGCGGCGATCCATGTGCAGTCATCTGGCCGGACCGAAGTGACAGGTGCAAACGTATTGGTCGCCATCTTTGCCGAGCGTGAAAGCAACGCGGCATATTTCCTGCAAGAACAGGACATGACGCGCTATGATGCCGTTAATTTCATCGCGCACGGTGTTGCCAAAGACCCGGCCTTCGGTGAACCTCGTTCTGTCTCTGGTGCGCCCGAGCACGAGGAAGAAACCCAAGGCGTGACCGAGGGCGACAAGAAAGAATCCGCGCTGGCGAAATACTGCGTTGATTTGAACGCCAAGTCCCGCGAAGGCGACATTGATCCGCTGATCGGGCGCGACTTGGAAGTCGAACGCTGCATTCAGGTCCTGTGCCGCCGCCGCAAGAATAACCCGCTTTTGGTGGGTGATCCCGGTGTCGGCAAGACCGCAATCGCTGAAGGCCTTGCCCGCAAGATTGTTGCAGGCGAAACACCTGAAGTGCTGTCCAAGACAACAATCTATTCGCTCGATATGGGCGCATTGCTGGCCGGAACGCGGTATCGCGGCGATTTCGAAGAACGGCTGAAAGCTGTCGTGACCGAATTGGAACAGCATGAGGATGCCGTTCTTTTCATCGATGAGATTCATACCGTCATCGGTGCCGGTGCGACATCCGGTGGCGCGATGGATGCGTCCAACCTGCTGAAACCAGCGCTTGCCGGCGGCAAACTGCGTACCATGGGGTCAACCACCTACAAGGAATTCCGTCAGCATTTCGAAAAAGACCGCGCTCTTGCCCGTCGGTTCCAGAAAATCGACGTTAACGAGCCATCGGTCGAAGATGCTGTGAAAATCCTACGGGGTATCAAGCCTTATTTCGAGGATCACCACTCGGTCAAATATACTGCTGATGCGATCCGCACCTCTGTTGAATTGGCGCATCGCTACATCAATGACCGCAAATTGCCCGACTCGGCAATTGACGTGATCGACGAAGCTGGTGCCGCCCAGCATCTTGTTGCCGCTTCCAAGCGTCGCAAGACCATCGGCACCAAAGAAGTCGAAGCTGTCGTTGCGAAAATTGCCCGCATTCCACCAAAGAACGTGTCGAAAGACGACGTTATTGTTCTTAAGGATCTCGAAGCGTCGCTCAAGCGGGTGGTGTTTGGTCAGGACAGCGCGATTGACGCACTAGCCTCCGCGATCAAGCTGGCGCGTGCAGGCTTGCGCGAACCTGAAAAGCCCATCGGGAACTACCTGTTCGCGGGCCCAACTGGTGTGGGGAAAACCGAAGTAGCGAAACAACTTGCTGACACACTCGGCGTCAAACTTTTGCGTTTTGACATGTCTGAGTACATGGAGAAGCATGCCGTTTCACGCTTGATCGGTGCCCCTCCCGGCTACGTCGGGTTTGATCAGGGCGGGATGCTGACTGACGGTGTGGATCAAGATCCCCATTGCGTGCTGCTTTTGGACGAAATGGAAAAAGCGCACCCTGATGTCTACAACATTCTGTTGCAGGTTATGGATCACGGCAAGCTGACCGACCACAATGGACGGACAGTGGATTTCCGCAATGTCGTGCTGATCATGACATCCAATGCAGGGGCGTCCGAGCAGGCGAAAGAGGCGATCGGCTTTGGCCGTGACCGTCGCACTGGCGAGGACACCGCAGCGATTGAACGGACATTTACGCCAGAATTCCGTAACCGTCTGGATGCAGTCATCAGCTTTGGGCCGCTGCCAAAAGCCGTGATCCTGCAGGTCGTAGAGAAGTTCGTGCTCCAACTGGAAGCGCAACTGATGGACCGGAATGTCACGATCGAGCTGTCCACGAAAGCTGCTGAATGGTTGGCTGACAAAGGCTACGATGCCAAAATGGGTGCACGTCCGTTGGGCCGTGTGATCCAAGAGTACATCAAGAAGCCTTTGGCCGAGGAGTTGTTGTTCGGCAAACTGGCAAAAGGTGGCGTGGTCAAGGTTGGCGTCAAAAAGGGAGAGCTTGATATTACAGTATTGAGCGCGGAAAACCCCAAGCTGACTGGCAACAAGCCGCCACTTCTAACAGCTGAATGAAGCTAGCCGGCGCGGCATTTGTCCTCGCCCTGCCCTTTGCCAGCCCCGCGCTGGCAGAGGGTTTTTTTCTTTCTTCACCCATTGACTGCGACCTGACCTCGGACTGCTACATTCAGCAATATGTCGACACCGATCCTTCCCCGGCCGCCTTAGATTTTTCCTGCTCTACGTTGACGTATGATGGTCACAAGGGAACAGATTTTGCCCTGACAAGCAGGGCCAAAATTCAAGACAACATACGCGTTCTCGCCAGCGCTTCCGGGCAAGTGAAAGCTGTGCGTGATGGCATGGACGACACTGGCCATTCCGACGAAACCGCCGATGCCATCGCAGGGCGCGAATGCGGGAATGGGGTGTTGATCGATCATGGTGACGGATGGGAAACGCAATATTGTCACCTCAAGAAGGGGTCAATCTCCGTCCGATCAGGTCAGCAGGTTTCGGAGGGGCAAGGGCTGGGCTTTGTCGGTCAATCGGGCGCTGCAGCTTTTCCCCACGTGCATCTGTCCGTCCGCAAAGATGGCAAAGTTGTTGATCCTTTTGATCCCGACGGTGAAACCGTCTGCGCCACCCCTGGCGACAGCAGCCTTTGGAACGACCGCCCAGACTATCGCGCCGGCGGGTTGATTGATGTTAGGTTTTCCCAAACCATTCCCCAGTTTGATGAGATCAAAGCAGGCACGGCCGGTGCAGGAACTCTGGTTGCAGATGCGCCAGCACTGGTGATTTGGGGCTATCTGTTCGGCAGCCAGCCAGATGACATAATCAACCTCTCGATCTATGGGCCGGACGGGCTGGTGGTTGAAGATGACGTGACCCTGCCCAAGACCCAGGCACAATCTTTTCGCGCGATAGGAAAGAAACTGCGCGGGAAAGAATGGGGGTCAGGTGAGTATAAGGGCACAGTAACGATGATCCGCGGCCCGCAGATCATCAGCCAAAAAACCATTCTTATGATGATTGAATGATATTATTTCTCGGTGAACTTCAACTCGATCCGGCGGTTTTGCGCCCGTGCGGCTTCTGAATTTCCGACAGCGACGGGCTGGTATTGTCCAAACCCGTTGGCGGCAAGCCGCTCGGGCGAGATGCCCAGAAAGTTGATCATATACTTAACAACTGAAAGCGCACGGGCTTGGCTTAACTCCCAATTATCCTCGAATTCGCCAAAACCTGAGAGCGGTTGATTGTCGGTATGGCCATCCACCCGGATCACCCAGTCGATTTCAGGTGGAATATCTTCGGCGACATTGCGTAAAATACCAGCAACCTTCGAGATTTCTGTGCGACCGTCATCCGACAACGTTGCAGCACCTGGCGGGAAAAGCACCTCCGACGAGAACACGAAGCGATCGCCCTCGATGCGCACACCAGCCTGATTACCCAGCAGATCGCGCAGCCTTCCAAAAAATTCAGAGCGGTATTGCTCGAGGTTTTTGGTCTCGGCTTCCAGCCGTTTGCGTTCTGCGGCCTCCAATTCGGCGCGGCGGCGTTCTTCGGCAGCGACCCTTGCCAGCGCCGTGTTCAGATCAGATCCAAGCGACTGCAACTGCACTTCTTTGGCGACATCACGCGCAACTGCGTCATCCAGCAAAGACTGCAATTCCCCCAACTGCCCGCGCAAGGCTGCGACCTGCTGGTTCAACAGTTCCGTCTGAAGTTGCGCTGCGGCACTTGTTTCTTCTTCCTCCGCCAGTGCAGACCGGGCAACAGCGAGTAATGCGGCTTGCTTTTGTGCATCCGTCATCTGATTTTGGGCCTGCTCAAGCGCGGCAAGTCTGGCAGCCTCAACAGTATCAAGCTGCGCATCCAGTTCCGACTGTGCCGCGCGTGCAGCCGCCAACAGCGTTAATGTATCTTCCGCCTCCTTGCGCTGCGCTTCCAGCGCCAAGGTCATCGCGGTCAGTTCAGCATCCGCATCTTGCAGCTTTGCACGCAGCATTTCAGCTGCAGCCGCCTCGGCCAATCGTGCACTTTGTGCCTCTGACAGCTCAGCCTGCGACGTTTCGGTGGCCTGAGCCAATTCAGCCTGCACATCCGCGTTGCGCGCACGCAAATCGGCGACAAGCGCGTTCAGGGCATCACGGCGTGCCGCCAAAAGCCGGGCAGCTTCTGCTTGGGCATCCGTCTCTGTTCGGGATTGGGCCAACGCAAGGTTCAGGGCCTCTTGTGCATTCAACAAGTCGGCCTGTTCACCTTCAAGCGATGTAACCCGTGCTTGGGCATCGTCCCTTTGGGACAGCAAGGTTGCGACCTGCGCTTCGAAACTGGTGATCTGTGACTGCGCCTGTGAAAGCTGGGCCGCCTGCGCTTCTCGCGCCGCTGTAAGCGAAGTGATCAGCGCTGCTTGTTCTGCGACCTGGTCCCGTGCGCTTGTCAAAGACGTGTTCAAGGCACCGACCCGTGCCTCAAGCTCGGCACTCGATTGACGCTCCATTCCAAGCGCCTGAGCCAGGGCTGCGACCTCGCCCGACAGGGAATTCAGCTCGTCCTCTTGGCCGCTGATTTGCTGGGTCTGAACGGCTTGCAGCACCATAAAGATGGTCAGCACGAACATCAGCACCAACAGCAGGCCCGTCATCGCATCGACAAAGCCGGGCCAGATAGACGATTGAAACCGTGATCCGGAGCGTCGGGAAAGCGCCATAACTAGCGGCCCTCTGGGCCAGATTTGTCAGGTGTCCGCATCCGGCGCGGCTCAGTCGGGCGCGAGGCAGACAATGCTTTTGCCAGCAAAGAGATATCCTTGCGCAGTTCGGCCATGGTTTCCTGACGTCCGGCAGAAATTTCTTCCAGTATACGCAACAGTTGCACGTCAATCGACCGCAACCGCATCCGGCTTTCGGCATCTATCTGATCATCGGTTTCCTGGCTTTCCAGCACAGCAATCATCCGCTCCTGACCTTTTGCGATCCGGTCGAGCGCGTCATTTGACGCATCACCTTCATCAGGACGCTTCATCATCCCCTCGACCGCAAAAGCCAACGTACCAAGACGTTCATTCAAGGCTGTCTGGCTTTCGGCAGATTGGCCGATCAACTGTCTTAACGTGTCCATCTGTTCGGCCATGTGGTCCAGCACACCAGCAACCCCATTTTGATCCGGAGTACCTTCTTCACCAGCAGAAAACCCGACACGGGTGATCGAGCTAAGCCAGTCTTCGAGTTCTTGATAAAAACGGTTTTGGCCGTGTCCAGCAAACAGTTCCAGCAGGCCGACAACCAGCGATCCGGCCAGCCCCAAAAGCGACGACCCGAACGCCACACCCATGCCGCCAAGCTGTGCTTCCAACCCTGTCATCAGCCGGGCAAACATATCGGTACTGTCATCACCCTCTTGCGGGGCAAGGCTGCGGATCGTTTCCACAACTGCGGGCACGGTTGTTGCAAGGCCATAGAAGGTGCCTAAAAGACCCAGAAAAATCAGCATGTTGACGATATAGCGCGTTATTTCGCGTGCTTCATCGATCCGGGTAGACACTGAATCAAGGATCGACCGCGATGACGACGCGTTGACCTGCATCCGCGCCCCACGCGTGCGCAGCAACGATGCAAGCGGGGCCAACAACTGCGGTGCAACTGTTTCAGGGTCCGGCGCATCCGAGGCAAAGTTTTCGATCCACCGCACTGAGCCAATCAGTTGGATCACCTGATAAAAACAGGCGACCACACCAATGAAGAAGACGAAAATGATGACGCCATTCAAATAGGGATTTGCCGCAAAAATAGGCAAAACGCTGGGAAGCGCCAAAAAAGCACCGATCCCTGTCAGCCCAAGGGCGAACAGCATCAGTGTAATCTGCCGGACCGGCTGTGAAAACTGTGGTTTAGACTCGCGGTCTGACTGCGCCATGCCTCAACGTTCCTGACACTTTTGTGCTTCTATTGGCGTAGCTTACACCCAAGTTTGGCAAATATGCCATGGATTTATGTACAAAGTGACTTCACACGCGTGTGCAACCACTCAAGCGAGGGGTCGTGCAGCCCGATTTCAGAAAGATGGCTGGCGGTGTTAAACAGATATTCAGTGTTCGGTCCCATACCGCCGATGGCAAAGGCAATAATCTGCGCCTGCTCTTCCAACGGCAAGCCGCCACAATATTGATCGTGGTCCGCATCGATCACATAAACCAGCGCTAAAATCGTACGACCGTCTGCCAGCTGGACCTCAAGGTTTTTCTCGACATAGGCCGATGAAATCAATTCGCGTTCCCGCAGATATTCCAGTGTCTGCGCCTCTTGGCCCGGCATCACCCGCAGCGCAATTCCGTCGCAGGCCGTTCCGGTCGCGGCATCCAGCGCCAATACGAGACCAGGCTTATCAACTGTGCCGCGATGATGGATGGACCGCATACAAAAAGATCGCGCATAGCCCGGAAGGCGGCCAATCACGCTTTCCGCCACGTCAAATCCCGGTTTCCACAACAAACTGCCGTAGCCGAACACCCACATTTCCATCACTCTGGTCCTTTATGCTCTGCTTGGTTAATGCAGATCTATCTGGTGCGTTAAAAAGGTTTTGGCCGTTATGTTCAAGCTGATCGGAGTTTTCGTCGTTTTGGCGATTTTGTGGTGTGGCTGGTGGGCTTTTGCCTCAGCCACCATGCAGCGCGGGATTGCAAATTGGCTTGAGACACGCCGTGCTCTGGGGTGGCAGGTCGATGTCAGAACTGTTGAGAAGCGAGGCTTCCCATTGCAACTGCATGCTCGGATTAATGATCTTACGTTGGCGGATCCCGCTTCCGGTGCTGCCGTAAAAATGGATGAGCTGAACATATCCTCACCCACTTACTGGCCCGGCTATGTGACAGTTGTCTTGCCCCAGACCCCTATTACCCTGACAAGCGCCGAACTGCGCGGGTTAGTGACGGCGCGTGATGCCAAAGCCAATCTGCGCTTGCGCCCCGGCGCGTCGCTTCAGTTGGAACGCCTCGGGCTGACAGCTGCGGCATGGTCGCTGGATACCGCGTTAGGCGGGATTGTGGGCGCGAATACACTCGATCTGACGATGATCCAGCCGACGTCCTCCAGCGCAACCTATGATATCAAGCTTGAGGCAAGCGATCTGACCCCAGGCATGATCCCCCGCGCGTTTCTAGGGCTGCCCGCTGATTGGCCGCTGACCTTTGACGTTTTTGCCGCTGATATGACTGTCACGTTCGACCGCCTTTGGGACCGTCGCGCGTTGGGGCAGATACGCCCCCAGCCCCGAATGATCGACCTGAAACAAGCCCACGCCATCTGGGGCGATGTCGAGATTTTGGTCTCAGGGAATGTAGTTGTGGACCAAGAGGGCCTTGCCACCGGTACCGTGTCGATCAAGGCTGAAAACTGGCCCGCAATTTTGGATATGGTTGAAAACGCAGGGTATCTGCCGCCCAACATGCGGCCTCAAGCCGAACAGATGTTGACGGGGTTGGCGCAGATGACAGGACAAACGACGGGGTTGGACCTGACGCTCAGCCTCAAGGAAGGTCGCATGTCGATGGGGTTCATCCCCCTAGGCCGCGCACCCCGGATCATTCTGCGCTAGGTCTAGCGGCAATATGATCCTTTGCGATATCGGGCTGTGTCGAAATGAAAGTGGTCTTGATGGTAGGGATCTGAATTCGGGCCTAAAACCGTCCCAAAGGGTCCACAAGCGCCTTTGTGAACCCGCTTCAGGGATGCGCCGCTGGCCGGAGCTTTCCACCCGTTCAGCACAGTCACTTCAGCCCCGTTTCCCAGCTGAAACCCCGAGATATCAATCGCGCGGCCGCGCCCATGTTCCGAGACTTTGCCCCCCGGCACATTATTTCTTGTTCGACAGACATAATGTGCCGCAACCCTCAGGCCGCGCAGGCCGCCCCTATCGGCAAAAGTAGGCTTGGCCGAGTTTTCAATCCACTTTTTCAATGCTTTAGCCGTCACACAATCCATCACGGCGGCCTGACTTAGCCGGACACCCGCAACCGACTGCACCTGAACGGCATCCTCCACGCCGCATCCGTCAAGCTTTGGCTTTACCCGGCCAATGGCCTTGCCCTGGATGGAAACGTCATCGCAAACCGCCCCTTTCACCAAGAGCTCCCGCCGGGTTTTGGCCGCTGTTTCAAGCTTGGGGCTTCGCACAACGGGCCGCAACGAGGCCGCAGGCCCTTCGCCGCGCGCCGCAGCGGTTTCGCCTGCATCACTGCGCGACGGGGCTTGAATACTACCCGAGGGCTCAAAAACCAGCCTGTCAGCACGAGGTGTCGGTCGCAAAGAACTTTCAGGTCCGGCAAAGACAGCACCCGAAAGCAAAATCCCGATCAGGGCCAGACGGATCATTTCTTGGTAGCTTGACGCCCGAAATTTGGCGCATCTGTATCCTGACCTGCCTCGATGATCCCGCGGCGGATGGCACGGGTTCGGGTAAAGTAGGCATGCAGATGCTCGCCATCCCCGGTGCGAATGGCGCGCTGTAAGGCGAACAGTTCTTCCGTAAAGCGGCCCAGAATCTCAAGGGTTGCATCTTTGTTGGTCAGGAAAACATCGCGCCACATGGTCGGATCACTGGCGGCAATGCGGGTGAAATCCCGAAATCCTGCAGCGGAATACTTGATGACTTCGCTGTCGGTGACCCGACGCAGATCATCCGCGACACCGACCATTGTATAGGCAATCAGGTGCGGCGCATGGCTGGTGACTGCAAGGACAAGATCGTGGTGTTCGGCATCCATTTCCTCGACATTTGCCCCCAGTCCTTCCCAAAGATGACGCAACCGCGAGATCGCATCCCCGTCGGTTTCAGGGACCGGCACCAACAGGCACCAACGGTTGTCAAAAAGCTCGGCAAAGCCGCTGCGCGGGCCGGAATGTTCGGTACCTGCAAGCGGATGGGCGGGGATGAAATGCACGTTATCTGGCAGCAAGGGGCCAACTTGCGCAATCACATCCGCCTTGACCGACCCGACATCCGTCACGGTACACCCCGGCTTTAGGTAACCCGCCATTTCAGCAGCGACCGCCCCCATGACACCGACAGGTACACAAAGCACAACCAGATCAGCATCTTCGACCGCTTTTGCAATGGAATCACAGACCTCGTCACACAGGCCAATTTCGCGGGCGGTGTCGCGTGTTTCAGCGCTGCGCGCGAACCCTGACACCGTGCCCGCAAGTCCGGCCTGCCGCATTCCCCAAAACATCGAAGATGCAATCAAGCCAAGCCCGATCAGAGCGACTTTTTCATAAATCACAGCCATATCAACCGCCTTTGAATTGGCGGATCGCGTGAACGACACGGCGACATGCGCTCTCGTCGCCGACCGTAATGCGCAGACAGGTGGGCAACTTGTAGCCCGCCACGCGGCGCACGATCAGACCTTGGGTCTTGAGGTAGTCATCGCAGGCCTCAGCCTGAGTTTGCGACTTGAAACGCGCAAGAATGAAGTTGGCACAAGACACATCAGACGGCACACCGATTTCCGCCAAAGCATCCGCCATCCAACTGCGCCAGCGGGCGTTTTCAACCCGGCAGTGATCGGCATAGGCCACGTCTTTGATCGCCGCTTCTGCAGCACTTAGTGCAGCCTGTGACACGTTGAAGGGTCCGCGCACACGGTTCAGCACGTCGATGATATGCGCAGGGCCATATCCCCAACCGACCCGCAGACCGCCAAGGCCGTACAGCTTGGAGAATGTGCGCGTCATGAAAATATTGTCGTGCGTATCAACCAAAGCCGCACCGCCATCATACCCTTCGACATATTCCGCATAAGCGCCATCCAGCACCAGAATCGCCTGCTTGGGGATGCCATTGGCCAACCGCTCAATCTCGCTTAGGCCAATCATTGTGCTGGTAGGGTTGTTGGGGTTGGCGATGAAAACCAGCCGGGTCTTGTCCGTACAACCTGCAAGCAAAGAGTCTACGTCCGTGACGCGCTCGTTTTCCTTAACCTCGACCGGCGTGGCACCATTCGCCAGCGCCGAGATGCGGTACATGCCAAAGCCGTGTTCGGTGTGCAACACCTCGGTGCCTTCGCCTGAATAGGCTTGGCACAAAAACGCGATAATCTCGTCCGATCCGTTGCCGCAAATGATGCGCTCTGCATCCAAGCCGTGCACAGCCGCAATCGCATGGCGCAGGCTGGTGTGATCTGATGAGGGATAGCGGTGCAACATATACGACGCATCGCGGAACGCCTTGATCGCCGCGTCAGACGGTCCCAACGGGTTCTCGTTCGAGCTTAGCTTGATCACGTTCTCAAGCCCATCCACATGGGACGCGCCGCCTTGATACAGCGCGATGTCCATGATGCCCGATTGGGGACGAATTGCGGTTGTCATGTGTCATGTCTCCTGTCGGGCGGACCTTAGCCGCGTGCCACGGCCAGCGCCACTGTGATATTGCAACCTGCGGCATATCGGCAGCCCGGAATGAAAAAGGGCCGCGCTGGATAGTCCGGCGCGGCCCCTTCGGCATCTGGTGTGCGAGGAACCTTAGTTCTTCGCGTAGAATTCGACCACGAGGTTTGGTTCCATCATGACAGGGTAAGGCACATCGCCCAACGCTGGTGTGCGCACGAATGTCGCTGTCATCTTGGAGTGATCGGCATCGATGTAGTCAGGCACGTCACGCTCGGCCAGTTGAGTGGCTTCCAACAAGGCTGCCATCTGCTTGGAGCGGTCACGCACTTCGATCACGTCGCCTTCTTTGACGCGGTAGGAAGGAATGTTCACCTTCTTGCCGTTCACACGTACGTGGCCGTGGTTCACGAACTGCCGTGCTGCGAAAACGGTTGCAACAAACTTGGCGCGGTAAACGATGGCATCCAAGCGACGCTCGAGCAGACCAATCAGGTTTTCACCTGTATCGCCTTTTACACGCTCGGCTTCGCCGTAAATGCGACGGAACTGCTTTTCGGTCAGATCGCCGTAGTAGCCTTTCAGCTTCTGCTTGGCGCGCAACTGGATACCGAAGTCGGAAATCTTGCCCTTGCGGCGCTGACCGTGCTGGCCGGGGCCGTATTCACGGCGGTTGACCGGGGACTTCGGACGGCCCCAGATATTCTCGCCCATACGGCGATCGAGTTTGTACTTGGACGATTCGCGCTTGCTCATCGCATTTCCTTTCAAAAGGTTACCCCGGCCTGTTGCCAGACCGGATGAAGGAAACGCGCCCTCCTCTGGCCCCCGTTTTCGGGACCTGACAGGACGGTCGACGCACGCTTTGTGCAAACCGTCCACGGGACACGTAAGAAAACGCGAGAGCATCAACCCTCGCGCTGGCCGGGACTCTACGGTGGAAACCCCGGGAAGTCAACACTTTCGGACGCGTTTCCGGTGAGCGCCTCCACCCGGCCCGCGCATGGATACCGCCCGCCGGCAGTTTTGCAAAGGTGCCGGCTTGGCTGTACCTGATGAAAACCAAAAACATCTCCGCGAAAGCTCAGCAATGGAGTAATATGGCAATAACATCTGAACAACGCTTCAGATAGTGGCAATGATTTATTGAACAAGGGAGTTTTCCTATGGCATTTTACCAGTCCCTGCGAAGAGAAGCCCTGTATCCAAGGGGCAATGAACAACCAGGACAGGCCGGTTGGATAGCCGATCACCTGTTACTCCTGAGAGCGCAACTGGACGGATTGATCAAATCCAGGCGCCGGGCAAATTCCCTTATCATCGGCTCCTGGAACATCCGGCATTTCGATGGCGGGCGCAAACGGCTTGCGGAGAGTTACCAC
>JAGXHA010000058.1 GCA_024636475.1 Roseobacter sp. | reverse complement strand
GACGATGTCCGCGTTGTCGCGCAAGGCCTGTTCAAGCTGGGCAGAATAATCCGCCGCTTGCTCGAAACTGGGCGTGGTCACGATTACTTCAAGCCCCGAGCCACCCCCCGCGTCCAAGCCAGAAGGCGCGAAGGCGCGGACGTTGGCCAGCGTGATCTGGGCGAATTTAGGCCGCAGTTCGGCCAGAATGTCACGCGGGCCCATCTCGCGCTTGCCCCAGGGTGCCATCGTCGCAACAAGAAAGGCGCGCCCCGTCTCGTTATATTGTCCAACGATGCCGATGATATCTTCGACCGTGCCATCGTCGCGATACGGTGTGATCAGCGCCTCAACCTGTTGCACGGCGACATTCGTCAGCCCAAGAGCTGAGCCAGCAGGGGCCTGAATGGAGACGAAGAATATGCCGCGATCTTCGTTGGGGGTCAGTTCCGACGGTAATTGTTGATAAAGGGTCCAGGACATTCCCGAGAGCAGTGCCGCGATCGCGAGAATGACAAGCGGCGCGCGAATGGCGTGGGTTAGCAGGCTGCGGTAGCCGCTTGCCGTTCGATCTGTTGCGGACTTCACGATCTTTGAAAACCGGCCTTTGTTCATGCCTTTCGTCAGCACCATGCTCGCGATCACAGGACAGAGTGACAGGGCGACAAACGTCGACAGCGCAACGGCAACGGCCAGCGTGACGCCGAACTCCTGAAACAGCTTGCCGATCTCGCCCTGAAGAAACGACAGCGGGACAAAGACCGAGATCAGCACCGCCGACGTCGAGACCACGGCCACGAAAACCTGATTTGCTCCGGCGCGTGCCGCTTCTTTCGGATCGTCGCCTTCCTCGACCCGACGTTCGATGTTTTCCAGCACGACGATGGCATCGTCCACCACCAAACCAATGGCGAGGATCAGTGCGAATAAGGTCAAAATGTTGATCGAAAAGCCAATGAAAGCGATCCCAGCGCAGGCCCCTAGAAGAGCGATTGGGATCGTCGCTGCGGGCACGATGGTCGCCCGGATTGAGGTCAGAAACACGAAGATGACTGCGACCACGATGGCGATCGAAATCGCCAAG
This sequence comes from Roseobacter sp., assembly GCA_024636475.1. Taxonomy (GTDB): domain Bacteria; phylum Pseudomonadota; class Alphaproteobacteria; order Rhodobacterales; family Rhodobacteraceae; genus Sulfitobacter. The sequence goes on along the minus strand of JAGXHA010000058.1, from coordinate 10,977 downwards.
GTCATCAGGACCTGACGGATCGAATTCCGAATAAAGTCTGCATCATCCGAGGTGACCTGCAAGGATGTGCCGCCCGGCAGATCGGATTGTATGGCGCTGACCTCTTCGTTTACAGCGGCTGAAATTGTCAGGGTATTGGCAGAGGATTGGCGCAGCACACCGATACCGATGGCCGTCTCTCCGTTGGCCCTGAACAGGCTGTCGTCGTTTTCGGTGCCGATCTCGATCCGGGCAACGTCACCCATCGTGATCCGGCCGTTTTCCGACGTCGTGACAATCAAATCCTCAAAGTCCTCGACGCTCGACAGCCGCGTCTCGGTGCGCAGCAAATAGGTACGCGAGGCGCTTTCGATCTGGCCTGCGGGCAGTTCGAGGTTGTTGGCGCGCAGAGCACCTGCAATCTCGGTTGCGGTGACACTGCGTGCAGCCATCGCATCGGGGTCCAGCCAAACGCGCATCGCGTAGGGCCGGTCGCCATAGATCTGGACGGCGGCAACGCCGCTCAGCGTTTCCAGCCGGTCGGTCACGAAGCGGTTGGCATAATCGGTAAGTTCTGTCGCGGACATGTTTTCCGACGTCATCGTCATCCAGATGATCGGATCGCTTTGGCTGTCGTTCTTTTCGACCTGTGGGTCTTCCGCCTCTTCTGGCAGATCCCGGGTTACGGCCTGAACCGCCGCGCGCACGTCGGATGCGGCTTGGTCGACATCGCGGCCCTGCCTGAAGGTAATGACGGTCCGCAGCCCGCCCAATTCGGATTCCGTCGAGATACGGTCAATCCCTGCAACGGTTGAAATCGCGCCTTCAATCACCGTGGCAAGCTCGTTGTCGACCACGCTTGGGCCCGCGCCAGTATAAGGGACGCTGACGGTGACTTGTGCGGTCGAGGTGTCGGGCAATTCGCGCACCGGCATGCGGGTAAGACCGGCGATACCCAGCACGACGATGAGAATGGACATGACCGTAGCCAACACGGGGCGGCGGATGCACAGATCGGGAAGGGTCATTCGAGGCCCTCCTGCGTGAATTCCGTGTCGATGTCGACTGGGGCACCATCCGTCAGCTGATCCCATCCTGCGACGACGACTTTGGCCTCTTTCTCAAGCCCGTCGCGCACCTCGGTCATTTCGCCAAGCGTCGCCCCGACCATGACTTTGGTGCGTGCAGCCGTGCCCTCCGCCACAGTATAAACATATGTGGTCAGCCCCTCGCTGATAATGGCATCGTCAGGGATCGCAAGGCCATCGTAGGTCGCAAGCACAAGGCGCGCATTGGCGAACATGCCGCCCACAAGCCTGCCATCGCTATTGTCTATCTGTGCGCGGATCTCGAAGCTGCGGGTGCCAAGGTCAATCTCTGGGGCGCGCAAAAGCACCTCTCCTTCAAAAGTGGCTTCGGGGTAGGCGGGTGTCCGGATTTCCAGCGTCTGACCGGGACTTACCCGTTCGAAGTACCGTTCGGGCAAGGTGACTGAAACCTCGACACTGGACAGATCTGCCAGTCGGGTCACTGCCTCGCTGCCATTCAAAAAAGCACCCGGTTCGGTGTCTATCACACCCAGCGTTCCTGAAAACGGTGCAGTGATCACGCGATCGTCAAGGTCAGCCTCGGCCATCATGACTGCTGCCTGTGCGCGCCGGAATGCGCCGCGCGCCGCCTCAAGCCGAGCCTCTGCCGCGAAATTGCTGTCTTCGAGCTGTTGGTAGCGGCGGTATTCCTGTTCCGTCTCGCTTTGGGTCGCCTCGGCCTGAGCCAAGGTCGCCCGCGCGGCGCGGTCGTCCAGCTTGATCAAGACGTCGCCCTGCGCCACCTGTTGCCCCGAGGTCACGGCCACTTCTGTCACGCGCCCGGCCACGTCCGGCACGATGTCGACCGCCCGGACCGGTCGCAGCGTGCCAACGGCCGATATGGCGTCTTCAATGGTCCGCATTTCCGGCGATGCAACGCCGACCCGCGTCGGCTGGCGTTCCTGATCCTGCTGGGCAGAGCCCTCGCCATCTTCGGCCAAAAACATCCGCGTTCCGAACACACCTGCGGCAACAAAGGCTGCGATCACGCAGACGCCGATGATGAACTTAAATACCTTACCCACTCTTAACCTTTCACAATGACTTGAGTAAAACGTAGGTGATTGCGCGTATATTCAACATTTGCGGGTAGGCATGCACCGCCCTTTGATCCCCTTGAACGGAAACGGCGTGCAACTTTAGTCAATTTTTATTGGATCTCGGAAGGGTAGGGATGTTGTCGCAGCGATGAAATGTCGCAGGCGGAGAAACTAACCATTTCGACCGATTGCCATAAAGGCGCACGCGTGGGGAACGCTAGCGGTGACCTACCCAGCCGCGGTCGTCTGTGAACGCGCGTCCCGATGTGACCTGTACCATTTGGTAGCGATCCGGCAACGCCTTTAGCGGGGCCAGCGGCGCTTGCGACGCCGCCAGCAGGACGTTGACGCGACCTCGAACGCTGATTGGCCCCTGAATGGTCTGAAGATGGGGATAAAGCCCCTTCAGGATTGCGTGGACCCCGCGCACCAGCGGCCCGTCTGGCGTGTCGATCAGGTTCACGTAGACCGGGCCGTCGACGATATTGCGCAGGCGTTCGTAGGTTTCCAAAGTTGCCAGATGTGCCGGCACCGATCCAGAGGAGAACGCATCCATGACGACAGCGTCGAAGCGGCGGTCGGTCTCGTTCAGAAACACCCGACCGTCCGCATGGAAGATCCCCAGACGGCCTGTGCTTTCCGCGTTTAAAGGGATGTCTGCGTTCGCGTCAAAGCCGGTTTCCCGGATCATCTCGGCCGCCTCGGGCAAATGCTGACGCACGACATGGGTGATAAGCGGGTCAATCTCGACGGCAACGGCACGTGCAGCCGGGCGTGTTTGCAGCAACTGGGTCGGCAACGAGTATCCGCCTCCGCCGATGAACAGGACCGACGGCGCAGGACCAAGATCGCGGTCCAACCGCGCCCAGATCCATTGCGCATAGGGCAGCACCACCTTTTGCGCCGCCCCGGTCTTTCCGGCCTTTGGCGATGTCCGTTCCGCCGCTTGCTGGATTCGGTCGGAGTAAAGATAGACAACACCGTTTTGGCGCACGGCGTCGATGCACGATATTCCCGATTCATACTGGCACACAGACCCGCTTGCAAAACCCGCCCCGACAGCGAGCGCCGCAACGCCCATCGACACTTTCGAGGCACCTGAGGCCGGTTCAGGAGGTGTTTGTTCATCGGATGCGCCCGTATCGGGGTGCCCGCTTCTGATCAGCGGCACACATAAAAGCGCCACGGCACCGCATCCAGCGAAGGTTGCGACTGAACCGATCAGCGGCAAAGCAACGAATCCGGCAAGGATCGCGCCGAGGATCGCCCCAAGCGACCCTGCGGCCAATACGAGCCCCAGCGACGAACCCTCCCGGCCGGGTCTGGCCTCGATGGCCAGCTTGGCCAGCAATGGCGAGGGAAAGCTGACAAGCACCGACGCGGGAAAGAAAGCCAGGATCACCGCCAGCAGCATCCCACCGGTTTCCCGTGCGCCCCAACTGTAGATCACACCCAACACGACCGGCGACAATGCCATCAGAATGGCGGTCGCGACCAGCGCCTTGCGCACGCTGCGCACGGCAGCACGGCTTTCACGTTCCGCCACAAGCCCGCCAAGCGCACTGCCAAGCGAAAAACCTGCGAGGATTGTTGCGATCACAGCTGTCCAAGTCAGCAGGGAGGTTCCGAAGAAAGGCGCAAGGATACGACCGGCGGCAATCTCGTACGTCAGCCCGAGCGCGGACAGGACGAGGATCAATCCAATCGTGATCGGGAATCGCATGATGATCTCCTAAAGCTCTATCAAGTCAGCGCCGTGTCTGCCTGCCATGAATCTTTCGTGGGTACCATGCAGCGTACAAAGGTTTGATCAGCTTGGATCTTGTGCGGGGCATCTTTCAATAGGCTGTTTTCTGTCTCGGCCCGTGAGACTAATGCACTCTTGAAACGGTGAAGTCAGGCCTTAATTGATGTTGAAAGCTCTTGCTGCAGGCGGAATAGATCCTTTCTGATAGCGGCGTTGATGGGTTATCGACTCTGCGTTTTGCGAAACGCGCGCATCCCAAGCGCCGGGCCTAGACCAGAACGATTTGTTGCACACAGGTTATGCACCAAGACCGAAGACATGCCTGATCCCGAACCAACCTCGCAGGTTATCGTCCTTCGCTTTCAGCCTCGGCATTTTCTACGGCCCATTCGCCTGCGGCCTCAACCGCGATTGGCGACGCAGTGGGAAGAACGTTGAGATAGCTATCGGTCTCGTCCACCGTGGCGATGGCGCGCTGTGTCATGCGGTAGAGTGCGTAAAGCGAGATGGCCATAAAGGTCACCCCAAGCACCAGCCAGAAGGCTTGGGGGGCAAGGGTTTGCATTGCCCAGCCCGCAACGAGGGGGCCTGCGATCGCACCCAGCCCGAAGGTAAACACAAGCCCGCCCGAGGCAGCCGGCATGTCCGAGGCGGGAAGAGAATCGTTGGTGTAGGCCAAAAGCAGGGCATAAAGCGGTGTTGTGACACCGCCGGCAAAAAATGCAGCCGCCATAAGTGGCCAAAGCCCGCCGCCGGTAACCCACCCCAAGACACAAGACGCAGCACCCAGCGTCGCCAGACCAAAGATCAACCTGCGCCGGTCCATCCGGTCCGACAACCAGCCGATCGGGTATTGCAGCACCAGTGCACCGGCGAACAACATCGCGACAAACAAAGCAATTTGCGTCGCTGTCAGACCGATCTGAGTGCCAAAGACGGCCCCCATACCTGATTGAGTTGCATAAACACTGCCAAGCAAAAATATCCCAACGGCACCAAGGGGCGACCCTCGGAACAGCTCACGCAGCGGCATTGGGCGGGCAACCTCGACCGCGGGAACGGCAGTGGCAGAAAGCAGAATGGGCGCGAATGAAATTGATACAAGAATGGACGCGCAGATGAAAAGCACCGACGTCCCCGCATCCCCCAACATCAGCAATCCCTGTGCCCCGATGATACCCAGTGTTTGGGCGATCATGTAGGCCGACAGAACCTTTCCCCTTGTTTCATTGGTTGCTGCGGCGTTCAGCCAGCTTTCGGCGGCAACATAAATGCCCGACATGCAAAACCCCACAAGGACCCGCAGCACGGTCCAAGCCCAAGGTTCGGTCAAAAGTGGAAGTGCTATCAAAGCTGCCGACATAAAGCTGCCCAGTGCCGCGAAAACACGCACATGTCCGACGCGCTGTATCATCAACGGCGTGAGACGCGCACCCGACAGGAAGCCCAGAAAGTATCCGGAGGTCACGATAGCCAACTCGGTCGACGAAAACCCTTCGATGCCGCCACGCAGGCCAATCAGGGTAAAGTGCATGCCGTTGCCAAGCATGATCAGGACAACACCAAGCAGAAGAGCCCAGACACCGGAAAGCATTTTAATCATCTGCTGGCCTTTTTTAGCTAAGGTTTTCTGTGCTGCCTTTCAGACTACTCGGATCGTCCATCTTAGCTTTCGCTGCAACGCCGCATTGGTTTCCGTTTGCGACACGGTATAGTCGCATATAGGACCCTTCGCATGTGCTGATAATTGCAATTGCGGACCCGCCAAGTACCTATTCACCCCAAAAACAGCAGGGTTTGCGGTGCCGTCATTCCTTTTGGTGTGATGCTGCGCGATGCACAAAGAGCAGGAACGGGAAAGCTGCACCGCAGCATCGACATGGTCGATTAATGTCTCCAATAGGCTGACATTTGCCAGATTGTTTCAAACCGACAAATTTCTGCCATTTTTCCACGTCAAGTTGAGACTTGTAGATAAACATGCGGGCGTTGAACGAGGGCCCGGGAAAGTTCTGGAGATCGAAATGAGAATTCTGGCTGTTGATGACGACCCGATTATCCTGGAGCTTTTGTCAAAGTTTATCAAAAGTATTGGCAGCCACGAGCTTGTCACGGCGCAGTCAGCGATGGAGGCACTGGATCTTATTAACCAAGCTGAAACTGTCATATTTGATTGTTTTCTGCTTGATATCCAGATGCCTGTGACGGACGGCGTTGAGCTTACGCGCAATATTCGAGACATCAAAAGATACGTCGAAACGCCCATTTTGATGCTGACAGCCATGTCAGACAAAAGCTATGTCGATGCTGCCTTTTCTGCAGGGGCCACCGACTATGTGACAAAACCTTTTGAAGTGACAGAGCTTACCGCACGCTTGCGTCTGGTCGAAGAACTGGTGAGCGTGCGCCAAAGCAGAAGGAAAAAGCCTCTTGCATCCGTAGATCCGTCCACCAAGACCCAGCACGGCATGGATTTCGGCTGGGTTGAATTGCATGATCCGGTCTCCATCTATGATGTTGAGAATGTGATCGAATATACTGCGATGGAAAACTACGTGCGACAACTGGCGCGTGGCTCCATGTTCGGGTCTACAGCTTTTGCCTTGAGTATCCGCAAGGTCGATGATCATCACCGCGCTTTGTCGGCTGCTGAATTTTCGTTCCTGATCTCGGACGTGGCAGAGATGATTTCTGATACACTCGCAGGCCATCAGTTTCTGATGTCATATGCTGGTAGCGGGACATTCATCTGCGTTACGGAAAGTGGCTGGCGCCCTGATATGGGGGCTCTCATGGATGCAGTGAACCTTTCGCTGGCACGCGCGAAAATCTACGACAATTCAGGCCAAGAGCTGTTCGTTCGCCTGAGTGCGGGGAATGCCGTCCGGTTGATCTGGAAGTCTCAGAGGACAGTTATGGAGGCTCTTTCCGCAGCCCATCTTTCGGCCGAGGCCGCAAGTATGGCACATGAAAGGTCAATGAACGACCTCTGGCGGGGCCCACAATCAGCATGAATGATTTGCCTGTAGAAATTCCCGGCCTCGACCGTATCAGGGTGCGCTTTCTGTCGCTCCTGGAAGAGCGGCAAATACAGATCGCCCAAAGTGCACTTGCGGCGTTGGAAAGTGATACTGCCGCCGGGCAGTGCTTGAATCTGGAAGTGGCCCAAGCAGTGCTGCACCAGATTTCCGGCACGGCTGGTTCTCTGGGTTATGCTGAACTTGGTCAGGCTGCGCGGGAGTGTGAGGGGGCAATCATCAACTATATCAAAAGCACCCAGAACAGGCACTTGGATCTGCCGTCTTCAATTCTTGAAGACTTGGATGCCTTTCTATCGAAAAGCCAGGCGCTGCTAGCTCAAGCCAAGTAGCCCAAGGATTTGACCTTGATCCCCCTCGGATCACGTTAAATTCTATTTTGTTGTATCTGTTTTTTGTATCGCCTGCTTGATCTGGTCTGGCAAAGCCATCGGATCAAACGGCTTGCTGATGACTTTTGCGGCGCCATTCATCAATAACTCTTCGATTTCAGAATGTTGCGCACGTGCCGTCATAAAGATTGCAGGAATGGACGCCAGCATCGGATCTTGGCGCATTTGGTCCAGCGTCTCGCGTCCGGTCATTCCGGGCATCATCATATCCAGCAAGAACACATCAGGCGCAAATGCTCTGGCCTTGGCAATGGCTTCGCTGCCCGAGCTGCATTGCAAAATTTCAAATTCGCCGGACAGCTCAAGAGCCATCATTGCGATTTCACGGATGTCTGCATCATCTTCCACGTGCAACAGTTTGATCATCGAATATTTCTCGCTTTCATGCGGTGCTTGCGGCCAGATCTTCGACAGTATTCTTGCGTTGCGGTGACACCTTGGGCAAATGGAAGTAGAATGTGGTGCCGCGCCCCTCGGTCGACTCAAAGCCTATTGTGCCGCCCATATTCTCAATAATCGCCTGACAAATATTAAGGCCAAGACCTGTCCCGCCTTTCAAAGCACGATCAGAATTCGCCATGTCAGAGAACCTGCTGAATATCTTGTGCTGTTCGTCTTGGGGGATGCCGTGCCCTTCGTCTGTTACAAAGACACCTACGTTTGTATCTTCGTCCTTAACTTCGATCGTGATGGTACTGCCTGGCTTTGAAAACTTGTACGCATTCGAAAGCAGATTGGTCAGCACCTGTATGAATCTGTTGGGGTCAGTGCTAAGCGGGACTGGAAGGTCTATGCCCGTCAACTGAACCTTGACGCCAAACCGCTGTTGCAGCATTGCGTTGGCTTGATCAGTTTCCTTGATTAATGCAGCCAGATCAACGTCCTTCAGCTCAATCTCCATCCCACCGTTGGTGATTTTGTCCAGATCAAGGATATCGTTGATAATAAGAACAAGCCGATCAGCGTTTCGATGTGCAATTTCCAGAAGGGATATCGCCTTGTCAGGCAGTTCACCCGCGGATTTTGACAGCAGCAGACCCATCGCGCCCTTAATTGACGTCAGCGGCGATCGCAGCTCGTGGCTGACAGTCGAAATGAAATCTGCCTTGTGTTTTTCCTGCTCAACCGGTTCGGAAATATCCGTGATAAGGATCAGAAAGCGGCCTGAACCTTCCGTGCCGTGGAGGAACTTGATGCTCACATCTACCGGAGTATCCAATAAAACGGTCTCAAGGCGCGTCACGGCCTTACCGTTCGCCCGCATCTCCCGGCAGGTTTTCAACACTTCGGTAGTGTACCCTATGTGGTCCACTTCCAAGAGGCTGCGGCCGCGATAACCGGAACTGCTGGTGCTGAACCGTTTTTCTGCGGACCGATTCAGGTAGCTGAATGTCTCGGTGTCGGAATCAATGATCCAGATGTCGTCCCGCAGTTCATAAAGAGTCTGCGCAGTATGGCGTTCAGCAATTAATTCATTGGTGCGGCTTATGTCTGTACGTACCGAGATAGATCCGGCCCATTTTCCTGCAGAATCGAACAGGGGCATGATTGTGGATTGTGTGAAAACGACGCGACCATCTTTACGCCGAAGCCGGGTCTCTCCTTCCCAGCTTTGGCCGCGACGCAAACTATGACGAATTTCAGCGGCAACTTCTTTTTCGATGTCATTGTACAGGTAGGTCACCGGCTGACCGATCAGCTCATCACGGTCATATCCGGTCAACTTCAGCAGCTTCTCGTTCACCTCTACCAGCTTGTCTTTGTCGTCTACGACATTGATGCAGGCATGCTTGCCAAATGCATCAAGCCGTTGGCCCATTGTAAAACGCGTGTCGCGACACTGTCGAGCTGCAGACATGCTCATCAAGAAAGAGGGGACTGTACCCGCGATGGCGATAGCGCCCAATGCCGGAAAGACCGCTGCTGCCTGACCAGACAAAAGCAAATGAGAGGCCGCATAATAGGCACCCGCCAGTCCGCAGCCGCCAAGTACCGCGATCGCTGTGCTGGATTTTAGTTTTGTGAACTTTGTCATCTGGTTTCGATCTCGCAAAGCATGGATAAATTATTAGAAAATTAAAATTATTTCAATGTCACCCCGATCAATGGCCGACAAGTTTGTCATCAATGTGACTCAGTGCGCCACTTTATAGCTTATTTTGCGCTCGGACCGAGGAAGCTATCGGCAAACACTTGTTAACCTAAACAACGATCCCGGCCACGTTAGCATGACTTTTGACGATTTTGCAAAAACTTGAACTATTTGACGACTTGTTGACCGCCCGATGAAATCCACACCTAGAGCCAGCAGCGTAGTTTCGGTAAGTAGGTCACTTGGATCGCCATCAGGAAGCGGCCAGTCTAGGATCACCACATCAAGACATGGGCGCGCGATGCGTTTTGGGGCTGTCGCAAGAAACTTGGCATGTTTCAAATCAGCAAGGCCCTTTCGTGCGTCGCGCGAACCTCGGCAAAATCGTGATCATCCGCGACATGCAGGCTGGCCAACTTCTCAGGGTTTTCCGGTCTTGACTGCGCGGTCGCATCAACCTGCAAGGCGCTGTCCGACACAGGCACCGTAAACCAGAACACGGTGACACCATCTGGAACGCTCTCAAACCCAATTTGGCCTCCCTGACGCAGCACAATTTGGCGCGAGATATTCAATCCCAACCCTGTTCCGCCGGTCGCCCGCGTGTCCGAGCTGTCAGCCTGCGAAAACGGCTTGAAAATTTTGGACCGAAAACTGTCCGCAACGCCTGAGCCAAAATTCTGGACATAAACGATGGCCCGATCGTCAACCAGTTCGGCCTTCACCAGAACTTCGCTGTCGGGGTTCGAGTATTTGCAGGCATTGGAAATCAGGTTGGCAAGAACCTGTTGTGTCCGGCGATGATCGACATAGACGGGCAGGGAAGCGTCAGGCATATCAATCACAATCGAACAATCATGTGTCACCGCAAACGGTGACATTTGGCAAACGCTCGCGGTTATGATGTCGTTAAGATCGAATTCGGCATAGCTGAATTCGATCTCGCCCGACGATATTTTCTTGAGATCCAGGATGTCGTTGACGATATCCGTCAGTCTGTTCGTGTTGGATTTTGCGATGTCGATCAGGCGTGACTGTGCGTGCGTCAAAGGATTGGTCGTTGCCGCTGTCAGCAATCTTAGCGCACCATTGATCGAGGTCAGCGGTGTGCGCAGCTCGTGGCTCACCGTCGAGACAAATTCGTCCTTCATCAGTTCGATTTTTTTCCTGTCCGTTATGTCGATGATCTGGGCAATAAATAAATAGCGGTTCGTATTTTTATCCAGTGACCAGGACACGTTAAAGCTGCCCCACCGCTCATCCCCGTTTGGCATGGTAATGCAGTGCTCAGCAGAATAAATGGTGCTTTCTTTGTCCAGCATCATGGACCTGACAGCCGAAGTAAGCTCTTTGCGGTCCTTGTCGGGGATCAAATCTACCAGACGCAGACCGTTGGTCAGTTCGACCTGGGGCCGACCCGCCAGTTTGGCAAACGCCGAGTTTACGTCGACGAGCCTGCCCTCATCATCGATCAACGCCATACCGATGGGCGCATGTTCGACAACCTGACGGAACCGTTTTTCACTTTCCACCTAATGGATAGAAGCCACCGGCTTCCAGCCGGTCCGCTTTAGCGAATCTTTCTCTGATCTTCTCTCCTG
>JAGXHA010000057.1 GCA_024636475.1 Roseobacter sp. | reverse complement strand
TGGTTTCGGTCATGCCGTAAGCGGCCTCGACCATCGTGCTGTCGGTCAAGTCGCGCCATTCGATGCGGAAGGCCGCACCCAGTTTCTTGACGAAGGAACAGACCGAGGTGTTACGCAGCGATGTCAGGTCATATTCCTTGGCGCGCTGGTGGTGCATGACCTCCACAGCGTTGTCGACCAGCAAGGTGACGATGGTGGCACGGTGTTCGGCCACCGCCGCCATCCAGCCCACCGCATCCCAGCGGTGCAAAATGCAGACCGCCGCACCGGTATAGACTGGGACCAGCACGCCCAAATCCTCGCCTGCGATCCAGAACATCGGAAAAAAATTGACCACAACATCGTCATTGCCCGCATCGCTCATCGCGCAGCCGCAGTAGGACGCAACGGTGTAGAGCATATCTCCGTGGGTGTGGACGCAGCCCTTGGGCATCCCCGTGGTGCCGCCAGTGTAATTCAGCGCCGCGACCGCATCCAGATCGGTGCAGTTGGGACCGGTGAATGGCGTGGCCGCTGCAAGCGCGTCCAGCAGCCTTTCAATCCCTTCGGCCTCTGGCGCGTCGCCCATGCCAGCGGGGCGCGGCACGGCTCCGCCTTCACCTGCCATTTCCGCGGCCCCTGTGGCCAGCATCAACTGCAGTGGGGTGTCAGCCGCCACAGATGCCACCAGCGGTGCCAGATCATCCTGAAACACGATTGTCTCCGCGCCGCTGTCTTTCAACTGATACGTCAGCTCGATCGCCTTGAACATCGGGTTTACCGGCACCAGAACTGCGCCCAGCTTCATGATCCCCCAAAAGCAGATCAAGAACTGCGGACAGTTGCCCATCATCACCGCTACACGGTCGCCCGCCTTCACTCCGCGCACCTGCAACAACCCTGCAAAGCAGTCTGAGGCATTGTCGATCTCGGCCCAGCTAAGGGTGCGGCCATAGTAATGCACCATCGCGTCGTTCGGTCGCGCTTTGGCTTCAGCGCGGACGTACTGGCTCATCGGGACCTTGCCCAAGCGATAGCTAATCTCGCGCGAAACGCCTTTAGGCCAGCTTTCGGCCTGACGCTTGCGCAGGTCTACAAGTTGCTTTTCGATGTGTTGGTTTTGGGTCATCCCGTCATCCTTTTCGAAAATATATGAACGGCGCGTCTCATTTATTCGCCGTCATTCGCATACCTTTGGCGATCCAACTGCGCGTGTCCGCCGGATCAATTACCGCGTCAATTTCGTGGGTCGAAGCGACGTTCATCGCGCTTCCGCGCTCATAGAGGCCATCAACCAGTCGATCATACAGCGCTTCGCGTTTCACGGGGTCTGTCTCGGCCTCAAGCTCTTTCCGATAGCCGAGCTGCACAGCCCCTTCGAGACCCATCGGCCCGAACTCGCCCGTGGGCCACGCCAGCGAGAACGCAGGCTCCCCCAGACTGCCCGCTGCCATCGCCTGCGCACCAATACCGTATCCCTTGCGCAAGCAGACAAAGAACATCGGCGCATCCAGATTAGCTCCAGCCGAGATTAGATCGCAGGCCGCAGCCACCGCCCCTTGGGCTTCACTTTCGGGGCCGACCATGAAGCCCGGCGTGTCGCAGAGTGACAGCACTGGCAGGCTAAACCGCCCGCACAAGTTGAGGAACCGCGCCCCCTTAGCCGAGGCCTCCGCATCCAGCGCCCCACCAAGATGTTGTGGATTATTGGCGAGCACGCCCATCGGTTGGCCTTCGATCCGCAGAAAACCCGTGACCATGCCCTTCGCGTGCTCAGCCCCTAGCTCGAGGAAGCTACCCGTATCAGCCAACCCTTCGATTACCGGCCGGATTTTGTAGGACCGCTTTCGGTTCTCGGGGATCATATGGCGCAGTAAGCGCTGGTCGGGGGCGTCCCAGTTGGCTAGCGCACCCTGGAAATAAGACAGCACCTCACGGGTGGCGCGAATGGCGTCGTCGTCATCCTCGGCCAGAATATCCAGCAGCCCGTTTTCTGCGTGCATCGGAGCTGGGCCGATCTCTTTTGGATGAAACGATCCGATTCCACCCGCTTCGATCATCGCGGGACCTGCCAGACCAATCCAGCAGTTGCGTGTGGCGATGCGAATGTCGCCCGCGCCGAACAGGGCCGCGTTGCCCGCGAAGCAAAAGCCGGAACTGACCGTAATCCGAGGGCCCCAGCCCCGCAGACGAGCATATTCGGCGAATGTAGTGACCTTAAGGCCGGATTGGACAGTTTCGGCAAAATCATCGTCATTGGGCCGCCCACCACCGCCTTCGGTAAAGAACACTGAGGCCAGCCCGCGCTCCCTTGCCACTTCGATCATGCGGTCGGTTTTAAGGTGGCCAAAGTACCCTTGGGTGCCAGCCATGACGGTAGAGTCATATGCTAACAGCGCCACCTGCGCACGATCCTCGGGAAAACGGTCGGCGTTTATCGACCCAACGCCAGTTACGATCCCGTCGGCAGGAGAAATGTCGATGAGCGCGTCTATCCCCAACTTGCGCCGCTGCCCTGCCAGCACAAGCTGGCCGTATTCGTGGAAATCCCCGCCTTCGCACAGTGCTGCAACAATCTCGCGCGTGGTGCGCTGGTCGCGGCTGCGGCGGCGTTCGACCGCCTTGGGGCGATTTTTGTCCAATGTGCGCGCGAGACGGTCGTTCAAAGCCCGCAAGTCGGAGCGGATGAAATCAGGGTCCGCGACCCCGTCATCGGATTCAACCTCTTCAAGGGTATCATTTGGTGTGAAAGCCAGAACCGGCAAGCCCGACGCAATCGTTTCCCCCGGCACAACGTACACGGCAACCACTACACCACTCGCCTCGGCCAGCACTGTGTGTTGCATCTTCATCGCCTCGATCACGGCCACAACCTGCCCTTTGGCAATCTGGTCGCCTACAACCACCTGAACTTCTTGGACCATTGCCTGCATCGGCGCGCGCAGAGCCTCAGCACCTTCAGGGAGTTCTTGGGAATCTGCCGTCTCGGCGGCCTCGGAATCGAAATAGCGCATCTGGCCGGTATCTTCGGCAGACAACCGCTGCGACTGTGTGTCCAGCGTGCGCACATCCACATCCCAAGCGGTGATTGCGGGCAGCCTCAGTAGAGAGCGCAGAAAGCCAATATTGGTGCCGACGCCATCAATCTGGAACTCGGACAATGCCCGTTCGGCCTTTCCAAACAATCGCGCCAGATCACCTGAAGTGTCATGCACGACGAGCTTGGCCAACATGGAATCAAAACTGGGGTTCGTGATGTAGCCTGCATAGGCATAGCTGTCGATCCGGACCCCCGGCCCCGAAGGTGCCGCGTATGTACTCAGCCGTCCTCCAGTGGGAGTGAACCCACCCTGCCCGTCCGGTGTCTCTGCGTTGATCCGTGCTTGCACAGCAAAGCCTTTGGGCCGCGCTGGCGTATTGCTTAGCCCGACATCGGCCAATGTCAGCCCCGAAGCCAAGCCAAGTTGGATTTCGACTAGATCAAAACCGGTTATTTCCTCGGTGATCGTATGTTCAACCTGAATGCGCGGATTCGTCTCAATGAAATAAAACGCGCCACTTTCTTCAACCAGAAACTCCACCGTTCCCAGCCCGCGATACCCGCATTTCTCCCCTATTGCGACAGCCGCCCTTAGCAAGCCATCGCGGGTGGCGACATCAAGATTTGGCGCGGGGGCAAGCTCGATCACCTTCTGATGACGACGTTGCACCGAACAATCCCGCTCCCAAAGGTGGGTCACGTTCAGCCCATCTCCAACGATTTGCACCTCGATGTGCCGTACTGATTGCAGAAACCGCTCGGCATAAAGCTGATCATCGCCGAAAGCCGACAACGTCTCGGCCCGCGCGTGAGCAAAAGCGGTGTCGATCCCGCCCTTGTCCTGCACGATACGCATGCCGCGCCCGCCCCCACCATTCACTGCCTTGATCATCAAGGATGCGCCACCATTGGCGTCGAAGAACGTGTGCAGATCCGCCGCCGTCGCCAGAAGACCAGATCCCTGTAACACCGGCACACCAGCTTGTTCAGCTAGGGCACGGGCTGAAACCTTGTCGCCCTGAAGGCGCAGGGTCTTAGCTTCAGGTCCGACAAAGATCAGGCGAGCATCCGCGCATGCATCGGCAAAATCGGCACGCTCGCTTAGCAATCCATAGCCCGGATGCACCGCGTCACATCCGGTCTCACGTGCAATGGCAATCAGAGCGTCGATGTCCATATAACCGGTTACACCTGCCTGCGGTAGAACACGCACCATGTCGGCATGTTTGATGTGCAACGACGTTACGTCGTCCGCCGTGTGCACCGCCACCGTTTCAACACCAAGGGCCGCCGCAGTGCGCGCCACGCGAATCGCGATCTCTCCGCGATTGGCAATCAACAGCCTTTTGATCATCAGTGGCCCTCCCCTGCTACCGTATTTTTTGCCGCTTGGTTACAAGCAAGAAAGCATAACCCACCGACGCTTTGATAACCGTCGGTTACCAAACTACCGGGAGGTTAAGTTTGCATCCGTCGTAAAGTCAACTTGATATTGGTCATTCTATTGACGCCGTTACTTCGCCAGAGGATAACACTCAGATGAAATCAATCAGCGCCTTCCCGACCAAACAAGAAATGCGTGATCACAAGCGCCGGGAAATCGTACGGTGTGCCTCGGAGAAATTCGGCAACGAGGGCTATGAAAACGTCCCACTTGAAGCCATCGCCACCGAACTGGGCGTGACCAAAGCGGCGCTTTATAATTATGTCAGCAGCAAGAACGATCTGCTGATGCAATGCTATGAAGTTGGAATGGACCGTTTGGTCGCGGCAGTTGAACAGGCGATGGACACACCTGGAACAGCCGCCGAACGCCTACGAGACGGGTTGGAAACCTATGTCATTACGATGACGCGGAAAGACATGCAGTACCTCTGGAATTATATCCGACCTCTGCTTTCCCCAGGCGATAAACGAAGTGTTCAGACCAGCCGCGACCAGATCGACAGTCTGTTTCGCGTCGTGCTGAAAAGCGGTATCGAAGACGGATCGCTGCGTTCGGACCTTGATCCTAAACTGGCCAGCCTGGTGATCCTTGGCGCTATCAATTGGGTCGGTATCTGGTTCCGCACTTCGGGCCCGCAGAAATCGCAAGAGATAGCACGCGAAGTGGTTAAGGACGCGATACGCGGATATTTGGCCTAACTTTGGGGTCGCGAAAATTTTCTATGTCCAGAGATGTCTTCTGGCCCACTAAGTTGATGCTCAGACACGATCCGGACCGCACGCGCGCGGACCTCTGGCGAGTAGCGATTTGCCATTTTGCTTTTTTATCATAACCATCATCCTTACTTAAGTTGATGGTCTCAGACAAACTCGGGGCAATTCAACTAACAGTAGCTCCCAGCCTCAAGGCCGACCCACCTTGGGCTTCTCCAGTTTAAAAAACCACTTTCCGGCCGGGCAGTATTGCGGACCTTCGTTGCAAGTGCGAAATCTTTCGAACGATCAGGTGAAAAACGAAGAACTTGACCCTCGCTACAAACGTATACTTTAGTCTGCCTCTCACGGCATCAAGCTTTTCACCAAGGCCGTCCGTCTGAAAATATCTTCTTTTGACCTGGCCTACTTCAGCATGATCGGTTCGCCATGCGGGGTTGCAGCAGCGGCCTGCTCCCATCTAAGTTTAGTTGCTGCCAGATCGGCTTTTGTCGTCAAAGCTTTGTTGGCCACTAGTTTTTCGAGTGCCGATAGCCAGTGTTGATAATACGCTCGGTCGATTCCTGAATGAATTTCTGACGAAAGGGCATCCGCCCACTCGTCCCATTCGAACGCTCCATTTTGATAGAGGTTTACCGCCATTGCAAAAGCTTGCGCCTCCCAGGGCTCATTGAATAGGGGCGAGTTGTCTTGCAGCTC
>JAGXHA010000056.1 GCA_024636475.1 Roseobacter sp. | reverse complement strand
CATGATGGCCACGACAGTTCAGGGCGGCGATCTGACGATTGACCTGTCTGACGGCGTTAAGGTCAATGGAGCGACCGTAACAACGGCAGACATTGAAGCGTCAAACGGCGTGATCCACGTTATCGATACGGTAATCCTGCCCGCAGAATAAAAAACATTTTGCGGGGGCACCATTGCGGCAGCCCCCGCAATTTCCGTGGCGATGCCGAAACCTTCGCGCTGCCCGGCTTCACTTTCAAAATCACCAGCCTGACCCACGCCTGTCTGACCGTTAACAATCACCCAACATACGCTTTGACCGTAGCGTCTTGGTGACAGAGATTGGCAAGTAGGTCGCCCCCCCCCTTCGTTGCATTGACTGTCATCTGGGTGGCCTTTCGCCAATTCCGGTTTCGCCGCAGAGCGATTGCTTTGCTGAATACAATGCTGGAGCTGAGTGACCGCGCCAAAATGCGGATCGACAGCTATAATATCAGTGGCGAAGAACTGTTTAGGTTTAGCGCAACCCAGTGAGGCCTTTGCTGCCCCCCTGAAACGAGTTATCAGGCATCATGAACTGACATTCCCCAAGTAGAGCGCGTTCTCCAGCATGTTGCCGCTGTTTAGGGCACCGATCAAGGCTTTTGGGTACGACATGCCGATGTCTGGGCATCTTGCGGATAATTTGTGTGTGGTTTCTGACTCTGACGAGTGGCTTGCCCCTGTTGTTGGTCCGATAGACGGCACTTTGAACAGACCCGTTGAGCCGGTTTCGTTCGGGTTTTGGTGCTGACATCCTCATTGGGTTACCGGTGGGGAGCGCAGCCGATGGATGGCTGCAAGGATACCCGCCTCAACAAATTTTCTTCTGACAGTGCCTATTGAAGACTTCAACCGCCACAGAATAGAACTGCGATCGCGCAATGAACATTGAAGAATTCAGATGCCGTTTTATCTTCTGATCATCGAAAAACAAAAACAGGAAATGAATGTGACAGATCTTCATAAAATAACGCGGCGCGCAGCATTGTCGGGGGCGGCGGCGCTGCCGCTTCTGGCTGGCGCAACAAGCATGGCACGCGCATCGGCACCGATGATGGGGGCTGAAATCGTGCCTTTCAAGCGGTTCAAGTTGGGTGAGTTCGAGGTGACCACGCTGTTGGCCGGTACTGCGACCAGACCGGATCCACACACGATATTTGGCCTGAACGTCGATGACGCCACCTTTGGCGAGATTTCGGCTGCTGCCAATATTCCAACCGATCAGGCACAGTTCTTTTTTACGCCCACGGTCGTGAACACCGGGTCGGAACTTGTGCTCTTCGACACCGGCCTTTCCGGCGCTGGCACAACGGCGGCGTTGGAGTCTGCAGGCTACACCGCCGATCAGGTCGACGTCGTTGTGTTGACCCACATGCACGGCGACCACATCGGCGGCATGACATTAGAAGACGGCTCGCTCACGTTCCCTAATGCACGCTATGTGACAGGGCGCACGGAATATGATGCCTGGGCCGGGATGGATAATGATGGCTTCAAAGCCAAGGTACAGCCCTTTGCAGAGCAATTCACCTTTATGGAGGATGGTGGCTCTGTCGCATCGGGGCTGACCAACATGTCTGCATTCGGCCATACGCCGGGTCATTCGAACTACATGGTGGAATCGGGTGATAAACAACTGGTTCTCGGTGCAGATTTCGCCAACCACTATGTCTGGTCTTTGGGACACCCCGATTGGGAAGTAAGCTTCGACATGGACAAGGCGGCTGCCGCAACGACGCGCCGACGGATCCTCGACATGCTGGCGGCTGACAAGACACCCTTCATTGGCTACCACATGCCATGGCCAGCGATCGGCTATGTAGAAACAAGAGGCGATGCATTCGCCTATGTGCCCCATACCTATCAACTTATGCTGTGACATGCATGCGGGGCGGCTTTTCCAACGCCGCCCCGTTCTTACACATATGCAGATGAAAACCTTAAGGCATTTGTTGGCCCCTGAAGGAAGCCTTCACCCAACCGGTGCCAAATCCTTCATCTGTTTTTAGGGCGCTGTCAGACCAATGCGAACCAGTCTCTATTCTGAAGCTATCTCAATCTGTTAGGCTGCGCAGAGATCGCGCCACTCGGTAAGAGCAGCGACACGGTTCAGCTTGAAATTTGATCGGCTGTAGAGGTAATGCTCTTGATTGAGATGGTTGTGGACTGCGGCGAATTTCTGTAAATTTTCAACTCAGCTAAATCGCAGCATGACCCGCTCTCTTCGCCTAAATGGCTGATGTGAATTCTCCGCCCTGTTATTAAGCCAGCGGCCGGTCTCTTGCCGATCAGCATTGCCGATAACCTTCAGTACCGCGCCATAGGAACGCAGCATGTCAGTGACGAAAATATGTGCGCGACCATGGCGGTTCATGGTTTTTCTTAAGAATTTCAATGCTGTCTTGCTACCACCGAGCTTTGTGACAAAGTTTTCCAGGGCTTCCCCTTCGTGATCGACAGCCCGCCAAAGGTAGTGCCTCTCGCCGGTGATCTTCACGAAGACCTCGTCAAAGTGCCACTGCCAATTTGAATATGAACGCATCTGGTTGACCCTTTTCTTGCGAATTTCAGCGGCAAATATTGTGCCAAATCTGTTCCACCAAAATCAAACCTTTACGTGGCTGATATTGACACCGCCTTCGTTCAGCAGGTGCTCTACATTTCTCAGCGATAACAGAAACCGAACATGAATCATGACGGCTAGGCGGATGATCTCTGGGCTCCTCTTGAAGTAGCTGACGGGGCTGCGTTTTGTCATCACGCGAAGCTAAGTGCTCGCCCTGCCCATCTCAACTGAATTTCCTCTGAGAGCGCTGTTGCGCTTGTTTTGACTATTGGCATAATATACCTTCGGCAATGGTGCCGCGGCCTTTGCTGAAGTGTGCTTTTCACATAACACTAAATCCACTTTTTTCGTGGCACCGACCGACCAATAATATTGAACCTGTGGAGGGGATATCATGAAAACTACCCTATCTTTCGCTGTGATAGCAGCGGTTTCAGCAACTATGACCCATGCGCAAAGCGCGAACTACGCTGATCTGGACAGAACGGACTGGCCAAGCAGCTTCACCGTCGGCACGGCGTCGCAGGGCGGCACTTTCTTCGTTTACGGCTCGGGATGGGCGAACCTCGTGGGTGAGCAGCTCGGTATTTCCGGCGGCGGCGAAGTGACCGGCGGACCCATGCAAAACATGGCGCTTGTCCATACCGGCGATGCTGCATTCGGCATGACGACGATGGGCCCCGCACGTGAGTCGCTCGAGGGGACGAACCCAATCGCGCCTGGTCTGCAGATGACAAACTCCTGCGCGATGTTCCCGATGTACCAGACACCGTTCTCGATGGCTGCGTTGACCTCATCCGGGATCAGCTCGATCGAGAGCATTCCAGACGGCGCGCGCATCGGTTTCGGCCCGGCGGGTTCCACCTCGGACACCTATTTCCCGGCGATGCTTGAAACGCTCGGCGTGAACTTTGACCGTCGCAATGGCGGCTGGGATGACCTTGGCGGTCAGCTTCAGGATGGCCTGCTTGACGCTGTTGCATTTGCCGTGGGCATCCCAACACCGGCCATCAGCCAAATCGAAGTACAGGCAGAAGTCAACTTCATCGACTTCACCGACGAAGAGCGCACGCAAGTGATCGCGGAATTCCCCGTCTCGGAATATGCAATCCCTGCCGCGACCTATTCTACACTGGACCGCGACATGCAGTCGGTTGCGATGTGGAACTTCGCGATTGCAAATTGCGAGCTTCCAGAGAGCTTTGTCTATGCGGCGACGGACATCGTGATGTCGGACAACGCGCGGATGATGAACATTCACGGCTCCGCCAAGGAAACGCTGCCCGAAAACTGGGACAAGAACACCGTCATGATGTGGCACCCCGGTGCTGCACGCTGGTTCCGGGAAAATGCCGGTGCCGATATTGCGGATGATCGGATCTATTCCGCAGAATAAAATAAAAGACTGCCCCGGCATTCGGGGCAGTCTTTGGCGGATCGGACCCGACGCGATCCGTATTCAGTTTTCAATTTTCAAGAACACCGGCGCTTGCCGGTGAACCTGCGACAAGCAGGAGCTGGGAGTAACAAATGGCCGGATTGCACGACGAAGCCGAAAAGAAAAAGCCTGAGTTGGAAGCCGGTGGGCTCGCCGAAAGTGGCGGGATCATTTCTGAGGGTGCCGATGAAGAGCCCGTGGAGGCGAACCGGCGCGACTTTTCAGGGTGGCGTCTTATCACGGTTGCCTGGGTTTCGGGCCTGTATGCCGCGTTGCACATGGCTGCGCTCAACGGCCTTTCCATCGAGCGTTGGACCGGCGTGGAGATTCCGCTGTTGCCGACGTTTCCGATGGAAACATGGAACTTCCGTATCATTCACGTGGCCGGTGCCCTTTTGCTTGGTTTCCTGCTGTATTCAGCGCGGCCCTTCGCCGAGGACAAGTCAAGCGAGTCCCGCGCGCTGAACCTGCCCTCGTGGGTGCTGGCCGTTCTGGGGCTGGTGTCGCTGGGCGCAGCACTTTTCTTCAGCGTCGAAATTGCCAACGGTACGATGTGGAACGGCATGGATGCGGGCATTCGCAACCGCGAGATATGGTGGTTCGGCGTGCCGCTTATTGTCGCAACCGTTGGCGGGATACTACTGAGTTGGTTCCACAGCAAACAGCGCGATGGCATTGCCGCGCCCGACATCGTGCTTGGGATCTGCGCCGCTGCGGTCGCGGTCTACCTGATTACGATTTACGGCACCTTGATGCGCAATTCTACCGGGACCCCTTTTGCACCGATCGGGATCTCGATTGCGGCTGTCGCGGGGGTGGCGCTCATCCTTGAATTGACACGCCGCGTGGCGGGGCTCGCGCTCGTGATCATTTCGGTGGTCTTTCTGGCATATGTCTTCACCGGACAGCATCTTCCGGGCTTCCTCAATTCCCCTGTCATCTCGTGGCAGCGTTTCTTCAGCCAAGTCTACACCGACGCTGGTATTCTGGGGCCCACAACGGCGGTCTCGTCGACCTATATTATCCTGTTCATCATCTTCGCCGCATTCCTTTCGGCTTCGAAAGTCGGCGATTACTTCATCAACTTCGCCTTCGCTGCGGCAGGGCGCTCGCGTGGCGGTCCCGCAAAGGTATCGATTTTTGCCAGCGGCCTTATGGGGATGATCAACGGCACATCGGCGGGTAACGTCGTTGCGACCGGCTCGCTCACAATCCCGCTGATGAAGCGGGTCGGCTACAAGCCCACGACTGCCGGGGCCGTGGAGGCAGCAGCCTCGACGGGCGGGCAGATCATGCCGCCCATCATGGGCGCGGGCGCTTTCATCATGGCCGAAGTGACCGGCATCCCCTACACCGAGATCGCACTTGCCGCGATCATTCCGGCAATTCTCTATTTCGTGTCGATCTATTTCATGGTCGATTTCGAGGCGGCAAAACTGGGCATGCGCGGGATGCGCCCGGATGAGCTTCCCAAGCTACGCAAGCTCATCAAGCAAGCCTATCTTTTCTTCCCCATCGTCATCCTGATCGCCGCACTTTTCATGGGCTACTCGGTAATCCGTGCGGGAACGCTCGCGACCATATCCGCGGCCGTCGTATCTTGGCTCACCCCCTACAGGATGGGTTTTCGCGAAATCGGCAAGGCGTTCGAACTGGCCGGTGCCATGGCGATCCAGATCATCATCGTCTGCGCCTGTGCGGGTATCATCGTTGGTGTCATTGCCCTCACCGGAGTCGGTGCGCGGTTCTCCTCGCTTCTGCTGGGCATTGCGGGCGCATCCGAGCTTGCAGCCCTGTTCTTTGCCATGCTCATCGCTATCCTATTAGGGATGGGAATGCCGACGACCGCCGCCTATGCGGTGGCGGCAAGTGTCGTGGCACCCGGTCTGACCAATCTGGGCATTCCACCTCTTACCGCGCACTTCTTCGTGTTCTACTTTGCCGTCGTAAGCTCGATTACGCCCCCGGTGGCCCTGGCCAGCTATGCTGCAGCGGGAATTTCGGGAGCGAACCCTATGGCGACGTCGGTCGCGTCGTTCAAGATCGGTATCGCGGCATTCGTCGTGCCCTTCATGTTCTTCTATAACTCCGCACTTCTGATGGACGGAACATGGCCCGAAGTCATCCGTGCAGCAATAACCGCCGTTGTTGGGGTCTATTTGCTCTCCTCAGCGGTGCAGGGCTGGTTCATGGGCGGTCGCACCGTCTGGTGGTTGCGTATCGCCATCGGCATCTTCGCGTTGTTCATGATCGAGGGTGGCATCTATACCGACCTCATCGGCGTAGGCGGTGCAGTGGCCGTCTGGGCGGTGCAGAAATTCATCCGTCCCGATCCCGATACCCCGTTCGATGTGCGTGGTGCCGATTGATCTGCGACCTATCGGATTTCGATTAAAGGAAACTGAAATCTTTTGCGCCGCGACGGCCCCTGAGGACCGTCGCGGCGGTGGTTCTGATGGATTGGGGTCGAGTCCGGCTGGGGGCGGGATCGTATCATAAGGCATTTTCGCGGTGCCGTTTCATGATTTCGAGCATATATATGTCCTCCTTGCTACGCTGGCATTATCCAGATCAGCTTTGAGGGTCTAAGGGCTTGCGCCCTCATCTCAGCCGCGACAATACGCGGCTCCCCTGTGGTAGATTAAATATTGCAGCAGGTGTGGTCGGGTACAAGCGAAATATAAGGGCCATTGCGTCTCTGGACCGATCGCTCAAACACGTGCGACGGCTTGACTTTTTGCCATCGCTTTCAAAGCACCCGTTAGGGGTCCGCCCTCCAATGTCCAAAAAGTCCCGCGTTGTGTGAGTTCACGCAT
>JAGXHA010000005.1 GCA_024636475.1 Roseobacter sp. | reverse complement strand
GGCGATGCCGTGCGTGGCCAAGAACCGATGGAGCCAGAAGCCGTCACGGCCGGCCTCGAAGCAGCATTGAAGTGCCGGTGCCGCGCCCGTCCGGGCCAGGGCGCGGTTCTGCAGGGACGAGAGGTAGGACAGCAGCGCGCTTGTGTCGCCGGCGTCGATTTTGTGAAGACGTGACTTTTCTACTCCCGGCAAGCGGCCGGCAACGAGCCATGTTGATCGGCTGAGTTCGATGGCGATGATGATGACGTTCTCGGGGTTGATTGTATTCGGAGACATGATGGTTTCCTTCTCATGAGGTCGGACATCTGCCACTATCGGTGATATCCGTCCTCATAGCATCTGGAACCACACTTCCAGCGGTTTGCTCCGGGCGTGTTCCGGCAGAGCCTCTGCTACCGTGGCGGCGAAGTTTTTTTGAAAGCCTCTTGCGCCTCGGGGTTGGATTTCGGGTGCTGCGGACGCACCGAGAGTCGGCGAAAGCCCAGCCCTACCAGTTGCTTGCCCACAGTCCGCTCATGCATCTCGACACCGAAACGCGCCTTGATCTTGCGCTGCAGGTCAACGCAGCGCCAGCGCACCACCCCATCCACCGCCGGGTCAGGCCCCTCGCGCACCAGCTGCGCCAGCTCAGCTTTCTGCTCAACGCTCAACAGCGGTGACGGCCCAGCTGACCGGCGGTTTGTCAGACCGGCGATCCCCTCGTCGTTGTAGCGATGCACCCAGTCACGCAGCGTCTGCCGGTCCATGCCACAGGTCTCCGCTGCCGCCTTGCGATCCGAGCCTTCCAACACCAAGGCGATCGCCAGCATCCGTCTTGCAGCCTTCGCATCCTTAGTCTGCGCCGACGCCGCCCGAAGATCGTCCGCCGACATGTTCTTCCGTGTGATTTCAACCGCCATCAATCCCTCCACCATTTGAACGCAGTGATTCAGATTTTCAGACGAAAGGGAATCCCTTGAGAGTCACAGGCCAGGGCCATTGGTATAACCCGTCCGAGCTTTCCTCACACGAGCACGTGATGTCAAGCTGTGCTGCATTGTTAACAGATCGTGAACGGCGTTGGGCACTGCAAAGACATGCTGCACGCGATTGACCATTGTCATTTGACTGCATCTGGCTTTAATTGGAAGCAGGGTCGTTCGTGTCATATGACGCAGCATGATACCCTTAGATAGTTTCGCTGCCTTGGTTACCCGGTTACACCGGCGTCCAGGCAGACCGATGAGGCCCTTAAAAAAGGCCAAAGAACCGCTGACGGATGGTGCGGGCCAAGGCCTAGACCAGATGCAGTTATTAATGGATGCAAACGGCGCGAAAGCGTCCTTTTCGTCGGAGAAGAACCGCGATGACGCGTGCAGACGCCTTGAGCAGACAAACAAGCGGCCTTTTGGGCCTTGTTTTAGCAGCGTCACCCATCGCCCTGACAAGACATACCCTGCCGCGCGGTGCCCCACCGGGACGCTTGCGTGCGCAGCTGTGCAAAATGGATATATGCCTAAGAAAATGCTTATCGATGCCACCCACGCTGAGGAGACTCGCGTTGTTGTGGTTGATGGAAACAAGGTCGAGGAATTTGACTTTGAATCAGAAAATAAACGCCAGCTAGCTGGCAATATCTACCTCGCGAAAGTCACGCGGGTAGAACCTTCCTTACAGGCGGCGTTCGTAGATTACGGTGGAAACCGTCATGGTTTCCTCGCATTCTCGGAAATCCATCCTGATTATTATCAGATCCCCGTCGCCGACCGCTTGGCGCTGATGGAGGAAGAGCGTGCCTATGCAGAAGCGCAGGCCGCCAAGGAAGAAGAAGACGAAAAACCAAAGCGCCGCACGCGCACGCGCAGTCGCGCAAAGCCCAAGGCCGAAGATACCGTAAGCGACGATGCAACGACCAGTAAGGACGCTGACAGCGATCAGATCGATGGCATGGAGACCGTTGATCTGGATCACGACGACGAAGGGTCTTCCCCGATGGAGCGTGTCGCCGAGACGCCCGTTGAAGAGCCCGATCTCGACGACAACGAGTCCGATGATGATGATGACGATGATGCCCCAACGTCCAAAGACGCGGCGTCAAAGGATGACAGCATCGAATCTGTTGCCGATGATGATGACCACGACGATCTGCGCCCGGCCCGCAAGCCACGGCCCAAGCGCTACAAGATCCAGGAAGTTGTCAAAGTTCGCCAGATTTTGCTGATTCAGGTGGTCAAGGAAGAACGTGGCAACAAGGGTGCTGCGTTGACGACCTATCTGTCCCTTGCCGGCCGCTATTGCGTGCTTATGCCCAACACGGCCCGTGGTGGCGGCATCAGCCGCAAGATCACCAATGTCGCAGACCGCAAGAAACTCAAAGAGATCGCCAACGAGATCAAGGTGCCAAAAGGCGCGGGCCTGATCGTGCGCACGGCCGGTGCGCAGCGCACCAAGGCCGAAATCAAGCGTGACTACGAATACCTGCAACGCCTGTGGGAGCAAATCCGCGAGCTGACGCTGAAATCCATTGCGCCTGCGAAAATCTATGAAGAGGGCGATTTGATCAAACGGTCGATCCGCGATCTTTATAATCGCGAGATCGACGAAGTGTTCGTCGAAGGTGAACGCGGATACCGAATCGCCAAGGACTTCATGAAGATGATCATGCCGTCCCACGCGAAAAACGTGAAGCTTTACAGCGAAACGCTGCCTTTGTTTGCGCGGTATCAGGTCGAATCCTATCTGTCGGGCATGTTCAATCCCACGGTTCAACTGCCATCCGGTGGATATATCGTGATTGGCGTGACCGAAGCGCTGGTGGCGATCGATGTGAACTCTGGCCGCGCCACCAAGGAAGGCTCGATCGAACAGACTGCGACCAAGACCAACCTTGAGGCCGCTGCCGAAGTTGCCCGCCAGTTGCGACTGCGCGATCTGGCTGGTCTGATCGTGATCGACTTTATCGATATGGACGAGCGTCGCAACAACGCCGCTGTCGAAAAGATGATGAAGGACAAGCTGAAAACTGACCGCGCGCGCATTCAGGTGGGCCGCATTTCGGGCTTTGGTTTGATGGAAATGTCGCGCCAACGCCTGCGCCCCGGCATGATCGAGGCGACAACCCAGCCGTGTCACGCCTGCCATGGTACAGGTCTGATCCGCTCGGACGACAACCTTGCCCTGTCGATCCTGCGTGAGATCGAAGAGGAAGGCACGCGCAAGCGGTCACGCGAGGTGCTGATTACAGCGCCCGTAGGCATTGCCAACTTCTTGATGAACCAAAAGCGCGAACATATCGCTCATATCGAAGGCCGCTATGGCATGTCGGTGCGGATCGAAGGTGATCCGACTTTGATCAGTCCGGACTTCAAGATCGAGAAGTTCAAGACGGCCACGCGCGTCGTGGTGCCGATTGAGCATGTCGTTTCGGTTGATACGACGTTGATGGACCAAATCGACGAGCAAGAAGTTGACGTGGTTGAAGACGAGGAAGAAGCCGTCGAAACCTCGCAGGCTTCATCCGGCGAGACCAACACCCGTGCCAATGATAACGAGAGCGACGACAACGATGGCGAGGGCAAACCCAAGCGCCGTCGGCGGCGCCGGCGCAAGCGGGGTGGCCGGTCCAATGAGGATGACGCCAATAATGGCGACACCAACAACGGTGATGATGACGCGGACAACCAAGGTTCCGAAGCAGCAAACGCTGAGGACACGGTTAAAGCGACTGCTGAGGCTGATGTGACAGAAGCCAAGGCCGAGACTGAAGAAAAGCCCAAGCGCACGCGCAGCCGGACCCGCAAGCCAAAAGCCGAAGTCGCAGCAGATGCAGACAGCGCGGATGCGTCTGTGGCCTCTGACGCGGCGGAAGAGCCTGCTGCAAAGCCGAAGCCAAAGCGTACACGGACCCGCAAGCCCAAAGCGGCACCCGTCGAAACAGCAGCAGAGCCGGAAGAGAAGCCTGCGGATCAACCTGAAGCGGCACCTGCACCTGCACCCGAACCGGAGCCGACGCCTGAGCCGGTTGACGTTGCATCGGCACCGGCAGAGGCCCCCGTCGCAGCACCTGTCGAGGTTCCTGCCGCAGAAGTGGCGAAACCTGAAGCGGTGACTGAGGACGTGCCCGATCAAGCCGCGTCACCTGAGGCACCCACACCCGAAGAGGTTGAGGAGAAGCCGGCCAAGGCAAAGTCCAAGCGCCGCGGCTGGTGGTCTCTTGGTGGCTGAGTGGCTGAAATAAAATGACAAAAGGCAGGCTTTCGGGCCTGCCTTTTTCGTTTGGAAGTGGCGGATTTTGTTACTTCTTGCGGATCACATAGATCTGAGGGGCGCTATCAAGGTCTTGACTGACCAGCGTGTGCCCGGCCTCGGCGCAAAAGTGGGGCATGTCAATGATCGCCGCCGGATCATCGGCATGCACTGTCAAGACATCGCCAGAGGTCAATGTTTGCAGGCGTTTGCGTGCTTTTAGGACGGGCAGGGGGCACAGAAGCCCGGTCGCATCAAGGAGATTGTTGTCATTCATACCCTCCAGATATGCCAGATGTTTCAACGCGTCCACAACCTTGTGACACAGGCGCGTGCGACAGGGCGTGACGCGGTGCCGAAACCGCAGTAAGGGTGGCATATGTTTGGAATTGACCTTATCGACGCGGGGCTTTTACCCGCTATTTTCATCGCGCTGACCGCGGGCGTGATCAGCTTTCTCAGCCCGTGCGTGTTGCCGATTGTGCCACCTTATCTGGCCTACATGAGCGGCGTGACACTGGGTGATATGTCGAGTGTCAGTTCGGCCCGGCGCAAGGCGGTCATTGCGGCGCTGTTCTTTGTCATGGGGCTCAGCACGGTATTCTTGATCCTAGGCTTTACCGCATCGGCTTTCGGGGCATTTTTCCTGCAAAACCAGTTACTGTTCTCGCGCCTGTCGGGGGCTGTGGTTATCATTTTCGGTTTGCATTTTCTGGGCGTTTTCCGAATTCCGTTCCTTGATCAAGAGGCACGGTTGGACGCAGGTGACAAGGGGGGATCATCCTTTGGTGCCTATGTCTTGGGTCTTGCTTTCGCCTTTGGCTGGACACCCTGCATCGGCCCGCAACTGGGTGCGATCCTTGCACTTGCCGCATCAGAGGCGTCGGTTGCGCGTGGTACGTTGCTGTTGGGGATTTATGCGGTTGGCCTTGGCATCCCGTTTTTGCTGGCAGCGATGTTCATCACCCGCGCGACGCTTTTGATGAACCGGATCAAACCCTATATGAAGCTGATCGAGCGGATCATGGGCGGGTTGTTGATCCTTGTGGGGCTGGCGCTTTTGACGGGTGCATTCTC
This sequence comes from Roseobacter sp., assembly GCA_024636475.1. Lineage (GTDB taxonomy): Bacteria > Pseudomonadota > Alphaproteobacteria > Rhodobacterales > Rhodobacteraceae > Sulfitobacter. Next base: position 25,873 of record JAGXHA010000005.1, on the reverse strand, counting down.
GACATTCTCGTTTTGGCTGCTAGAGACGTTCCCCGCGCTCGGATCGCTTGGCTAGGCGCCTTACTCTTGCCAGAAAACCTGTCTAAGCTGACCTGAACGACAGGTGGGACATGGGCGAGAACAGCGTACAGACAGTCAAAAGGCGCCGGGTGTTCTATATTCCGGGCTATGATCCCATTCATCCGCGCCGCTACCGTGAACTGTATCGTAAAGAGGGCAGCGAGCAGGCCCGGATTTCCGGCTACCAGATCGGGCTTAAACCCAAAACCACCACGGGCAATTACGGCTGGTTGGTCGAGGCTCACATAGAGGACGTCGATATCGAAGCGCAGGTCGAAGTGCTTGTCTGGTCCGACATCGTGCGTATTTCGATGAGCAATTCGATCCTCGCGACTTACGGGCAACTGGTTCAAACGGCTTGGGTCTATATCGCCTCTGGTGCGCTGTGGCGGTTGATGAAGCTGCGCAAGGGGCCGGTGATCGCAGCGCTTTATCCTGTCGGGATGTTGCTTTTGCAACTGGCACTCGCGGTGCTGGCAGGCAGGATAGTTTACGGTTTGCTCACCTATTTTGACGGACCCTTTTGGCTCAAGGGGGCGGGTGCCGCATTGGCAGTCTTTGCCGGTTGGAGCACCCTTAGATGGTTCAAGAAAAACGACGGCAAGTTTTTCGCCTATTACCTGATGCACGACTACGCCTACGGTGCCGCAACCCGAGGGGCCAACCGCCCCGAGCTTGAAAGCCGCATGGCCGAATTCGGCGAAACCATCGCCGAGGCCTTGAAATCCGAAGTGGACGAGGTGTTGGTCGTGGGTCATTCGTCGGGCGCGCATCTGGGTGTCTCGATTCTGGCTGATGTGATACGCGCCAATTTGGTACCAGAAGACGGCCCTGCTTTGGGGTTTTTGACATTGGGGCAGGTGGTGCCGATGGTCTCGTTCTTGCGTGATGCGCACCGTCTTCGGGCCGATTTGCGGTATTTGTCCCAGCGTGATGAGCTAAGCTGGATCGACGTCACGGCACCCGGCGACGGCTGTGCTTTTGCGCTTTGTGATCCGGTTGCCGTGTCGGGGGTGGCACCTGCCCAGTACAGATGGCCTTTGGTCTTTTCGGCAGCATTCACCCAGTCACTAAGCCCCAAGCGCTGGAAAGAACTGCGTTGGCGGTTTTTCCGGCTGCATTTCCAATATCTTTGCGCCTTTGATGCGCCCAAGGATTATGACTATTTTCAGATCACCGCAGGCCCGCACAGCTTGGCAGATCGCTACAGCACACGTCCTGCATCAAAATCGCGTATCGTGAAACCGGTGAATAAATTCACCTCGACCGCGCCATGACACAGCCGCCCAAACCCGCAAGCAGGCCGGACAAGGTATCACTTTGGCGCTATGCCAAGCTTTTTCGCCAGGACATCCTGTCGGCGCAACCCGCGCGTTTGTATCGCGCATGGATGGCAGAGTTCAAAACGCCCTTTTTTCGAAGCTATCTGATCAACCAACCCGATCTGATCAAGACGGTCCTTAAAGAGCGCCCAAATGACTTTCCCAAGTCTGACCGGATTGGCGAAGGGCTGAGGCCTTTGCTGGGGAATTCGGTGTTCCTGACAAATGGCGAGACTTGGAAGCGCCAGCGGCGCATCATTGATCCTGCGTTTGAGGGGGGCCGTCTGCGCGATACATTCCCCGCCATGTGGGACGCGGCAGAGGCGGCGGTGAAACGCTTGGCGCCCCACGCGGGCGAGGTCATCGAGATCGAGGCCGAGACCAGTCACGCGGCAGCCGATGTGATCTTTCGGACGTTGTTTTCACTGCCCATTGACCACCATATCGCCAGTGATGTGTTCGCTGAATTCAAAGCCTATCAGCGCAGCCAGCCGATCCTGAATATCGCGGCCTTTATCCCGCTACCTAGATGGCTGCCGCGCTTGTTTCGCAAGGATACGCGTCTCAGTGCGACCAAAATACGTCAGCTGATTACCGAGCTGACAGAGACGCGGATGGCGCAGATCAAGGCAGGGACTGCGCCTGCCGATCTGGCGACCAAGATCATGACGACCGTTGATCCGGTGGATGGTGATACGTTCAGCACTGAAGAAATGGTCGATCAGGTTGCGATCTTTTTTCTGGCGGGGCATGAAACCAGCGCCTCGGCTTTGGCATGGACGCTGTATCTGATGGCGACCCACCCTCAGTGGCAGGACCGTCTGGCCAAAGAGGCGCAGCAGATCGATGGGTGTGATTTTACGGTGATGTCGAAGCTGCGTCTGAGCCGCGATGTTTTTCGCGAGGCGCTGCGGCTTTATCCGCCAGTGCCGATGATGGTACGCGAGGCGACCTGCCCAGAAGAGTTTCGTGCAAGGCAGGTGAAACCGGGCGCGCAGATTGTCATCAGCCCGTGGCACCTGCACCGTCAGGAACGCTTGTGGGACAATCCGGACGGCTTTGATCCAGAACGTTGGCAGACGCAGAATGGCAAGACATGTCAGCGCGAGGCGTATCTGCCCTTTAGCGCTGGTGCGCGGGTCTGTCCGGGTGCCGGATTTGCGATGGTTGAAGGGCCGCTGTTCCTGTCGCGTATTCTGCGCGACTTCAAGGTCGAGCCGATCTGCGGGCGCGTGCCCGTTCCCGTTGCACATCTGACGGTTCGCTCAAAAGATGGCATCTGGCTGCGTCTTGTCCGACGCTAACACGATATCATCGCGCGATCAGATGCTTTAAACGGAAAAAAACGGAATCAACAAAAGGCCTGCAAAACCATGAGCACGACAGACGCACAACGCACACAGATGGCGACCGGCAAGGGATTTGTAGCGGCATTAGACCAATCTGGTGGTTCAACCCCAAAAGCGCTGAGCCTTTATGGCGTCGAGCCATCGGATTATTCTGGCGATGTGGAAATGTTTCAGGCCATGCACGACATGCGGGCGCGGATCATTCTGGCGGATGATTTTACCAGTGCCAAAGTTCTGGGGGCCATCCTGTTCGAGCGCACGATGGACGATATGATCAAGGGCAAGCCCGTGGCACAGGTACTTTGGGAAGATCGCGGCGTTGTCCCGTTTCTCAAGATCGACAAGGGTTTGGAGGACGAGGCGAATGGTGTGCAACTGCTAAAGCCTATGCCAGAACTGGAAGCCCTGTTGGCGCGTGCTAAACAGGCCGGAATTTTCGGAACAAAGGAACGCTCGGTGATCCAGTCAGCCGATGCTTCCGGCATCGCTGCCGTAGTTGCACAGCAGTTCGACGTTGCCAAAGCGGTAAGTGCGGCGGGTCTGGTGCCAATTATCGAGCCTGAGGTGAATATCCACTCGGAGACCAAAGCCGAGTGCGAAAATATGTTAAAGGCAGCACTCGAGACACATTTGGCGGCATTGCCGGCTGGTGAAATGGTAATTCTGAAACTCACCATTCCAGAGGTTGCTGGCCATTATGAAAGCTTGGCAGATCACCCGAATGTGTTGCGGGTGGTGGCGCTTTCGGGCGGGTATTCGACCGAGGAAGCAAGTGAAAGGCTGAGCCATAATCCAAAGATGATTGCCAGTTTTTCGCGTGCGCTGACCGAAGGGTTGAACGTCAAGATGACCGATGCAGAATTCAACGCAGCACTTGGCGCGAATATCGAAAAAATATATCGTGCTTCGGTCGCGTAGCGCGCCGGAATTTTTGAAAATTCCGGACCGATTTTTTTGAAAAAATCGGCTACAAAATCAGACGTATGGGTTCTTGGTTGCAAAAGATCACCAGCTGACCTGCGTTTTCCACCGCATGATATCCGCGACGCCTGAGTTCATTTTCAAACGCGTCGCGGCCTACATATCTCTCGATATCGCGCAACTTACGCCGTATCACCCCGCCTTCGCGGGCCGCTTTGGCAGTGAAGAGATGGGTCACCCATGCATCGGGCGAGAGAGGTGCAGGTATCGTCATCCCGTTTATCTATTCGGGCTTTGGTAAACGATCCTTTAATGTCCTGAGCACATAAACCCTTATGGCTGAGGCAAGACCGGCCTGCATGCCACGCTCGGCGTCAATCTGCGCCACCAGCGCGTTGATCGGCACATCAAGATCCTTGGCAATCTGTCTGAATTCACGCCAGAACTCGTCTTCCAGCGATATTGATGTGCGGTGACCCCGCAAGGTCACCGAATGTTTTACGGGCCGGGCGCTCATGTCTCGCGTTTATGGGCTTCCAGATTGCGCGCGATTTTTTCCAGACGCGCTTTCAGCACTTCTTTTTGAGGTTTGCTTTGGCCAAAGCTTACCGCGTTTTCGTCCGCGCGGGCTTTGCGAGAGGCGCGGTTGCGCTCTTTCTTAACCTTGTTGAGGTTGATGGGGGCGCTCATTCTTTCGGTCCGATCATCTGTTCTGGCCGCACCACGCGGTCAAATGTTTCTGCATCGACAAACCCCAGGGCGATTGCTTCTTCCTTGAGGGTCGTGCCGTTTTTATGTGCCGTCTTGGCGACTTTGGTCGCGTTGTCATAGCCGATTGTCGGGGCCAGCGCTGTCACCAGCATCAGGCTTTCTTTCATCAGCTTGTCGATCCGTTCCACATTCGCTTGGGTACCCACCACCATATTGTCGGTGAAGGCAGAGGCGCTGTCGCCCAAAAGCTGCATGGATTGCAATACATTATAACTCATCATCGGGTTATAGACGTTCAGCTCAAAGTGCCCCTGTGACCCGGCAAAGCCCACAGCTGCATCATTCCCCATGACATGGGCACAAACCATCGTCAGCGCCTCGGCCTGCGTCGGGTTCACTTTTCCCGGCATGATCGAGGAACCGGGCTCGTTTTCCGGCAAGATCAATTCGCCCAGACCCGAGCGCGGACCAGAGCCCAACAGGCGCATGTCATTGGCGATCTTGAACAGCGAGCCTGCCACGGTTTTCAGTGCACCCGAGAACATAACCATCGCATCATGTGCGGCAAGTGATTCAAACTTGTTGGGGGCGGTGACGAAGGGCAGGTTGGTGATCTCGGCCATATGCGCTGCGACGGCTTCGGCCCAGCCTTTCTTGGTGTTCAAACCCGTTCCGACCGCCGTGCCACCTTGGGCCAGTTCGTAAATGTCGGGCAAACAGGCATTGACCCGCTCAATTCCCTTTTTGACCTGATGGGTATAGCCGGAAAATTCCTGCCCCAAGGTCAGTGGTGTTGCGTCTTGGGTATGGGTGCGACCAATCTTGATGATGTCCTTGAACTCATCCGATTTGGCCGCAAGCGCATCATGCAGTTTTTGCAGTCCGGGCAGCAGCACATCGCGCGCTTGCATGGCAATCGCCACATGCATCGCCGTTGGGAACGTATCGTTGGATGACTGCCCCATATTGCAGTGATCGTTCGGGTGCACAGGGGTTTTCGACCCCATCTCGCCGCCCAGCATTTCGATCGCCCGGTTCGAGATCACCTCGTTCGCGTTCATGTTCGACTGCGTGCCAGAACCCGTCTGCCAGACAACAAGCGGGAAGTTGTCGTCAAACTTGCCCTCAATAACTTCGGATGCGGCGGCAACGATCGCGTCTCCGATATCAGAGGGCAGATCGCCTTGCTTGAGGTTCTCCATCGCGCAGGCTTTCTTGACCACGCCAAGCGCGCGGATGATCGGCACCGGTTGCTTTTCCCAGCCAATGGGGAAGTTGATAATCGACCGCTGGGTCTGTGCGCCCCAATACTTGTCGGAAGGGACCTCCAAGGGGCCAAAGCTGTCTGTTTCGGTACGGGTATCGGCCATGTGCAGGCTCCTGATCGTGGCAATGCGTTGGATCAGGGTTTAGCGTGCAGGGCAGGGCGGCGCAATCAGGCGATGGCGCTAACGCAAGAGCGCATTCGGATTTTACTTACGAAAACTGTCCAAAGAAACGATTTCAGCGGCTTTTGGTGACTCTTCGGCCACTTCCAACTCACGCGCGTCTTTTTGGGTCAGCGTGTCGGACTTTCTGGCAGGCGTGTCTTGCTGCTCGAATTTCAGGCCAAATTCAACTGAGGGATCCACAAACGTACGGATGGCATCGTAGGGGATGTACATCGGTTCTGGCGCATCGCCGAAATTCAACGTGACAGAGAACCCTTCCTCGGTCACCTCGAGTTTGTCGTACCAATGTTGCATGACGACAGTCATTTCACCGGGATAGCGATCTGACAGCCAATCTGCCAACTCTGCATCGGGGTGTTCGGTGTCGAATGTAATGAAAAAATGGTGATTGCCGGGCAAACCGTTGGCCGCCACGTCAAGCAAAACCTGCCGGATTAATCCGCGCATGGCGTCGTGCATCAGGTTGCCGTACTCAATGCTTCGGCTCATCTTATCTCATGCCCCCATTTGACACGGTCACCATACGACATTTCACAACGGTGGAAAGGGGGCAGTGGCAATTAAACCATGGTGGACGCCGCCACTGCACCAAATCCCAACACCGCCATGCTGAAAACAAAACCACGGTTCAACGCAAGCATTAACGTTGCGGCAAGTGCTGTAAGCAGAAAGGCCAATAGGTTGAAACTTGTCCAATCGGGCAGGGGCATCGCCAGGATCCCGTTAGGTGTGACCCGGTCAAACAGCACATGCAGCGCAAACCACACCGACAGATTGCCGATGACCCCGACAACGGCCGCCGTGATCGCACGCAGCGCAGCGCTTAGTCTTGGTTGAGCAGATATTTTCTCAAGATAAGGTCCGGCAAGGAAAATCCATAGAAAACAGGGCGTAAACGTGACCCAAAGCGCGAGTGCGCCCGCCGCAACCGCACCGCTCAGGCCGTTTTGCGCGAAGCCTGCCAGAAGTGCCACGAATTCAGTGACCAGGATCAACGGGCCCGGTGTGGTCTCGGCAAGCCCCAAGGCATCAATCATCTGCTCGGTCGTGATCCAGCCGTAATCCTGCACCACGGTTTGCGTCATATAGGCCAGCACGGCATAGGCTCCACCAAACGTCACAACCGCAAGTTTCGAGAAAAACAGCCCCAGTTGCAGCAAGAACTCATGACCCAGCAGCCCTACCAGCACCAAGGGGCTGGCCCAAAGGCTGCCCCAAACCAGCAGGGTCTTGAGCGGTTGAGATGCCGCGTGCATCCCTGGCTCAAGCGGGTCAAGCGGCTTGTGATGGGTTGAGTGGTGTAAGAACCCCCAAAGGCCTGCGGCAAGAATGATCAACGGAAAAGGAAGGCCAAAAACAAAAAGCGCCACGAAGGACGTTATGGCCAAAAGCCACCCTTCAAGGCCATGCAGTGCCTTGCCAGCCACTTTGCGCAGCGCTTGAAACACAACGATGATCACCGCAGCCTTGATCCCCAAAAATGCGGCCTGCACCAAAGGCAATTGCCCGTAACTGGCGTAAAGCAAGGCAAGCACGCCAATCACCAGCGCGCCGGGCACGACGAAGAGCAGTCCGGCCAACAGCCCGCCGCGCGTGCCGTGCAACCGCCATCCGGCATAGGTCGCCAGTTGCATCGCCTCGGGGCCGGGCAGTAACATGCACAAAGACAATGCGCGCAGATACGCAGCCTCGGTCAGCCACGCGTGACGTTCGACCAGTTCGCGGTGCATCAAGGCGATCTGCGCGGCAGGCCCGCCAAATGACAACAGACCAATGCGGCCAAAAACCCGGAGCATTTCGGACCAGCTGGGTGCAGTCACGATGCCCACCCCGCAAGCCAGTCGTGCCCTTCGCCCGCGCCATCGCGGGCCCAGCGGTACAGCGCAACAATATCGGTATGGGGGTGCCGAAACGACCCGGGGATCAAATGCGGATCTTCCGCAAAATCGGGGATGATATAAGTATCGACCAGCGCGGGCGCATCGGGCAAACCGATCAGGCGCAAAGGTTGGGGAAGGGAAAACTCGTTTTGGGCAGCCATGGCATGCATCCTTTCAAACCGGAAACATGCGAACTTCTGGCTGACGCCTCACGGGGCGTTCGCGGTGAACCCCATATATCTTTGGTGACACATGGCACTGCCCGCCGTCAAGCGTGCGCGCCGTCATTCCAAATGGGAAAAAATCCTCGCCGAAGGCATAAAAACTCTTCGGCACGACAGTCCGTCTACAAACAACAAGAAGGGGGAAAAGTGCAGGTTTCTGTTGCCAGGTACCTGCGAACCCCGCCTTAGGTCGCTAAACCCAAGGACTTAAGTTTCAATAGTTCCGGTCGCTTACGCGGCCATCGCCATTGGAGCACGATTGTCATTTGCAATTGTACATTTTACGCCGATAACGGTGGCAGTCAGCCGAGATAAAGCTACATCTTTAGACGTTCGTCGATCCTATTTCGACCCCATGATCCGCAAATGACGGATGATTGGTGGAGTCGCCGGGTACCGCCCCCGGGTCCGAACCGCGTATTACATGCGCGTTTATACCCATAGTCCCTAAGGACATCTCATACATAGGCACCACAGCAGTCATTGCAAGAGGCAAAGCGCGACTTTTGCTTGTGATGTGCGGGTGCGCTGAACAAAAAACTCTCCCTAAAGGTTAACGAAACCTTTGACAGAATCTCAAAATCCGTCGGAAACTTTACCCCGCTGCTTATTTTTATCAACGAAGGAATAATTTTATGAAGTTTGTCGCATATTTTGCGCTTTGCGCTGCCTTGGTTTTCGCTCAACCGACACTGGCTTTTGCAAACAGCGTTGTTGCAAAAATTGATGTTTCTGATCAAACGATGCGGGTTTATCAAAACGGCGAACTTGCCTATGAATGGCGTGTGTCAACGGCGCGCGAGGGCAAGATCACGCCGCGGGGCACTTTTACGGCCCAGATCTTGTCGCGCCACCATAGATCAAGTCTGTATAACAATGCGCCGATGCCGCACTCGATCTTTTTTCGGGGAAATTATGCGATCCACGGCACCGATCAGATCAGCCGTTTGGGGCGTCCTGCCTCTGCGGGATGCGTCCGGCTTCACCCTGAACACGCAGCGACACTGTTTCAGATGACCCGTGCGGTGGGCCTGAAAAACATGAAAGTGGTGATCGAGAACTAAACCGCCTTGCCGGTGCGTTACGCAAAAACGCGGCGGGCGAGGGTTTGGGTCTCGGCCTCAAGTGCCGTCAAGCCGCTGCCAATCAAGGCGGCATCCTGTGCTTGGACGGCGTCTGTGATTGTGACGTGCAGCGCGATGATCGCATCGCGTGACCGGGCCGAGAAGGTAATCATGTTCATCAACGGTTGCATGGCCTCGACCGCGCCCGCCAGTTGATACGATAATACAGGGTTGCAGGCCCCATCGACCAGCGCACGGTGAAACGCCACATCCGAGGCGCAAAATGCTTCGTCGCTTAAACCCTGCTGGCCTTGGCGGGCAATTTCGGCACGCATCACGTCGATATGGCTTGGCTTGCGCCGTTGGGCGGACAGTGGCGCGCAAGCGCGCTCCAACGCATAGCGCGCCTCGCAGGCTGTCTCAAAGCTCACGTCGTTCATCGACAGCAGCAAGGTTGAAGTGGTGATTTGCTGGGCCTGTGCTGCCTCGAAACTGATGCGATTGACGAAAGCGCCGCCCGTCGCTCCGCGCTGTGTGCGGATCAGCGATTGCGCCGCCAGCCGTTTCAACGCCTCACGTACCGTCGCGCGGGACACTTCAAATTTCTGTGCCAGTTCGGCTTCGGACGGCAGGCGTTCGTCCACAATCAATGCACCGCTGACGATGGCGTCTCGGATATTCGCAGCGATTTGCGCGGAAAGATCGACGGTGGGGACGAGGTTGGATTTCATACGTCTTACAATTAGGATTTGGAAAAACTTTAAATGTCTGACATTAGTTTTTCAAGTATCGAGTCGCGCTGGTTTGGGAGGATCGCGTTTCATGGCACCCGTCGTTCGTTCCATATTATGGCTGTCGTTCTTTAGCGTCATCCTCGCGGCTTGGGTGATGATGTATGCGACGAGCACCGGCATGGGGCTGGACCTGTTGGGGCGTCCCGATGATATGGCGCAAATGATGCGCAACATGGATCCGCGGATGGACATGTATATGCCCATGGCCAGCTTTGGCCCGTTGGCAGTCATGTGGGCGGCGATGATGGCGGCGATGATGCTTCCCACGATGGTGCCTACGTTGCGCAGCTACGAAGACCTGATGGTCAGTGCGGATGGCTCGCGGGCAGGGTGGCTGGGCGTTTTGCTGGGGTATCTGATCATGTGGATCGGCTTTGCCTGTGTCATCGCCGGGGTACAGCTTGCGTTGCTGTATGGTGGTGTGATCGACATGCTGGGCATTGCGAAATCGCGCTGGATCGCGGCTGCTTTGCTGCTGGCCGTAGGGCTTTTCCAGTTCACCCGCACCAAGGAAATCTGCCACGGTGTTTGCCATTCGCCGATGATGTATTTCATGGGCAACTGGAGGCCGGGCTTTCCGGGCGGGTTGCGCATGGGGCTTGGGTTGGGCACATTTTGCGTGGCGTGCTGTTGGGGTTTCATGGCGCTTGGATTTGCGGGCGGTGTTATGAATTTGGCGTGGATGGGGCTTGCGACCCTGTTCATGGTGCTCGAAAAACTGCCCCAGATCGGGCATAAAGTGACAAAACCAATGGGTGTTTTGCTGATCATCGGCGCATGCGTCGTGGCCGGCTGGCCCTTGTATTCAGGAGGATAAGATGGCGACCAACAAAAGAGCCGACGCAGACCGTTTGCCAATCAGTCAGCGTATTGACCAGCGCATGCCGAACCCCAAACGTCGCGAGGCGGTGCCGACCAACTGGCAGATCAAGGGCGAACTTTTTCTCAACTGCTCGTGCGAGATGTTTTGCCCCTGTGTCGTGAGTCTGGGCGCGCACCCTCCCACGGAAGGGCATTGCCACGCTTGGATGGCGATCGCGATCGACGAAGGCCACTATGAGGGCGAAGACCTGTCAGGCCTGAACGTCGGCTTGCTGGTCGATATTCCCGGTCGCATGGGCGAGGGCAACTGGAAGGTCGCCGCTTACGTCGATGAAAACGCAAGCGGCAAAGCTTACAACGGATTGCTCCAGATCTTTTCGGGCGCTGCTGGCGGCACCACAGGGTTGTTCACGATGCTGGTGTCCGAAATCATCGGGGCTGAACGTGCCCCTGTGAAGATCATCCGCGATGGCACAAAGCGTTCGATCCAGATCGGGCGCAAGATTGCCGGCGAGATCGAGATGATTGCGGGAAAATCGCCCGATCATCCGGTGATGATTTCTAACTCCAAATACTGGATGGGGCCGGATATCATTGCGGCGAAAGGTTTGAAATCCAAGGTGCGCGATTATGGCCGCGTCTGGGACTTTGGCGGTAAATCAGCCGAGATTTGTCCGATTAACTGGCAAGGTCCAAACGCATGATCACTGTCGGATATGTCCGATTGATGGCGCGCTACAACAGCTGGCAGAATGACCAGTTGATGCCCATTCTGCTGGACATGCCCGAGGCGGAATTAACCAAGGATCGGAGTGCCTTCTTCGGCTCGACCCTTGGGACGGCAAACCATTTGCTGTGTGGTGACATGCTGTGGCTGTCGCGGTTTGATCCGTCGATGGGGCCGCCGTTTGAGGCCTTTGCCAGATGGCCAACATTACACGACGACGCGCGGGCTTGGGCGTCAGACCGGCATCGCGTCGATGGCAAAATCCGCACTTGGGCAGATGCTGTTGGTGAGCTGGACTTGCTGGGCGACATGAAGTGCACACCGGCAGATGGGGGGGGCATCCTACACGCTGCCGACCAGCCTTGCGGTGCTACAGATGTTCCACCATCAAACCCATCACCGTGGTCAAATCCACGCCATGCTGACCGCTGCGGGTGAGACCGCCCCCGTCAGCGATATCATCCATATGCCGGAGTACGCTTAATTGGCAAATATCTCTCCCTCGCGCCGGATCCGGCGCACAATGTTTTCCGAAGGTGTCGAGGCGGCAGGGGTGTCGGCCTATACGGTCTATAATCACATGCTGCTGCCCACCGTTTTCAAAAGCGTGCAGGAAGACTACCACCATCTTAAAGAGGCGGTGCAGGTCTGGGATGTGGCCTGCGAACGCCAGGTTGAATTGCGCGGGCCGGATGCGGCCAAGCTGATGCAAATGCTGACGCCGCGCGATCTGCGGGGCATGTTGCCGGGCCGGTGTTTCTATGTCCCCATCGTGGATGAAACGGGCGGCATGCTGAACGATCCGGTGGCGGTGAAACTGGCCGAAGACCGGTGGTGGATATCAATTGCTGACAGTGATCTGATGCTGTGGGTGAAGGGGATCGCGAATGGCTACCGGCTGGATGTGTTAATTGACGAGCCTGACGTCAGCCCGTTGGCTGTCCAAGGCCCCAAGGCCGATGAGTTGGTGGCGCGGGTCTTTGGCGACAGCGTGCGCGACGTCCGGTTTTTCCGCTTTGGCATGTTTGATTTTGAGGGGCGGTCCATGGCGGTTGCGCGGTCGGGATACTCCAAACAGGGCGGATTTGAGATTTACGTGGATGGCACCGACAAGGGCATGCCGCTGTGGAATGCGCTTATGGAGGCTGGTCGCGATCTGGATGTGCGCGCTGGCTGTCCTAACGGGATCGAGCGTGTCGAGGGCGGATTGCTGAGCTATGGCAATGACATGACAGATGACAACACGCCCCATGAATGCGGGCTTGGCCGGTTTTGCGACACGCAGACGGCGATTGGTTGTATTGGCCGGGATGCCTTGCTGCGGGTGGCCAAGGAAGGGCCGACCAAGCAGGTGCGCGCGATTGACATTCAGGGCGCTCCGGTGCCGGGCTGTGACCGGGCGTGGGATATTGAAGTGGGCGGCAAGCGCGTGGGGCAGGTGACTTCGGCGGCCTATTCGCCTGATTTCAAGACCAATGTCGCGATTGGCATGGTGCGGATGACCCATTGGGATGACGGCACCCAAGTCCGGGTGCACACCACGGACGGGGTGCGCGATGCGGTGGTGCGCGAGAGTTTCTGGGCGTAAGCTCGGGACGAGAGTTTGGGGACCGAGGGGCCAGCCCCTCGGGCTCCCCGGAGTTTATTTGGCAAAATGAAAAGGGTTACAAAGAGTGATCCGGTAAGGAGAGACTATGTTTGACGCGTTGATGGTGACCAAGGATGACGAGAGCGGCAAGACCTCTGCTGCGGTGACGCAGATCAATCTGGACCAGCTGCCTGCGGGCGATGTGACGGTCGCGGTTGAGTATTCCACGGTTAATTACAAAGACGGGTTGTGCATCGGGCCGGGCGGCGGCCTGGTGCGGAATTATCCGCATATTCCGGGCATTGATTTTGCAGGCACGGTCGAGGCGTCCGATGATGATCGCTATAAGCCGGGCGATAAGGTCGTGTTGACCGGCTGGCGCGTGGGCGAGGCGCATTGGGGCGGGTATTCCCAAAAGGCGCGGGTCAAGGCCGATTGGCTGGTGCCACTTCCCAAAGGCTTGGACACGCGTCAGGCGATGGCCGTTGGCACCGCTGGATTTACCGCCATGCTGGCTGTGATGGCGCTTGAGGATCACGGTTTGAAAGCCGGACAGGGCCCTGTGCTGGTCACGGGCGCTGCGGGCGGTGTGGGGTCGGTCGCCGTTGCGATCTTGGCCGCCTTGGGTCATGAGGTTGCCGGCGTCACGGGCCGCCCTGAAACCTCGGACTACCTCAAGTCGCTGGGCGCAAGCCAGATTGTGGCGCGCGAAGAGATCAACGAAACCGTGAAACGCCCGCTTGAGGGCGAAACATGGGCTGGCTGCGTCGATGCCGTTGGCGGTGAGATGCTGGCGCGCGTGTTGGGGCAGATGAAATATGGCGCATCCGTCTCAGCGGTCGGTCTTGCGGGGGGGGCGGGTTTGCCCGCTACGGTGATTCCGTTTCTGCTGCGCGGCGTGAACCTGCTAGGGATCGATTCTGTCATGCAGCCCTATGAAAACCGCCTGCGCGCATGGGAGCGTGTGGCGAAAGACCTCCCAATGGCCAAGCTTGAGGATATGGTTGTTCCTGCAACGCTGAAGGACTTGCCCCAGTTGGGCAAAGACATTCTGAAAGGTCAGGTGCGGGGTCGCGTTGTGGTTGACGTGAACGGCTGATTGGTGTGACCAAGCGGGCCGTGGACCAGATCTGCGGCCCGCTTAGATTGCTGAAGTTCCCTAAGGCTGCGGATGAGGAGTGAACCATGACATTGGATATTGATTTCGTGCGGGCGCAGTTTCCTGCGTTCGCCGAGCCCTCCTTGCAGGGGCTGGCGTTTTTCGAGAACGCGGGCGGGTCATATACTTGCGGTGCTGTGATCGACCGGCTGACCCGGTTTTACACTCAACGCAAGGTCCAGCCCTATGCGCCCTACGCCGCCAGCCAGCTTGGTGGCGACGAGATGGACGAGGCCCGACGCCGCATGGCGGCGATCCTGGGGGTTGAAGGGGATGAGCTGTCCTTTGGGCCGTCGACGTCGCAAAATACCTATGTGCTGGCGCAGGCGTTTGGCCAGATGATGCAACCGGGTGAGGCGATCATCGTGACCAACCAAGACCACGAGGCCAACACCGGCGCGTGGCGGCGCTTGGCCGAACGCGGGATCGAGGTGCGCGAATGGTGCGTCGATCCTGAAACCGGGCACTTGGACACCGACGCTTTGGCGGGTCTGCTGGACGAGAATGTCCGTCTGGTGTGTTTTCCGCATTGCTCGAACGTTGTGGGCGAAATCAATCCCGTGGTCGAGATTACAGCCCTGGCGCATGCAGCCGGTGCGTTTGTTTGCGTTGACGGGGTGTCTTATGCGCCCCACGGGTTCCCCGATGTCGGCGCGATGGGGGCGGATATTTATCTTTTCTCGGCCTATAAAACCTACGGGCCGCACCAGGGTCTGATGGTGATCCGTCGCGCGTTGGGGGAATTGCTGCCAAACCAAGGGCACTACTTCAACAAGGCCAGCCTTTACAAACGGTTCACACCTGCGGGTCCGGACCATGCGCAGGTTGCGGCCTGTGCGGGGATGGCTGATTACGTTGATGCACTTTACGTCCATCACGGCAAGGGCGAAGCGGGTGCATCGGCACGCGGGGTTTTTGTGCATGATTTAATGCGTGCGCATGAAGTCGCGTTATTGCAGCCGCTGCTGGATGCGCTTGCTGACCGAAACTCCCTGCGTCTTTTGGGGCCGACGCAAGCTGAAAATCGCGCGCCTACGGTTGCGGTTGCGCTTGGCCGTCCGGCCGAACCCGTCGCGGCAGCGCTGTCGGCGCATGGGATCATGGCAGGCGGGGGTGATTTTTATGCCGTTCGAGCGCTCAAGGGAATGGGTATTGACCCGGATGAGGGCGTGCTTCGCTTGAGTTTTACGCATTACACGACCAAAGCGGAAATCGATCAGCTTCTGAATGCACTTGAGGATGTACTTTAGCCCTTGAATTAAGGGACTTCGGGCTACGTATCTGACAACCTTGAAAAGAAGTAAGTCCTTGTCTGATAATTCACCAATCCTTGTGTGGTTTCGCCGCGATCTGCGGCTGAGCGATCACCCCGCTTTACATGCCGCGGCTGAGACTGACCGCCGTGTCATTCCGGTTTTCATCCATGATGATCTTGTGGCCACGCTGGGTGCCGCACCGAAATGGCGTTTGGGTCTGGGGATTGATGCGTTTGATGCCGCATTGCGCGATAAATCCAGCCGGCTGATCTTGCGCAAGGGCGACGCGCTTGAGGTGCTTGAGGCACTGATAAAAGAAACCGGCGCAAAGGCGGTCTATTGGTCGCGGCTATATGATCCTGACAGCACCACCCGCGATGCAAAAATCAAGGAAACACTGAAAGAGGCCGGGATCGAGGCGCGCTCCTTTGGGGGGCACTTGATGTTCGAGCCCTGGACAGTCGAAACCAAGACCGGTGGTTTCTACAAGGTGTACACGCCATTTTGGAATTCGGTCAAAAATGTCGGTGTGGATGAACCATTACGCGCGCCCTCTACGCTTCTTGCGCCGGAGACATGGCCTGAAAGCGATGATCTGGACAGCTGGCACATGGGCGGCGCGATGCAGCGGGGGGCCGATGTCGTGCGCCCCTTTGTCCAGCTTGGCGAACAGACGGCGCAATCGCGTCTTGGGGCCTTTATGGCGCATGGCGTGGCGGATTATAAGGCGAACCGCGACTTGCCCGGTGTGGACGGAACCTCGAACCTGTCGGAAAACCTCGCACTTGGCGAGATCAGTCCGCATCAATGCTGGCATGCGGGACAACGCGCGCTTCAGGACGGCAAACAAGGGGCGGAGACCTTCCTCAAGGAGCTGGTCTGGCGTGAGTTTGCGTATCATCTGATGCATCATACTCCGCGCATCCTGACGGATAACTGGCGCGAGGAATGGGAAGCGTTTCCGTGGAACGAAGATGAGCGTCTGGCCGAGGTCAAAGCGTGGAAACAGGGCCGCACAGGCGAGCCTTTTGTCGATGCGGCGATGCGAGAGCTGTACGTGACGGGCCGGATGCATAACCGCGGCCGCATGATCGTGGCAAGCTATCTGACCAAACATCTGATGTGTCATTGGCGCATTGGGCAGCAATGGTTCCAAGACTGTCTGATCGATTGGGATCCGGCCAGCAACGCAATGGGGTGGCAGTGGGCAGCAGGATCTGGCCCCGATGCGACACCCTATTTCCGGGTGTTCAACCCCGCGACGCAGTTGGATAAATTCGACAAGAACCGCGATTACAGCAGCCGCTGGATCGCCGAGGGGCGTGCTCATCAACACGCTGATGCGCTGGCCTTTTTCGACGCCATTCCAAAGCAATGGAACATGTCGCCCGACGACGCCTACCCAGACCGGATCGTCGCTTTGGACAAAGGGCGTGAACGGGCGCTTGAAATCTACAAGAACAGAAACTTTTAACGTTTGTTAATCGTGACTTCCGAACATAAACTTAAACTCCGCGGTTAATACACGCGTCAAGGGAGCCGAAATGATATTGACCAGCACTGAAGGGCAACAGACCCTTCCCAGATATTTTTCGCGCGTATTTGCGATGGCGCAGGAAATGGAGAACGGGCAGGTTGATTTCGTTTTGCCTGACGGTCGCCGCTTTCGGGCCAAAGGCGCGAACCCTGTGCCTGTCGTCGAAATACACATTCATAATTCCGACCTTTTCGCGCGTCTGATCCGCGAGGGTGATCTGGGGTTTTGCGATGCCTATCTGGACGAGTGGTGGAGCACGCCGGACCTGCAAGCGTTCATGGATGTGGCCCATGCGAATGAAGACATCTACGATTCATTTCCGGGTATGGGACTGGTGCGCAAATACGAGGCGCTGCGGTTCTGGTTGCAAAGCAACAGCAAGAAACAGGCCCGCAAGAACATCAGCTATCACTACGATCTGGGCAATGATTTTTACAAGCTGTGGCTTGACGATACGATGACCTATTCAAGTGCGCTGTTCGAGGATGGTGCTCAACAATCGCTTGAGGCGGCCCAGACGGCGAAATACGCCTCAATGGTCGATCAGATGGGCGTGCAGCCCGGTGATCATGTGCTTGAGATCGGCTGTGGCTGGGGCGGTTTTGCCGAATATGCTGCGAAAGAGCGCGGGTTGAAAGTGACCTGCCTGACGATCAGCAAGGAGCAGTTTAAGTACGCTCAGGAACGCATTGATAAAGCAGGACTTTCTGATCTGGTAGAGTTCAAGCTGCAAGACTATCGGGACGAGCGCGGGATCTATGACGGGATCGCCAGCATCGAGATGTTCGAGGCTGTGGGCGAAAAGTACTGGCCGTCTTATTTCAACACCCTTCGGGACCGTCTGAAGCCCGGCAAGTTTGCCACCTTGCAGATTATTACCGTGCAGGACCGGCGCTGGAAGATCTATAAGCGCGGCGTTGATTTCATTCAGAAATACATCTTTCCAGGTGGGATGCTTCCAAGTCCGACTGTGCTGCGCCAGCAGGTCGAAAAGGCCGGTCTTGGCGTCGTCAAATCGATCGAATTTGGTAAAAGCTATGATCTGACCCTGCGCCGCTGGCATTTGACCTTTAATGAAAAATGGGAAGATATCGCCGCGATGGGGTTTGACGAGCGGTTCAAGCGGATGTGGAATTTCTATCTCACCTCTTGTGCGTCAACCTTTGACAGCGGCAATTGTGATGTGACACAGATTACGGTGAAGCGCCCGATTTAGGGGCGCGGGCCGTGATCTAAGGAGCATCCGATGCCGACAACTGCCCGATTGATGGCTGCCATATGCTTGGCGTTTTTGGGTTTTATTTTGTCCGAGATGATCATGCCTCTGATGCCCGACAGGGCAAGCTTTGGCTATTTTGTACCGACAAACATGGCACTTGGCGCTTTGGCGGGCTGGGTCGTTATGGGGCCGCGTGCGGGGGGCGGCTTTTTAATGGGGATCAGCAACGGGCTGACAGGCGCGTTTGTTCTTCTGCTTTGGGGGCTTGCCACACAAGCCACCCTTACGATGTTGAAACTGTCGATGCAGCGTCGGTATGACGGTTTGGGCGAAGCCGTCTTTGCGGTGCTTTCTATCGGCGCTGATTATTTCTTGATCATGTCGACAGTTCCGATTGCGATTGTGGTGCTTGTCGGTGCCTCATTCAGTGGCCTTCTGACAAACTATGCCAAGAGGAAGTGGCCATAACTTTATGAAAACGTTATTTTTTTACGGAACACTTCGCCATGTTCCGTTGCTTGAGATTGTCTTGGGCCGCGCCGCCAGTGACATCGCACTTACGCCCGGGAAGCTGCTTGACCATGCCGCGTTAAGCGTTGCAGAAGGCCCGTTTCCTTGCATCGTCGAAAGTCAGGGGGATGTCACAGAAGGTTTGCTGGTCGAAGGCTTGAGCGATGCTGATATCGCGCGGCTCGATTTCTACGAAGGCAGCTTTGCCTTTGATCTGCGCGATGTGACGCTGGCTGGCGGGCAAACTGCGCAAGTTTATTTTGCCTATCCGGGTATGTGGTCGACCAAAGGGCCATGGGAATTGCAAGATTGGGAAGCTGACTGGGCCGCCTTAAGCTGCTTTGCCGCGCGCGAGGTGATGGATTACTTCGGTCGGTATTCCGTGGCCGATGTCGCGCGCATGTTCCCGATGATCCGCACACGGGCCGCCGCGATGGTGAATGCGGCGGAGTCCAAACACGGGGCAGGGACGTTGCAGGGCAAGGTCGATGTGCAGCGGGTTGACCGGGTCTATACCAACTATTTTGCGCTCAACGAATATCACCTGCGCCACGAACGCTTTGACGCAGAGATGTCTGACGTGCTGGAGCGCGCGGT
Source organism: Roseobacter sp. (assembly GCA_024636475.1). Classification (GTDB taxonomy): domain Bacteria; phylum Pseudomonadota; class Alphaproteobacteria; order Rhodobacterales; family Rhodobacteraceae; genus Sulfitobacter. The sequence continues at coordinate 6,682 of JAGXHA010000005.1, read as the reverse complement.
TTTTGTCGCCTCCGATGCCGCACTTGTGTTGCCCTATGACCCAGTGCGCGACTGTGTGATGCTGGTTGAACAGCTGCGCATGGGGCCTCTTGCGCGCGGCGACAGTGCCGTTTGGCTGTTGGAACCCATCGCAGGCCGCGTTGACCCCGGTGAGACGCCCGAACAAGCTGCCCATCGAGAGGCTGCGGAAGAGGCCGGTATCACCCTGAAATCGCTTGAGAAAGTGGCGGAAATTTATGCATCCCCCGGCGATAGTACCGAATTTTTCTATATTTATGTGGGTTTGGCCGATTTGCCGGATGACGCAACGGGCCTTGGTGGGCTGTCTTCCGAGGATGAAGACATCCGCTCGCATTTGCTGTCATTCGACGCTTTGATGACCTTGGCCGAGACGCAGCAAGCCGCCAATGCGCCGCTGGTGATCGCCACCTATTGGCTGGCACGCCACCGCGACCGCTTGAGGTTGATCTCTCTCGGGGATACACCTGATGTAACTTGATTAAGGAGCATCCCATGCACGTCGCATCTGATCTGGCACAGGCCATCGGCAACACCCCTCTTATCCGCCTGCGCAAGGCAAGCGAGGAAACCGGCTGCGATATCTATGGCAAGGCCGAATTCATGAACCCTGGCCAGTCGGTCAAGGACCGTGCAGCGCTGTTCATCATCCGGGATGCGATTGCCCAAGGCACGCTCAAGCCTGGTGGAACGATTGTCGAAGGGACGGCGGGCAATACCGGCATCGGTCTGGCGCTGGTCGGTGCCTCGATGGGGTTCAAGACGGTGATCGTGATTCCAGAGACCCAAAGCCAGGAAAAGAAAGACATGCTGCGTCTGGCAGGGGCCGAGTTGGTTCAGGTGCCTGCTGCACCCTACCGCAACCCCAACAATTTTGTGCGATACTCCGAGCGGCTTGCCAACGAACTGGCGCGCACGACCAACGAAGGTGTGATTTGGGCCAATCAGTTTGACAATGTAGCGAACCGTCAGGCGCATATCGAAACCACCGGACCCGAGGTTTGGGAACAGACGGGCGGCAAGGTCGACGGCTTTTGCTGTGCGGTAGGGTCTGGGGGCACACTTGCAGGCGTCGGCATGGCGTTGCAGCCCAAGGGCGTCAAGATCGCCTTGGCCGACCCAGACGGTGCAGCACTGCACAGCTATTACACCACAGGCGAGTTGACGGCCGAAGGCGGGTCGATTGCCGAGGGCATTGGGCAAGTGCGCATCACCAAGAACCTTGAAGGCTTCACCCCTGATTTCAGCTATAACATCTCCGACAGCGAGGCGTTGCCGATCGTCTTTGATTTGCTGCAACACGAGGGTTTGTGTCTTGGTGCGTCTTCTGGCGTTAACGTGGCGGGGGCCATGCGCATGGCCCGCGACATGGGGCCGGGCCATACCATCGTGACCATTCTTTGTGATTTTGGCACGCGCTATCAGTCAAAACTGTTCAACCCCGATTTCTTGCGTGAAAAAGGGCTGCCTGTTCCCGCCTGGCTTGACCGCGCACCCCAATCCATCCCGGGGGTCTTCGAGGACCAATGACCATAAAGATGCGCGCGTTCTTCGCAGGGTTTTGCCTTTCGTTCTGGATATTTGCGGGGGCGGCACTTGCTCAGGATGAACCTTTGCAAGAAATTAACCAGTGGAGTGAGGTTGCGGCCGACGCCGAGGCAGTTGTCGACGCCGGTACCAGCAGCGACGCTGTTCTTGAGACGTTGCGCGCCCGGATCGTTGCGTTCCGCGCGGAATTTGACGCTGCGCGGAATGCCAATGCCGACCGCATTGCCATTTTGCGCGAACAGATCAACGCGCTTGGTCCCGCCCCCGAAGGCGAAAACGCCGTGCCCGAAGCCCCGGCACTTGCCGCAACACGTGAGAGTCTGGAAGAACAGCTTGATGCGCTGCTGGCACCTGTCCAGATTGCCGAGCGGAATTACCTGCGTGCGGACGGTCTGGTGCGGCAGATCGACCAGATCATACGCGACCGTCAGACAGAAAAACTTTTGACAACAACACCTTCGCCGCTGAACCCGATCCATTGGGCCCCGGCGTTGCGCGACTTGAAGCAAGCGTTTGGTTCAATGTTGATTGATCAGTCCGCGATCAACAATGCCCAGAAGCTTACCAATTTCCGTGAAAATTTGCCTTTGGTGTTTTTCGCGACATTGCTGGGGTTGCTGTTGCTTTTGCGCGGACGGCGGTGGGCGATCATGCTGGTGAGCGGCCTACGAAAACAGCAAGCACGCGGCTTGGGCATCTGGCGTTTTGTCGTGTCACTGTTGCGGATTATTTTGCCATTGGGCGGATTGTTACTGCTTGCCATGGCCGCCCGCCAGACCGGGTTCCTTGGTGTACGCGGCACCGAGGTCGTGACCTTATTGCCGGTGCTGGGCGTGGTGATTTTGGGATTCCGCTGGGTCTCTGAAAGAGTGTTCTCTCGTGATGACGAAGAAGCACTGCTGCTTTTGCCGCCTGCGCAACGCAACCGTGCGCGTTTTTTTGTGAACGGTATAACGGTTGTCATGATCGTTTCGATCATCACCCGCAAGGTTCTTAGCTTTGATCTGCCATCGGATGCGACAACCGCCGTCGTCTCGTTTCCCTTTGCGGTATTGATAAGCTTTGCGCTTTTCCGCATCGGTCAGATCCTGCGCAGCTTTCAGGACGCCGAGGAAGAAATCACTGATCCCGAAACACCTGCGCGCAGCACAACCCTTGCGCGCATTGTTCGCAGCCTTGGCATAGGCGCAATGGCTGTCGGCATTATCTCACCGCTTTTGTTCGCATTTGGCTATCAGGATCTGTCTGACGCGATCTTGCGTCCCTTCGTGACGACGCTTGTGGTGTTGGGGCTGGTGATGGCGCTGCAGCGTTTTTCAGCGGATGTGTACGGGGCGATCACCGGGGAAGGCATTGCGGCGCGCGAGGCGCTTTTGCCGGTCTTCTTCGGGTTTATCCTCCTTTTGCTGGCCACGCCAGCGCTGGCGCTGATCTGGGGCGCGCGCGTCACTGATCTGACCGAACTCTGGACCTCATTCGCGGGCGGGTTTGCAGTGGGGGACACGCGGATATCGCCGACCAATCTTTTGACCTTTGCGATCATTTTCTCGATTGGATATCTGCTCACGCGTCTGTTGCAGGGCACATTACGCTCGAATGTGCTGCCAAAGACGCAGATCGACATCGGCGGTCAGAATGCACTGCTGTCGGGGCTTGGCTATATCGGGATATTCCTGGCGGCTTTGGCGGCAATAACGGGGGCAGGGATCGACCTTAGCTCGCTTGCGATTGTGGCTGGTGCGCTGTCGGTCGGTATCGGTTTCGGTCTGCAAAACATCGTCAGCAACTTTGTCTCGGGCATCATCCTGCTGATCGAGCGGCCCATTTCAGAGGGCGACTGGATCGAGGTTGGCGGACAATCGGGATATGTGCGCGATATTTCGGTGCGATCCACCCGGATCGAGACATTTGACCGAACCGATGTGATCGTGCCCAACGCGGATCTGGTCAGCGGTACTGTCACAAACTTTACCCGTGGCAATACGGTGGGCCGGGTGATTGTCGCGGTCGGTGTCGCATATGGCACTGATACAAAACGTGTCGAGGGTATTTTGCGCGAAATCGCCGAAGAGCAGCCCATGGTGTTGGCGAGCCCGCCGCCAACTGTGCTATTTATGAGTTTCGGGGCCGATGCGCTTGAGTTTGAAGTTCGGGCGTTCCTGCGCGACGTCAATTGGATGTTGCAGGTAAAAAGTGACATCAACCACGCCATCGCCAAACGCTTTGGCGAAGAAAACATCGAAGTGCCCTTTGCGCAGCGCGATATTTGGTTGCGCAACCCAGAGGCACTGAAACTGGATACGGGCACATGACGACGGCTTTATACCTCGAGGATGCCTACCAGCGCGAGGCGCATGGTCTTGTGGTAGCGATCACCGAGGAAGGTGGCATCGTGCTTGATGGCTCCATCTTTTATCCCACGGGCGGTGGTCAACCCGGTGACAGCGGATGGCTGGTTTGGGACGGCAAGCGGTTGCCCATTGCGACAACGGTTAAAGCGCCAGGCGGTGCCATCGCCCTTGTTCCCGCTGAGCCACAGAATCTGCCCGACGTCGGAACCCATGTCACGCAGGTGCTGGATTGGGAGCGACGGCACAGGCACATGCGCGTGCACACCATGCTGCATCTGTTGTCGGTGGTTGTGCCGTTCGGGGTGACCGGCGGTCAGATTTCCGCACGCCATGGCCGTCTGGATTTCGACATGCCCGATGCCCCTGATGACCGGGAAGGGATCGAAGAGGCGCTTCACAGTTTTGTGGCAGCCGATATGCGGGTAATCGACCGTTGGATCACCCAAGCCGAGCTGGACGCCGCACCGGAGTTGGTGAAGACGATGGCGGTGAAGCCGCCCAAGGCCTCTGACCGGGTGCGCCTTGTTCAGATTGGCAGCGGGTCGACTTGGGTAGACGTGCAGCCCTGCGGCGGCACCCATGTCGCACGCACCGGCGAGGTGGGTGCACTTTTACTGGGAAAAATTGAGAAAAAAGGCCGCCAGAACCGTAGAATCTATGTTCATCTTGACAGTTGAACTCTGCGGCTAAATTGGCGCGTTTTACCCCTTGCGCCCAGACGGTGCCTCACGTTAAACACCGCCCTAACGGATCGGTGGCCGAGTGGTCGAAGGCGCACGCCTGGAAAGTGTGTAGGCGGGAGACCGTCTCCAGGGTTCGAATCCCTGTCGATCCGCCACAAAGCAACGGCAGAAAAAGATTTTTCTCCCTTTAAATCAATTACTTGTAGGTTTTTTGTTGCTTGTGGGGTCTTATAATTTCCTTGTTTTGCTGCGCAATTTGCTACACAATCAGCGTCACAGTGTGCATTCAGGGCTCTCTTCATGAAATTACTGAAACGTGGCAATACCTACCACTTGCGCAAGCGTGTTCCTCGCCGTTACCAAAAAGTTGAAGACCGCAAGATCCTTTGGATCAGCCTTCACACTGACTCAGAGTCGGTAGCTAAGACCAAGGCGCAGGTTGCTTGGCAGCATCTCGTTGAGGCTTGGGAAGCCCGTATGGCAGGGGATGAGGTGGACTCAGATAGCCGATTTGAAGCTGCTAAAGAGTTGGCGGCGGTACGTGGCTTTCGTTACCTAAATGCCATTAAAGTTGCTGAGCTTCCTCGCGAAGATTTGCTGGCCCGCGTTGAGGCTGCAGTTGGTCGGGATGGCGAACCAGATCTGCGTGAAGCTTCTGCGGTGCTGGGAGCGTTTGCCGAACCTCCAATAACTGTAACGAAAGCGCTAGAGCTCTACTGGGGCCTTGCAGCCGATAGAGCTATCGGCAAGAGCGACGATCAGTTGCGGCGTTGGAAAAATCCTAGAATGAAGGCAGTCCGTAATTTCGTAGATGTCGTGGGTGACAAAGCGCTGCCAGACATCAAAGGTGATGATATGCTGGATTTTCGCAGCTGGTGGCTGGACAGGCTGGAGACGAGTGGACTTACCGCCAACAGCGCAAACAAGGACCTAATTCATCTTGGTGATGTCTTAAAAACGGTGAACAAAATGAAACGATTGGGGTTAACACTACCCTTGTCGGATCTCAGTTTTAAAAAAGGCGAGTCCCGACAGCGGCCCCCGTTCTCTGTGGGTTGGATACGTGACAAGCTCTTGAAGCCTGGCGTGCTTAGTGGATTAAACACAGACGCACGGTGTATCCTTTTAGGTATGATCAACACGGGCTATCGCCCAAGTGAAGCAGCGCCGATGACCAGTTCGCAGATTCGGCTAGACGTGGATGTACCGCATATCTCAATTGAACCCATAAGCGGGCATCTGAAGAGCCTCAATGCGCGAAGGGTCATACCCCTTTTAGGTGCGTCGCTCGAAGCCTTTAGGCAATGCCCCAACGGGTTCCCTAGATACCGTGACAACTCTTCCAGCTTATCCGCTACAGTCAACAAATTCCTAAGGTCGAACGGGTTAATGGAAACACCCGATCACTCACTATATAGCCTACGACATAGCTTTGAGGACAGACTTTTGGCGGTTGGCATAGACGAACGGATCCGGCGTGATCTGTTCGGACACGCCCTCAACCGAGAGCGGTACGGTCACGGAGCAACGTTGGCTAAGTTACGAGATGTAGTTCAACAGGTTGCTCTTTGAGCGGCTACTAGACGGGCATAAGCCACAATGTCATTACTTAACTTCGCCTCTTCTCGTTTGATCTCAGCATCTAGTCTGGCGAAAATAGGTGCATAAGCCGGATCGTGAGCAACAAGCTTCGCTACCACAATCAGTCCAGCCTCAAGCCTTTCTAAATCTGTTCTGCAGTTTGCGGGTGTTTGCATTTTAGACCTTGCGCCACAGTTAGGTAAATTTTTAGATCTTGGGGCCCGCTGTGAGAATAGCTCGGCAACTTGGCCTTGAGGACGTAGGCCATTGTGGCGGTGGTCGTTTTTTATCTGTTTCTGCATCGGGCTTTGCCTCTGTTATTTTTATTGAGGCATTCTTCACAGTTCATGGTTAAACTGAGTTTAAAATTTTAGCGGTTTGCTGGGCATGTCAGGTTCGGTGCGGAACTAGGGTCTGTTGATATTCATCTTGTGCGAATGATTGTTGCTCCGATGTGTATCATGGCTTCGAAACTGGTATCGGTTTTGCACGCACGCATTG
>JAGXHA010000055.1 GCA_024636475.1 Roseobacter sp. | reverse complement strand
GCTGTCCTTGATGGTGTCGAGCTTGGCCAAAGCCTTTTCCTGACCTTCTGGTGTTGCCAGAACGTCATAAACTTCGTCCTTTGCAACGCCGTCACACAGCAAAGCCCATTCCATGTTGTTGATTGGACGCTTTTCCAGCGCACGCTTGCCGGGATATGTTTCCAGGTCGAATACGTCACAGATATCGTCAGGTGCATCGACGCCATCTGGAACCATGTCCGTGCGATAGCCGAACGTTGTCGAATACACGATCTGTGGGATATAGCAGTCAGATACGATCAGGTCGCCAAAATCGTCTTCTGCGCTCGAGCCGTCATCGCCTTTTGCCAGCAGCTCTTCTGGATCGTATTCCATCGCCAGACCTTCGTCGCACAGACGGATAGCGTCAGCGGCTACGACGTCGACCAGATCCCAAGTGATGTTGCCCGCTTCATTCATGGCGCGCAGCTTGGCAACGGCCTCGTTCGAGCTTTCGTCCCAAATGACGGACACTTCGGGGTGCATTTCGAGGTAAGGTTCAACATATGCCTTGAGCTGGCTGTTCTGGTAAGCGCCGCCCCAAGATACAATTGTCATCTCGTTGGCCATGTTGCCGTGTGCATCGGCCAAGGCCAATGTACCAGCGCCAACGATCGCAGACGATGCGAGTAGCGTTGTTGTAAACTTCATTTAATAGTCTCCCACTATATTGCCCGTTTTAGTCATAAGGATGTGATAACGGGTTTAACCACAGCCTTTTCTGCGCTGCCCTGCGTTGGGGCTGCGCTCTGCCGGGAGCGCTATGCGTCGAGCGCGCGGCAATCCTCTGCAAGCCAGCCGATTTCGATCTGCTGTCCCGGCTTCAGGCGAACCTGATCCGGAGCGTTGCGTGTTTTAATGATAAAGTTATCCGTTCCGGCGACGCGCAATCGCGTGCGGAAAATGTCGCCCATATACACGAACTCAAGCACTTCGGCTTTTAGCGTGTGAGCACCCTCGGCCATGCGGTCTTTGTTGAATTCGACGCGCTCGGGGCGGATAGACACGCGGGTGCGTTCGCCCGCTTTCGTCACGTTGATCGGCTTGGCTTCAATCATGCCGCCGCCGTCAAGCTGCACCATGCAGGTGTTGCCCTTGATCTCTTTTATGACGCCTTCAAGCGTGTTGTTCTCGCCGATGAACTGCGCAACAAAGCTATTCTCGGGCTCTTCATAAAGTTGATCTGGCGGGGCCAACTGCTGGATGCGACCGTTTTCAAAAACGGCAACGCGGTCAGACATGGTCAATGCTTCGGTTTGGTCATGGGTCACGTAAACAACAGTGATGCCAAGCTCGTGCGCAAGATGCGTGATCTCGAATTGCAGTGTTTCGCGCAGTTGTTTGTCCAAGGCACCAAGCGGCTCGTCCATCAGAACCAGTTCAGGTTCGAACACCAGGGCACGCGCCAAAGCAACACGCTGCTGCTGACCACCGGAAAGCTGCGCGGGGCGGCGGCCGCCAAAATCACCCATCTGAACACGGTCCAAAGCAATCTTGACCTGCTTTTCACGCTCGGATTTGCCGATCTTGCGAACTTCCAAAGGGAAGGCGAGATTTTCAGCAACGGTCATATGCGGGAAAAGAGCGTAGTTCTGAAAGACCATGCCGATGCCGCGCTTGTGCGGTGGAATATTGTTGATTGATTTCCCATCAAGGCGAATGTCACCGTGGGTTGCTGTCTCGAACCCTGCGAGCATCATCAGGCAAGTTGTCTTGCCAGACCCCGATGGCCCAAGCATTGTAAGGAATTCGCCCTTTGGCATGGATAAGTTCAGATCTTTGACGACTAGGTTTTCGCCGTCATAGCTTTTCTGGACGCGTTCAAATTCTACAAACGCATTTTTTTCTGACGTATCTGCCAAAAGCTGGCTCCCCATGTAATGGTGCGGTGTTCCGCTCTTATTGATGCGAAGTTAAAGCGGTGTGTTCTGAGGTTTGCAACCAATTAACGACTGTATCGGGCAAAACACGACAATTGCAGGAAAATATCCTGTAACGCTGGAAGATTCAGTTGATTTGACTGCAAATTAAGCAGTTATTTCATCGATTTTCCATTGCTGGGGGGCCAAAGCTGGCCCAAGTTGCGTACGGAAACACTCGTTAAGGATATTGATAATGCCCGCATCCGCCTCTGAAAAGTGCTTGTAAAATGACGCTGCAAGCGACTGTTGATCTGCTGGACCGGCTGATCGCCTACCCCACGATTTCTAGCGATAGCAATCTTGAAATGATCATCGATCTGTCTGGACGGTTGCAAAACCTTGGGGCGAGGACCCACATTTTTGTGGATGAAGCGGGCAGTAAGGCGTCGCTATTTGGTACGCTGGGGCCTGACATTCCGGGTGGTATTTTGCTGTCAGGGCACTCCGACGTGGTCCCGGTCACAGATCAGGATTGGGCAAGCGATCCGTTCAAGATCCGCGAGGCAGAAGGTCGCCTTTATGGGCGCGGTACGTGCGACATGAAGGGGTTTATCGCAGCAGCAGTTGTGATGGCCGAACGATATGCCGCGCTGCCACTGACGCGCCCGGTTCATTTCGCATTCACCCATGACGAGGAAACCGGATGCCTTGGCGCGCAGGCGCTGATCCCCGAGTTGAAGCGACTTGGCATCAGACCCGATATCGCGATTATTGGCGAGCCGACCGAGATGCGGGTGATCGAGGGGCACAAGGGCTGCTGTGAATATACGACGCGTTTCGAGGGGTTGGAGGGGCATGGATCTTCCCCCGATCTGGGCGTGAATGCTGCGGAATACGCAGTGCGCTATGTCGCGCGGTTGATGGCTTTGCGTGCTGATCTGCGCGCGCGCGTACCCGAAACAAGTCGCTTCAATCCACCCTATACGACGATCAATATTGGGCGGGTCCAAGGGGGGCACGCGCATAATGTCATTGTTGGCAAGGCCGAGGTGGATTGGGAATTTCGCCCGGTGCAAACCAGTGATTTTCACTTTGTCAAAGATGTGATGGAGCAGTTCGTGGAGCAGGAGCTGCTTCCGCAGATGCGGGCGATTTACCCCAAGGCCGATATCTCGATCGAGACTTTGGGCGAAGTCACTGGGCTGGAACCCATGGCTGAAAACGCCGCGCGCGATTTGGTGGCGGGTCTGCTTGGCGCAAACGCGGCAGATGTGGTGCCGTTCGGCACCGAAGCAGGGCTATTTCAGCAAATGGGCATGGACGTGATCGTTTGCGGGCCTGGGTCGATTGCGCAGGCCCACAAGCCTGATGAATTCGTCAGTCTGGACCAGCTAGAGGCCTGCCTTGGAATGTTGGACCGTCTGGGGCAAAAACTGGTGTAGGGGCGCAGATCTGCGCCCCTTGCCATACCTTCAACCCAAAGGCGAAGGCATGTCGTGTCCGTGTTCCTCTTCGGCGGCTTTCATCATGTCGCCGTCTTTGAGCGCGGTATAGGTTTCATCCAGCGCCTTTTTCGCGCGGTCCATGAAGATGTTGATTTCTTCGGGTGTGATGACCAGCGGAGGAGAGATGATCATCCGGTCGCCCACGTGTCGCATTACCAGATTGTTGGCAAAGCACCGTTCGCGGCACATGAAACCGACAGTTCCCGCGTCGGAGGCAAATTTTGATCGCGTTTCTTTGCGCGGGCTAAGCGGCAAGGACGCCATCAGCCCTGAAACGTTGACACCACCGACAAGCGGGTGTTCGGACAGTTTGTCCAGTCCTTCTTTCAGGGCGGGTCCAGCCACGTTGTTCACGTGATCCAGAATATTCTCGTCCTGCAGGATGCGCAGGTTTTCCAGCGCAACAGCGGAACAAACCGGATGACCCGAATAAGTGTAGCCGTGGTTGAATTCGCCCGAATTGATCGTATGCGCGATCTCGTCGCAAACAATGGACCCGCCGATGGGCTGATAGCCAGAGCTGAGTCCTTTGGCGATGGTCATGATATGCGGCTTGATCCCCATGGTCTGGCTGCCAAACCATTTACCGGTACGGCCAAATCCGGTGATTACCTCGTCCGCAATGATAAGGACGTTGTATTTGTCACAAATGCGCTGGATTTCCGGCCAGTAGGTGCTGGGAGGAACGATCACGCCTCCGGCCCCTTGGATCGGTTCGCCAATGAAGGCGGCTACATTATCTGCACCAAGCTCAAGAATTTTCGCCTCAAGTTCTTGGGCGCGGGCAAGGCCAAAAGCTTCGGGTGTGTGATCGCCCCCTTCGGCCCACCAGTCAGGCTGGTTGATGTGGTGGATACCGGGAATCGGCATGCCACCTTGTTCATGCATATAGCTCATCCCGCCCAGCGATCCTGAGCCCATGGAAGAGCCGTGATAGGCATTTTTGCGGCTGATGAAATGAGACTTTTCCGGCTTGCCCTTCATCGCCCAGTAGGTGCGGACCATGCGGATGTTTGTGTCATTCGCTTCCGATCCGGAGCCGGCAAAGAACACGTGGTTCAAATCACCCGGTGCAAGGCTGGCGATTTCTTTGGCCAGCGCGATGGCGGGCACGTGGGATGTCATGAAAAAGGTGTTGTAATAGTTCAATTCCAGCATCTGGCGCGCAGCGACATCGGCCATTTCCTGGCGACCATAGCCGATATTGACGCACCAAAGCCCCGCCATCGCATCAAGGATTTCGTTGCCTTCACTGTCTGTCAGATACACGCCCTTGGCCCGTGTGATGATCCGCGCGCCTTTGGCAGCGAGTTCATCATTGGTGGTGAAAGGGTGCATGTGATGCGCAGCATCCAGCGCCTGCAGTTCAGCCGTGGGCATGTGGTTGGTGATGTAGGACATAGAAATGCACCTCGAAAAAAAGGAAAAAACGTTAGCCGCAGAATATGATCAAATTATGCGGAGTCAATCGAATCACACGACGATGGTCGTAAATTCCAAAGACGCCTGAATTTGCAAAATACCTTGGCCGACGTCCTCGGCCATTGCCTTGGCAGCGGCGTCGGGGTCTTGAGCCTCGAACGCGTCCAGCAGGTCGGCATGCATGTCGGGCAGGTTCGACGTCCCGAAACGGCCGCAGACAACGCGCAACGACGGACCAAAGCGCAGCCATAGGCGTGCCACGGTCTCGGACATGATCGGGGCATCTGCGCTGTCGAATATTGTGGTATGAAAGTGATAATTCCGGGTAAGATACTCCCCTATATCCCCGCGCAAGATCGCAAGGTTCAGAGCATTGTCAATTTGCTTGAGCGTCTCAAGAGTTTCAGTACTCATACGCTGGGCTGCCCGTCTGGCCAACTCAGTCTCCAACGCCTGACGCATAAAACCAAGCTCCTTAAGGCAATCTGTCGACAAGACTGGAACCGAGACGCGGCGGTTGCCCTGATGGACCAACGCGCCTTCAGCGATCAGCCTGCGCAGCGCTTCGCGAACGGGCGTCATCCCGGCCCCCAAGGTGGTGATCAGCCCTTGGATGGTCACGGCCTGGCCGGGTGCAAGATCCCCGAATAGGATCTGGCGGCGCAGTTGTTCATACACGTGCTGATGGGCCGGAACCTTGACGGGTTCAGGCACGCCAATAAGCGGTAAGGTCTGTACGTTGGATTGTGCCATTCATGATGCCCAAAATCTGTTCATAGGGTGTAGCTTGCGCTGTCTGCGATTGAATGAAAGCATAAATCATCTTGTCCCAAGACGCAAAACTTGATCAAATTGATGAAAGGCTTGGACCAATCGGGCCTAGTAACGGGAGTATAAAATGAAATATGGTATTTTAAGCGGCGTAGCCGCGTCTGCAATGATCGCATCCGCCGCTATCGGTGAAGAAGTGCGAGTTTACAACTGGTCAGATTATATCGACGAATCCCTGCTGGAAAAGTTCGAAACTGAAACTGGTATTGATCTGATCTACGATGTGTTTGACAGCAACGAAGTCCTTGAGACCAAGATGCTTGCAGGCGGGTCGGGCTATGACGTGGTTGTCCCTTCGGGTACTTTCCTGCAGCGCCAGATTTCCGCAGGCGCCTTTCAGAAGCTTGATAAATCAAAGCTGCCAAACATCACTAACATGTGGGACGTGATCGAAGAACGCGTGTCAAAATATGACCCCGGCAACGAATATGCGATTAACTATATGTGGGGTACCACGGGCCTTGGCATCAACGTCAACAAGGTCAAGGAAGTGCTGGGTGAGGATGCGCCAATCGATTCGCTTGATCTTGTTCTTGATCCCGCAAACATGGAAAAACTGGCCACGTGCGGTGTGCAATTCCTGGATGCGCCCGCTGAAATGATCCCTGCCGCGCTGCAATACATCGGTGAAAACCCCGACGCGCAGGACCCAGAGACGATTGCCAAGGCAGAGCCTGTTCTTGAGGCAGTTGCGCCATTCGTTCAGAAATACCACAGTTCTGAATACATCAACGCGTTGGCAAATGGTGACATTTGCGTAGCTTTCGGTTGGTCCGGTGACATCTTGCAAGCGCGTGATCGTGCCGCAGAGGCGGATAACGGTGTAGAGATCGAATATTACGCGCCGAAAGAGGGTGCGTTGATGTGGTTTGACAACATGGCGATCCCGGTAGATGCGCCAAATCCTGATGCAGCACATAAGTTTTTGAACTTCATGATGGATGCGGAAAACATGGCTGCTGCTTCGAACTATGTATATTACGCAAACGGCAACAAAGCGAGCCAGGAGTTTCTGCTGGAGGACGTGATCGGTGACACGGCGATCTATCCAGACGCAGAAACGCTTGAGAAACTCTATACCACTTCCCCATATGCCCCCAAAGTGCAGCGTGTTGTTACGCGGCTGTGGACAAAGGTTAAATCCGGCACTTAAGCTGGTTTGAATAGGGGCAGGACCTTGCGGTCCTGCCCTATTTTACGGCCCCCGCCCGTTTATGTGCTGTGCAAAGGAATGCCCCAAAGTGAGCCAGAAAATATTTGCCCCTTGGGATGACCCGGACGAAAAGCCTCTGATCCGGTTCGAGAATGTAACCAAAAAATTCGGTGACTTCACGGCGATCGACGATCTGACCCTGAACATCTATGAGAAGGAATTTTTTGCCCTGCTAGGGCCGTCTGGCTGTGGCAAAACCACGATGATGCGTATGCTGGCAGGGTTTGAAAACCCGACATCGGGCAAGATGGAACTGTCTGGTAAAAACATCGCGGGTATCCCGCCCAACAAGCGCGCAGTGAACATGATGTTCCAGTCCTACGCGCTGTTCCCGCATCTAAGCGTTTGGGAAAATATTGCCTTTGGCCTTAAACGCGGTGATATGGGCAAGCTCGATATCGCAGCACGCGTCGAAGAGATGCTCAAGCTGACGCGGCTTAGCAAATTTGCAGGCCGCAAGCCGCACCAGATTTCTGGTGGCCAAAGACAACGGGTCGCTTTGGCGCGCTCCTTGGCAAAGGCCCCGAAGCTGTTGTTGCTGGACGAGCCGCTCGGCGCGCTGGACAAAAAGCTGCGACAGGATACCCAGTTCGAGTTGATGGACATTCAAGAAGGCACTGGCACAACCTTTGTTATCGTCACCCACGATCAGGAAGAGGCGATGACAGTCGCCAGCCGTGTTGCGGTGATGGACGAAGGGCGCATCATTCAGGTTGCGACACCCGACGGCATCTACGAGGCACCTAATTCAGTATATGTCGCGGATTTCATTGGTGATGTGAACATCATCGAAGGTACGGCCAAGCCCGCGGGCGAGGGGACCTACCGTCTGGATTGGACCGAAAACGAAGCACCGTTTCTGGCAACGTCTGAAGCGCCGTTTAGTGACGGGCAAAATGCGCATCTGGCGATCAGGCCCGAAAAGATTGCGATCACGGCCGAGAAACCCGATGACGCCAACAACGCGGTGCAGGGGAGCGTGCTGGACATCGCCTATCTGGGAAACCTCAGCACCTACTATGTGCAGCTTGCCGGGGGGCGAATTATAAAGGCGCAGACGGCCAACACCCGCCGGTTGTCGCGACGCAGTATTACATGGGAAGACAAGGTTTGGGTGTCATGGAGCGCCACGGCCGGCGTCTTGCTAGCGCAATGAATTTGCGTCGGTTCTTTCTGATCGCAGTGCCTTACGGGTGGTTGCTGGCGCTGTTTCTGGTCCCGTTCTTTATCGTTTTCAAGATATCGCTGTCTGATCTGGCATTGGCCATCCCGCCTTATACGCCAACCATGAAAGACGGCATTGGCCAGATGCTGTCCGCCTTTGATTTTGAGAACTTTGTCTTTCTGACGACAGACGATCTGTACTGGAAGGCATATCTAAGCAGCTTGCAGATTGCGTTGATCTCGACCGTATTGGCTTTGCTGGTGGGCTATCCGATGGCCTATGGCATGGCGCGCGCCCCCGAGGAATGGCGACCTACGTTGATGATGTTGGTGATCTTGCCGTTTTGGACCAGCTTTCTGATCCGCGTTTACGCGTGGGTCGGCATCCTAAGCAACGAAGGGTTTTTGAACCAGTTCCTGCTTTGGACTGGTGTGATAAACGAGCCGCTGACCATTATGAACACGACGACAGCGGTTTATATCGGGATCGTCTATACCTATCTGCCGTTTATGATCCTGCCGATCTATGCGGCGCTGGACCGATTGGATGAATCCCTGATCGAGGCCGCAGAAGATCTGGGCTGCTCGCGCAGCAAAGCGTTTTGGCTCGTGACAGTTCCGCTGTCTCGCAACGGGATTATTGCCGGATGCTTTCTGGTCTTTATCCCGGCGTTGGGCGAATTTGTCATCCCGTCGCTTCTTGGTGGCTCTGGTACGCTCATGATCGGGAAGGTGCTGTTCGAAGAGTTCTTTAACAACCGGGATTGGCCCGTCGCCAGTGTGGTCGCTGTAATCTTGCTGCTGATCCTGATTGTTCCGATCATTCTGTTCCAGCGCAACCAGCAACGCCAGGCGGAGTCAGATACATGAGGCGCGCAAGCTGGTTTAACGTCACATCGCTGACCTTGGGGTTCGCGTTTCTATATCTGCCGATGGTCTTGCTGGTCATTTACAGTTTCAACAGTTCGAAGCTGGTGACCGTCTGGGCAGGGTTTTCGACCCAATGGTACGGCGAGTTGATCCGAAACGATGCGTTCTTGGACGCAGCGTTGGTCACACTCAAGGTGGCCGTTGCGTCCTCGACGCTGGCGACAATCCTGGGGACCATGGCGGCTTATGTCTTGGTGCGAGGCGGGCGTTTTGCTGGACGCACCCTTTTTTCAGGCATGATTTATGCGCCCCTTGTTATGCCGGAAGTGATTACAGGCCTGTCATTGCTTTTGCTGTTCATCGGGCTTGGGATGGACCGTGGTGTGTTGACCATCGTGCTGGCGCATACGACATTTTCGATGTGTTACGTGTCGGTTGTTGTGTCGTCCCGGCTGGTGTCGTTTGACCGCTCACTGGAAGAGGCCGCGCTTGATCTGGGCTGTTCACCCTTTGACGCTTTCCGGCTCGTCACGCTTCCGATCATTGCGCCTGCGGTGATTTCTGGCTGGCTGCTGGCGTTTACATTGTCGCTTGATGATCTTGTGATTGCGTCGTTTACGACGGGTCCCTCTTCGACCACCCTGCCGATCAAAATCTGGAGCGCAGTACGCTTGGGTGTTTCGCCCGAGATTAACGCGCTTTCGACCATTATGATCGGTATCGTTACGGTTGGCGTCATCAGTGCCTCGTTGATCTCCAAACGCAATGCAGTCAAAGCACAGCAAGATATGCAAGCAGCGGAACGTGGTGCGACGTGAAACACATCTATGGCGGCTTTGCCTATAGCGACGCCCCGCGGGCCAATTGCTGGTGGGATCAGACTTGTGAAACGGTCGAACGGCCAGCGCTAAGCGGTGATCAACACTGTGATGTCGCGATTGTCGGCGGTGGCTTTACCGGCCTTTCGGCCGCATTGCATCTTGCCCAAGAAGGCGTGAAGGCCGTTGTTCTGGAAAGCCGTTATGTCGGTTGGGGTGCATCAGGGCGCAATGGCGGGTTTTGCTGTCTGGGCGGCGGACGGCTAAGTGACAAGACACTGGATCGCAAGTTCGGGCGCAAGGACCGTTTGGAATTTCACGCAGCCGAGTTGGAAGCGATCAATCTGGTCGACGCATTGACCACAGATCACGGTATCGAGATTGACCGACATTCCGACGGAGAGACCGAGCTCGCGCACCGTCCGAAAGACATGGATGATCTGCGAAACCGCGTTCACGAGATTAAGGAAAACTATGGTCTTGATGCAACGCTGATTGAAAAGTCAGCGCTTGCCGATCACGGTTTGACGGGTTCGTTTCATGGCGCGCTTACCATTCCGGCGGGTTTTGCGTTGAACCCTCGTAAATACGTGACGGGATTGGCGGCTGCCGCAGTGAAAGCTGGTGCCGTGATTTATCACAACACCACCGCTCAAGAGATCAAGCAGTCCTCAGGTGATTTCATGGTACAGACGGCAACGGGCACTTTGAAAGCGCAAAAACTGCTGATCGCGACGAATGGCTATTCCTCCGAAGGCCTGCCGGATTGGCTTGGAGGGCGCTATATGCCTGCGCAATCCAGCGTGATCGTGACGCGCCCCTTGAGCGATGACGAGATCAAGGCGGCGGGCTGGTCGAGCAATCAGATGGTCTATGATACCCGGCATTTGCTGCACTATTTCCGGTTGCTGCCTGATCGGAGGATGTTGTTTGGCATGCGTGGCGGTTTGCTGACCGGGCCAGCTGCCGAAAAACGCGCCATTGCAAGCGTACGGCGTGACTTTGAAGCGATGTTCCCGGCATGGAAACACGTTGAAACGCCGTTTGCGTGGTCTGGAATGGTGTGCATCGCTCGCGACCAGATGCCTTTTGTGGGGCCAGTGCCAAAGCGCGATGGGATGTTCGCAAGCCTTTGTTACCACGGCAATGGTGTTGCGATGGGCAGCTATTGCGGGGCGCTGGTTGCAGATGTCATTCTGGGAAAGCCTAATAAACGTGCATATCCCAAATCCATGCAGAGCCCTTTGACGCGGTTTGAATTCGGCAGGTTTAGAAGGGCTCTTTTACCATTTGCCTATCTGGGCTATGCGATTTCCGATCGCTAGAAAGAATTGACACAATGTCCAGCTTGGCCCAGTTGGGTCTAAAATAATCAGGAGTGCACGCCGATGAAGATTGCGATGATTGGGACCGGCTATGTCGGGTTGGTTTCTGGCGTTTGCTTTTCGGATTTCGGACATGATGTGGTCTGTGTTGACAAGGATCCAAACAAGATTGCTCAGCTGGAAAAGGGTATCGTTCCGATCTACGAACCTGGCCTGGATGAGTTGATGGCCAAGAATGTCACCGCGGGCCGGCTTTCGTTCACAGAAGATTTAAAGGCGGCCGTAGATGGGGCCGCCGCCGTGTTTATCGCTGTGGGCACGCCCACCCGCCGTGGTGACGGCCATGCCGATTTGACCTATGTTATGGCAGCAGCAGCAGAAATTGCGAATGCGCTTACGGGCTATGCCGTGATCGTCACGAAATCGACAGTGCCGGTCGGGACAAACCGGCAGGTAAGAAAGGTCATCTCCAAGGCCAATCCTAAAGCCGAATTTGACGTGGCATCCAATCCGGAGTTCCTGCGCGAAGGTGCTGCGATTGACGATTTCATGCGACCCGACCGTGTCGTTGTTGGCGTTCAGACGCCGCGCGCAGCAGAGGTGATGAACGACATTTATCGCCCCCTTTCGCTGCGTGACTTTCCAATTATGTCGACCGATTTGGAAAGTGCCGAGATGATAAAATATGCAGCAAATGCTTTTCTGGCGATGAAGATTACCTTCATCAACGAGATTGCGGCGCTGTGCGAACGCACAGGCGCTGACGTCAAGATGGTGTCGAAAGGCATGGGGCTGGACGGCCGGATTGGATCGAAATTCCTGCATGCCGGGCCCGGTTACGGCGGGAGTTGTTTTCCCAAAGATACGCAGGCCTTGGCGCGGATGGGCCAAGATCACGCCAGCCCGATGCAGTTGACGGAAACTGTCATTAAGGTAAACGACGAGGTCAAACGCAGAATGGTCGATAAGGTGGTCGATATTTGCGGAGGGTCCGTCAATGGTAAGGTGATTGCCGTTCTAGGTGTCACGTTCAAGCCAAACACAGATGACATGCGAGATTCGCCAAGTCTGACGATTATTCCATCGCTTGTTGGAAATGGCGCGAAAGTTCGCGTTGTTGACCCGCAAGGCCGGCGTGAGGGTGAAGCGCTGCTGCCCGGTGTTTCGTGGTTCGAGGATGCGTATAAGGCCGCGCAAAATGCGGATGCCTTGGTTATCTTGACCGAATGGAACGAGTTCAGAGCATTGGATCTTAAACGGATTGCCAAACGGATGGCGAAGCCGACAATGGCTGACTTGCGCAATATCTACAGCCCGAAAGACGCAAAACGTGCCGGTTTCTCGGCCTATGTCTCTATCGGTCGCGAGGGGTTCGGGGTTTAATCTACTGTCCGCAAGGCTGTGATATCGCTTGTTGCAACTTTTGTGCCGCTGGCAAGGATCAACCGTGTCGCCCCGCCTTCAATTCTAGCTTCGATGATGCGGGAATAGCTTTCTGCTGGATTGGTTGCGAAGACTTCACCGCCTCGATAGCTTTCTACGGCGAAGCTATAGGTGCCATTGGCGAAGGGACTGCCATTTTGCGAAACGCCTGCCCATTGGATGGGTTCTTCTGAAACAGAGATCGCGCTGCGCTGAACTTCTTTGCCCTGAGCATCATAAATCACAAGCTCCGCTTTTTCAGCGGATGGCGCAAGGACTGGCGCAATTGTAATCGGTGCCCCTTCAAACTGAACTGGAGCGGTCGACCGGGCCTCCATACCGATCCACCCTGCGACCTGGCCGATGCTGCTGCCGCCAAGCTGGGTTGAAAGGGCTTTAAGCAGGTCATTCGAAAGAACTTGTTGTTCTACCATCGAAAACTGCGCCAGTTGGGCGGAGTACTGAGATGAATCGATGGGCTCAAGCGGATCCTGATAGCGCGCCTGTGTTGTTAACATCTTCAAGAAAGTTTCAAAATCAGACGAGATCACGCTTTTGGATTTGCTTACTTCCGGCGCTGTCTGGACTGTCGCTGTGGTGAGTGATGTTGCTGTCAGGGTCATTGGAAAAATTCCTTATATCCGGATATCAAGGCCAGACTGAGGCTGCACACTACGGCGCTCCTCGGTTGACGGCAGCGCTGGTGAAGTGGCAGCGTCATTGCTGAGCGAGGCCCGTTCGTGCGGCGTGTCGTTCTGGTCTGGCGAAGGGCTTTCGCCTTCGTTTTGGAATGAAAACTGAGGGCTTTGGTAACCAAGCAGTTTTAATTCGTGATTGAGTTGATCAATATGTCGCCGCAACAGGTCCAGCGTATCGGGGCGTTCGGCCAAGATGTTCACTATCACACCGTTTTCAGCCTGTGTGATCGACATCTTGACGCGCCCAAGCTCCTCAGGGCGAAGGGCAACTTCGACCGATTTGCCGCTACTGGTATTTAGTACCTCAGCCAGTTGTCTTGGAATATGTGAAGGTAAGTCGGCTTTTGTGATGACCGGGGTGACGGCAATATTCGCAATGCGGTGCTGATCGGATAGTTGGCCGGGGGTCATGTCGTCAAAGGCTTTGGACTCGAGTAAAGCGGTTTCTAATGCGCCCCCTGCCGCCGCTTTATTTGGCTGCATCACCATACCTGCCTGCCCCGAGGAAACAGCGACCACTTTTCCGATTTTTGGAGCCACTTTATTGGGGTTCGATTGCGAAGTAGGCGCGAGTTCTATCGTGTGTTTTTGATTCTCGGGCGTGTCGATGTGTTCTTGATCTGTTTGATCACCCGGAAGAACCCGCGGTTGGGCCGTCACGGCTGTTCGCTTTGAAACAAAGGCTGATGCTTGATCCATTTGAGGTTGGGTAGGTACGGAAATCACCTGCGGGTTGACGGTATTTCCAGATGTCCTTCGTTGGGTGTCAGGATTGCGAGTGTTCTTTGGTGTCTCGTGAGGTGTTGACGAGGGTTCAGCAGAATTTTTGACTGAAGTTTCCGGATCTATACGGGCCACCGAACTTTGGGATGTGGGTGCACTTCTTGAAAGTGTTGGCTCTGGCTCGGGCAGGGCTGTGTGGAGTTGGGATTTTGAATGTCCAAGCTTGAGCCGCACGACAGACGCGCTTTCGAGTGATGTATTCATAAAATTGCGTGCCGAAGCCAAAGAGTGATCAGCGACGGCAGGTGATTCTGGAACGGGATGTTCTTGTGGCGATTGCCTCACAGAATTTGGTGCTGCCCTGGTCTCTTTATTCGCAGCAATATGCTGACCGGAATCGGCTTCATGACTGTTTGAAGCAGGAGATTGAGGGGTTCTTGGTGCGGCACCATCCGAGGATAAGGGCGCATCTCCTAATAGCGACTGCTGTGTTGCTGGTTTGGCCGGCTCTTCTAGGTGTTTCGGTTCGATTTGCTGTTCGGGCGTTGTGGTTTGATAGACCAATGCCGAAGCAACGGTAACGTTTGATCTGTAACCTGCTCTGATAACGGTCTTGCCGCTAATTTTTATGTCATCGCCCAAGATGGTTGACGCCCGATTGGATCGGTCGGAAGTCGTTCTATCCATATGTAAAAATTGACTTTCTGTTTCCTTCTGCAGGACTTGCGGTTCTACTTTTTTGACCAAATCAATCGTCTGGCTAGGTAGTGCCCCGGGGCTTGGTGTAATTCCGACAGTAGCGCGGGCTGAAGTCTGGGTAAAATCATACTTTCAAGCGAGGTTTCAGTGCGCCTAGGGCTGGGTTGTTTGGTCTTTTCAGAAGCAATGCCAGCAGGGGCACTCGGCCGCTCATCCTGTGAAAATTCGATATGTCCAGTTTTGCCCCTTTTTGTCGTTACCCTTTCCGGCAACTCAGCTTCACTCAGATCAGAAAATTCCACATTAACTTCTTCCACCGACCTGTTCTGTGCCGATTCTTGTGCCTGACCCAAGTTTTCGCCTTCTGTGTGCTCTGCCGTGCTCTTTCCCTTTGATGTCAGTTCAACTTTGGAATCTACGGCTTTCAGATCTGCAAAAACGGCAGAAAAATGGACGTGCTTTGCCCCGTCTTTCAGTGTTGGAATTGCGCTACTGCGCCCTTCTTTGAAAGGATGCGCATTCATCTTAACGTCATCCGAGCTTGTTAATTTAAACGCTTGAGGCAACTGCATTTGGATCCTCCGAAAGGCATTCCTTTAGCGGATGAATATGCAGGCAGATGGTTACCGGTTGTTTACTGCTTTGAGGCCATGATCGCAAAAGTAGATGCAATTTAAAGGATAGTCCTATGGATATCATTGACGTTTCCAGCGGTGGTTACACGAAGATGCTGACCGATCGACCGCTTTTGGAAGCCGCCCAGAAACTGGAGGCCACTTTTCTGGCGGAGATGCTGAAATCGGCAGGCTTTGGTACATCGCGCGAGAGCTTTGGTGGGGGTGCTGGTGAGGATCAGTTTGGGTCATTTCTGCTACAAGAGCAGGCCATGCAGATGGTTAAGGCTGGCGGTTTCGGTCTGACCGAAACGCTTTTTGATGCCTTGAAGGAGAAAGAAAATGAGTGATGAAATTGAAGCCCTGATAGGGTCACTCGATGATGTTCTCGAGGCAGAGCGTGCGGCATTACTGAAGGGAGATTTGGACGTTCTTTCAAATATGGCCGGTCGTAAGGAGGGTTTGATCGATGCGCTTAATAACGCTGAAATGACTGACGTTGCTGCGCTGGAACTGTTGGATAGCAAGGTAAGGCGGAACCAGGAGCTGTTGAACAATGCACTTGAAGGAATCCGGAAAGTCGCCCGAAGAATGGCTGCATTTCGGCGGGTTCAGGCGTCACTCGAAACTTATGACAAGAATGGTGCGAAATGTGTGATCGATATCAACCCGGAAACTTCAGTTGAAAGACGTGCCTGATTTTTGAATCAAATACCCGATATTGTAGATGCTCGAATTAGGAGGCTGTTAAGCGGAAAACTTGCATGGTGGCGCTGCATCCGAGGTCGGGTGGCGCACCATCAGACACATTGAATGTGTGCACAGGTCAGAACGGCATTATGGCCCAGCCCAACGGGGTAGGGTCGCAAACGGACGCAAAGCGTCAATGACTAAAGGAACATGTTCATGTCGAGCATCAACACAAACAACAGCGCAATGGTTGCGCTTCAGACACTTCGTTCTATCAACAAGGATCTTTCTGCGACCCAAAGCGCCATTTCGACCGGCAAAGATATCAACTCTGCCAAAGACAATTCGACGGTCTGAATGACTTTTGCATTCGATGAATATGCACGTTGTGTCCGGATCATTGTTGTCAATTCAGTTGCAACATCTGTTGTCGATTCTTCTCGCGCATAGCCTTTGATGTCGCCCGTGGGTCCATCACCAGAATCCCAAAGAAAGTAAGCCCCGCTTTTCGGGGATATCTGATATGTTTGGGAATCGACGGAAATCAGGCCTTCGGCATTGGGCAGGTCGACCAATGGGATCTGATATATTGTTTTGCGAAGGCCGTTGTCGTAAATTGCGTTGACGTAGCCATTCGGATCGATTTCCACCCCGGCCATATTGCCAACTGGCGAGCCGTCCTTGCTCAGTGCAATCGGTGCAAAGCTGTCCGAGAGTTGAGAGAGTCCGAAAGAACTGTTGACCGCCCCGATGTTGAACTCGATCGGTCCACTTTCGACATTGACGATCATTTCCCCACTTACAGGATCATAGGCACCGCCGGTCACGGTTGTGACGGATGCGATTGTTCCACCAGCGGCACGGCTGTCATCGAAAGTGATCACATATTCACCGATGACAGCTTCATCTTGTGCTGAGTCCATGAGGATGACGGTCCATTCATTGGACATACCCGCTGATGGCACAGTGGGCGTAAATTTCATGGCAATACTTTTTGAGGTGCCAAGATTGTCGAAATATTCGATCGAAAGAACCTGTGAATCCGCGTCCGAACCCGCAGCTGTGGCCGTTGCCGGGAGATTTAGGCTCATATCTATCTTGGTGGTCGGGTCACCGGTCAGGTTCAGCGCGAATTGAACGGGACGCAGGCCATCGTTTGTGTCTCTTGGGAAGTTGGGAATGGTACCGTCTTGATTGGCGGGCCATCCTAAAAGCAGCAGACCGCTGTCGGATGTTAGCAGCCCTTCCGCATCCACCCGAAAAGATCCGGTGGTTGAAAGCATCATTTCCGTGTTTGTTTGATCGGCCTCGAAGGCGCTTTTTGTTGTGACAGGCAAGAAACCACGACCGCGAACAGCCAGATCTGTTGAATTTGCGGTGCTGATCAGTGCCCCACTTTCACTGATTAGACGCTGGGAAGTAGTCCGCACACCGCCGGCGGTGTACCTGCTGTTTGTCTCTCCTTTCAAGACCATTGAATTAAAGTCTGTGACGACCCGTTTATATCCATACGTGGACGAATTTGCGATGTTGTCTGAAATGCCGGCCAAACGCATTGCATTGGCCTGTAGACCCGCAACCCCTGCGTTGAGCGAAGATGAAATGGTCATGCGTTAGCCTTTCTGCTGTTCCAATCGAAGTTGGTGCAACAGATAGGCTGATCAGGCTTAACACCGGACTAACAGATAAAATGCGTGCTAGTTGTTTGCGATTATTCTCTCAACAAGATGATCTCCAGCCGGTTATTGCGGATATCCATCTTATCTTTGGCTTCGGGTTGTCTATCGGCGTAGCCGGTAACCTTTTGTATTCTTTCAGGATCCTCCAGAGCCTTTTCAAGGATCAACCGGCCTTGCGTCGCCCGTTGGGCCGAAAGGCCCCAAACAGGATTTTCAATCGCAACAATCGGATTTGAGCGGACGTGGCCGGACACTGCTATTTTATTGACGACGACCTTTGTTGCGTCGGCAATCACATACAAAAGCCTTTCAAGTATGGGGTTGGCGCTGTCAGTTCCTGGAATGAACAAGGGATAACCAACCACGTCAAATAATTCGATGACCATGCCTTCGTCGGTGACTCTTGTGATCACGTGGCGCTTCAATTCGTCCATCACCATGGATTCACCACCCCGGCCCATCAATTCGGCATCGACCACTTTGAAGAGCTCATTTTGCCCTTCCGCGTCAGTCCCGCTGGTACCACTTGCGATGTTCTGGCTTTCGACCGGTATCGCGCCACCTGTACCGTTTTTTGCCAGCGTCATTTCTGTAAAAATGCTTTCGCCCGAAAAGGCACCGTCACCGCCCCCCGAAATTCGGTTGATCGGAATCGTGGGGGTAAAATAGTCGGCAATCCCCTTACGTTGTTGTTCTGTCGTCGCGTTCAGCAGCCACATCAACATAAAAAAGGCCATCATCGCGGTCACAAAATCCGCATAGGCGACCTTCCAGGCACCCCCATGATGCCCGCCGCCTTTGATTACTTTTTTACGTTTAATGATGACTGGTGCCGCATTAGCCTGCGCCGCCATTCTCACCACCTCTATTCACCCAGGAACAGGTGTAGCGGATCAGATGTTAAAGGCGGATTAACATCTTCAATTTTCAATATTCCGGGTGGCCCAGCGACTAGCTCAGGTGGTCCTCACCGCGTGTGCGCGCAAGCAGAATTTGGTGCTGACGTTCGCGAAACCGGGCTTTATCGGCTTCTGATGTGACTTCGACGCAATGGTGACAGCTTACCCCGGCCTCATATTCGTCGCGCTTTGTATCGTCCGGCAAAATCGGCTTTCGACATCCATGACACAGCATATGTGGGCCTTCTTTAAGCCCATGACCGACACTGACGCGATTATCAAAGACAAAGCAATCGCCCTGCCACGTGCTGTTTTCCTGTGGCACTTCCTCAAGATACTTTAGTATCCCGCCTTTAAGGTGAAACACGTCTTCCACGCCCTGCCCAGCAAGGTAATTCGTTGATTTCTCGCACCGAATGCCACCGGTGCAAAACATCGCGATCTTCTTATTATGGAAACGATGCTTGTTTTTTTCCCACCAAGCGGGAAACTCACCAAAGCTTTTGGTCTGGGGGTCGATGGCACCAGAAAAAGTGCCGATCGATATTTCGTAATCATTTCGGGTATCTATCACCGCCACATCGTCGCGTGTGATCAGATCGTTCCAGTCAGACGCGTCGACATATTGGCCTACACGTTCCCGAGGATCCACGTCAGGCTGGCCCATTGTGACTATTTCACGCTTCAGTCGGACTTTCATTTTACCGAAAGGCGGCGTGACAGCGCGGCTTTCTTTCCATTCAAGATTGCCGCAGCCTGGCAAACCGCGAATATGGGCCAGCACAGTATCGATGCCTGCGCGAGGGCCGGCAATCGTGCCATTGATGCCTTCGCCTGCGACAAGCAGCGTGCCTTTGACCTGCTGCGCCTCGCACAGCAATTTTAACGGCGAACGCAGGCTGTCAGGGTCGTGGAAGCGGCTGAAATGATAAAGGGCGGCAATTATATACATGGGCGGTCAAATACGCTTCTGACGCGTGTCAGGCAAGAGGGAGGTTTTGATCCTGACCCCCGTCTTTGAATGTGGTATTCCAACGTGAGTTAAGGAGAAACCACAATGACCAGAGCCCTGATTGTGATCGATGTTCAAAATGATTTTTGTCCGGACGGCGCATTGGCCGTGCCACAAGGCGATAGAATCATTTCCGGGATCAATAATCTCATGAATGACGACGTTCCCGTTATTTTGACGCAAGACTGGCATCCAGCGGGGCATTCGTCTTTCGCGTCATCGCATGAGGACAGAACTGCGTACAGTGTGATGGAGATGCCTTATGGCCCCCAGGTCTTATGGCCGGATCACTGCATTCAAGGGACCGCAGGTTCAGAGTTTCATGCCGAACTCAACCAATCGCGGGCCGACCTGATCATCCGCAAAGGCTTTAACCCGGCCATCGACAGCTATTCGGCGTTCTTCGAGAATGATCACAGGACGCCAACAGGCCTTGAAGGGTATTTGCGAACCCGCGGCATCACTGAAGTTACGCTCGTGGGGTTGGCGCTTGATTTTTGCGTCAATTATTCGGCTGTCGATGCTGCAAAACTTGGTTTCGAGGTCAAGGTGATACGCGATCTTTGCCGCGCAATTGACCTGAACGGATCCCTGGATGCCGCAATCATTGCGATGAAAAATGCCGGCGTCATTATGGCCTAGGCGGCGCTGCTGCTTGCCAGCGGGCGAAGGCTTTGCTTTAAGCGCGTAGAATTAAAATCGGAGCGTCCCGTATGGTCGATATCGCAACCCGCGTCTGGAATCACAAGTGGAAGATAGACCCCATTGTGCGATCCCTGATTGATACGGACTTCTATAAGCTATTGATGTGCCAATCGGTTTTTCGCAATAAGCCGGAAACCCAAGTCACTTTCAGTTTGATCAACCGCTCAAAACACATTCCCTTGGCAGATTTGATTGACGAGGGTGAGCTGCGGGAACAACTGGACCATATCCGTTCTCTTTCGCTTAGCCGTGGGGAAAGCACTTGGCTGCGTGGCAACACATTTTACGGCAAGCGCCAGATGTTCCGTCCAGATTTCATGGAGTGGTTCGAAGGCTTGCGCCTGCCACCATACCATCTGGAACGCAAAGGCGACCAATACGAGCTGACATTCGAGGGGACGTGGCCCGAAGTGATGCTTTGGGAAATTCCTGCACTGGCTGTCTTGATGGAACTGCGTGGGCGTCGCGTACTGGACCGCATGGGCAAGTTTGAACTGCAGATTCTATATGCCCGTGGCATGACCCGTGTATGGGAAAAAATCGAGGCGCTGCGCGAGATACCAGATTTATCGATCGCAGATTTCGGCACGCGGCGCCGGCATTCCTTCTTGTGGCAGGACTGGTGCGTCCAAGCGATGCAGGAAGGACTAGGGCGCGCATTTACCGGCACGTCGAATTGTAAAATTGCGATGGACCGCGAGGTTGAAGCGATTGGCACCAATGCCCATGAATTGCCGATGGTCTATGCTGCTTTGGCCAAGGATGACGCAACCCTGTCAAATGCGCCTTATGACGTCTTGCAGGACTGGCACGAAGAACACGAAGGTAATCTTCGTATAATCTTACCTGACACATACGGCACCAAAGGGTTCCTTGATAACGCGCCGGATTGGCTGGCTGGCTGGACGGGTATCCGTATTGACAGCGGCGACCCGGCAACGGCCGCACAGAACGCCATTGATTGGTGGAAGGCGCGCGGGGAAGACCCAAGCAAGAAGCGGATCATTTTTAGTGACGGTTTGGACGTTGCCAAAATCAAGGAACTGCATGGTCAGTTTTCCGGAAAAGCAACCGTATCTTTCGGATGGGGTACATTGCTGACAAACGACTTTCGCGGCCTTGTTCCCGACGATGCGCTTGCGCCGTTCAGCCTTGTCTGCAAAGCCGTCAAGGCGAATGGCAGGCCCACGGTCAAGCTTTCGGATAATCCAAACAAAGCGATGGGTCCAAAAAGCGAGATCGAACGTTACAAGCGTGTGTTCGGTGTTGGCGAGCAGTCGGCGCAAAAGGTCATCGTCTAAAGTGCCGCCTGTGCGGTTGTCTGGCGGTTTTTGCGCTCACGCCATACGATAAGAAGCCCGCCGGCGGTGATGAACAGCGCCCCGGGAAACAGATCGGACCATGGGGTTTCTCCGTAAAATAACCAACCCAGCACAAAGGCCAGAGGAATGCCGAAATAGCTGAACGGGGCCAGATTGCTTTGCTCGGTCATCCGGTAGGAAATGATCAGGAAAAGCACCGCCGTACCGCCGAAACCACCCATCGCGACAATCCAGCCCAGATCCGCCGTCTGATGCAAGGGGCTGAAACCCACAGTGAAAAGCGCCAGGGTCAGCGACCCGATGGCGGCAAGGGTTGATGAATAAAGATTGATCAGCGCGCTTGGCACATCGTCGTCCATCATGCGCGTGGTCACGGCGACCAAGGCATAGCAGGCGGCTGCGGCAAGTGGCAAAAGTGCTGCCGGCTGAAACGTATCGCGTCCAGGCCCGACAACCATGATGACGCCAGCAAAGCCCATAAGAACAGCGATCCATCTAACGACGCCGACCTTTTCACCCAGCAAGACCACTGCAAGCGCGACCATGATCGGGGCATTGGCGTAGGTTATCGTCGATGCGGTTGCAAAGCTAAGCAGGCCCAGGGAAAGATAGAAAAAATATTGGGCAAACGTCAGTATAATGCCGCGAAACAGGGCAAATTTCCATTGACGTATTTTCAGTTTGCGCCCGTTTTTTTGCCAGTCAGGTGACCACCAAAGGGCGATGGCGGCAGGCACCAGACCCGCGATGTTTCGATAGGCAGAAAGTTCGGCAGCGCCGTAGTTTGGCGACAACCGCTTGATGATCAGGCCCATCATGTCGAATAAAATCAAAGCAATCAGTGAAAAGATGATCGCAAGGGTCGTGCGGTTCATCGGCATTGCTTTGATCCCAAAATACAGTGTGGCGTACGCTATCAGAGTGCTGCATTTTCACCATTATAAACCGAGCACGGCTCAGATCACTTTGGCGGATCGACCTTGCCACGCAAGGCTTTTACCTCGCCACGGACTTTCTTTTCTTTCAGGCGACGCTTTTTTGACCCCAATGTCGGGCGGGTGGGGATGCGACGTTTGGGCGGTGTCAACGCCGCTTTGATCAGATCCTTGAGGCGGTCGCGGGCAATATCGCGGTTTCGGGCCTGACTGCGGGTCTCATCGCATTGGATCACCAACGCGCCCTCAGTGGTCCAGCGCCGACCTGCTAATCTGCGCAAACGCGTCTTGACCGGAGGCGAAAGCGAGGGGGAGGTCGCCGCCTCGAAGCGTAACTCCACCGCGCTTGAAACCTTGTTTACATTCTGTCCGCCAGGCCCTGAGGCACGCATGAAGCTTTCCGTAAGCTCCCAGTCCTGAAGGGCAATGTCGTTGGTGATATGCAGCACTGTCTTCTCCTTGGGCCTATTATCGCATTGCAATCGGGCAAGGGAAAGAGCGCTCACAGCATACAAAAAGGGCCGCCCCGTTAAAGAGCGGCCCAATCGAATGGATTACGGAGGTAGGATCGGTTAGATCACTGATCCACCTGGATTTGATACATCACCAAGGGCTGCCCTAGCGATCATCCTCCCAAGCTGTTCCGACACCTCGCTCCAATACCGTTCTAGACACTGGATCACCTCCTTTACATTTGTTGAACTCATACAAAGTCTTGCACAGGATCTTTGATATGCAAAATCTTTTTTTCTTCGACAGCGCGAAAAATCACCAGAGTTTTATAAACTGCCGAATCCATCGGCACAGCCGCGCTTAATCTTGAGGGTTTGATGAGGGACGCTGTCCCTCAAACTCCCTGGGATATTTCAGAGCCAGAGAAGATGAGGGAAACGTTTCTTAGGTTGCCGGTCGCAGCCGCGCCGTTATCAAGCGGAAGGGGATGAGCGCGAAAAGTGCCAGACTGAGTTTGACGGTCCAATCCGCAACGGCGAGTGATACCCAAAGCGGGGCAACTGGCCCGAAACCCAAGAGAGGCAAAGCTTCGGATGCCCAGGAAACATCTGTCGCCGGGCTGATAAAGCTAAGCGCTCCCGAGAATGCGATCGAGAAGAACAGGATCGTGTCAACGGTGCTGCCGATCAATGTGCTGGCAAGAGGCGCGCGCCACCACTTGCCATTCCGTAATGCGGAAAAAATTGCAACATCCAGCATTTGTGCCACAAGAAAGGCCAAACCAGACCCGATGGCGATACGAATTGTGACCAGAGGGCCGAACTCTCCGATGATCTGTGTGCCGATCAAAGAGCAGATCAATCCAACCACGAAACCAACCAGCACCACGCGCCGTGCTGCGGCCTCGCCGTAAACGCGGTTCATGATGTCAGTGACAAGGAATGCGAGCGGGTAGGTAAAAGCGCCCCAGGTAAGCCACTGGCCGTAGAGAAACTGGACGAGAATGTTTGAGGCCACGACGATGGCGGCCATGGCGATTATGCCGGGGAGATATGTGCGTGTCATGTGATAACCGTTTTTTGCAAGGGTGCGGCGACTTGGCCTGCGGGGATCGCAGACATGGGTGCCTTACGGGTTTAACTCAAATCTTGCAAGTTAGTCTCTGATCGAAAATTCGACAATTTGGGTCTTTTGAATTGGCAGAAAGTTATCGTCTGAAATGAGGGTCAAACGGGTTTTTCCCGACGCATCCTGCCAGACTGAAATGCCTTCAAGATTGTCAAAGCGCGAGGGAAGACTTTGGAGCAAAGTTGTCTCTTGCGGCGATGCACCGCTGAAGTCGAACCGTCGGACGCGGGACCGAAATCCCAATGGGGTCAAGGCACGTTCCAAAAGATAGAAAAGACCATCCGCATCAAAGTCGGCACCGACCGGTAGAAATGGCCCCTGTTTTGGAATCTCTGCAGCGACCGTCCATTCAGAATTTCGGTAGGCGAAAAGCGGGAAGGTGGGAGTGGGAAATTGTTCTGGCAGCGCCATCACCGTTCCGTCAGGGCTCATCGCGAGCGCCTCAAGTCCGCGGTTGTCAGCCAGCAGCCGGGCCTGAGCAAGAGGCGCAACGGGTACTGTTACACCAGTGCGCAGGTTCAGCGTGGCGACGCGATGCTGCCCCTCAAAGCTTAAATAGATCTCGCCCTTCTTACTGACGGCCAATCCTTCCGCATCGCTAAAGGGCTTGACCAATATTTTGCCGGTCTCGTCCCGCAAGGCCACTGAGTGGTTGATCGTGACAGAAGTCAGAACACCATTTTCTCGAAATAATTCAGCTTCAATAGCCTGTCCCCGGTCCGAAACAAGGATCATGGTTTGACCGCCGGCTGATATCTCGACAGCGGACAAGCCGCCAAACCAATCGGCGGAATGAGCCCAGGTGAATTCCGCTTCCAGTATAAGCGCAGGTTTTTCCCCGGCGGCCCAAGCGGTCGAGGAAAAGAAAATCGCAAATATGTAACCCAGGATGCTCAGTTAGCTTCCAGCACCGATTGGCACTGTGCCGGCAAATCAGCGAGGACCAATTCGCGCTTTGGCTTGGGTGTTACCTTTGGTGCATTGGGGTCCGGGGCTGGCGGGTTCAAAATATTAGCCTGCCATTGAAGCGCATCATCACAGCCATCGCCCGGTGGTGGCGGGTTTTGGTTCACGCATCCAGGCGTACCTTTCGGGCAGCTGAGGCGGACATGAAAGTGGTAATGATGCCCGTACCAAGGTCGAACTTTACGCAGCCAGCTTCGATCGCCCTTTTCGTCTGCGCACATCTGTACTTTCGCACCAGGGAAAATAAAAATCCGGGCAACGCGCGGATCGGATGCGGCCGCTTTCAGAATTTCGTGGTGCTGAGGGGTCCAACTGCTGTTGACGTATGCACCATTTGCACGACGCATCGAGATTGAAGATATTTCCTCACGCTCTGCCCGGCTAAGGTTCAGCGACTTGGGCGGGAGCATCCAGATATCGGCATCCAATCCCATTTGGTGGCTTGCATGTCCGGTCAACATCGGACCGCCTCGCGGCTGGCTTATGTCACCCACATAAAGACCTTCCCAACCGGGTTGGCGAGCCGCTTTGGCGCTGAGCGTTTTAACATAGTCAACCATTTCCGGATGTCCCCAATTCCGGTTCCGTGACAGCCGCATGGCTTGCCATGTCGGGCCGGATTCGGCCAATTGCTGGGCACCCGCAACGCAGCCTTTTGCATAGCTGCCAAAGGGGGCTGGCGCTTGGTTTGAAGAATTTGCTTTTGCGCCAAATAGTTTTTTAGCTTCGACCTTGCTCAGGGCTCCGCCGGAGGATCCGATGGTTGGCAGCAGTTTTGAGGCTTCCGGGGCGGATTTTGATGACGACCCTCCGCAAGCACCCAATGCCAGGGCAATCGCTGCGCAGGTCAATAGACGAGAAAATATCATTTCGCGAAATCTCCGTTCGGTTTAACCCATGCTAGCAGAACGAGACCGATAATGAACAGCCCCACAACGGGTGTGATGCCAAGCCTTTGGCTGCCGGTCACATCACTTGCGATCGCGACCAGCGCAGGTGCCAGAAACGATGTCGCCTTGCCCGATAGCGCGTATAACCCGAAGGCTTCGGTCATCCTGTCGGGATCACCCTGACGTGTCAGCATGTTGCGCGATGACGCTTGTAGCGCACCGCCCGCCGCGCCGATCAAAGCGCCGGCGACGTAAAACATCATGTCAGGCAGCGCAGACCCTTCGGTGACAGCAAAACCCATCGCCGAGGTCGGCGTAAGAGAAATGATCAAACACGCTGTTGCGATCAGGATGACGCAACAGGATACAATCACAGGCATTGGACCAATGGCGCGGTCGACGCGCCCGCCGATCCAGCAAAATACAGCCCCTGATAGCGCTGCAAGAATACCAAAAATGCCAATATCGATGATCGACCAATTCAACACGCCAAGTGCATAGATGCCGCCGAACGTGTACATTCCATTCAATGCGTCGCGGTAAAACATGGACGAACCAAGATAAGCCAGCAACGAAGGGTGACGCGGCAGTTTTTTAAGCGTCCGGATTAAATCGGACAGCGCTTTGCCAACCATATATTTTTCAGCGTTCGGGTTTGGCGTGTCCCTGATATAAAGAAAAAACGGTACCATGAAGACTGCGTACCAGAGTGCGGTTAACGGACCGACAATGCGCGTATCCGCCCTGGTTGCAGGATCAAGGCCGAAAAGCGGTTCAAGGCCCAGCATCGTTAATCCGTTCGTGCCTGCTTGAAAAAATAGTACCATAATAATCAGGGCCAGCACGCCGCCAACATATCCAAAACCCCAGCCAGAGCCTGAAACTCTGCCACGTTCGCTGGGATCGGGCGCAAGTTCAGGAAGATAGGAATTGGTAAAGATTGTCGCGAATTCCATGCCGATCAGGCCGATACCGAAAAAGAACAGCGCCCAGATTATTGAAAAATCCTGTGGTGCGGTCCACCACAAAGCACCTGAACCAATGAAATAAAGGACTGAGAAGAACCAAATCCACGGCATACGCTTGCCCGAGGAATCGGCCACGGCACCCAGAATCGGCGCAAGAATGGCGATCGAGACACCAGCAAAGGTCAACCCGTACCCCCAATACGCTTGTGCCTGCGCTTTGGCGGCCTCTGGGCCCATACCGCCTTCAACAAGGGCTGCGGCAGCGGTTTGGGCGAAATAGGGGCCAAAAACAAACGTCAACAGCAAGGTGTTAAAAGGCTGGCTGGCCCAATCGAAAAAGTACCAGCCCCAGATTTTCTTGCGCGACGAAATCTTAGACATCCGCTTCTCCCTGATTTGAAAGGACGGTAGTGCAGCGCTGCTGTTTCATGCAAGAGATGGTTTCAAGATTGGCACGCCATCCACTTGATCAGAAATCCACAGCACGGCACGCCCGTCTGCTTTCTTTTCGGATGTCGAAAGGATTGTTGTTAAATCCAAAGCCGCAAATCGGCCAATTGGGCCATGGGGGCTTTTGTCTTCAATGGCAGCAATTTCTGTCAGGTTTTGGAGGGGCACAAAACCGAAGTGCGCGCTTTGCTGGAGGAGATTCGACACAGCGAGCGCCAAAATGGTTTCAAAGTGATCGACGAAAAGCCGATCATGCAGCGCCATTTTGCTGATAGGTTGATGGAACCCGTTGATGGTCTGGATTTTTCGATTTCATTGACGTGATGCGCGTCTGATTTTTTGGGCTGCACTTGCTCTTTTGTGACCCGTTGCTTAATTGCGGATCAGGTAACTGAAAGGCCATGCTATGACATCACTGTTCCAGATCCTGATGCTGCTTTTGAATATCGTGTGGTTCGTGATCATCGCGCACGTGATCATGAGTTGGTTGATCAACTTTCAGGTCTTAAACCTTCGCCAACCTCTAGTTGCGCAAATATGGGACGGATTGAACCGCTTGCTTGAGCCGATCTACAGCCGCGTACGCAGCTTTCTGCCGCAGATGGGCGGTCTTGATCTGGCACCTCTGGTCGTGCTGATCTCGGTGGCGATATTGCGGATACTTCTGATAAATAATGCTGCATTCTTTTATTGATCGGCCCTTCGGGGAGGATATTTAGAAAGCCAGAGAAGCAAGGGGGATTGTCCCTCGTTTCTGAGTGTGGGACTCTGCCACCAATGAGCAGATCATAGTAAGGTTTTCCATGTCTGGCGCTGCCACGCTTTTACGTGACGTTTTTGGTTTTGACGGGTTTCGCCCCGGTCAGCAAGAGATCGTCGAGGCGGTCACGATGGGCGAAAACGTGCTTGCCATTATGCCAACAGGTGGTGGGAAATCTCTTTGTTTTCAAATGCCTGCTTTGTTGCGCGAAGGTGTGACCGTTGTCATTTCACCATTGATTGCCTTGATGCGAGACCAAGTGCGCGCCTTGCAAGAACTTGGTGTTGGCGCAGGTGCCTTAACCTCCGGAAACACGCCCGAAGAAACCGACGCCGTTTGGGAGGGGCTTGAAGCCGGTACGCTCAAGCTTTTGTATATGGCACCAGAGCGGCTGGCGGCTGGATCAGTCGTGGGGATGCTCAAGCGGGTCGGCGTATCGATGATTGCCGTGGACGAAGCGCATTGCGTCAGTCAATGGGGCCATGATTTCCGCCCGGATTATCTGCGCATCGGCGAGTTGCGCCGGACATTGAATGTGCCATTGGCCGCATTCACGGCGACCGCAGACGCTGAAACCCAAGTCGAGATTGTGCAAAAACTGTTCGATGGCGTGGCACCCCGTGCGTTTCTTCGAGGGTTCGACCGGCCGAACATTCATCTGGCATTTTCGGCTAAAAATTCGCCGCGTGCACAAATCTTGAGCTTTGCAGCGGCACGCAAAGGGCAGTCGGGGATTGTCTATTGTGGGACGCGTGCAAAGACCGAAGGGCTTGCCAAGGCATTGCGCGATGAAGGTCATCTGGCGTTGCACTATCACGGCGGAATGGAGGCTGAGGATCGCCGCATTGCAGAGCGCCGATTTCAGCAGGAAGACGGGCTGATTGTCGTGGCGACCGTGGCATTCGGGATGGGCATCGACAAGCCTGATATCAGGTGGGTCGCCCATGCGGATCTACCAAAGTCGATTGAGGCCTATTATCAGGAAATTGGGCGTGCGGGCCGGGATGGCTCGCCTGCCGAAACCTTGACGCTTTTCGGACCTGACGATATTCGCCTGCGCCGCAGCCAGATAGATGAAGGTCTTGCCCCGCCGGAACGACGCGCCGCCGATCATGGGCGGTTGAACGCGCTATTGGGGCTTGCCGAGGCGCTGGAATGCCGTCGGAAGACCCTGTTGGGCTATTTTGACGAAACGGGTATTTCCTGTGGCCGCTGCGATCTTTGTGATACCCCTGCCGACGTCTTTGACGGCACAACTGCTGTTCGCAAAGCGTTGTCTGCGATGCTTCGCACCGAGGAATGGTTTGGGGCGGGCCATCTGATTGATATCTTGCTGGGCAATGAAACGGACAAGATACGCGAACGTGGCCACACCAGCCTGCCCACGTATGGGGTCGGCACCGAATACGACAAACGCCAGTGGCAAGCTGTGTTTCGGCAAATGATGGGGCATGATCTGGTGCGGCCCGATACGGAACGCCACGGTGCGCTGCGCATGACAGATGCGGCGCTGCCCATTTTGCGGGGTGAAGCACAGATATCTTTACGCCGCGACAGCATCCGCTCCGCAGGCTCGATCCGTCGTCCGGCGATAAAGATGCTGGTTAGCGAGGAAGACGCGCCACTTTTGTCTGCTCTCAAGGCCAAGCGGCGTGGCTTGGCCGAAGCAGCCAAGGTGCCAGCCTATATCATTTTCAACGACCGCACGCTGATTGAGATGGCTGAGAAGCGACCCGATACCTTGGACGCTATGGCCCGCGTTGGCGGTGTCGGCGCGAAAAAACTTGAGAGCTATGGGCGTGCTTTTCTGGACGTGATCAACGGCGCTTCTGTGGAAATGCATCCCACGCGGCGCAAATTGGCCGGGCGTGAAGCCGGTACCGTTTTTGATCGGTTGCTGGAAGTTCAGGCAGAACTGGCCCGCGGATCTGCCGGGACAGACAAACCACTTAGCTGCTCTGCATCGCTGCTGGCAAAGGTTGCACAGCTCAGGAACGTCGACGACACGGCGCTTGAACGATTGTTGGGTGAAAAGCGCGCAGAGCGTTTTGGCCCCGCGTTTCTGGACGTCTTGCGAGAGGCGGGCTAAGTCACCTACCAAGTCAAAAGGGGATCACAATGCTCACCGTTATTTCACCGGCCAAGAAAATGAACTGGGACACGCGCGATGTCCAAATGACGACGCCTGATATGTTGGGTGATGCTGCCAGCCTGGTTGATGTCGCGCGCAAGCTAAGCGTTGATGAGCTGAAGTCGCTGATGCATTTAAGTGACAATCTTGCCAAGCTGAACCGTGATCGCTTTTCGAGCTACGATGAGAACCCTGACGAAGATAGTTTGCGCCCGGCTGCCTTGGCGTTTGCTGGCGACACCTATCAAGGGTTGGAGGCGGCGAGCCTTGATTCAGATGAACTGGCCTACGCCCAAGATCATTTGCGCATCCTGTCAGGGCTTTATGGTGTGTTGCGGCCCCTTGATGGCATCCAGCCTTACCGGCTTGAGATGGGGAGCCGCCTAAAAACGCCTAAGGGCAAAAACCTTTACGAATATTGGGGGCAGCAGCTGTCAGAGGCTTTGAATGTTCAAGGCAAGGCGACAAAAAGTGAGGTTTTGATCAATTGCGCCAGTCAGGAATACTTTGGTGCGGTCGATCTGGGGGCGTTGGACCTTAAGGTGATTACACCGCAATTTATGGAAGACAAAGGCGACGGCAAAGGCCCGAAGATCGTTAGCTTTTACGCCAAAAAGGCGCGGGGCGCGATGGCGCGTTTTGCGATTCAGCATCGCCTGAAAGACGCCAGTTCTATTCGGGACTTTGATATTGGCGGCTACGCCTGGCAAGAAAGCCTTTCGACTGATGATAAACCAGTGTTCTTGCGGCCCTATCCAACGGCCTGATGTGCGATTGCAGGTTCAAGCGGTAAGGCGTCCGGTGGAAGGTACTGTTCGATTTGCGCGACGATCTCAGGTTTTCGCAATGGTTTTGTGAGGTAATGATCAAGTCCGGCCGCCAGTATTCCTTGATCGTCGCCGCTCATGGCGTGGGCAGTTAGGGCGACGATGGGACAATGCGTGCCTGAAACTGCTTCAAGTTTCCGAATGGCGGCAGTGGCCTCTTTTCCATCCATCTTCGGCATCGAGATATCCATGAAAACAAGATCAGGCCTGAAGTTTTGGTAAAGAGCGACAGCTTCCTCTCCGTTATTGGCGATCCTAAGATCGATATCCAAGGTCTGGATCATCTTGCAGAATACAAGCTGGTTGGTCTTGTTATCTTCAGCCGCCAAAATACGCATTTTTCGGGGTTCGCTTTGCACCAATCCGCTCTCCTGAAATTGCACATCGGCAAGCCGCGCAAGCAGGTCGCTGCGCGAGACCGGCTTTTTCAACACAGCTTTGACTAGATGGCGTGCGGGATCGCTTTCGGCTGATGCGGGGTTCGAGCTGACGATGATTATTTCGCTTTTCTGGCCCTTCTCACGCAATGCTGTAGTCAGTTCGAAACCGTCCATGTCGGGCATGATGTGATCGGTTATCAAAAGGTCCACGTCCACGCCGATTTGCTGCAAAGCTAGCGCTGATGTGTCACAGCAGGTCACTTTTAGGCCCAGTTGCTCAAGTTGTTTCAGCAAAATTGCCCTATTTATCGTCTCGGCTTCGACAATCATGATATGTCGTAGATGTTTTGGCAGTGGCGGATGGGCGGTGTTGATGGCACCATGCGCCTCAAGCGGTAGTTCAAAGCCAAAGCATGATCCAATCCGCTCTTGCGACGTTACCCAGATATTGCCGTCCATCATCTGGATCAAACGTTGGCATATCGACAGGCCAAGCCCGGTGCCGTCGAACTTGCGGTTGCGTTCATTTTCAACCTGATTAAATTCTCCAAAGATATGCGCAATCATATCCTGTGCGATCCCGATCCCGGTATCTTCGATCACGATTTTGACCAGAACCTTTCCTGTACCAGAATCTGGAACGCCAGTAACGCGGACCAGAACATGCCCGTCACTGGTAAATTTGACTGCGTTGCCCATCAGGTTCGTCAGCACCTGCCGGATTCGCCCCGGATCACCGATCAGTTGGGTCGGCATGAACAGGTCATAATCCAAGGCCAGATCCAGCCCTTTTTCCCGGGCCAACGGTTGCAGCAGCATGATGACCTCTTGAATGGCGCGTTCAAGATCAAAGGGTTCGGGGTGCAACTCAAGTTTTTTGGCTTCGATTTTCGAGTAGTCCAACACGTCATTGATGATCACCAACAATGCTTCGCCCGAGTTCTTGATCGTGTCGACGTATAGCTGTTGGTCCTCTGTCAGATTTGTATCGCGCAAGACCTCGGCCATGCCGACCACACCGTTCATAGGTGTTCTGATTTCGTGACTCATATTTGCAAGAAAGGCAGATTTTGCGCGGTTGGCGCTTTCGGCGATTGCGTGCGCCTCTTGCAATTGACGTTCGTATTTCACCGTTCCAGTGATATCGAGACCCAGCGAAACCATGTCACCGCTCGGACCGCGTTGGTCAATCAGTTTGATGTGACGCCCGTTCCATAGATGGATAACTGTCGGCTCCGGCTCCTTGTCTTGTAGACGTTCGGTCATCAGCCGCCGCCAGCTTTTAGCGCAAAGATTGCCGGTATTCACGATCCCTTCCTCTGTGAGGATCTGCAAGATTGTTACGTAATTCACGCCGGGGCTGATCACGTCAAGGCCGTCAAATACCGAAAGATACGCACGGTTTGCCATGATCATTTCATTGTTTACATTGAAAAAAGCGAAGCCGTCTTTGATTGTCTCGATCGACTGCCAAAGCCTGCGTTCGGTCAATTCGATCTTTTCGCGCGCGGCATTCAGATCGGATTTGACGCGTTGGTTTTCGCCCCGGATATTTTCGACCTCAGCCCGTGTTTCCACGATTTCGTCGGTCAGTTTCTGGGCATGCTGGCCAAGCTTTCGATTTGCGGCAAATAGCTCTGCCTGTTTGAGTTCAAGCATCCGCTCGGCTGCAAGACGACCGCGCCGTTCCTGCGTCAGCTTGTCAGCCAGGTTCATGGGCCGCTCCGAATCCCTGATGTTTCTCTTGGCCTTCGACATTCCGCGAACGAGGTGAACAACTGTTTAAGACGTGCCAGCGCGCTTGCCAGACAACGCGTCCGCGTGCCACGATCAGGCATCATAAAACAGGAGACGTCGCCATGTCATTCACTCGCCGCCTTTTGCTTTGTGTAGGTCTTGTCTTTGGTCTTATCGGATTATCGCCCTTGGCAACTGCCCAGCAGGCCATGCCAGAGGAACGTTTCGTATTTGTCCGCAATATCGATTTCTACGGTGCAGATCTGACCAATCTTTTCGATACGACATTGGCCGCTTGTGAAAGGGCTTGCGCCGCCCAAACCAGTTGTCAGGCGTTTACCTTCAACGCTCGGTCAAATGCGTGTTTTCCAAAGTCGGCAATTTCCGATCAGCAGTTCTATGACGGTGCGATATCAGCGATGCGCGTGGCGGCGGATCCTAATGTGCTGATCCAAGCAAACACCCGGGCGGCCGATCTGGCATTTTTGCCCCCAGCCGTTCTGACTGAAGCGCATGAATTGGTTGGCCAGATTGCCTTAAGGTATCCGTTGGATGAGCCTGATCAGCCAGCTTCAACCACATCATTGCGCACCACAGGTCAGGCGGTCTCGGCCACGGATGACACGGTTTTCTGGCTGCAACTGGCGCGTATTGGCCTGCGGGATAATGATCAAATGGGCTATCAGCAGCGCACTGCTTTGCGCGTTGATGCAGTCGGGGCTGCGGTCAACGGATATTTGCGTGCGCCAGATCTGGCGTTGCAGGTGACTTCGCTCGAAGTGCTGGCGCAGGCGCTTGAAAGGAACAATCAAGGCCGTGACATGATCCCTGTCTTGCGCCTTGCAAATACAATGATGCCACGACCTGACCTTGTCGCGGCGCTTGATGATGCGATTGGTAAATACGGATTTAGGATCATCGAACATCGCGTTGACAGCGATGCAGACGCTCCGCGGATCTGTGCCGAATTTTCAGAAAGTCTGGTGCAAGCGGGCATGGATTACACACCCTTTGTCCGGCTAGAGGGAAACGGTCTGTCAGTCGAAGCCAAAGATCAGCAAATTTGCATTGATGGCGTCGATCACGGTGTGCGCTATCAAGTGACGTTTCGTGCGGGTCTGCCAGCCGCAACCGGAGAGGTGCTGAACGCTGATGTCCCCCTGACGATTTACGTGCGGGACCGTACGCCCTTGGTGCGGTTTCCGGGCCGGGCCTATGTTTTGCCACCCAGTGCAGATGCGGCTTTGCCCCTCGAAAGCGTCAATGTCGATACTGTCGATCTGGTCTTGCGC
Organism: Roseobacter sp.; assembly: GCA_024636475.1. Classification (GTDB taxonomy): domain Bacteria; phylum Pseudomonadota; class Alphaproteobacteria; order Rhodobacterales; family Rhodobacteraceae; genus Sulfitobacter. The sequence goes on along the minus strand of JAGXHA010000055.1, from coordinate 114,890 downwards.
AAGGTGAGTGACCGGAATTTGGTCTCCGCTATCAAAGAGAACTATTTCGGCAGGCCCTTAAGTCAGTACATGGGCGAGCAATTCGAAGAAACCTTGGCCCAGGAGATTTGGCGCGGCACGGGTGAAGTGCAAAAAACGCTCAACGTCGACATAACCACGCGCTTGCCTTTGGGCGATGTTTTGGCCGATCAGCCTGGGGGCATTTATACGCTCAGTGCATCTGTGCCGGGGCAAGACCCCTATGATCATCCGGCTGCCCTGCAATGGTTTGTGCTGTCCGATCTGGGCCTTTCGACATGGAAAGGCGTTGACGGATTGCAGGTCGCTGTGCGCAGCCTGACCGATGCTTCGGTAGTCGAAGGCGTGACACTTTCCCTGATATCGCAGGCAAATGCTGTTTTGGGCAAGACAACTGTCGATGCAGACGGGTTTGCGACCTTTCCTGCCGGGCTGACACGCGGCACCGGCGCTGCCAGCCCGGCCTTGCTGATGGCCGAAGATGGCGTGCAGGACGTGGCGTTTTTAGTGCTAAGCGATCCGGCCTTTGACTTGTCTGATCGTGGCGTCGAGGGGCGTGCCCCAAGCCCGCCAATTGATGTATTTCTGACGACCGATCGTGGCGCATACCGCACGGGTGATACGATTAATGTCACGGCGCTGACCCGCGACGGGCAGGCGGCTGCGCTGCGCGATTTACCTGTGGTTGCCATTCTTAAACGGCCTGACGGCGTTGAATACAGTCGAACAGCCAGTCAGAACTCTGTTGCGGGCGGGCATGTCTTTGCCCTGCCTTTGGGGGCCGATGTTCCACGTGGTGCCTGGCGTTTGGACATTTTTTCAGACGTTGACGCCCCGGCGCTGGCCAGCCAAACGCTGCTTGTCGAAGATTTTGTGCCCGAACGGATCGATTTCACGCTGCGCCTGCCGGATGCCCCTTTGCGGTTGGATGATACGCCACCATTAAGCGTCGATGTCCGTTATCTTTTTGGGGCACCGGGAGCTAATTTGGGTGTCGAAGGCAATGTTCGCTTGCGCGCATCACGCAGCATGGAGGGGTGGGACGGCTATGTATTTGGCCGTTATGACAGCCGTTTCAATACAAGATCTGCATACCTCGGCGACGCTGTCACGGATGCTGACGGCAAGGTCGCTATCGCGCTGAAGTTGCCCGTCATCGAGGAGCATCCTGATCAACCTCTGGTCGCCGAAGTTATCTTGCGCGTGTCCGAGGGTTCCGGCCGCCCTGTAGAGCGTCGCCTGACCAAAGCGGTGCAGCCCGGCGCGCCCATGATCGGCATCAAGCCCGGTTTCGACGGCGTGTTGACCCAAGGGGCGGAAGCGGCATTTGAGCTTCTCGCGGTGGCACCTGATGCTACCGCTGCCGCGCTCTCCGTGCGCTGGACAGTCAACAAGGTAGAGACAGAATATCAATGGTATCAGCTTTACGGTAATTGGGAGTGGGAGCCGTTCACCCGCCGCATCCGCGTAGATACGGGCGAGATGGTCCTTGATGGGGCGCCTGCGAATTTGACGGTGCCGACGGAGTGGGGGCAATACGAGCTTGTTGTCGAAGCGCTGGATGGCAGCAACGCGATCACGTCGGCTCGTTTTTACTCAGGTTGGTATGGGGGTGACGGCAGCAAGGATACGCCTGATAGACTGTCGGTCTCTCTTGATGCCGACGCATATTCCGTTGGCGATACTGCGATGTTGCGGCTTCTGCCTGACGCTGATGGCACGGCATTGATCTCGGTTCTGTCCAACCAAGTGATATCGCGGCAGGTGGTATCGGTGACAGCTGGCGAAAACATGATCCCGTTGGATGTAACGGCAGAGTGGGGAACGGGTGCCTATGTCACAGCATCGGTTTTGCACCCTATGGATGCGGCTCAAGATCTGAACCCGTCCCGCGTGCTGGGTTTGGTACATGCGTCCGTGCGCCCCAAGGCCAAGCAGCTTTCCGTCAGCTTTGATGTGCCAGAGGCCGTTGACGGCCAACCGGGTATCTTGCGTGGTTCGGTTCTGGTCGATGGGGTGGCGGCGGGTGAAACCGCGTATGTCACGTTGGCCGCCGTTGATGTCGGTATCCTGAATCTGACCCGCTTTGAAGCGCCAGATGTGACAGGCCATTACTTTGGCCAACGCCGGTTGGGGGTCGAACTGCGCGATATTTATGGGCGGTTGATTGATGGCATGAACGGGGCCATGGGGGTCGTCCGGTCTGGCGGCGATGCGGCCGCCAATGCACAACTGCAATCACCGCCGCCGACCGAAGAACTGATGGCTTTCTTTTCTGGGCCCATCGAAGTTGGTGCGGACGGCCGCGCTGACATCGAGATGATCAGGCCTGCGTTCAACGGCGCGATCAAGCTGATGGCGGTTGCATGGTCTGATACAGCCGTTGGCGATGCCACCGTCGAAGTGATTGCCCGCGACCCGATCGTCGTGACAGCATCGTTGCCCCGTTTTATGGCACCGGGCGATGAAAGCAGACTGTTGCTGGAACTGGTGCATGCCGATGGCCCGTCGGGCGAGATGCAGATGTCCGTGCTGGCTGATGCCTCGGTCGGCTTGGGTGAAACGCCCAAGCAGGTGACGTTGACGGATGGTGGATCAGAAACGTTGACGATCCCTTTGACAGCGCGCGAGCCGGGAAATCCGATGATCACTGTCGAATTGACAACGCCGGACGGAAAGACCCTGCGCAAGGTTTTGACAATGCCCGTGCGGGATAATGATCCTGAGGTGGCCGTGACCCGGCAGTTCAGTCTTGGGACAGGCGAAAGCTTTACCTTCGATGGTAATGTCTTTGCCGGTCTGCGCACGGGCAGTGCCACTGCGACGTTGACGGCTGGCCCCTTGGCACGATTCGATGTTCCCGGACTGCTGCGTCAGCTGGATCGCTACCCCTATGGATGCACCGAACAGCTCACTTCTGGCGCGATGCCATTGCTGTATCTTGGCGGTCTGGCAAGCAAAGCTGTGATTGGCGAGCCTGAACGTCTGCAAGAAAAACTCAACAAGGCAGTTACCCAGATCCTGACCCGACAGGCGCGAAACGGCGGTTTTGGCATGTGGGCACCGCAAGACAGCAACTTCTGGCTGGACGCCTATGTGACGGATTTTCTGTCGCGGGCGCGTGCCGAAAACGTTGCCGTCCCCGATCTGGCATTTGCCTCGGCCATGGACAATCTGCGCAACCGGATCAGCTATGCCCCTGACTTTGACAGGGGTGGCGAAGATATCGCTTACGCACTGCTGGTGCTGGCCCGTGAGGGGGGCGCGAATATGGGGGACCTGCGCTATTATGCCGACACCAAGGCTGATGATTTCGCAACGCCATTGGCCTTGGCACAGCTTGGTGCAGCGTTGGCGTCATACGGGGATCATCAGCGTGCAGATCGGATGTTTGCCAAGGCGGCTGCGTTGCTTGGAACGCGTGACAACCCGCGTGCGTGGCGAGATGACTATGGCAGCAGCTTGAGGGATGCTGCCGGGCTGCTGACCCTTGCGGCAGAGGCGGGAAGTACCGCGGTAAACAGATCTGTCTTGGTCTCTAGAATAGGCTCTAACACGGGGGCTTTATCCACACAGGAGGCGGCACAGGTTGTGCTTGCGGCCCATGCGTTAATGGGCCCCAACGTGAATTCAGGCATTCTTGTTGATGGCGTGCAAACCGATGGTCCTGTGGTTCAAACCCTTGACGATGCAAACCCTTTGTCATCCGTCATCGAGAATACTGGCAGTGCTGCGATTGATGTTAAGATGACTGCCTACGGTGTGCCAGACGTGGCCCCGGATGAAGGCGGATATGGCTACGCGATCAGTCGTGCCTATTTCACAATGGAAGGCGAACCGCGTGCCGAGACTTTGGCCTCAGGTGACCGCTTGGTTGTTGTGCTCACCGTCACGCCCTTTGAAGAGGTCGGCGCACGTCTCATGGTTGATGATCCTTTGCCTGCTGGGTTTGAAATTGATAACCCGAACCTGATCCGTGCAGGCGACATCGCAGCGCTTGAATGGCTGGATACAGCGGTCGCAGAACATGCGGAATTTCGAACGGATCGCTTTTTGGCCGCGGTAGATCACCGCGGTGCTGATCCGTTCCGTTTGGCATATGTTGTGCGCGCCGTAACGCCGGGGCGTTATCACCATCCGGCAGCGACGGTGGTTGACATGTATCGCCCCGAATACCGCGCCAACACCCAATCCGCTGAGGTTACCATCGCGCAATGATCCGTCGCTATGGCATCTTTGCTCTTGTGATAATGCTGGGCGTTGGGGCTGGTGTGCGTGATTGGTTTGGCGGGTGGATTGCCGCAACTGACTTGCCGCTGATACAGACAGAAACCTCGGTCGAAGTGCATGACCGGGCGGGTGTTCTGTTGCGCGTCTATCCTGTTGAAGACGGCCGCAAACGGATGGCTATTTCACTGAAAGATGTTGATCCAACCTATCTGGATATGCTGATCGCGTATGAAGACAAGCGTTTTTACAGTCACTCAGGGGTCGACGTGCTGGCTGCATTTCGGGCAGTTTGGCAAGCACTCTGGCAAGGCGAAGTTGTGTCGGGTGGATCGACGTTAACCATGCAAGTCGCACGTCTGCTTGAGAACTCTGGCACCGGGCGCTGGCATGGAAAGCTTCGGCAAATACGCGTGGCCTTGGCGTTAGAGCGGGCGTTGACCAAGGATCAGATCCTGTCGCTTTACCTGTTACATGCGCCATTTGGCGGTCCGATCGAGGGGCTGCGTGCGGGATCATTGGCGTGGTTTGGAAAAGAGCCTGCACGATTGAATTTGGCGCAGGCGGCCTTGCTTGTCGCTTTGCCGCAATCGCCAGAAACCAGACGGCCCGACAGGTATCCCAACGCGGCATTGCGGGCACGGGCACGGGTGTTGGAACGGGTTGATGCGCCCCATCAAATGCGGCTGGCTCCTGTTCCAGAACGTGTTCAAGCTTTCCCTCGTTTGGCCCCGCATTTGACCGATCTCGCCCGCCAGCGCGATCCGCTGGCCAAGCGCATTGATCTGACCGTTGATGCCGGGCTACAGGCGCAGATCGAAGATCTTGCACGCCGCGCTGTTGAGGGGCGTGATACGCAGCTTTCCGCGGCGATCGTCATTGCGGATCACCAAACGGGTCAGGTTCTGGCTTCGGTCGGGTCCCCCGCGTACTCGGACGCAGAAGGGGCGTTAGGGTTCGTTGATATGACCCGCGCACTTCGCTCCCCCGGGTCTACGTTGAAACCCTTTATCTATGGCTTGGCTTTTGATCAGGGGCTGGCCCATCCTGCGACTTTGATGAATGACGCGCCAACATCGTTTGGTCGCTATGCCCCGCAAAATTTCGACGGTTTGTATCGGGGGGAACTGACCGTGCGCGAAGCGTTGCAGCTTTCGCTCAATATCCCTCCGGTTTTGCTGACCCAGGAAATTGGTCCTGCGCGTTTGACGGCAATGTTAAAGCGGGGTGGTGCGCGGCCTGTCGTACCAGGTGGCAAGCCGGGGCTTGCCGTGGCTTTGGGTGGCGTTGGCATGACATTGAACGATCTGGTTCAGCTTTATGGCGGGATCGCAAATGGTGGGCAGGTGTGGCCGCTTGTCTGGCAAAAGGGGGCAGGGGGCACTGCGCCCCGACAGATCATGTCGCGATCCGCAGCTTGGCATCTTTGGGATATTCTTGCTGATCTTGCACCGCCCTCAGGCGTTGCAGGGCACACACGGCAGATCGCTTACAAGACCGGAACGTCTTATGGGCACCGCGACGCGTGGAGCATTGGATTTGACGGCCAGCATGTCATAGGCGTTTGGCTTGGGCGACCGGATGGCACACCTGTTCCGGGTGCCTTTGGTGGTGATCTTGCAGCGCCGATCTTGTTTGAAGCGTTTGGCCGTGTTTCACATAAACGCAGCCCCGGTCCTCTGCCGCCTCCCGAAACGCTTATGGTCAGCACCGCCGAACTGCCCTTGCCCCTGCAGCGATTTCGTAGCCGGACGGCTGTATTTGTGACGTCAATTGATCGCCCGGTCGTCACCTTTCCCCCACAAGGCGCGGTTCTGCGGCACAGCCGTTTTGGCGTACCATTGAAGGTCGATGCAGGAATCTTGCCATTGACGATTTTGCTGAACGGTGCCCCTGTCGTGACAAATCTGCGAGAGCGCGAGACCACACTGCCGCTGGACGGGATAGGGTTCTCGCGGATTTCTGTGATTGATGCGAACGGGCGCAGCGCCGAGGTGGATATCAGATTGAAATAAGCGACCTTGGCCTAACTACGCCTGCCTTCTCGTAACCATGCTGCGACGATCAATCCCGCGCTGAGTAGCAAAACAAGCCAGCCCGGCAAGATCGGGGTTTGGCGTACGTCACGGGTTTCATAGGCATCGCGTGGGGTCAGACCGATCCAACCGCGCCCTGCTGCTGGGCGGCCCAAACGCACATCGCGGATGCGCGGCAGGCCGTCCTCGATGCGGGCAACGCCGCCGCGCAAGGCGGCCAGAATGGGGGCCATGGTTTCATCGCTTGCGATCGTGTCTATAAACTCGCGTGGCGCTGCAGGGCCAAGTCCGATGACGCTGACCTGATCACCGTTCTCAAGGCGATACAGACCGATCTCGGGCCCCTCAAACAAACCTTCGAAAACGCCTGGCGCGGTTTCGGTTAAGGGAATTTCTACCGTGACACCATCCGGGCCTGTAACCGTCACCGGAGGGACGGTATCGCCTAAGGTCCGCCGAATGATCCGCATGGTTTGACCTTCTGCCGTGGCAGTCAGGGCTTCTTCCTCCAGTTCGGGCTCTTTCATCATCCAATGCGCAAGGCGGCGCAGCAATTCCAGTTGAGGCCCGCCGCCTTCGTAGCCGCGGTTCCACAACCACGCGTGATCCGAGGCCATCAGCGCTACGCGCCCTTCCTCGACCCTGTTCAGAATAAGCAACGGTCTGTCGTCTTGCCCCGTCATGACAACATTGCCTTGGGGGTCCGTCACGTCGATCTGGCGCAACCAGCGGCCCCAATCGCCACGACCCGGCAAGTTGGTGGTAACGGGATGGCGTTCACCCAAATCGGACACAAGAGGCAGGTAAGGCTCTTCGATGACGCGGGCGGAAGGTGTTGCAGGCAGAACCGCACCAAGCGGGGAGCGGAAAATGCTGTCAGCGCTGGCAAAGTCCGGGCCTGCGGCAACAAGAACAGCCCCGCCTTGGCGGACATAATTCGCAACATTCTCAAGATAGAGAGAGGGCAGGATGCCGCGTCGTTTGTACCGGTCAAAGATGATCAGATCGAAATCCTCGATCTTCTCCATGAATAATTCACGGGTTGGAAATGCGATCAGGGAAAGCTCGTCTACTGGCACGCCGTCTTGTTTTTCTGGCGGGCGCAGAATGGTGAAATGCACCAGATCAACAGAACTGTCCGACTTCAACAGGTTGCGCCAGGTGCGCCCGCCGGGGTGTGGCTCACCACTGACAAGCAACACGCGCAAGCGGTCGCGGACACCGTTTATCTGGATCAATGCTGAATTGTTGCGGTCTGTCAGCTCACCCTCAGCCTCGGGAAGTGAAAAGCGGATCACGTTTCGCCCGCCATGGGGCAACGTCACCGGAAGGTCCAGGTCCTGGCCAATGGGCACGCGGAAGGATTGCGCTTCTTCGCCATCGACTGAAATATCGAGCTGTGCAACTCCCCCTTGGTCTGGCGCGGCCCCCAGATCGTCGATACGCAAAGTGAGCGTAACCGGTTCGCCAATTATTGCAAAGGCAGGGGCGTTTTGCACCGAAAGGCGGCGGTCCCAATCTGTGGCCTTACCCGTCATCAGCAGATGCATTGGTGCGGGAAGATCAACGGGCAAATCAGCGTCATGGATGCGGCCATCACTGATCGCCAAAATACCTGCAATCCGCGCACGCGGCTCCTCTGCCAGTGCCTGACTAAGTGCTGTCATCATCTGGGTTCCAGTATCGCCTGCCCCGTCGGGTACGGTCACGCGACGCAGTTCGGTGTTCTCACGCGCCGCAATGGTTCCGGCAATTGCGTCAGCTGCCGAGATGCTTTGACTGGCGCGATCTGCCAGTTTCTGGCTGGCGCTGCTGTCTTCCAGTATGATCACAATGTCGCTAAGGGGTGCGCGGTCTTCTTGTTGAAACGATGGGCCTGATAGGGCGGCAAGAACCACCAGCATTGCAAGCCCGCGCAAAGCCCAGCCTTGCAGGCCACGTAGAACCGCCAGAACAATCGCGGCCAATGCGATAACGGCCACGGCCCCTAAAAGCAGAAGCGGGATCATGGGATCAAAGACGATGGTAGAGGTCATTGGCCCAACCTATCCAGAAGCGCAGGCACATGGACCTGATCTGATTTATAGTTTCCGGTCAGCACATGCATCACCAGATTAACACCAAACCGGTAAGCCAGTTCACGTTGACGCTCGCCTGCAAAACCCCGCCCGATCGGGACCATTGGCGCGCCGTTGCTTGACACCGCCCATGCCGCCGCCCAGTCGTTGCCGCCGATAACCACGGGTGTCACGCCGTCGTTAAGGTTGCGAAATGGCATGCCCTCGACTTGTTCTGCATCAGCGGGCGAAGCTTCGACCCAGATGTCGCGGCCGGGATGGCGGCCGGGGAAATCCTGAAGCAGATAGAACGTGCGGGTCAGAACATGATCGCCGGGCAGTGGTTCAAGCGGAGGAATATCAAGCGGTGCTGCGAGGTCTTGGAGTTTTTGCCCGTTCGGGCTTGCCGCACCGAATGCGGCGATATTGGCATCGCGTGTATCGAACAGGATCAATCCGCCAGAGCGCAAATATTCGTTAAGCTTGACGTAGGCGTCAGATGACGGGCGCGGCTGGTCTGGTGTGATGGGCCAATACAACATTGGAAAGAACGCCAGTTCGTCGGTTTCCAGATTGACGCCAATCGGGTTCGCGGGCTCTACCGATGTCCGGAAATACAGCGTGTCAGACAGCCCGCGCAGGCCAGCTTCTGACACCTGGTCAACGGACGGGTTTCCGGTGATCACATAGGCCAATGCCATCTCTGCCGTTGCGTTCAACGCAAATTGGTCGGCGTCCTGTGCATCGGCGGGCGCAGGCATATGCAAAAGAGCGGCCAGAAGAACCGCGGCGGCATTGCTGCGTTTCAACAGACGACCGGATAGCGCCAGCGACGCTACGACATCAGCAAGCAAAAGCAATATCGACAAGCTAAGAAGCCATCCGGCTAGGGGCACTTCGGGGGCTACATACAAGCCGCGAACGGGCACATCACCGGGCCAGGTCGCAGGGGTTAAAATGGTATCGGTTGTCACAACATTACGGGCGATCCGCCTGTCACCAGAGGCATAGATGCCCGGCTGCAATTCAGGCCCGGCAGGTGCTTCGGCAAGATCGGCACCGTCCACGCCCGGCAGATTACCAGCATCGTCAAGCAGGCCAAACCCATCCATCACGCGCAGCGGCGTCCAAGTGGTTCCTTGCAAATCTTGCGCGTCAAGTGTGGCTGAAGAAGACGATACCGCCAGCCGCTCCATCATCTGCACAAACAAACCCGACAGGGGCAGCGTGGACCATTCTGCTGTCGCGGTAACGTGGAACAACACCACCTGGCCCTGCCCAAGTGCCTTGCGCGTGACCAAAGGCGTGCCATCGCTCAGCGCTGCAATCACGCGATCAGCCAGCGTCGGGTCTGGCTGTGCCACGACTTGGGCTGACACAACCACATCGTCAGGCACTTCGAGGCCGAAAAAGGGCGAGCTGTCTCGAAACGCGTCAAGCGATTTGGGTTCACCCCAGCTCATGGCACCCCCGACACTGCGGCCTCCGGCGCGGAGGCGCACGGGCATCAAAGGGTCTTCGGTATCGCGCGAGATATCACTTGCGGCAATGCGCGGCCCGGCGAAGCGGATCAACATGCCCCCGCCTTCAATCCACTCCAACAGCGGGGTTTGTTCAGCTTCGGATAATGTTGCAATATCGGCCAACACGATCACATCTGGATTGGCGGGCAGCACGTCGGCCAACGATCCGTCAATCAGCTCCGCTGTTGGGGCAAGCGCCTGTCCTATGTAATGTAGGGGCGACAGCAGTTCCAACCCTTCGCGGTTTTCACGACCGGCGATGAGGGCAACCTCGCGGCGGCGCAGCCCGTCATCGACCAGCGTGCTGGCCCCGGCAGAGCGCTGGCCTGCAATGTCAAAACGGGTGATCCGCGCGCGCAGTTCTGACGGCAACGCAAGAGCAGCAGTTGTTGTCATGGCACCTGCCTCAAACCTGGCAGGGACGGTCGCAAGGATACGAACATTGCCTGCAGGGTCGCGGCCTTGGGCGTTCAGCGTGACCTCGCGGGCCTCGCCTGCGATGGCACGCTTGGCCGTCAGTGTGATCGCACCGTCTTCGTAGGTTGCGGGGGCCATGGCCAGCACGTTGGCCCCTGTTTGATAGACTTCGACCGTGCCTTGATCTTGTAGCGCGTCCAACATGTCGCCCCGGCTGCCATAGTCCAGCCCGTCACTGAACCAAAGCGTGTCAAAGCCGTTCAAGGTTTCCGTAATCTCGATCGCGCGGATCACATTGGCATTGGAGGGCTGCCAGGGTTCGGGCTGCAAACCGGCAAGCCGTGTCCGCCAAACATCGGCTGACTGAAAGGCGGGCTCTTGAGGCGCTGTCAGTGACAGGAACCCGACGGTCCGATTTGCACGCGCGGCGCGGGTCAGTTGCGCATCAATCACTTCGGATTGTTGTTGCCAACGGGTCGCACCCGCCCAAGACCCGTCCAGCAAAATCAGCAACGGGCCAGAGCCATCGGCCTGTTGCTCGTCAGGGTTCAGGACCGGCCCTGCAAGGCCAATGATCACGGCCGCAACTGCCAGAACCCGCAAAAGCAGTAACCACCAAGGTGTGCGGTCCGATACGCTTTCATCGTCTTTGAGGCCCAGCAACAAAGCGACGCCAGGAAAGCGGCGGCGGATCGGGGCAGGAGGGACGGCCCTGAGGATCAGCCATAAGATGGGCAAAACAAGAAGTCCCAACAAAAGCCAGGGGGCCGTGAAACCGATGCCACCAAGAACCGTCATGCTGCTGCCCCCGCGCGGGTATCAAGCGCTGAATAAAGCCAAAGAAGCGCTGATTGCGCCGAGGTGTTGGTGTGGTGCAGGCCGTAATGCCAGCCTGTCAGCGCGCAAAGACGCTGAAGTTCGGCTTTGCGTTCCGCCAGCCGTTCAAGATAGCGCGTCTTCAGATCGCTGGCCTTTAGGGTCTCATGGCTCAGCGTGCCACCCATGCTCTCGAATATGGTTCTGCCGCTAAAGGGAAACGCCTCTTCCGAAGGGTCAAGCAGGTGGCACAGCACGCCGCGCACGCCCCGATCAGCCGCCTTGGTCAGAGCAAGAGTCACGCCCTCCAAACTGCCCATGAAGTCTGAGATGAACAAAGCGCGTGCATGTGGGATCATCGCGCGATGCTCTGGCGGGGCATAGTCGGCGGTGTCGTCCTGGCAGAGCACCTCGGCCAAGCGCAGAATCTGCGGTCTGCCGGAACGGGGGGGAAGCGATGTCCCGGTGAGGCCAACCCGTTCACCGCCGCGCTGCAACATGATCGCCGTGGCAAGGCCCAAAAGCCGTGCCCGATCTGCCTTTTCCGGCAGATTACTCTCTGATGTAAAGCGCATCGAGGCACCCTGATCGACCCACAGCATAACGGATTGCGCAATCTGCCATTCACGCTCGCGCACAAATTCCTGATCGCCCATGGCCGAACGGCGGTAGTCGATAAGACGGCGGCTGTCGCCTTGCTGCGCCGGGCGGTATTGCCAGAAATCATCGCCTACCCCTGCGCGCCTGCGACCGTGCGCACCCAGCAGGACAGCGCCTGCCAAATGGTCGGCCCGGGCCAGCAATTCAGGAAAACGCGCGGCCTGATCTTCGGCATCGGCACGAAGGGCTGAAGGTTTGATCACGCTGCGGCCTTTTTCCCGGTCAGGCTGCCTGCGGTCGTCTCGATCAGGTTTTCCAGGCTGTCACCGCGTGCGCGCGCGGCAAAATTAAGCGCCATCCGGTGGGTTAGTACCGGGCGAGCCATGTCGAGCACGTCTTCTGCCGATGGGGCAAGACGCCCTTGCAAAAGTGCGCGGGCGCGCACGGTCAGCATCAGTGCTTGGGCCGCACGTGGGCCTGGGCCCCACGCGACAGTCTCGCGCACCTTCTGACTGGCCTCTGCTTCACCGGGGCGGAAAGCGCGGACCAGATCCAAAATCATCTCGACCACACTGTCGCCCACGGGCATGCGGCGCAGCAGGGACTGTGCTGCCAGCAATTCCTCGGTTGTGAAAATCTGTGTTGATTGTGCATCGCCTTCGCCGGTCGTGGCCATCAGGATGTCCCGCTCTGTCTTGCGATCAGGATATGCGACGTCAATTTGCACAAGGAAGCGATCAAGTTGCGCTTCGGGCAAAGGATAAGTGCCTTCCTGCTCGATCGGGTTTTGCGTGGCAAGGACATGGAACGGTTTACCAAGGGGGCGGTCCTGCCCCGCAACTGTCACTGTCTTTTCCTGCATAGCTTGCAGCAAAGCCGATTGTGTGCGCGGGCTGGCGCGGTTGATCTCGTCTGCCATCAACAACTGGCAAAAAATAGGACCTTCGACAAAGCGGAACGCGCGGCTGCCGTCAGCCGCCGTATCCAGAACTTCGGACCCTAAGATATCAGCGGGCATCAAGTCGGGCGTAAACTGCACACGGTTGCCATTCAGCCCCATCACGGTGCTAAGCGTCTCGACCAGGCGCGTCTTGCCCAAACCGGGCAAACCAATCAGCAACCCGTGACCACCGCACAAAAGCGCCGTCAGGGTCAGATCGACGACGCGTTCCTGCCCGATAAACCGGTTGGTGATAGAGGTCTTGGCCTGCGCCAGTTTTTCCCCGAGGGCTTCGATGTCGGCTACCATGTCGCTGGCTTCGGTCATGACTTTTGCGTCCTCTGGTTTATATAAGTTAAGTGTAAGTGTATCTCGCAAACTGGAAATGGCAAAAGCAATGAGTGGACAAAAAACCGTGACCCCAAGCGCGACAAGCCTTGCAGCATCTGTTTCCGCTGCAAAAACACGCGGATTACCGCCTGTAGAAAAATGGAATCCGCCATTTTGTGGTGATATCGACATGGAAATCAAACGGGATGGCACCTGGTTTTACGAGGGCACTCCCATCGGCCGGCGCGGGTTGGTCAAGTTGTTTGCCTCGATTCTGATCCGTGAAGGTGACAAATATTTTCTGGTCACGCCTGTCGAAAAGGTTGGAATACGCGTCGAGGACGCCCCATTTATTGCCGTCGATTTTGATGTGTTAGGCGAGGGGCGTGAGCAAAAACTGGTGTTTCAGACAAATCTGGACGACATGGCGTCCGCAGGTGCTGATCTGCCGATCCGGGTTGTGCGCGACCCCCAGACGGGCGAACCTTCACCCTATGTTCGCGTGCGCCGTAATCTTGAGGCGCTGATTGATCGCAAGAGCTTTTACCGCCTTGTAGATTTGGGAGAGCATCACGAAGGCTGGTTTGGCGTGTGGTCGAACGGAACTTTCTTTGGCGTTATTCCATCGGATGAATTGCCAGACTAGGGACAAGCGTTGCCGTTTCGAAGTGGCGGCCAGGGAAGGTTTGACCGCCGTAGAGGTGTTGTTCGTGTACGATGTAACAGCAAAGCCGCAACACCTAGTGCGCTGCGGCTTTGCCTGGTGGCTAAGCTTGGGCTGTTTCAGGGTCTTTCCGATAGGCCAGTGCATGATCCCCAAGGTCCATGATATCCTCGCCCGACTTCTCCCACTCCTGACGATCTTTTTCCGTCGCTTTGGGTGAAAACATACCCGTTACCGCATAGATCAAACCAATCACGGGAGCCGTCCAGCACGCGAATGCCAGTGGGATATACAGCAGGTTGGTCAGGTTCCCATCCATCACGCCAAGACCAAGTGCGGAAATCACAAAGGCACCGCCAGCGTTCCAAGGGATCAGCGGGCTCATCAATGTGCCCCCTTCTTCGACGGCCCGGCTTAGGTTCAGGGTTGAGTAACCCATCCCCCGATACAGCGGCGCGTACATGCGACCCGGCAACGCGATCGAGATATAGGGGTCGCCCGCTACCATATTGGTCGCAAAGGCCGCACCAATTGCGGATGATTGTACTGCGGCAAACGTTTTGACGCGGTTGACGATGGCCATGATGATCGCCTCAAGACACCCTGTTCTTTCAAGAGCGCCACCGAAGCCCAAGGCAATCAACATCAAAGAGATCGTCCACATCATCGACTGAATGCCACCTGCATTCAACAAGCTGTCGATATCGGAAATCCCTGTATCAATTGAATAGCCTGACTGCGCGAAGGCAAAGACATCGTGCAAGCCAGCACCTTGCCAGAAAATCGCGATCAGCCCGCCTGCGAGGACACCAGAGAACAATGACGGCAGCGGTGGCTGCTTCATCAATGCCAAGGAAACCACAATCAACGCGGGAATCAGCGGGACAAGCCCCAGATTGAACCGATCAGCTAACCCCGTGGTTATCTGCTGGATGCTGCTGACATCGCCAGCTGCAGCATCAATCATCATGAAACCTACCAGCACATAGATGATCAACGCGATCACCATGGCGGGAATGGTCGTTGGAAGCATATTTTTAATGTGATCAAAAACATTCGTACCAGTCACCGCAGGGGCAAGATTTGTTGTATCTGACAGCGGCGAAATTTTGTCACCAAAGAACGCGCCAGAGACAACGGCGCCTGCGGTCCAATAGGCGGGAATGCCGAAACCTGCGCCGATGCCCATCAGGGCAAGACCGATTGTACCGACCGTGCCCCAGCTGGTGCCCAATGACAAAGATACCACGGCGCACAAGATCATCGCTGCCGCCAAAAAGATGGAGGGATTTAACAAAGTTAATCCGTAATAGATCAAGGTTGGCACGGTTCCCGAAGCGATCCAGACGCCGATGATCATACCAACGATCACAAGCACTGCCAAAGAGGGCAGGGACACATGGATTACATGGAAAATACCCTCACGTATATCCATCCAGCCTTGGGCTCGCAGGACACCCAGCAACGACGTGATTGCCAATCCCAGAATGAGAGGAATGTGCGGTGTGAAATCGCCATAATAAAATAATTGTAAGGCCAGCAACCCCAGAGTTAATACGACTGGCAAAAGCGCCAGAGGCAATGATGGAAGATCTTTCTTGTCCATTTTTTCCCTCGTATTTTATGTCGCGCATCGGCAAATCTTTGCGCATCAATTGGGAATTAAATGGATTGACCCCGTGCTAAGTTCCGAAGAAAGAGAAAAATTAACTGATAGCTTTGCTTTTTGTTCCAGACACGCGGGCCTTTTTTAATGGGCCTCGGCCCAGTTCGAACCTATTCCAGCTTCGACCGTCAGCTTGACATCCAACTTGACGACAGGGTCTGACGCGTTCTCCATGACGTCACGCGCTGCGTTTATCAGATCGTCCTCGGCCCCCTTTTCCACCTCGAACAATAGTTCATCATGCACCTGCAACAGCATTGTCGCCGGAATAGCTTTGATCGCATCCGGCATCCGGATCATGGCGCGACGGATTACATCAGCGGCAGTGCCCTGAATGGGCGCATTGATGGCGGCACGTTGGGCAAAGCCTGCGCGGGGGCCTTTTGCACCGATTTCGGGGGTGTTGATTTTGCGGCCGAACAAGGTTTGCACATAGCCGTGTTCCTTGGCGAAGGCCTTGGTGTCGTCCATATAGGTGCGGATGCCGGGGAAACGCTCGAAGTAACGGTCGATGAAACCTTGTGCCTCTGCGCGTGGAATCCGCAGGTTGCGGGCCAGACCAAAGCCCGAGATGCCATAGATCACACCAAAGTTTATCGCTTTGGCTTGGCGGCGGACGTCTGGGGTCATCTCGTCCAGAGGCACGCCAAACATTTCTGATGCGGTGAGCGCATGAATGTCGATGCCATCCTTGAATGCCTGTTTCAGTTCCGGAATTTCAGCGATGTGGGCCAGTATCCGCAACTCGATCTGCGAATAATCGAGGGCGACAAGCACCTTGCCGTCTTCCGCGACGAAAGCCTCACGAATCCGGCGGCCTTCCTCGGAGCGGATCGGGATATTCTGCAGGTTCGGGTCCGTTGACGCCAGACGTCCGGTCGAAGCACCCGCGATCGAATAGGACG
Source organism: Roseobacter sp. (assembly GCA_024636475.1). Taxonomy (GTDB): domain Bacteria; phylum Pseudomonadota; class Alphaproteobacteria; order Rhodobacterales; family Rhodobacteraceae; genus Sulfitobacter. The sequence goes on along the minus strand of JAGXHA010000055.1, from coordinate 98,691 downwards.
TGTGAACGCGGCCCGTGTCCTTGTTGATGTGGTCCTGCAAAGCGTCTGTATAGGTCGATTTCAGCTTGGAAAGCTGACGCCAGTCCAGAATGCGGCCTGGTAAAACATGTTCGGTCGCCAAATCCTCCAGCACGTCGGCACCCGTGGCGTAGGCCCCTGTTTTACCCTTCTTTCCACCCTCGATTCCCATTTCGTCAAATAGGATTTCACCAAGCTGCTTGGGGGAGCCGACATTGAACTTCCGCCCTACAAGCTCGTAAATTTCGTCCTCGAGCCCGGCCATTTTCTGCGCAAAGGCGTTTGACATCCGGCTTAGCGTGTCACGATCGACCTTCACACCAGACCGTTCCATCGCGGCAAGCACGGGGACAAGGGGGCGTTCAAGCGTCTCGTAGACCTTGGTGACCTGGGCCCGGTGCAACTGCGGTTTGAACAGTTGCCACAGACGCAGGGTGATGTCGGCATCCTCTGCTGCATAGCGCACAGCTTGGTCCAAAGGCACTTTGTCGAAGGTCACAGCAGACTTGCCCGACCCCAACAGCGGTTTGATCGGGATCGGGATATGGCCCAGATAGCGCTCGGAAAGCGTGTCCATCCCGTGGCCGTGCAAGCCCGCGTGCATCGCATAAGACATCAGCATCGTATCATCGATTGGTGCGACGTTAATGCCAAGCTGTGCAAAAATCTTGCTGTCATATTTCATGTTCTGGCCGATTTTGATGATCGACGGATCCTCAAGCATGGGCGTGAGCATCTTCAACGCGTCTTCGGTTGGCATCTGCCCTTCGGCCAGGTCATCCGATCCGAACAGATCTTCCGAGGAGTGGGTCTTGTGGATCAGTGGGATATAGCAGGCTTTTCCCGGCTCGACACAAAGCGAAATGCCCACAAGGTCGGCGGTCATTTCATCAAGGCCTGTGGTTTCGGTGTCTACAGCGACGTAACCAAATTCGTAAATCTGGTCGATCCACTCTTGCAAGGATTTTGCATCGCTGACCTGTTCGTAATCGTCTGCCGAGAACGGAATATCAGCCGCGGCAGGGGCATCATTCATCACAGGGCTTTCGATCACGGGCGCTTCTTTGCCCAAAACCTCGGCAACGCGTTTTGACAGGGTTCGGAATTCCATCTCGGCCAGAAACCCAAGCAACTTGTCGGAATCCGGGTCGCGGACCTCGAGGTCATCCAGCGTAAAGTCGAGCGGTGTGTTTTCGTCCAGCAATACCAGCTTGCGTGACAGTCGGATCTGATCGGCGTGATCAATCAGCGTCTGGCGCCGTTTTGGCTGTTTGATTTCGTGGGCCCGTTCCAGCAACGCATCGAGATCACCGAACTCGTTAATCAGCAGGGCAGCGGTTTTGATCCCGATTCCTGGCGCACCGGGTACGTTGTCAACAGAATCACCCGCGAGCGCCTGCACATCAACAACGCGGTCGGGATAGACGCCAAACTTCTCGAACACACCCTCGCGGTCGATGGTCTTGTTCTTCATCGCGTCCAGCATTTCCACGCCGTCGCCCACCAGTTGCATCAGGTCCTTGTCAGAACTGATGATGGTACAGCGCCCACCAGCAGCGCGCGCCTGAACAGCCAGGGTGGCGATGATGTCATCTGCCTCAAAGCCTTCCTTTTCTTTGCAGGCGATATTGAACGCTTCGGTCGCGTCCCGTGTCAGTGGGATCTGCGGACGCAAATCCTCTGGCATTGCTTCGCGGTTCGCTTTGTATTGATCATACATGTCATTGCGGAACGTATGGCTGCCTTTGTCGAAAATGACTGCGACATGGGTTGGGGCATCCGGCCCGGTATTCCCTTCGACATAGCGGTGCAGCATGTTGCAAAACCCGGCAACCGCCCCGATGGGCAGGCCGTCTGATTTGCGCGTCAGCGGCGGTAGGGCGTGATAGGCGCGGAAAATAAACGCCGACCCGTCGATCAGATGCAGATGGTGACCCTTGCCAAATGTGCCGGACATGTCGGTGCTCCCTTAAATGATTGTCTTCTTTTGCCACGAAGAAGCAGCACCTGCCAGCAGACAATCACCCACGACCCCATCTTCATTTTGCCAGATAAACTCCCCGCGGAGCGTCCCGTCGGTGCATCATTTGGGATGGTAAAGATCAAAGGACAGGCTGACAGACATCGACATCGGCGTCCAAAGACCAAACTTTACACCGGCATCCCGCAAGCGTTCGCCAATCCAGACATTGCACGTCCGAAACAGGTGAAATTGGTCTTTTGCCGCAAAGAATCCATCAGTTCGAGTGTAGCCGGCATTCGCAATCCGGACCGGTAACGCGTCCGCGCCAAGGACGAGCGTATTCCAGACGCTGTCGAGCAAGGTCGTGTATTCCTTTTCAGTCAGCTTGAGCCGCCGCGCGGGCAGATCAGCCGGTAAACCGCCTATAATATCAAATCGCAAAACGGAGTTGTCCCCGGTGATGCCGCGCCAGATTGCCCTTAGATCAAGGTCTTTGTACGTTGGTGTCCGGGTGTAGAAATCGTGCGCGCCCCATCCGACGATCAACCATTCAGCATCGGGGTGGTCCAGCCAGATCCCTGTCTTGGCCAACGGTGTGAACCGCGTCACAGACAGCTGATCAAGCGGTAAAAGCAGGTCGTAGTGGATAGGGCCGGTGACCAGCAGTATATCGTGGGTTTTTTCAGAGGTATCGGTAGTGATGCGACTGGGGATGACCGCGCCGTAAAGTGCTGCCATTACATAAATGGCAGGTAAAAGCGCTAACACGCCTAGCCATCTTGCGACTTGCCTCAGACCTTGCCCTCAAAGTCCTGGTGGATGAATCTACAATCGCAATATCCACATTCGACCCAGCCTTTGTCTTGCGGAATTTGCAGCCACACGCGGGGGTGACCCAATGCGCCTTCACTGCCGTCGCACGCGACGCGCCAGGTGTTCACAATGCGGGTTTCGGGGGCTTGCGATGTCATGTGATCGTCCTTGGCTTTGGATGCGCTGTTGTTATGACCAAACCAAGCAAGCAGGGCAAGGGGGCGGGCAGGTTTTGGGCTGTGTAACTCTACAAGTTTGTAATCTGGGCTGAATTAGGTTCACCAATGCGCAAACAGCCGTTAAAAGACGCAAATCATCGAAAATAGTCGGAGCGGCGATCCAATGGCACCCCTTAAACCTGTTGTACTGTGTATTCTGGACGGATGGGGTTTGCGCGCGGAAGCGGCTGGAAACGCGCCTTTGCTCGCGAAGACACCGAATTTCGACTGGATCATGCAGAATTGTCCCAATGCGACGCTGACGACATTCGGCCCGGATGTGGGTTTGCCCAAAGGGCAGATGGGCAATTCAGAGGTTGGTCACACCAATATTGGGGCTGGACGGGTGGTTGCCATGGATCTGGGCCAGATTGATCTGGCCATCGAGCAGGGTAGTTTTGCCAAGAATCCACCCTTGCTGGATTTCATTGAGAGGCTCAAGAAAACTGGTGGTACGGCGCATCTGATGGGTCTGGTTTCTGATGGCGGGGTGCATGGGCATCTTTCGCACTTGATTGCAGCGGTTCATGCTTTGCACGCGCAGGATATTCCGGTGGTTGTTCATGCGTTGACAGATGGTCGCGATGTCGCTCCGCGCTCGGCTTTGGGGTTTTTCGATACATTGCAGGCCGAACTGCCCAAGAACGTTGCGATTGCCACCGTCACAGGCCGCTACTTTGCCATGGACCGCGATAACCGTTGGGACCGCGTCGCCAAAGCCTACGGTGCCATCGTTCAGGCTGAAGGGTTGTCCGCTCAAACTGGCAGTGCTGCGGTTGAAGCGGCGTATGCGCGCGACGAAAATGATGAATTCATCAAGCCGACCGTGATCGATGGCTACGCCGGCGCGAAAGATGGCGATGGATTTTTCTGCCTGAACTTTCGTGCCGACCGCGCCCGCGAAATCATGTCTGCAATCGGTGCGCAAGATTTTGATGCCTTCGACACTGGCAAGCGACCTGATTGGGCTGCCTTGATGGGCATGGCGGAATATTCAGACGCCCACAGTATTTATATCTCTACGATGTATCCAAAACCCCAGATTGTGAACACCTTGGGCGCTTGGCTGGCACAGCACGGGTTGCGCCAGTTCCGGTTGGCCGAGACAGAAAAATACCCTCACGTGACATTTTTCCTCAACGGAGGGGAGGAAACCGCCGCTGTGGGCGAGGACCGGGTTATGCCAAGATCACCCGATGTAGCGACCTATGATTTGCAGCCAGAGATGTCTTGCAGCGAAGTAACGGATCATTTTGTTCGTGCGATAGAGGAGGGGTATGACATGATCGTGGTGAATTACGCCAATCCCGACATGGTTGGTCACACAGGCGATCTGGAAGCAGCGATTGCAGCTTGCGAGGCCGTGGATGCGGGGCTTGGCCGTGTATTGAAGGCGTTGAAATCGGCTGGGGGCGCGATGATTGTGACGGCTGACCATGGCAATTGCGAAACGATGATTGATCCAGAAACTGGCGGCGCGCATACGGCGCATACGCTCAATCCGGTGCCTGTTGCGGTCGTTGGCGCATCTGCTGGGGCCAAGGTGCGCACCGGGCGGTTGGCTGACCTGGCCCCTACGGTTTTGCAGTTGATGGGTCTTGAACAGCCGCCGGAGATGACTGGAAAGTCGCTGTTAGAATGATCCGGTTAAGTGCCCTATTAATGCTGGTCTGGCCGGTTGCGGCCGCAGCCCAGACCGAGGCCGCCGATCAGGCCCGCCGTGCGATGGCCGAACTTGAAGCGGCCTCGGTGCAATTGGACAGCGCAGATGGTGCACGTGACCGGGTGCAGGCGTTGACCCAGACGATCCAAGCGTTTGAAACCGGTTTAGGTGCGATGCGGGAAGGATTGCGGCAGGCGGCCATCAACGAGGCGCAGCTTAGCAAGAAGCTGCAAGCCCGCGATGGCGAGGTGGCCCAACTGCTTGGCGTTTTGCAAAGTATAGGGGGCAACCCTTCGCCGACATTGTTTCTGCATCCCGAAGGCCCTGTTGGCACAGCGCGTGCGGGCATGTTGCTGGCCGAACTGACACCTGCGCTTGATGCCCGTGCCGATGTTTTGCGGCAGGATCTTGAAGATGTGCAGACGTTGCGGCTTTTGCAGACGGATGCCGCCAAACGGCTGCAAGAAGGTCTGACCGAAGTGCAGCGTGCCCGAACCGAATTGAATCAGGCGATGGCAAACAGGACCGATCTGCCCAAGCGATTTACCGAAGACCCGGTGCGCACCGCAATTTTGATCTCGACCTCGGAAACGCTGTCAGGATTTGCGAGCGGTCTGTCGCAGATGACCTCGGAAGAGATCGAACCTGCGCCACTGGATCTTGATGGAGAGGTAGGCAGGCTGACTTTGCCCGTGCAAGGCTTGATCCTGCGCCGCGCCAATGAAACTGATGCGGCAGGTGTGACGCGGCCGGGCATGATTTTTGCGACCCGTTCACGCGCGATTGTAACGACCCCCACGGCGGCAACAATCCGCTACACTGGGCCGCTTTTGGATCTTGGCAACGTTATTATTCTTGAGCCGCGTGCGAATACGCTGTTTGTGCTGGCGGGGCTGGATATCGTTTATGGCGAGGCCGGGCAGGTGATCGCTGCAGGGACCCCTATCGGGCTGATGGGGGCACCCGCCACAAGCAATTCCGATGCACTTTCACCAAATGGTGATGGGGCTGGCGTAGAGCACTCAGAAACGCTCTATATAGAAGTAAGAGAAAATAATATTCCACAGGACCCTGCAGAGTGGTTCCTAACCGATAAGGATGGTTGAGCATATGAGGAAATTCGTAATGGCCGCCGTGGGTGGTACGCTGGCAGGCGTTATCGCCACGACGCAAATTGCAGGGCCATTGCTGGCGCAGGAAACTGCCAAGGCAAGCAACGTCTATGAGCAGCTTGACCTGTTTGGCGATATTTTTGAACGTCTTCGCGCCCAATATGTCGAAGAAGTCGACACAGAAGAACTGATCGAGGCGGCCATCAACGGAATGCTTACTTCGCTTGATCCCCACTCAAGCTATCTGTCGCCCAAAGACGCGCTGAAAATGCGTGATCAGACGCGGGGTGAATTCGGCGGTTTGGGCATCGAGGTCACGCAGGAAGAGGGTTTTGTCAAAGTCGTTTCGCCGATTGATGAAACACCCGCCTCTGAAGCGGGCATCGAGGCTGGTGATTTCATCACGCATGTTGACGGCGAAAGCCTGCTTGGGTTGACCCTTGATGACGCTGTTGAATTGATGCGCGGACCCGTTGGATCCGAGATCATCATTACCGTGGTCCGCGAAGGTGAAAGCGAACCATTCGATGTCTCGTTGATCCGCGATACCATCCAATTGACGGCTGTGCGTGGTCGGACTGTCGGGGATGCGGTTGTGATGCGTGTCACAACCTTCAACGAACAGACCTATCCAAAGCTTAAGGAAGGTTTGGAAGAACAGTTCGCCGCCGCAGGCGGGATAGAGAACATCAGCGGTATCGTGCTCGACTTGCGCAACAATCCGGGTGGTTTGTTAAATCAGGCGATCGCGGTTTCTGATGCCTTCCTCGAAGAAGGCGAGATTGTAAGTACCCGTGGCCGTGATGCGGCTGACAGTGACCGTACAAACGCTACGCCAGGCGATCTTGCCGAAGGCAGGCCAATCGTTGTTCTGATCAACGGTGGTTCGGCCTCGGCGTCGGAAATCGTGGCAGGTGCGCTGCAAGATCACCGTCGCGCCATCGTTGTCGGCACCAAGAGCTTTGGGAAAGGGTCGGTCCAGACCATCATGCCACTGCGCGGCGAAAGTGCGATGCGCCTGACAACAGCGCGCTACTACACGCCATCAGGCCGGTCTATTCAGGCGGTTGGCGTATCGCCGAATATTGTGGTGGCACAGCCCCCGGCAAAACCTGAAAGCGAAGAGAATGACACTGCCAGCAGCAATCCGCTGCGTTCAGAGGCGGATTTGCGTGGCAGCCTGAACAATGACAGCCTTTCAGAGGATGAGATCGAACAGATCATGGCGGATCGTAAAAAGGCTGAGGAAGCAGCAGCCCTGCGCGAGGAGGATTACCAGCTGGCATATGCCATCGATATCCTCAAAGGCCTGTCTGCGTTGGCTCCGAAGTAGTAAACCCCGGCAGCGGCGCTTTTGGAAAGCATTGAATTTGAAACTTAGGCCGTCCCGAAAAAGGGGCGGCCTTTTTATTGGTCAATTACGATGCAATCTTGGACCTTAGCGCAGTTAAATCTTGCTCTCGTAAATCAGCACCAAGACCGCTGGCAGTGGCAGCAGTCGCCATTTATCTGTAGAGCGGCGGAATAGGTTCTCACAGGTTGGCGGCAAAATTGCGCAAGTCTGACCGCTGTTGCAGCAGGATATCAGAACATAAAGGGCGTGCAGTCCCTACGTCTTACGCGGTCTCGATGCAATGACGCCGAAACGCGCGCTTGAGCATGTCTAGTTCTGCGCGCAAAAGCTCCATCTCTGCTTGCAGGCTGCCATTTGACAAATCATCGCCGATCAAAACGATTTCACCAATTTTCACGTCCGCAAGACGGTCGACGATCAAAATCGTTTGAATCCCATCCGCCACGGCAGTCGCGGGAACCGGAATCGTCAGCACCCAGTGGTTGGCTGCTTCATCCCGAAAAAGCTGGAAATCAGGAACATTGGTATTGGCATGGCTTACTGCAATATCGGGTTTGGTGTCGCCAGCGCCGGTGATGATGCCCTGCCACATCCCTTCAAGCATGCGCGTTTTGGTCAGGTTCAAAAGGCTCATCCGAAAATTCCTAAAGTTGGGAGCGCGGGCGGCGCGAGAAGGTCAGATCGCGCAACACGATTTCATTCATCTCTGGACCTTCGAAAATCAGATCGATCCATGCTTTTTCGACGCGCTTTTCATTCATGCTTGAGTATGCCAGATCGAATTCGACCATCACATCCGGTTGATCAAGAGGGAGTTCGCGCACGATCTGTTCGGTATTGGGGCCATGACGGATGTTCAGTCGCGCAAAAATCTCGATCGGTTTTTCCATCTCGACGATGGCGCTCATCCGCAAAAGATGGGTGCGTTTCAAGCCGTTCACACAGCCTTCGGGAAGATCAAGAACGATAGATAGAAATGATCCATCAAAGCGAAAGACGTCCATCCGCAATCCGTAAGGTGCCAGGTCGGCCTCGCGCAGATTGCGCAATTGGCGTATGCCAAGTTCAGAAAATGAACAGTCGTGAAAAACCGTGACCTCATCCCCAAGGGTGGATTTCGACTGAACCGAAGATAAACCCTGCACGGGCAGCGGGCCACGCCAGAGCGCAGGGCGCCATGACCAATCGGCATTGTGAGGTTTGAAAAATTTCTTCGACCCGACCAAAGGCAGTGACAAGCGCTCTTCTGCGACATGGATGACGCGATCAAGATGCGCTTTCAGGGCCCGTGCGTCCCGCGATTGCTTGCGCAGCGTTGCAAGCGGAACTTCGTTCGCGTTACGGGCTTTTCTTGCCCATTTACCCAAAAAATTTGCAGCCAATGCTGTTTCGAAAAGCTGAGTGCCAAATTTGGCCATATGCGCCTGATGCCCCGTCCGGTCGATCGTTTATTTTCCGAAAGTCTAACTATAGAAATGTGTTCGTTCAATTGAATTGGCGTTTTCTTGAGGCGTCAATTCGGAACAGCGGCTCTTTTGATTGGTTTTGGTGTTGCCTCAACGCTCAGGTTTACCATTTGACGAAGGATGCCGCGCCCTGTGCTTGAGATTATTTCGCCGTTCTCGGGGCCATAAACCGCAATTCCGGCAATCTGCCCACCAATTCGCGCCGCACCACGCCACTGGGTGGGCGCATACCCCCCCACCGGAAGCCTACCTTGGGCACGAAATGTCACCAACCCAACGGAGGTTTCAACATCATCTACGTTCTCCAAAGCACTCGCAGCGGCCATCTGTTGCGCCGTTGGTAGCGGGCCCGGCTTCGCCTGTGTCAAGCTGACGGTAACAAGCCCGCGTGGGGCGGACCCTGAAACGCCTTTAACGCCCAAAGTGTCACAGCGCGCCATGACCGCAAAACGTGGCTCAAGGCTTACCCGATCAATGCAGAATCCGTTTGGCGCAACCAAAATCACCCCCGCAGTCATGTTTGCACGCGATAGCGGAAGCGTCGCCTTGCGACCTGCTTGCTGGTTAAGTCCCGGCCCCAGATTTAGACCCTGACCAGCTTCACAAGCCGTCAGGGTCGTCAATCCAAGTGCGGCTACAAGACCTCTAAAGGTCCATGTAGTCATGCGTCTCCGCCTTTGCGCCGGGATGCGTAACTGCCCCCAGATACGTCGGTCCGACCAGTTGCGCGTATTTCCAAAGCGCACCGCTTTGATAGTTCGTCGCGCGCGCGCCCGGCCATGCGGCTTTGCGGTTGGCCATTTCCTCGTCGGTGATATCGACGCTGATCGTGCCTTCGATCGCGTTGAGGGTGATCATGTCGCCTTCTTGCAGCAGGGCAATCGGGCCGCCATGGGCCGCTTCGGGGCCAACGTGGCCCACGCAGAAACCGCGCGTCGCGCCAGAGAAACGGCCATCGGTGATCAGTGCCACCTTCTTGCCCATGCCCTGACCGGACAGCGCTGCCGTGGTGGCCAGCATTTCACGCATACCAGGCCCGCCTGCAGGGCCTTCGTTGCGGATCACGAACACGTCGCCTTCTTTATAGGCACGGTTCTGGACTGCCTCGAAAGCATCCTGTTCGCATTCAAAGATCAGCGCGGGGCCGGTGAACACGATATCCGCTTCGGACATGCCTGCGATTTTCACGATTGCACCTTCGGGGGCAAGGTTGCCCTTGAGGCCGACAACACCGCCGGTCTTGCTGATCGGGGTCGCAACAGAGTGGATGACTTTGCCATCTGCTTCGCGTTCGATCATATCAAGTTCTTCGCCGATGGAACGACCAGACGCGGTCATGCAGTCGGCGTGGATCAGACCGGCCTTGCGCAGTTCTTTCATCACAACCGGCACGCCGCCGGCATCGTAAAGATCCTTGGCAACATAGGCACCGCCGGGCTTCATATCGACAAAGTAAGGCGTGTCGCGGAAGATTTCGCAGACGTCATCAAGAAAGAAATCAATCCCCGCTTCATGCGCCATCGCGGGCAGGTGCAGACCGGCGTTGGTTGACCCACCAGTGCAGGCCACGATGCGGGCCGCATTCTCAAACGCTTGACGGGTGCAGATGTCGCGTGCGCGGATGTTCTTTTCAATCAGGTTCATGACCGCCTCGCCAGAGGCTTGGGCGTAGGCGTCGCGGGATTCGTAGGGCGCGGGCATGCCCGAGGAATTCATGAGCGCAAGGCCGATCGCTTCGGAGACACAAGCCATTGTGTTGGCGGTAAACTGGCCCCCGCAGGCACCGGCAGACGGGCAGGCGACGCGTTCGAGAATCTCAAGCGCGGCTTGGGACATGGTGCCGTTTTGATAATTGCCAACGGCCTCGAACATGTCCTGAACGGTCAGATCGCGGTTGGCGAAATCAGCAGGCACATCTGCGCCAGCGGGCGCCTTGCCCGGCAGGATCGATCCGCCATAAAGGAATACAGACGGGACGTTCAGACGGATCATCGCCATCATCATGCCGGGCAGGGATTTGTCGCAACCCGCCAGCCCCACAATCGCGTCATAGCAATGGCCGCGCATCGTCAGCTCGACCGTGTCGGCAATCGCCTCGCGCGACGCGAGCGAAGAGCGCATGCCCTCGTGGCCCATCGCGATGCCATCGGTGACGGTGATGGTGGTAAATTCGCGTGGCGTGCCTTGTTGGGCCTTGACGCCGATTTTCACGGCCTGGGCCTGACGGTTTAGTGAGATATTGCACGGGGCCGCTTCGTTCCAGCAGGTGGCGACGCCCACAAGTGGCTGATGAATTTCTTCTTCGGTCATGCCCATCGCATAGTAATAAGACCGGTGCGGCGCGCGCTCTGGCCCTTCGGTTACGTGACGGCTGGGTAATTTGGATTTATCGAAGCGATCGTTGGGCATCAGCAGGCCTCCCTGATTGGACATTTACACCGGAATAGCCATCCAGACCTTTCGCTGCAAGGTACAAGCGGTCGGTTGAAGTAGGACGCGTCTCGGCTTAGGTTTGCGTTTACCTTCTGGCACGCGGCCACCCCCAGCGAAAGTGACACCGCATGGAGCGATCCATTTTTTCCTTTATATGGAAATACTCGAAAAGAGATCAGCTTTTTCTTTTGGTTCTGACGATTGTAACTTTCCCCTTTCTTTACGTCACACTTGAACTGCCCAAGCGTATCATAAACGACGCTATTGGATCACAAACAGATGTGATCGACGTGCTGGGCATCCAAATGTCACAGGTGCAATTCCTTTTGGTTTTGTGTTTCGCATATCTGGCATCAGTGCTGGCGCACGGGCTGTTGAAAATGCGCCTGAATACCATGAAAGGTGTTCTGTCAGAACGGCTGCTGCGGCGCTTTCGTTACCAGCTTATCGCACGAATGATGCGGTTTCCACGCAGCTATTTCGACAATACGTCGCAGGGCGAACTGGTGTCGATGGTCACGTCCGAGGCCGAGCCAATGGGCGGTCTTATGGGCGATGCTGTTGCGCAACCCGTTTTTCAAGCGGGGCAAATGCTAATTATCCTGTTGTTTTTGTTTATTCAGTCGATCTGGTTCGGCCTTGCTGGCGTGGCACTGATCCCCGTGCAGGCCTACCTTATTCCAATGCTCCAGCGGCAGATAAACGAGTTGAACAAGGCGCGCATCAAAGAGGTTCGGGCCTTCTCGTCCGAGATCGGAGAGACTGCTGCGGGTATAACGGATTTACGCACAAACGGCGGCTGGCGTTTCCGGCTGGCCAAGTTTACGGACCGTCTGGGTCTGTTGTTCACTATCCGCTTTCAGATATACCAGAAAAAGTTTTTTATGAAGTTTCTCAATAACTTCATCACCCAGCTGACTCCGTTTTTCTTTTACGCAGTGGGGGGATATCTCGCCATCAATGGCGAGATTACGGTTGGCGCGCTTGTGGCTGCGCTGGCCGCCTACAAGGACTTGTCGAGCCCTTGGAAAGAACTGCTGACCTACTATAACCAGACGCAGGATATGGCGATCCGGTGGGAAGTCGTGATCGAGCGGTTTGGCACGCGCAATATGATCCCAGACGAGCTGTTCGACGGTGAACCCGAAGAAATTCCCCATCTCAAAGGCCCAATCAAGCTGGAACACATTACGGTCCGCAGCTCTGACGGGAATGTTTTGCTGGATGACTTGAACTTTGAAATTCCGATGGGCGCGCGGGTGGCCATCCAGATACCCAACCAAACCGAACGCACGGCGATGGCGGAATTGCTGACCCGTGAAATTAATCCGACCCGTGGTCATATCACGATGGCAGGCCATGAGTTGGCCAAGCTGCACCAGACTGTCCTGGCGGCGCGCATCGGCTATGCCCACGCGCAGCCCTATCTTTTCCAAGGCACGATTGGTGAAAACCTGTTGATGTCATTACGCACCAGCCCGAAAACCGTGCTTTGGGATCCGGGCAAGCACGACCGTGACGCGATTGAAACGATCCGTGCGGGCAACAGCCCCGACAGCACGCGCGCGGACTGGCTTGATCCAGGGTTGGCCGAACTGAATTCGCAAGAGGACGTAGATCATTGGTGGTTCGAGTTGGTCAAAGCGGTTGGGACCGAAGACCTGATGTTCCGGCGCATGGTGATGGACCGGATTGACCCCTCCAAGCGCCCTAAACTGGCCAAACATATCGTTGATTTGCGTGACGAAGTGCACGAAAAGCTGAAAGAGCGTAACCTAGACGGCGTTATTCACCGGTTTGATCCTGACCTCTTCAATCCTGCGATGGCCTTGGGTGGCAACCTGATGTTTGCCTCTCCGATGCGCAGCATCTCGCAGACGGCTCTGGCATCAGAGCGCAGTTTCCTTGCGATGATCTTTGATCAGGGGCTGGCAGAACAGGGCATCGCCATTTCGCAAACGCTGGTCGAGACATTGCACCAGACCTTTGGCCGGGATGGCACTGATCATCCGCTGTTTATCGCGCTTGGTATCGAAGAGGATCTGTACGAGCAGTTGGTTGACATCGCTTTGCGTCGCCGCAACAAAGGCGACGCAGCGCTGACCGACGAGGAATTTTCGCTCCTTTTGACGGTGCCGTTTGCCTTCACCGCAGAACAGATTGGCCCGGCTTTCCCGGAAACTTTCAAGAAAGAGATCTTGGAAATTCGCAAGCGCCAAGGCGACTCCATGCGTGAAAAAACCAAAGACATGTTTGTGCCGATTACACCGGAAACCTATCTGCCTCGTCTTTCCATTCTAGAAAACGCGCTTTATGGCCGCGTTTCCGCCGTTGCCGGTTTGCAGGCTGATCTTGTAATGGACGTCGTGTCGGATGTGTTCAAAGACCACAACTTACAGCGCGATGTCGCACTTACCGTATTTGATGTTCCGACAAAAATTGGGGGATCAAACATATCCTTGATGTTCCAAGAACGTGCGGCCTTTAGCCGGGCGGCGATGAAGCGGCCTGATATACTGGTGTTGAACCAGTCACTTGCAGGGCACGATTCAAAATCCCAAGCCAGATTGCGCGACAAGCTTAGCGACCTGTTGCCTGACACGACACAAATCCACTTGGATTCCAGTTTTGCAAGGCCGGAAGACTTTGACATGTTTATTGAGATCAAGAGCGGCCGGATTGATGGCTTGGCCCAAAACGATGCGCCGCATCATGATGACAGTATTTCCGATGATCTTCGACGCAAGCTGCAGATTGTTGAGCGTAATGATCTGTTCAGCAACCTTGATCCACGCAATCAACGGCTTTTGGCGTTTGCGGCACAGTGGTATTCGGTCAAGAAAGATCACAAGATATTTTCAAAAAGCGAAAGACCGGATGCGGTTTACCTGTGTCTTGCCGGAAAAAGCGAACTTTTCTGGAAAGATGAAGCTGGCAAAAGGCACCATATCTCGACCGTCGAGACCGGGCGTTTGATCGGCGATCTTGCTGTCATCATGAACGAACCCCGCCAGTTTGACTTTGAGGCGATTGAAGACAGCAAGTTTTTGCGGATCGGCGCGGATCAGTTCAAGTCTGTGATCGAGAATGACCGTGTCATTTTGCTGAGCCTGCTCAAGACCGTATCCTCGCACTTGTCCGATGCAGCGGACGTGATCCGCGATGCGTCAATCGAAATCCCGCGAGAAAATGGTGCGGCAAAGCCTCAGAAAAAGGCCGAGTAATCAATGAACCGATACGCCGCGCATCAAGCCTTCATTGCCCCCGCCATTCCGTCGGCCGCAGCGTGGCGTGTTATTGTTGGATTTCTGGTGGCTTCTGCCATCTATCTACTTCTCAACAACCTGCTGTTTACGACGCTTTTCAATGTAGTGGGCCCCCAGAACAGCAGCTTTTACGATGACTTGCTGACGGGCAAAACGTCGCTCGCGATGTTCTTGCTGTTGGGCAGCTTCGGGCTGATGGTCGTGGCTGTCGCGATTGTCTCGAGGTTGCTTCACCGTCGGTCGGTCGCCAGTTTGATAGGACCGGCCCGGCTTGCGGTCCCGCAGTTTGCGGTCGTGATGCGGGCCCTGCTTCTGGTGGGGGCCGTGATTTATCTCCTTCCGCCATGGAATCTTGGCGCGCCCTATATCTCGAATATGGCGCTGGGTAAGTGGGTGCTTTTGCTCCCCTTGTCGCTGATTGCGGTATTCATTCAGGTCAGCGCCGAAGAGATCGTCTTTCGGGGGTATGTTCAGCAACAATTGGCGGCGCGGTTCAAGTCCCCGCTTGTCTGGATGGTGTTGCCATCTACGCTGTTTGCGCTCGGGCATTATCTGCCGAGCGAGGCGGGTGAGAATGCTGTGATCATAGCGCTTTGGGCCGGGCTGTTTGGTATTCTCATGGCAGATCTGACCGCCCGCTCAGGATCGCTTGGCCCCGCGATTGCTGTACATTTTTGCAATAATGTGGTCGCGATCCTGATCACGTCCATGCCCGACGATCTGTCCGGTCTGGCGCTTTACGTCACGCCGTTTGGAATGGAAGATACGGAAGCATTGCGGGCTTGGCTGCCAGTGGATTTCGCGATGATGCTGGTCAGTTGGCTGGCTGCGCGGCTTGCGATCCGGCGTTGATTGCAATTTACTCTGGGGCAGCATATCTCAGGGTCGAAACTGCCAGCAGAGGTTCGCCATGAACTGGATCAATAACTACGTCCGTCCGCGCATCAATTCGATTTTTTCGCGCCGCGAGACACCCGATAACCTTTGGACCAAATGCGATGAATGCGGCACCATGCTGTTTCACCGCGAAGTGTCAAACAACCTGAACGTCTGCACCAGTTGTGGCCATCACATGAGCATTACCCCGCGGGAACGGTTTCTAGCTCTTTTTGACGGCGGGCTTTTTGCAGAAGTCAAAGTGCCGGCCCCAGTGGTAGACCCTTTGCAGTTTCGCGATCAAAAAAAATATCCGGACCGGCTTAAGGCGGCTCAGAAACAAACCGGTGAAGCCGAGGCAATGCTGGTTGTCACGGGCGAAATGGGCCGCACGCCAATTGTCGCGGCGGCACAGGATTTTTCCTTTATGGCCGGGTCGATGGGGATGTATGTCGGCAATGCCATCATTGCGGCAGCACAAGAAGCGGTAAAGCTGAAGCGCCCGCTGATCCTGTTTTCCGCCGCCGGTGGGGCGCGCATGCAAGAAGGTATTTTAAGCCTGATGCAGATGCCGCGCACGACCATTGCGGTGCAAATGCTTAAAGAAGCAGGTTTGCCCTATATCGTTGTCTTGACGCATCCCACCACGGGCGGTGTGACGGCCAGCTATGCGATGTTGGGCGATGTCCATATTGCCGAACCCAACGCATTGATTTGTTTTGCCGGACCACGGGTGATTGAACAGACGATTCGCGAAAAGCTGCCAGAAGGGTTCCAGCGCGCAGAGTATTTGCTGGATCACGGTATGCTAGATCGCGTGACGCCTCGCCCTCAGATGCGCGACGAGCTTATTACCATCACGCGCATGTTGTTGGGGCTGCCCCCGGCCGTTCGCGGCGATCTGCCCGCTCCCATCGAGGGGGGTGATTTGCCTCATGCGTTGACGCCTGAGGATGCGGTGGAAAAACCTGCAAAATGACGCAGCAGACATCTGACGGGGTACTGGCGCGCATGATGGCGCTGCACCCCAAGATCATTGACCTCACCTTGGATCGGATGGTGCGTTTGCTGGATGCGTTGGGCAATCCGCAAAACGATCTGCCACCGGTGATTCATATCGCGGGGACGAACGGCAAGGGATCGACCCAAGCGATGATTCGCGCGGGTCTTGAGGCTGCTGGGTACCGTGTGCATGCCTATACCTCTCCGCATCTTGCGCGGTTCCACGAACGTATTCGCGTTGCTGGCGATTTGATTTCCGAGCCAGACCTGACGGCTGTTTTGGACGAATGCTATGCCGCAAATATGGGCGAAAATATCACCTATTTCGAGATCACAACCTGTGCTGCCCTGCTTGCCTTTGCGCGTACCCCTGCCGACTATACGCTGCTTGAGGTTGGGTTGGGTGGCCGGTTGGACGCCACCAATGTCATTCAGGCTCCGGCGCTGACGGTGATCACGCCAGTCTCGATTGATCATCAGCAATATCTGGGGGACACGCTGGCCCAGATTGCTGGTGAAAAGGCCGGGATCATAAAGCGTCAGGTGCCTTGTATCGTTGGGCCGCAGCAGGACGCTGCACTGGATGTCATCGAAGCAGAAGCCGCCCGTCATCACGCCCCGATTTTGGCCTATGGCCAGCAATGGCATGTGGAGCAGGAAGCCGGGCGGATGGTGTTTCAGGACGAAAAGGGTTTGCTTGACCTGCCTTTGCCCAATCTGCTGGGAGGGCATCAGATCAACAACGCGGGTGCTGCCCTTGCAACCTTGCGCCAGCTTGGCATTGCGGATGATCATTGCGAGGCGGCAGTAACACGCGCCGAATGGCCCGCCCGTATGCAACGCCTGAAAACCGGACCTTTGGTGGATATCGCCGGACAGGCAGAGCTTTGGTTGGATGGGGGCCATAACCCGGCCGCTGGCGAAGCCATAGCAGGGCTGTTGGAAACCATGCCCAAGCGCCCGACCTATCTGATCTGCGGGATGCTGAATACCAAAGACATTGGTGGCTACCTACGCCCTCTTGCAGCGCATTCGGAAAGGTTGGTTGCCGTGTCCATCCCCGGAGAGGCCGCAACTTTGCCGGCACATCAAACTGCGAGCGCTGCGCGTGCTGTCGGTATGAAGGCTGATGAAGCGCCCACGGTTGCGATGGCACTGGCGTCGATCGTTGCAGATGATCCCGTGGCGCGGGTTTTGATCTGTGGATCACTGTATTTAGCTGGCGGCGTTTTGCGTGAAAACGGTTAGAATTTTCATTTCTTAAGCGGGTCCGATTTACGATTTGTAGGTTTTTGCGCCTCTAAGGTTCAAAGGTAGTTTCCTTTGCTCATTGGGGGTCGATTTGATGAAAAATAGACAAGAAGGCCAAAGTACTACTCAGTCTGTTTTGATTGCACTGTTTTGTTTGATGGTGATTTTCGCATGCCTGGTTTTCGTTCTGGATCAAGGCCGCGTTCCGTATCATACGGCACCTGTGCCAAAGCTGTCGGCAATTTCACAAACCGAGTTACCTGCGGTTTTGCCGCAACAGCCAATTACTGCATCCCGACCGGCCAAGCAGACGCCAGCAGCCCGCCTGCATAGCCTGTCTGCGGATCCCGAGACGGACATGTCGGGGTTGGTTCGCCAAGTTGTGGGTGGTTTTGGTGATATTTCCAAAGGCCGTGTTCTGGAATCCTATCTGCTTTGGGCAATTGGCAGCGAAAAATCTGATGCCTATATCGATTCTCTGTTAAACAGCGCTGCTGCCAAAGGTGATTTCCAAATCCCTTTGGCGCTGATGACACTTTCAGGCCGGTTGGATACGAAAAGCTTGCTTCAGTCCGTGCTTGTCGCTGCGAAACAGGCAGAGCCAACGGCACAGCCGGCGGCTTCTCCTTCTCAACAACATTTGTTGCGCCTGTCTGATAGCTTAGTTGGCTTGTCATTGGCCTATTACGGCGATCCTCTTGACCATATGCGGATTGCGGATGCGAATGGCTCCATTGCGCGGATGGCTGAAGCACAGGTTGGTCAAATGGTCGAAATTCCGGGGCTTTAGGTGCCCCAGCCTTCCGCTTGCATCTCACGTAGGCGCGACGCCGTGCGCTCAAACTCAAATGTGCCTTCGCCCTCAAGATACAACATTTCGGGGCTGGCGGAGGCAGAGCAGATCAGACGGACTTTTGCCTCGTATAATGCGTCAATCAAAGTCACGAACCGCTTGGCCTCGTTAAAGTTGCTTCTGCCCAAAGTGGGGACATCATCCAGCAACAAGACACGGGCCGCCTCGGCGAGGGCCAGATAATCAGCCGCCCCTAAGGGTTGCCCGCAAAGCGCATGAAAATCAGCGCGCGCAACGCCATTGCGATATTGCGGAATAACGACATCGCGCCCCTTTACGCGCAACTTTAACTCTTCGCCGGACCCTCCGGTTAAATCGTTCCAAACCGCATTCATAGCCGCGCGGCTTTCGGAATTTACCGGCGTGAAATAAGACTGTGACCCCGCCAGCCGATCCTGACGGTAATCACGCGGGCTGGTCAGTTCCCAGACGGTCATTTTCTCTTTGATAAGTTCGATAAAGGGCAGGAATATCTCACGGTTCAAACCATCTTTGTACAGATCATCGGGAACCCGGTTTGAAGTGGTCACGACCACTACGCCCGCCGCAAAAAGTGCTTGAAACAAACGCCCTACAATCATGGCATCTGTGATATCGCTGATTTGCATTTCGTCGAACGCCAGCACTTTGACGGACGCTGCCACCTGTGCTGCGACCGGTGCAATCGCGTCGTCCACACCGGTCTTGCGGGCTTCATGCATTGCGGAATGAATTTCTTGCATGAAGGCATGAAAATGCACGCGCCGCGTTGGGACATCGCCCATATTTTTGGCGAACATGTCCATCAGCATTGATTTGCCACGTCCTACACCACCCCAAAGATAAAGACCTTTTGGCGGCTCTGGGGCGCGTTTGAAGAACCCTTTCTTTTCGGGGTACATCAAGGCCGTACGAATTCTGTCAAACTCTGACAGGACGGCTTCTTGTGCGGGATCAGGGGTCAGCCTGCCGTCAGCAACATGTTCTTCGTAAAGGGTGTGCAAATCAGTCATGAAGATGACTTACAGTTTGGCAATGCATTTGAAAAGAAGGGGGCACTTGTCCACTTCGCTCAAGCCCAATTGACACGCCTTCAAGTGCAGGTACGTTGCTGCATCTCTTGGAGAGTCCTGACTTGGAAAAACCCTCGTCCATTTTCACACCAGTTCTGATCGTCGGCTGTTTGATCATTATGGTGAGCTTTGCGGTGCGTGCGTCCTTTGGGGTGTTCCAAATCCCGATTGCGTCGGAATTTGGTTGGCTGCGAAGCGAGTTTTCCTTGGCGATTGCGATTCAGAACCTCGCTTGGGGGATCGGTCAGCCGATTTTTGGCGCATTGGCTGAAAAGATCGGAGACCGACGGGCAATTGTCCTCGGCTCCATCGTCTACGCGGTTGGTTTGGTTCTGTCTGCGCAGTCGGTTTCGCCGATTGAACATCAAACCTACGCGTGGCTGGTGGGTTTTGGCATCGCAGGCACGGGGTTTGGCGTGATTCTGGCCGTTGTCGGCCGCGCTGCAACAGCTGAAAACCGATCTATGTCGTTGGCCATTGCAACGGCAGCAGGCAGTGCGGGCCAGGTTTTTGGTGCGCCTTTGGCAGAGTGGATGCTGGGCTTTTTGACGTGGCAAAGCACATTCATCGTGTTTGCGGGGGCGATCCTTGCGATGATCCTGACGCTGCCTTTAATGCGTGCGCCTGCCCTCGCCAGCAAGGCGGAGCTGGAAGAAACATTGGGGCAGATTCTGGTGAAGGCGTTCAAAGATCCGTCTTTCACCTTGATCTTCATTGGATTCTTTTCGTGTGGCTATCAGCTGGCTTTCATCACGGCACATTTCCCTGCTTTCGTGACAGAGCTTTGCGGGCCAATCCTTGCAGGTGGGGTCTTGCACAATATTGGCATAACGACGACCTCGGCCTTGGGGGCGGTGGCAATCTCACTGATCGGACTGGCCAATATCGCAGGAACACTGCTGGCTGGCTGGGCGGGCAAGCGCTATTCTAAAAAGTACCTGCTCGCGGGCATTTATACTGCCCGGACAGTGATATCAGCGGTCTTTATCCTGATGCCAATCACACCGGTGTCGGTTATTTTCTTTTCGATCGGAATGGGATCGCTTTGGCTGGCGACGGTGCCCCTGACAAGTGGCCTTGTCGCGCATATCTACGGACTGCGCTATATGGGGACGCTTTATGGTATCGTCTTTTTCAGCCACCAGTTGGGAAGTTTTATGGGAGTTTGGCTGGGGGGCCGGCTTTATGATGTTTATGGTGGATATACTGCGGTGTGGTGGATCGGCGTCGCAGTTGGCGCGTTCAGCGCGTTGGTTCATCTTCCGATCCGCGAGAAACGTCTAGAGGGTTTGGTAACCGCCTAGCGCGCCGCGCGCAGGTGGTTCTGGATCAGTTCCAGCACCTTTTTAGCGTGGGTGTAGGGCAGGCCGTGTCCAGCTTCGGGGATTATTGCATGTTCTGCCTTTCGGTTCCATTCGGCAAGCGAACCAATGGCCGAGCGCGGAATGACCTGATCATCATCCCCCCAGATCGCAAAGACCGGGATTTGGGCGGTTTGGATGGCCCGGTGTTCGTCGCGCAAGACGTCGGAAAGTATTCCGCGACGGCTGGCCAGAACCGCCGCGACATAGCGTTTGTACTCCAATTGCATGGCTTGCATTTCATGGACCTGCGGGACGCTGGCGGCTTGCTTTTCTTCTGCCCTGATGCCTTTGCGAAACACGCGCGGGAACAGTGCCAGCATCAGCCAGTCCCCAATCAAAGGCGTTTTTGCGATGAAATCCATCAGCTTGTTCTGCGCCAATCCCATGCCTGCGGGCGCAAGCAGGATAAGCCGTTCGACCCGTTCTGGTGACGCTGCAGCAAAACATGTCGCGATAGAGCCCCCCATTGAATAGCCAAGCACAGTGATTCCATCTCTCACACCTTCACGCTCCAGCAACTCTTCAAGCTGGTTTAGGAAGAACGCCCTGTCCTGAATGCCGGTTGGGCGGTCAGAATAGCCACGGCCATAAAGATCATAGATCAGCGTCCTGTAACCCATCAGCACCAAGCCTTTTGCAACGCTGCGCCAGACGAAACTGGGGGTTGTCAGGCCATGGATACAGACGGCGATCTTGCCGTTGGCAGGGCCCGTCCATTCACAGTGAGTGACGCCCTTGCTGAGTTCCGCAAACTGCCCCGGCGCACTGCCGCGTGCCACATCATTCATGGTCAAACGATAGTGTTCAATCAGAATTGGCGTGACAAGGGCGGCCACCAGAAGCAGAAACAGCCAGATCACTGATGGGCGCGCCAACGATCAAGAATATAACGACTTGTCATCAAATCGAGATGTGCGCCGCCGCCGTTCTTGAAAATCGTAATCTCGTCATCCGACGTGCGCGTGAACCTGGCCAGATCGTAGTAATCGGCGACAATGGTTTCGCGCTTGATGACACCCTGAGCGATTGGAATCTTTAACTCACCGATATGATCAACCGTCGTATCCAGGCTGTCGACAAAGAGACGCGCACGGGTCAGCGCGGTATCGTCTACTTCTCGCATGTCCGGGCGGTAAGCCCCGATCAAATCCACATGCTGACCCGGTTGAAGCCAATCACCAAAGATCAAAGGTTGGGTGGACATGGTGGCAGACGTGATGATGTCTGCACCGCGCACGGCGGTCTCAAGGTCTTCGGCGATCGCAAGGTCCGGGATTTCGGCTGCCATGGCTTTGGCGTTGGCTGGCGTGCGGTTCCAGATGGTAAAGCGCGCATCTGGAAAGGCCGCAGCATAGGCCGCGTGAAGGCCACGGCCTTGCGTGCCTGCGCCGACGATCAGGATATTGTGACTGTCCTTCCGGGCCAATTTGCGCGCGGCAAGCAGGCTGTCTCCTGCGGTTTTCCATTTGGTCACAAGATGGAAATCCACCATGGCTTCAAGAAATCCGTTGCCATCTGCGTAAAGCGAAACGCCACCGTTCACCATTGGATCACCCTTCGCCGGGTTGCCGGGAAAGACAGTTGCAGATTTTACCGCGAGGCCCAATCCGTCGATCCACGCGGCACGGTTCAGCAAGGTATCCTTGTCGCGATACAAGAACGTGTCCGCGATTTCGGCTTTTGGGAGGTCATGGCCAGCGGCTAAGGCGTCGGTCAGGCCGATCCAATCCAGCAACGCCTCACCTTCGGTAAACGGGATAATGTCGATTTTGCTCATGCGGCCTCTTCCGTTGTCAAAAGCCCTTCAGAGACAAGGCGTGCGCCCCAGCCTTCTGGGCCAGTAAACAAATGTGTTTTCCATCCACGGGCGGCGGCGGCGGCAATGTTGTCCGCACGGTCATCGGCAAAGATCAGATCGGTAGGCGCTATGCCACTTTGGTCTTCGAGTGCCGCGTAAATGGCGGGATCAGGTTTGATGATGCCCAAATGCCCAGAGATGAAATCACGGTCAAACTCACGCAAGAACGGGTAGTGCTTTGCGGCCAGATTGTAGGATTGAATGCCAAAATTAGTCAGAGAGAAAACTGGAATTCCCTTGGATTGGAGTGCCTTCATCAAGCGCAAGGAATGAGGGATGACAGGAGCCGCCATTTCGATCCATCTGTCGTGCCACATGCGTATCTCATCACGCCACGCGGGAAATGCGTCCGCTGTGCCATAGACGGTTTCGGTGAAGTTTTCACCACTGTCGACGCGGTCGTTCATACCGTGCAGGTCGACCTGCGCGAACATCGCCTTTCTGCGCTCTTCCCCGATAACGGAATCGAAAAAACGTTCAGGGTGCCATTCAAGCAGAACGTTTCCGATGTCAAAGACCACGACAGTTGGCTTCATGAAAGTGTCCGTTGTGTTGGGAGCGGAATTTATCATAAATTCCGGTTCGTTTTCTTTGGAAGAAAACGGCCAGTGCTAGCGCTGCGCAGCCCGTATTTCGCGTTCCAGTGCCTCTAGGAAACGGGAGCGGTCTGCCTTTGTAAAGCCTTTGCCGCCGCCTTGGCGAAAAGGATCAGCCGCGCGTAGATCCGTCATCAGGTCGCGCGTTGCCAGAACATTTCCGATATTGGCCGACGTCAGCGCCTCTCCGTTATGTTTGAGCACGCGCGCACCCGCTTCGACGCAGCGTGCGGCAAGGGGGATATCGCCCGTGACGACCACATCACCCGGACCACAGCGTTCAGCAATCCAGATGTCAGCCACGTCGGGGCCGTCTGATACAATCACGTTCTCCACAAGAGGGTTTAGCGAGGGCCGCAACCCGCCGTTGGAGACGATGAACATGCGTATCTTATGGCGGGTCGCAACACGCTCTGCCTCGGATTTAACCGGACATGCATCTGCATCGATATAAAGGGCTGTCATGGTCTGCGGATCAGTCTGCGTAAAGCGCGTCAGCATGGAAAGCGATATGGTCTTCCATGAAGGTCGAGATGAAGAAATAGCTGTGATCGTAACCCGGCTGCATCCGGAAGGTCGCGTTTTGGCGACGTTTGGCAATTGCCGCTGCCAGGGCTTCGGGTTTGAGCAGATCGAGGAATTGATCATCGGTTCCTTGGTCGATCAATATCGGCCCGCCGAAACCCTTTTCAGCCATCAGCAACGTCGCATCATGGCCCACCCATTTGGTTTCGTCCGTGCCAAGATACGCTGTTAACTGCTTGCGACCCCAGTCGCTTGCCGTTGGATTTGCAATCGGTGCAAAGGCTGAGACGGATTTGAACCGCCCCTCGAGGTTCATGGCGAGCGTGAGGGCACCGTGACCGCCCATCGAGTGGCCGCTGATGGCCTGTCGATCCATATCGAGCGCAAAATTCTCTGCCAGCAGGGCGGGCAGCTCCTCGGCGATATAGCTCCACATCTGGAAATGGGGCTGCCATGGGTCTTGGGTCGCGTTGACGTAAAACCCAGCTCCTTCGCCAAGGTCATAAGCGTCGTCATCCGCAACGTCGTCACCGCGGGGGGAGGTGTCGGGAAAAACGACCGCGATACCATTTTCAGATGCCCAAGCCTGAGCGCCGGCTTTAGTCATCGCGTTTTCATGGGTGCAGGTCAGGCCTGATAAAAACCATAGCAGGGGCACAGGGCCTTGCTTGGCCTCTTCGGGCATGAACAGGGCAAAGGTCATATCGCATTTGCACGATGCCGACGCGTGTGAATAGACACCTTGCGTGCCACGGAAGCTTGCATTTTCTGAGACGGTTTTCATAAGGTGGCTCCTGTTTTGCAGCATGATCTTATGGCTATCGGGCATTGCTCCGGGCGGCAAGGGGAACGCATTGCAAAGAGTATTTGAAAAAGGGTGAAGATCAGAGGGCTGTGACCCAGGCAATGATCACGCTGACTGTGAAAATGCTTAACAGGGTAGACACGAGTATCGCAGCAGAGACACGCGCAGGGCCGACGTTATAGTGTTGGGCCAGCATATAGACATTTCCCGCGACGGGCAGGGCCGCAGCCGCGATGATGACGCCCGCTTTGTAAGGGTCAACTTTGAAAAACCAAAGGGCCGCCATTGCAACAAACGCGGGGTGCAGGACCAGTTTGCAAAAGGTGAGCCAGCCCGCAACTTGAAGTTTCTCAGCGGATTTAGAGGCAAGGGACGCGCCGATGGCGAAAAGAGCGCCCGGTGTCGCAGCCCCGCCCAAAATCACAAGGAAATCATTCATTGGCGTAGGGATCGGGATACGCAGGCCTGACCAGACAAAGCCCAGGGTCATGGCGACAATCATCGGATTTTTCAAAAGCCCCAGACCGATCGTGCGCAGGACACGCAGGCTCATTTGGCCATCACGGCTGCCGGTGATAAGGATGACGATCAAGCTGGAAAAGACGACCAGATCGACAGCAAGAACCAGGACGATCGGCCCGATCGCTTCGGGCCCCAGCAGTAGTGTCAGCATTGGAACGCCCAGAAAACCGGTGTTGCCGATGACGGCGCATTGGGCCTCCATTGCGTTATTGGCAACATCAAGGTTGCGCAGGAAGCCAACCAGACTGGCGATGCCATAGACAAAGGTGGTGCCCCAAAGATACGCGAAGACAAGCCGGCTGTCCCAGACGTCGGCCAGGGACAGGTTTGCGGAAAAATGAAACAGCATGGCTGACAAAGCGAAATAGAAGACGAATTTCGTAAGGTATGCAGTTGCTTCAGTCGTAAAAAAACGGGTCCGGCCAGCCCAGTAGCCCAGACCTATCAGCGCGAAAAACGGCAGTGTTTTGAGGAAGATCGCCAACATGTTAAACTCGTAGCGGGCAACCGAAGCGGGTGCAACCGTGACGCGTGATTATCCCGAGCCGATAATGACCCCAACCGCGAAAACCAGCGCCCCGCCCAGAACGACCTGAAAGGCAGCACGGAAAAACGGTGTGTTCATATAACGGTTCTGAATCCACGCGATGGCCCAAAGTTCAACAAATACCACCGCAAATGCGATGATCGTTGCGGTCCAGAAATCCGTGATCAGATAGGGCAGGGCGTGGCCCAGACCGCCGATCGTTGTCATGACGCCTGCGGACAATCCGCGCTTGATTGGTGATCCGCGCCCTGAAATCTGTCCATCGTCCGAGGCCGCTTCGGTGAAACCCATTGATATGCCCGCCCCCAAAGACGCGGCCAAACCAACCAAGAATGTGGTCCAGGTGTCCTGGGTCGCAAATGCTGTCGCAAAGATCGGTGCGAGGGTCGACACAGAGCCATCCATCAGCCCGGCCAAGCCCGGCTGAACCCAGGTCAAGACGAACTGTCGGTGCGCCTCGGTGTCTTCTTTGCTAAGGGTGTCTTCGTCAAGATGTGTTGCGGAAAGCTTATCGGCGGTGCGCTGGTGCCCGGCTTCGGCGGCAGCCAGATCGCCGAGCAGTTTGCGCGTTGAAGCGTCGGTTGTGCGCGATGCGGCCAGAAGATAAAACGCCTCGGCTGATTTCTCCATTGCTGCCGCTTCCGCACGGATACGATCAAGGCCGAGATTTTCAATCAGCCAGACAGGGGTGCGTGCGTAATACCCCGACACATGCTCTCGGCGAATGAGGGGGATAGTGCTGCCAAAACGCGTCGTGTGCAAATCGATCAGGCGTTGACGGTGGCCGTTCTCTTCGGCTGCCATACCTTCAAAAATCGCAGCGCTGTCGGGGTATTCTTCGCGCAGGTTCTCTGCGTATCCGCGATAGATCCGGCCGCCATCTTCCTCCGAGGAGATCGCGAGGGCAAGGATTTCCTGCTCTGATAGATCCTTGAAGCGCTTGCGGTTAAGGGAAAATAGCATGGGGCACCTTTGGCATCGTTTAGAACAGTTCTAAACTGGCGGGTAATCTGGTTCAAGTCTGTTTCGTGTCTTGTGCGCAAATACCCTTTCGGATGGAAATGGCCGGTTGCCTGTTCGTCTTCCCCTGACCCGCTATATCATTTCAAGCCTTTGGTCGCTTGTCGATGATACGGACAGCCTTGCCTTCGGACCGCGCAACTGTGCCGACATCGACCACGTCAATCTTGACGCTTATGCCAACCGTTTCCTTGATCTGCGACGCCAGGGCGGCTCCGGCTGCGATGCGGGCATCGGGACCTATATCGACGCTGACGCATTCGCACATCACGCGCATCTGATCCATTCGGTCCGGCTTGGTCAGTTCAATCTGGAAATGTGGGGCAAGATCAGGGATCGACATCAGCGCCTCTTCGATCTGGGTGGGAAAGACATTAACGCCGCGCAGGATAATCATATCGTCGCTACGACCTGTGATCTTTTCCATACGGCGCATGGTACGCGCGGTGCCCGCCAGCAGGCGGGTCAGATCACGTGTGCGGTAACGAATGATGGGAAACGCTTCTTTGGTGAGGGAGGTGAAAACCAGCTCGCCCTTTTCGCCGTCCGCAACAAGTTCGCCGGTTACCGGATTTATTACTTCGGGATAGAAGTGATCCTCCCAGATGTGCAGCCCATCTTTTGTTTCCACGCATTCGCATGAGACGCCGGGGCCCATAACCTCGGATAGACCGTAGATATCAACGGCATGCATGTCGAAGGCCTGCTCGATCTCAAGGCGCATTGCATTGGTCCAAGGCTCCGCCCCGAAGATGCCGACATCAAGCGAGGACTGTCGCGGATCAATGCCCTGGCGGGCATATTCATCAAGGATCGACAATGCGTATGACGGCGTTACCGTAATCCCGTTTGGTTTGAAATCTTCGATCAGGCGCACTTGGCGCGGGGTCATGCCCCCGGAAATTGGTACGGTGCTGATGCCAAGCTTGTCCGCCCCTAGATGGATGCCAAGCCCGCCGGTGAAGAGGCCGTAGCCATAGGCGTTGTGCAGCATATCGCCTTTTTTCAAACCCGAAGCACGCAAGGAACGGGCAACGACATGGCCCCAATTATCAAGATCGGTCTTTGTGTAGCCAACCACGGTAGGCTGGCCCGTTGTGCCCGAAGACGCATGGATGCGCGCGATTTGGTCGCGTGGAACGGCGAACATCCCAAAGGGATAGTTGTCGCGCAGATCGGTTTTGACGGTAAAAGGAAATTTGGCCAGATCGCTGAGCGTGTGCAGATCGTCTGGATGTACGCCAGCTTTATCAAAGCTTTGGCGGTAAAACGGCACGTTGTCATATGCGTGGCGCAGCGACCATTTCAAGCGTTCAAGTTGCAGCGCTGTGATCTCGTCCCGGCTGGCGATCTCGATCGGGTCTAGGCTTTCGCGGGCAGGCGTGAGATCTTTCATGGGGTCATTTCCTCCTCGAAATGTTGACCTTTGATTGTGCGTGACAAGCCACGGAACAGCGCAATTACGCGGCCGTCCTCCCCCGTGACTGTCACGTCATAGACACCAGAACGTCCGGTTTTCGATTTCTCCAGGGCAGTTGCCGTAAGGCGTTCATCCGCTTTTCCGGGGGCAAGGTATGTGATCTGGTTTTGCTGAGCCACAACCAGTTGGTTGTAACTGTTGCAGGCAAATGCGAACGCGCTGTCTGCCAGAGTAAAGATATACCCGCCATGGCAAATTCCATGACCATTCAACATGCTAGCGGTGACTGGCATGGACAGCGTTGCTGCACCCGGCGCGATATTGTCGATCCGTATGGACAGATGCTGACTGGCCTTATCAATGGCCCACATGGCTGCTGCCGATTTTTCGGCCCGGGTTTGGGGTGTCATCTTGGATGGCCTTTATGTTTCATAAATATAATGTCTGCATGCATTTTGTAACGCTTTCAAGGTATTTCATTTTGCACAGGACTTGATTTGATCCCCGAACGGCGCAACTGTCAAAACATGACGTTCCATATCCACTCCTCCAGCCAGCACAATGACCGTGCGCCCGAACAGGTCGCGTTCCACCGGACAGAGCTTTCACCGATCCTGTCGCTTTATGGCCGCATGGTCGCGGCGGGCGAATGGCGCGACTACGGCATTTCATGCCTGCGCGAAGTTGCGGTGTTTTCGGTCTTTCGCAGAACTGCCGAGATGCCGCTCTACCGCATCGAAAAGCGCCCAAAAATGCGGTTGAAACAGGGAATGTATTCTGTGGTTGGGCCAAACGGCCAAGTGCTGCGCCGCGGGCAGGATTTAAGTGCTGTTCTGCGTGTACTGGAGCGCAAGTTGATCCGGGCGATTGACGACTAAACGAGATCGCTTGTTGTCGCGGGGTTTGGCTTCAAGACGCTTTGGAAGGCGGCAGGCGTTTATGCGAAAGTACCGGCCCATCGGTCTTGGCGATACGTTCGATGGCGTCCGTGATCGGTTCAAAACTAACGGCCATCTTCTGCGCGTTTGCATGGATCAGAAGATTGCTCTCCATGACTATCGCAACGTGGCCTTTCCAAAAGATCAAATCATTCCGCCGGAAATCCGATTTTAATGCCACCGCATCGCCCAGCAGTGCCATTTGTTGGTCACTGTCCCCGGGGCAGAGAATGTCACAGGCAAGACAAGCGGCCTGCACCAACCCGGAGCAATCAATGCCCCAACGGCTGTTGCCCCCCCAAAGATACGGTGTGCCGAGGAAGAGTTGTGCGATTTCGCCTAGGTCTGATGAAAATTGCCCCACGGGCTTGAGGTGTTGTGACGGGATAAAGCCCAGGGCTGTTTCAGTGAAACCATTGTGCTGACCCAAGGCAGTCAACTTGCTGTTGAAGCTGAGTGACACTTGGTCGGGCGATTTCAGATCCGGTTCAAGATATGCATGGGTGGCCGGGACAGACACGAAATGGGTCGCATGTGTCAACGGTGCGATGGTTGTCGTGGCGACATATCCACAATACTGGTCCTTGCTAAGTTGAACATAGGACCAACCACCACTGTCTTCCAAGATGGTCAGGGCGTCACCGAAAAGCGCTTGCCGGTCGCGACGACCGTTGGGGCTGCGCAGGATATCTGTGACGGGTGCGGAAATCTGACCAGATTGGCTTTGCTGCACTTTGGACGGATCAGGCTTTAAACGAAAATCGGTCATTTTATCATCAACGTTTCAAGCGCTGCGAACACCGCGCGTGTCGCTTGACCCACGCCACCTTTGGCGCGGGCGGGTGCTGCGGTCGGCTGCCAGCCGTAAATATCAAAATGCGCATAGGGGCTGTCGGTCACGAAGCGGCGCAAGAACAGGGCGGCGGTGATACATCCGGCAAACCCGCCAGACGGTGCATTGTCCAGATCAGCGATGCCAGGTTCGATCATGGGCTCGTAGGGCGCGTGGAATGGCAAGCGCCAGACAGGGTCGGCGTTCTTATCGGCTGATGCCTCAAGCGCTGTGACAAATGCCGGATCGTCACTGAAATAAGGTGCAAGATCAGGGCCGACCGCCACACGGGCTGCACCGGTCAACGTCGCCATCGAGATGATCTGATCTGGTTTTTCCTCGTCTGCCAAGGCAAGTGCATCTGCCAGAACCAAACGGCCTTCGGCATCCGTGTTGTTGATCTCGACCGTAAGGCCCTTGCGCGAGGTCAGAATGTCTTGGGGGCGGAAAGCGTTCGACGAAATCGCATTTTCGACTGCTGGGATCAATACGCGCAGTTGCACTTTCATGCCTGTGGACATGATCATGTGGGCCAACCCAAGGACCGCAGCAGCCCCGCCCATGTCTTTTTTCATCAGGCCCATCGACACACCGGGCTTGATGTTCAAACCGCCTGTATCAAAACAAACCCCCTTGCCCACAAGGGTCAATTTCTTGCCGGAGCTGCCCCATCGCATGTCAATAAGGCGAGGTGCGCGGTCAGCGGCACGGCCAACGGCATGGATCATCGGAAAGTTCTGCGTTAGCAGATCATCGCCAGTAATAACCGAAATGTCGGCACCGTGCTTTTCGGCCAAGCTGCGCGCGGTGTTTTCAAGGTCAGGCGGGCCCATGTCGGACGCAGGCGTATTGATCAGATCACGGGTCAGCATTTCGCCTTCCGCAAGCGCGACCAGAAGCTCCGCGTTCACGCCTTCCGGGGCAACCAGTTCGGCTTTCATGGGCGGTGCTTTGGCGTAGCGATCGAAACGATAGGCGGCAAGAAGCCACCCGAGTGTCTCGATCATCAAGGTTTCATGGGTCAGAACGGTTTCCAGACGGTAAATACCCGTTGGCAGTTTTGCTGCCGCACCAGCCAGATGGAAGCGCCCGCGGCTTCGAGTTGCGGGCGTGCCATAGCCCGCCAATGCCATCGAAATCGACCCATCGTCTTTTGGGAAAACCAAGGTTTGACCCAATGCCCCGCTAAAACCGTTCGCTTCGACCCAACTGCGCTTGGTATCGGTTTGGCTTTCCAGCCAGTCATCAAGCGTGTCTTCGGCCACAAGATGAAGGGGGATGGAATCGGGCGTTGCGTCGGCAAATTTAGCAGGCATGGCTGGCACCTTTCAGGCAGTAGTTTTGCGGCGCAGCCTAGTGGTATACCAGCGGTCTGCAAGCCTGTCAGACAGACAGGTCCTGACTGTCCCAGATCGCGGTCAGTGATCGCTCTCCTATGCGGATCAACCGGGTCAGCGTCGCAGCCACCGCGACCTCGTCCTCTTGATCAATTGCCGACATCACATCACCTGCCACTATGGCAAGTTTGTGCAGGCCCACCTGTTCGGAGATCGCGATCAAAGACTTGCTGTTCTTGCGCAACTCTTGCCAACAAGAGCCGCGGTACAGCCGATCGCAGTGCGACATGCGCAAGGCCAATTCTTCCATCGCGCGGCAAACCACGTCTTCTGCCACCGTTTCACCAAGCTGCGCATAAAGCGAGCTCAGCCTTTCTTGATCGACGCAAACCTGTTCCGTCGGCCGCATTTGCAAAACCTGCATTTCTTTCATCCCCATTGAACGTCCCCACGACAAATCGGGTTGTAAAATACGAAGGGTGTCCAAATGGTTGAATGCGAAACTCCTTTTTGCTCGAATATAAAGAAAATTCAGGCTATTTGAGGCGCGAGGCTTAAGGAATAGAACACACTATGAATCAGGCGAAGCCGCTGCCATCCTATCTGGCACAACGATATCATGGTTGGAAAGCAACCACTTA
Organism: Roseobacter sp.; assembly: GCA_024636475.1. GTDB lineage: Bacteria > Pseudomonadota > Alphaproteobacteria > Rhodobacterales > Rhodobacteraceae > Sulfitobacter. Next base: position 66,946 of record JAGXHA010000055.1, on the reverse strand, counting down.
CAACGAAAATCAGGCGTGGTATCGGCGCTTAGCCAGTGACGGCCAGCATCCGCGTGCGATGGTGATTTCGTGCTGCGACAGTCGTGTGCACGTCACATCTATTTTCGGCGCGGATCAGGGCGAGTTCTTTATTCATCGCAATATTGCCAATCTTGTGCCGCCTTATTTGCCCGATGGCGAACAGCACGGCACCTCGGCTGCCGTCGAATATGCAGTTCAGTCTTTGAAGGTTGCCCATTTGATTGTGCTGGGACATTCCAGTTGCGGCGGCGTGCAGGGCTGCCTTGACATGTGCCAAGGCAAAGCGCCCGAACTGGATGCAAAAGACAGCTTTGTTGGCCGATGGATGGATATTTTGCGGCCGAAATACGATATCGTTGCCGAGATCGAGGATCCAGAAGAGCAGGTGCGCCAGCTTGAGAAGCACGCCGTTATGACCTCGCTTGAGAATCTGATGACCTTTCCGTGGATTGCGGACAAGGTGAAGGACGGAAAGCTGACGCTTCACGGTCTGTGGACAGACATCGGAGAGGGCGGGCTTGAATGCTATAGCGCGGATAAAGAGCAGTTCTTGCCGGTTTGAAACGTGGCGTCAAATAAAGATCTTTTCGAAGAATAAGACTTGTCCGGGATCGCAAAGGGTGGCTCTACTCTCGTTATGATTGTATCAGTCCTGCTGTTTCTCGTGTCATTGATTGGTGCCGCAATTGCGATGTCGTCCCCTGTTTGGAGCGACCTAATCCTGCTGGCCGGACCGAGTGTCATCGCCAGCATCTTCATCCTTTTTGCCGAGGCTCGGAAGTGGATCAATGCCAAGGGTCGGCTGCCATCAAGATCTATCGTTATCGACGGTTCAAATGTGATGTACTGGCATGACGGCACGCCGCGTATTGAATGCGTGCAAGAAGCAGTGCGGTGCCTTGCAGAGTTGGGCTTTCGGCCGGGCGTGATGTTTGATGCAAACGCTGGCCACTTGTTAGCAGGAACGTATCGCAGCGCCAAAGCGATGAGCAAGCTGCTTGATCTTCCTTTAGAGAGTGTGATGGTCGTTCCAAAAGGATCCCCTGCTGACCCCTACATCTTGAAAGCCGCGCGCGAGATGGGCGCACCGGTGATATCAAACGACCGCTTTCGCGAGTGGGCCAGAGACTATCCCGAAGTCGCAGAGCCGGGTCATGTGGTTGGGGGAGGATACCGGCAGGGCCGGCTGTGGTTCGATTTCGATTTGGAGGGGAAGGGGCTTCGGGCGGCTTAACCGGACAAAGTGGCTGTTTGGTGCTGCGCGCCGACTGCCTGCTTTGGTCTGTTGATCGTCTGTGTTCTTTTCGAGAAGATCATAACGCTCTCCTCATGATCCGTTCGACATAAAATGTCACCTTCCTAGCCTGGCACACAATAATTCATGTAAATTATATGTGGACATTCTTAGCGGGGATAGCTGTTGAAAGGACCGCTTTCGGAGCTGTCTGGGAAAATCTACATAGCCACGATGAACAGCGATTGGATCTTAGCTCTATCTTTTGTTATTGTTCATATTCCGACATAATTTAGCAGTGATGGATCTCGCCTTGCAAACACCGTTTTATCTAATTGACAAGTCCCGGTTGCTTAAGAACCTTGAGAAGACTGCGCAGCTTCGAGAAGCGTCTGGTGCGAAGGCTTTGCTGGCGCTGAAATGCTTTGCGACGTGGTCCGTATTTGACTTTATGGCGGAGTATATGGATGGGACGACCTCATCATCCCTATATGAAGTCCGCCTCGGTCGTGAAAAATTTGCTGGCGAAACTCATGCCTATTCAGTCGCCTATGCCGATTACGAGATCGCAGAAGTATTGGCCCATTCGGACAAAATAATTTTCAATTCTATTGGGCAGTTACAGAAGTTTGCAGAGGCGTCACAGGGCCATGTTCGCGGGTTGCGGATCAATCCCGGAGTATCGACGTCAGAGTTTGATTTGGCCGATCCTGCGCGACCTTTCAGCAGGTTGGGCGAGCACGATCCGGCAGCGATTGCGAAGGTCGCGGATCAGATCAGCGGCTTGATGTTCCACAACAACTGCGAAAACGACAGTTTCGACCGTTTCGACGAGATGCTGACCTTGATCGAAGACCGCTTTGGCGAAGTGATGCATGACATGGACTGGATCAGCTTGGGTGGCGGTATTCATTTTACGGGCGATGGCTATCCGCTGGACCGGCTTGCGGCACGGCTCAAGGCATTTGCCGGGCGGTTCGGCGTTCAGGTCTATCTTGAACCCGGAGAGGCGGTCATCACAGGGGCGGCAACACTGGAAGTGACGGTGTTGGACACCATGCACAACGGCAAGAATCTTGCGATTGTCGATAGCTCCACCGAGGCGCACATGCTGGATCTGTTGATCTATCGTGAGCCTGCAAAAATCGAACCCGATACGGGTGATCATGAATGGATGATCTGTGGAAAGTCCTGCCTTGCCGGCGATATCTTTGGCGAATTTCGCTTTGCCCAGGCTCTAAAGGCAGGTGATCGGGTTTCTTTTCAAGACGCCGCAGGTTACACGATGGTCAAGAAGAACTGGTTCAATGGGGTGAAGATGCCAAGCATCGCGATCCGTGAATTGGATGGTCAGATCCGGCTGGTACGTGATTTCGACTATGACGATTTCGCATCCGCATTGTCTTGAAATACGAAGAAGAGGTCTCTTGGATACATGAAACGAAACGTTCTTATCATCGGCGCTGGGGGCGTCGCACAGGTTGTAGCGCACAAATGTGCACAAAATAACGATGTGCTTGGCGATCTTCACATTGCGAGCAGGACGGTTTCCAAATGCGAAGCGATCATCAAAAGCGTGCATGACAAGTCTGCAATGAAACAAGACGGTGTGTTTGAGGCACATGAAGTGGACGGAATGGACAGTGTGGCAGTGGCTGCACTAATCACCAAAACCGGCGGGCAAATCGTTATTAATGTGGGCTCGCCCTTCGTAAATATGACGGTGCTCGAGGCGTGCATCCAAACAGGCAGCGCTTACATTGACACAGCTATCCATGAGGATCCCGCCAAGATCTGTGAAACGCCACCATGGTATGCAAACTACGAATGGAAACGGCGCGAAGACTGTGCCGCTGCCGGCGTCACAGCGATCTTGGGTGCAGGGTTCGACCCTGGCATGGTAAATGCGTTTGCGCGCTTTGCGGTCGATGAATTCATGGACGACGTCACCTCAATCGACATAGTGGACATCAACGCAGGAAACCACGGCAAGTATTTCTCGACCAACTTTGATCCTGAGATAAATTTCCGCGAATTTACAGGCACTGTCTACAGTTGGCAAAAGGGCGCGTGGCAGGAGAACAAGATGTTCGAGGTTGGTCGCGAGTGGGATTTACCCGTCGTCGGCAAACAAAAGGCCTATATGTCCGGCCACGACGAGGTTCATTCACTGGCAGCAAACTATCCGCAGGCTGATATCCGGTTCTGGATGGGATTTGGCGATCATTACATCAACGTGTTTACTGTGCTGCAAAACCTTGGGCTGTTGTCTGAGCAGCCTGTCGTAACTGCCGAAGGCCTCGAAGTTGTGCCGCTGAAGGTGGTGAAGGCAGTTCTGCCTGATCCCTCCAGCCTTGCGCCCAATTACACAGGCAAGACCTGCATTGGCGATCTGGTCAAAGGCACCAAAGACGGAGAAGAGGTCGAGGTGTTCGTCTATAATATCGCCGACCATAAGGACGCCTTCAACGAAGTCGGAAGCCAAGGCATTTCATATACAGCCGGTGTTCCCCCTGTGGCGATTGCGATGAAGATCGCAGACGGAACATATGATCATGGCGTCATGATGAATGTGGAAGAGTTGGACCCCAAGCCTCTTTTTGCGCTGCTCGACAGCATTGGACTGCCCACGCGCGTCAGAGACTCCAAAGGCGACCGCGAATGGCATCGGTCTTAGGCTTTTGTCTGAGGACAACCAAAGCTCAATAGCAGCGATTTAAATGACCTGCAGAATACGTGGCTCTGGGCTTGAACCCTTGTGCCACAAAAAAGGGGGCCGCGACATGCGAGGCCCCCTTCTTTGTTCTGATCGGGAAAGCTTAGCCCTTTTTCAGGACTTCACGGCCCAGCAATTCTGCGATCTGGACGGCGTTCAAAGCGGCACCTTTGCGCAAGTTGTCGCTAACGCACCACAGGTTGATGCCGTTGTCGATCGTGCTGTCTTGGCGGATGCGGCTGATGAAAGTGGCAAAATCGCCTGCGCATTCGACCGGTGTGACATAGCCACCGTCTTCACGCTTGTCGATCACCATTACACCTGGGGCTTCGCGCAGGATATCGCGCGCTTCGTTCTCGTCCAGATGGTCTTCGAACTCGATATTGATCGATTCGGCGTGGCCAACGAACACGGGTACGCGCACGCATGTAGCAGTGACTTTGATTTTGGGATCGAGGATTTTCTTGGTCTCGACCATCATCTTCCACTCTTCTTTTGTGTCACCGCTGTCCATGAAGACGTCGATATGCGGGATCACGTTGAAGGCGATCTGCTTGGTGAACTTGGTGGGTGGCTTGCTGTCGGTCGGGTTGTAGATCGACTTGGTCTGGTCCCAAAGCTCGTCCATCCCTTCCTTGCCCGCACCGGAAACGGATTGATAGGTTGATACCACGACGCGCTTGATCGTTGCGCGGTCATGCAGCGGCTTCAGCGCCACAACCATCTGAGCCGTTGAACAATTCGGGTTCGCGATGATGTTTTTCTTGGAATAGCCGTGGATCGCGTCTGCGTTTACCTCGGGTACGATCAAAGGAACCTCTGAGTCGTAGCGGTAAAGCGACGAGTTATCGATGACCACGCATCCGGCCTTGGCAGCCTTCGGGGCATACTTCTTGGTGGCTTCGGAACCCACGGCAAACAGGGCCATATCCCAACCCGTGAAGTCGAACGTATCAAGGTCTTTCGTCTTGAGCGTCTTGTCGCCAAAGCTAACCTCGGTCCCCAAGGATTTGCGCGAGGCGAGTGCCACGATCTCGTCTACAGGGAAGTGGCGCTCGGCCAGGATGTTCAGCATTTCACGGCCCACATTGCCAGTGGCACCCGCGATGACGACGCGATAACCCATCTTAAAACTCCAATACTAAAATGTGATGGTGCGCGCCTCTTATACCGCTTGGGGCGGCGGGGAAAGGGGGTGCGCGCTAATGGGTCGTATCGCGTGAAAACAGGTACACAAACAGGCCAGCGGCCATGAGCACGGCAAACAAGGTGAAGATCACCACATAGGGTGCCTGCACTGTCGTAGCGGGCTGGCTGGCAGCATAGGCGCGCCCCGACAGGAATTGCGCCACACCCACGCCCCCGATGCTGCACAGATTTAGCAGTGTCATGCCGCGCCCGATCAGGTTTGGCGGCAAAAAGCTGCGTCCATGGCTGATGATGATCGCGTATGTCGCGCCAAAAAATCCGATGGCGGCCATCAGGACCGTTGCAAGAGCAAGCCCGCTTACCGGAAAGAAAATCAGCCCGCAAAGTGCCACAAGATTTATGACCGTGCCGCCGATCACAACCCATTTCGTGCTGCCCATGACGCGGTCCAAAGGGCCGTAGGCGAATGTGCCTGCCACCATTGCGGCCCCCATCAACAAGGTCGCAAGACCAATCTGATGCGCGGATGCCGAAAATACATCTTCGAAATAGGGTCCAATCCAAAGGCCGCGCAGGGCACCCACTTGGGCATAGCTGACCGCCATGATCGGAAAGATGAACCACAACGCTTTAATTTTGAACACTGCCAAAAGGCTGCCACGCGCTTCACCCTCGGGCGTGGCGGGGTCGCGCACGACGACCCAGATGCCAAGTGCCGTCAGACTGGTGATGGCGCATAGCCCCCACAGTGAGGCACGCCAGCCGATTGTCTCGGCTGCGATGGCCATGGGGTAGGAGGCCACCAGATTGCCACTGGTTCCCACGCCGACCATGACCGACGCCAACACCACAAAACGTGCAGGAGGGTATTCACGCGCAAAAATATAGTAGGCGGCCATCAGGACAGGGGCGCAACCGACCCCGATAAGGGCCATCGCAACGCCGATATGCAGTGGCGTTGTTGCCAGCGCAAATATTGCTGCGCCGCCGCCGCCGCCAATCAACAGCAAGCTTGCGGCTGTGCGGCGCGGCCCAACGGTGTCAAGCGCCCAACCGACGGGCAATTGCATTGCAGCAAAGGCAAAGAACCAAAGACCCGAAGCAAAGGCGAGATCCTCGGGTCCGGCACCGACATCGCTGCGCAAGGCAGGGCTGAGGACCGCAAGGAATGCACGGAAAAACTGACTAAGCACATAGGCTAGCCCCAGCAGGGCGATTCCGCGGCTCATTCGAGGGTATCACGCCATTTCTTGGCCAAAGCTTGCGCTGTATGGCCAAGAAGGAGGACATCTGCCCCCACTGCCACAAAGCGTGCGCCTGCTTTGATCGCGGCGTTTGTCATTTCGTCATTGGTTGAAAGAATGCCGGCAGCCTTTCCTGAGGCATCAATCTTGCTGAGCGCAGTCATGATGGCGGTCTGGACATCGGGGTGAGCGGCATTGCCCATGTGGCCCATGTCAGCGGCCAGATCGGCAGGCCCGATGAACACCCCGTCTATACCCTCAACGGCAAGGATGTCTTCAAGATTGCCAAGGCCTGCGACGCTTTCCACCTGCACCAGAAGGCAGATTTCATCATTTGCAGTCAGACCGTAATCGGTGATCTGGGAAAAGCGCGATGCACGGCCAAGGGCATAGCCAACGCCTCGGTCGCCGTGCGGCGGATAGCTGACATCGCGTACCAGCTTGCGGGCGTGATCGGCGTTGTCGACCATCGGCACCAGCACCGTCTGTGCCCCCGCGTCGAGAACTTGCTTGATCAGGTATGTTTCGCCGATTGGAACGCGTACGACAGCGTGGCTGGACGAGGCCTCAAGAACCTGAAGCTGCCCAAGGATAGAACGCAGATCGTTGGGCGCATGCTCTCCGTCGATCACCAGCCAGTCGAATCCTGCCGCCCCCATGATTTCGGTGCTATAGGTGTCTGCAAGTCCAAGCCAGCATCCCAAAACGGTCTTACCGTCCTTAAGGGCTTGCTTGAACGGATTATGAGGGGCTGGCATGAGCGGGTTCCTTGGCGCTGTGATCAAGCGCACCCTAGGGGGATGAGTTGACCACTGTCCAGTGGGGGCGCTGCCCCCGTTCCCTTTCGGGAACTCCCCCGGAGTTTATTTGGCAAAATGAAAAGGATCAGAGAACCTTGATCACGTCCTTGTCGATCGCCAGCATATAGCCGCGCCGCGCAATGTTCTTGACGAGCAGCTCGGACACGATCTGGTTGCCCAGTGTATCGCGCAGACGCTTGATCCTGGTCGCACCTGCGGCTTCGTCGCAGTCGACAGCGTTGCGGCCTGAAATGACGCCTTCAATTTCGGAGCCAGAGAGGACATCATCGTCCATCCGCGCTTCTGCAAGCACGGACATGGTTTCCATCGCGGCGGCGGTGAGTTTGAAGCCGAGGTTGTTGAGATAGACGGTGTTCTCCTCGCGACTGATCAGCAAAGAATTGACCTGAATGCCGACGCGTTCAATTTGCGCCATCCGGCGGTTGAAGCTGACCAGCATGATCAGGAACACAAGCGCTGCGACGAGCATCGCGGTGGCAAAGACCAGCAGGACGATAATCACGATGCGGTAGCTTGAGAGGGTCTCGGAAAACGCAGTGCCTGATTGCGCCAGAATTTCGAGAAGCTTGATTTCAGCCTGCGCGGTCAGATCGTCGTTTTCGATGAAGATACGTTCGACCTGCGCGTTGAATGCGTTTGCATCAGGCAAGGCCCACAGCAGCAGGCCCGCACCAATCAGCAGAATGGCAACCACTGCCGCAATGCCAGCGCCGACAAAACGGCCACCGGCGCGGCGCATCTCAGAAGCGGAGGAAGTTTTGCCCTGCACTGGATCTCCTTTGGTTGAGCCCTTCATCGTCAAACACCGATACGATATTTAACAAAGTCCAGCCGTTTGCGGCAAGGCGTTGCGCCAGTTGAGCCTGTGCTTCGGCCTCACTGCATGTCCCTGTAACCTGCGCGACACCGTAATGGAGCCGCAATGGGTTTTCCTGTTTGGCCTTGTAGTCGGCATAGCATCCAGCAGCTTGGGCCGGGAGTGCTGCAAAGCTGAAGGCGGCGATTGTGAGCAAGGAACATGTGATGTGTTTCATGACTGAAACTTAGCGCCTTTATCCTTGGATATTCAATATCCATTGGGGTTGGGCATGGCTGTTATCCAATAACAACGCGCCGTTATTGCCTGTCTGACAGGAGTAAGGCCAGTTTGATTCTACCGGCCGAAACTTCTTTTGGCTTTGCATGGGTCTGGACCTGTGCCCCCACAGAAAGGATCAGACCCATGTATCGTAAATTTATAGCAACCATCACCGCTGTCTCGATTGCCATCACGGGCCTCAGCGCCACTTTTGCGACCGCAGGTGAAAGCGATCGTGATCTTGCCCGTATTGCGATAGGTGTTTTGGGCATCGCGATTGTCGGCAAGATCATCCACGACAACAACAAGCGCAACGAGAGCAGAGATCAGGTTGTATCGCGTCAAAAGGTTGAACCTGCGCCCGTTTACCGCGCACCACGCATCGAGCAACGTCACGAGGTGCAGCCCCGTCCGCTTCCGCGCGGCTATGGTCACAACAACCAGCACCGGCAACAAGACAGCAAGCTGCTGCCGCAAAACTGCTTTAAAAGCTATGAGACCCGCCGGGGTCAGGTGCTGATGTTTGGCAGCCGTTGCCTGCAACAACACTACCGTTATGCCAACCGGCTGCCGCAACACTGCGCGCAGCAGATCCGTACCCGGCAGGGAAACCGTTTTGGCTATGACGCCCGATGCCTGCGCGGCGCGGGATATCGTTTGGCGCGCGGCTGATACCCGCGTGCTGAAACCGGGTGGCTGAGATGCCATCTGGCGTGGAGGGAGAGATGTTCGGGCATCTCTCCCTTTTCATGTTTGCAGAAAGCTTGGTGGCCTTTTTGATGCGTTTTGCGCGGATGTTTAAGAGCCAGAGAAGCGTCAGGGGGGTTGAGGTTTTGCGCTGGCTGGGGTTCTGAGAAGTATGGGACCAGATTTCGAATTTGAGAATGACGCCTATGCGCGCGGATTTACGCGGGTTGCGGGTGTGGATGAGGTGGGGCGGGGGCCGTTGGCCGGGCCGGTAACCGCCGCTGCGGTCGTCTTGGACCCCGAATGTATTCCCGAAGGTTTGAACGATTCAAAAAAGCTGAGCCAAAAAGCGCGTGCTCGGCTTTATGACGAGATCCTGGCCGTTGCCGATGTCAGCATCGCGCATGCGTCTGTCGTGGAAATCGAGGAGTTGAACATTTTGCGCGCGAGCCACCTTGCGATGGTGCGGGCGTTGGATGGGCTGAAGGTTCGTGCCGATTATGCTTTGATTGACGGAAATATGTTGCCACGTGATCTGACGCTGAAAGCGCAAACAATAATCAAGGGAGATGCGCGTTCACAGTCGATTTCGGCTGCCTCAATTATGGCTAAAATATGTCGGGATTGTGTCATGTTGTCCTTGGCGCAACAGCATCCCGGTTATGGATGGGAGACCAACATGGGATACGGGTCAAAAAGACACATTGAGGCGCTTCAAAATCTTGGGGTAACCCCACACCATAGACGTTTGTTCAAACCAGTACACAACATCTTGTATCAAGAAAAATAACTAACCAGTTGATTCAAAAAACAAATTGACCATGAATCGTTAGGCGGGGCATCCTAGTCTCAACCAAGAGCACACAATGTGCCGGGGCAGAGGCAGCTATTATGAAGACGATGACAAAGGGTGCAAACGCACTTCCCTTGAATACGATTATTGACGGCGATTGCATTGAAGCGATGAATGCGCTGCCAGAGGCTTCGATCGATCTGATCTTTGCAGATCCACCCTATAATTTGCAGTTGCGCGGTGATCTTCACCGGCCTGACAATTCCAAGGTTGATGCAGTCGATAATGATTGGGATCAGTTTGCAAGCTTTGCCGTCTATGACAAGTTCACGCGTGAATGGCTTAAGGCCGCACGTCGCTTGCTAAAGCCGAATGGCGCGATCTGGGTCATCGGCAGCTACCATAATATTTTCCGGGTCGGTGCGGCGCTTCAAGATCAGGGTTTCTGGATCTTGAACGATGTCGTCTGGCGTAAATCCAACCCAATGCCAAACTTTCGCGGCAAGCGATTTACCAATGCCCACGAAACGATGATATGGGCTGGTAAGGACGAGACCTCTAAATACACGTTCAATTACGAAGCGCTGAAAGCCCTTAACGAAGGCATCCAGATGCGCAGTGATTGGGTGCTGCCGATCTGCAATGGCCACGAGCGGCTAAAAGACGAGGCTGGCGATAAAGCGCATCCGACGCAAAAGCCGGAAAGCTTGTTGCACCGCATTCTGGTTGGCTCGACCAACCCGGGCGATGTGATCCTTGATCCGTTCTTTGGAACGGGCACGACGGGTGCTGTCGCCAAAATGCTGGGCCGTGATTTCATCGGGATCGAGCGGGAAGAAGCGTACCGCAAGGTTGCTGAAAAGCGGATCAAGGCCGTTCGTAAATTCGACAAAGAAGCATTGCAGACCACGACCTCGAAGCGCTCAGAGCCGCGTGTGCCTTTCGGGCAATTGGTCGAGCGGGGAATGCTGCGTCCGGGAGAAGAGCTTTATTCGTTGAACGGGCGTTATTCTGCAAAGGTCCGTGCAGATGGCACGTTGATTGGCAACGAGATCAAGGGATCCATTCACCAGGTTGGTGCTGCCTATGAAAAAGCACCAAGCTGCAATGGGTGGACCTACTGGTGCTACAAGAAGGACGGCAAGCATGTGCCGATTGATATCTTGCGCCAGCAAATCAGGGCGGAAATGGCCAACTAGGCCGCGCCTTTTCACCACAGTTTCACGAACACCGCCGGTGCCCTGCGGCCTTCATAAGAAGGCACGCCTTAAAGGGCACTCACCTTGGCCTCGCCTGAACTGGCGAGGCCCTTTTCGTTTTCAGTACCACGAGCACACCAAAATTGCTTAGCGCGGATAGGGTGTCGTGCCTTTGTTATAGGCCGCCCAGTCGGTGATTTCGGGGTAATACATGTCACGCCACTTGCGCACACGCGGGTTCATCACGCGCCGCCAAACCCAAGGCATCATCGCCATGATGGTCATGATCGGATAGCCGTAGGGCAATTGTGGCGCGGTCTCGGGCCCGTACGTCTGAAGAACGGGAAACCGGCGATCAGGCTTGTAATGATGGTCGGAATGGCGCTGCAGATTGATCAGTAGCCAATTTGAGGCACGGTGCGCTGCATTCCACGAATGGCGTGGATGAACATGTTCGTATTTGCCATCCCCCAGATGTTTGCGGGTCAGACCGTAGTGTTCGATGTAATTGACCAGCTCAAGCTGCCAAATTGCGGTGCCTGCCTGAACGAAAAACAAGGCCAGGCCGATCCATCCGCCAACAACGAGGGCCAGCAGCAAGAACCCGCCCTGTAATGCCCAGTATTTGAAGAACGGGTTGCGCAGGTCTGTCCAGGGTTTGTCTTTTCGCGCCAGCATTGCCTTTTCTGCCCGAAAGGCTGACTGCAGCGATTGCCGCAACACACGTGGATAAAAGCGGTGAAAACCTTCGTTGTAATGTGCGGTCACAGGGTCACGCGGGGTCGCAACATAGCGGTGATGCACCAGCATATGCTCGGACCGGAAATGCGAATACATCACCATGGCAAGCAGGGCATCTGCCCAGAACCGTTCAATCTTGCTTTTCTGGTGCATCAACTCGTGCGCATAATTGATCCCGATGGTGCCGGTCATGACGCCCACGCCAAAGAAAACAAAGACCTTCTCCCATCCGCCAAGATGTGCTGCCTGCGGGACATACCAAAGCAGTCCAAGCAGGGTCAGAAACTGCGCTGGCAGCCACGCAAGGGTGATCATGCGATACCAAAACAGATCGTCATCCGTGGCGTCGGGGTCAGCATTGTCCAGGTTCAGCCCCACAAACCCGTCGATGATGGAAAACAGATACCAAGTGACGACAGGCAAAAGTACCACTGTCCAGCCGCCAAAATATGCTGTGAGCCATGCCAGCGGGATCAGCACATAAGACAGCGCAAACGGCAAGGCGCGCTTGATCTGGGCCAATTGGTCCGTCCTGATATTGGGGCTTGTCGAATTCATGTCTTGTCAGCTTTCAAAATTACTTTGCGGTATTAGACCAATTTAGCAGATCGTTGTCACTGTGGCCCGCTGCCGCTAGCGGGTCAGATCAAAGGCTTTGAGCATCACCGTGGGCAAGTCCGAGGGGCGAAATTGATCCGGCGCGATAAACTGGCCTTTCAAGGCGAGGCTGTCATCGGGTGCAACTGCGTAGACGACCGTTAACATCAAATGAAAATGGGTGAACGTATGGCGTACTTCGCCGGGTAAAACCTGCCACTGCGCGTCAATCGGTGGGGTCCCTTCCGGGCGCGGCGCACTGGTGTCGATCCAATCAGATCCGGGCCAGCCCAACATCCCGCCAAGCAACCCTTTTTCAGGGCGCGTTTCAAGCAACCAGGCACCATCAGCACGCTGGGCCAGATAAACCGTCCCGTGGCGAACAGGCTTGGCCTTTTTGGGGGTCTTTTTAGGCAGGTCCGGCGCAGTGCCCAACTGGCGCGCGATACAAGGATCACGCCACGGGCAGATGCCGCAGGCCGGTGATTTCGGCGTGCAGATCGTTGCCCCCAGATCCATCACCGCTTGCGCATAATCGCCGGGACGCTTGGATGGTGTCAGGATTTCGGCCCGTTCCATCAGTTCGGGTTTGGCGGCAGGAAGGGGCGTGTGGATGTCGTAAAGGCGCGCCAGAACGCGCTCTACGTTTCCGTCAAGGACAGCATAGGGCAGATCGAACGCGATCGAAGCCACCGCAGCAGAAGTATAGGGGCCAATGCCCGGCAGCTTTAGAAGTGCGGCGTGATCAGCGGGAAACTGGCCGTCATGCTGGTCAACAACAGCCCGCGCGCATTTCAGCAAGTTGCGCGCGCGCGCATAGTAGCCAAGACCAGCCCATTCGCCCATGACATCAGCATCTTTCGCAGCGGCCAGATCAGCGACAGTCGGCCAGCGTGCAGTGAAACGCTGGAAATACTCACGCACCGTGGCGACAGTGGTCTGTTGAAGCATCACCTCGCTTAGCCAGATGCGGTAGGGATCAGGGGGCAGGCCGGCGAGGCGATCCGCAGGCGGCACCCGCCACGGCATGGCGCGGGCGTGCACATCGTACCACTCGAGCAAGATGCGCGGCAGGTCGCTTGTTTCGTTGGTGTCACGCAATCTTTATGGCCTTTGCAGTTGGGTTGGGCTGGCGATACGGAGTGAGATCGCTATGTTGGGTATAGTCACTCAGGAAAGATAGTCATGCCGCCGCGGCGTACCAGTACAAAAGGCTTTAAGCGCACAGATAGCTTGCTGTCTGCCAAAATCCGGCAGGCCAGCGAAACGCGTGGATTTGCGCAGTCGCGCCTGCTGACCCAATGGGCCGAGATTGTGGGACAAGACGTGTCGTCGATCTCCAGGCCGGTCGAGGTGAGTTATGGGCGGGGCGGCATGGGGGCAACGCTTACACTGCTGACAAACGGCTCGAACGCGCCAATGCTTGAGATGCAAAAAGAGCAACTGCGCGCCAAGGTGAATGCGGTCTATGGCTACAATGCAATCGCGCGGGTACGGGTGACACAAACTGCCGCAACAGGATTTGCCGAGGGGCAGGTCGCGTTTGATGCGCGTCCCAAACCGCCGGTTGATGCGACGCCAGATCCCGCCATTCGTGAACGCGCGACCCAGACAGTTGGCACCATGGGCGACGAAAGCTTGCGTGATGCCCTTGCACGTCTGGGCGAGAACATATTGAACAAGACAAAACGCTGACAAAGGAAATCAGATGAAACGCATTTCTTCAATTCTTGCGGCTGTGGCCGTGGTCGCCGCCGGTGGCTGGTACATGCTTGGCGGAGAGGACGCTGTAAACAATACCCAGCTTAGCCCGCTTGCCAGCGCTGCCAACGCCCAGTCAACCGAAGCGGCCGAGGTCGACACTTCCAGCATTCAGGAAATGAGCTTGGGGAACGCAGAATCTTCGGTTCAGATCATCGAGTATGCGTCCTTTACCTGCCCGCATTGCGCGGCTTTTGACCAAGGCCCCTTCAAGCAGCTCAAAGCTGACTATATCGATACGGATCAGATCGGCTTCACCTACCGCGAAGTATACTTTGACCGCTACGGTTTGTGGGCCTCAATGGTTGCGCGCTGCGGTGGTGAAGAAAAGTTTTTTGGTATTGCCGACCTGATCTATAAGGGTCAGTCCGAATGGGTCCGTGCGGGCGAACCTGCCGCCATCGTAGATGAACTGCGCAAGATCGGACGCCTCGCCGGCATCGACAATGATACTTTGGAAGCCTGTTTGCAGGACGGAACGAAGGCGCAGACGCTGGTTGCTTGGTGGGAAGAAAACCAAAAGGCCGATGATATCACCAGCACGCCAAGCTTTATGATCAACGGCAAGAAATATTCGAACATGGCTTATGCCGAGATGAAAGAAATCATCGACGCTGCTTTGGCTGAATAATGGCGGCCCCCCTGGCAGGGCTCAAGGTTATTGAGCTTGCGCGTATTCTGGCCGGTCCTTGGGCCGGTCAGACGCTTTCCGACCTTGGCTGCGAGGTGATCAAAGTCGAAAGCCCGGCGGGCGACGACACCCGCCAGTGGGGTCCTCCGTTTATCGAGCGCGGCGATGATAAGTCAGCGTCCTATTTTCATTCGGCAAACCGTGGCAAAGCGTCTGTGGTCGTTGATCTGACCACAGCTGACGGTCAGGCGAAGATGAAAGAGCTTCTGGCCGATGCGGATATCCTGATCGAGAATTTCAAAACAGGCGGTCTTGCAAAATACGGGATGGATTACGCGAGCCTTTCCGCCGCCTTTCCCAAGTTGATTTACTGTTCCATTACAGGCTTTGGCCAAGACGGCCCTTATGCCCACCGCGCAGGCTACGACTTTATCATCCAAGGCATGTCAGGTCTGATGTCGATTACTGGAGAGGCGGATGGATTGCCGCAAAAGCATGGCATGGCGATCACCGATATTTTTACTGGTGTCTATGCGACGACTGCGATTCTAGCGGCTGTTCATCAGCGCAGTCACACCGGCGTTGGTCAGCATATCGACATGTCCTTGCTGGATTGCGCCGTAGCTGTGACGGGCAATCAGGCGATGAACTATCTGACCACGGGCAAAGCACCCCACAGAATGGGCAATGCGCACCCGAACCTGACCCCTTACGAGGTGTTTGAGACTTCTGACGGCCACGTGATCATCGCCACGGGCAACGACGGGCAATTCCAGCGCCTTTGCCGGATGCTGGAGCTGGATGACATGGCAGAGGCCGCAGAATACGCCAAGAATGCCGACCGTGTTGCGAACCGGCCCGAGATGATCCGCAGGCTGAATGAGGCGACCCGGCAGCGCACGCGGGACGACTTGCTGGCAGCTTGCGAAACCAAAGGTGTGCCCGCCGGCCCGATCAATGACATGGCGGACATGTTCAATGATCCTCAGGTGATTGCACGCGGCATGAAAATTGAGCTGGACGGCGTGCCGGGGATCCGGTCACCTTTCGTGTTTTCCGGAGCTGAGTTGGCACTTGCCAGAGCCGCTCCAAAGCTTGGAGAAGACGACTGACGGCAATGACGTAGCCGTTTTCTTCCAAGAAAACGGTCCGGAATTTTTGAAAATTCCGGTGTCCTACGTTGGCTTTGGAAGCGCATTCAAGGCGGTATAAAGCGCGTTGTCATCTGGCAAGGCCAGCCTTACGGGCAGGGTGATTACCTTCATGCGGAACGCGGAGGGCAATCTGACAGCGTCTTTTTCCGTTGTCACCAACTGGGCACCTTTCACAAACGCATCGGCTTCCAATCGTGCCAGCAAGGCGCGTGTCAGTGGCTGATGATCGTCGAGGGCTTCGGCATGAACGATGTCCGCACCCAAACTGCGCAATGTCGCAAAGAATTTTTCGGGGTGGCCTATTCCAGCAAAAGCGAGTGCGCGCGTATCGGCCCAATCCATTCCTGTCTGCAGTGGCGCAAGTTCGGCGCGCACATGTGGCAGATTGGCGGGCAGGGCGCTTGTATCAAAGGCCAACTGTTCTTGCGGGTTTCCGATGGAAAGCAACAAGTCTGCCCTTGCAAGACCGACGCCCACAGGTTCGCGCAACGGCCCGGCAGGCAGGCAAAGCTCGTTGCCAAAACCCTTGCCTGCGTCAACGACCACAATGCTGAGATCTTGCCTGAGTGATGGGTTCTGAAAGCCATCATCAAGGACGACAACCGTGGCCCCCGATGCGGCAGCCGCGCGCGCGCCCGCCGCGCGGTCATGTGCAACCCAAACATCGGCAAAAGCCGCCAAAAGCAACGGTTCATCGCCCACTTGTGCTGCGGAATGCCTGGACGGATCAACCAGCAAAGGGCCTTTTTCGGTGCCCCCGTACCCGCGCGACACCACATGGGGCGTGTGGTAAATATTGCGCAGATGTTCAACAACTGCGATCACAGTGGGTGTTTTTCCCGTCCCGCCAGCGTTGATATTTCCGACGCACACGACCGGAATATCCAGCGACACCGGCGCTCCATTCGCCAAGCGTCGTGCTGTCGCTTTTGCATAAAGCGCCCCAAGCGGTTGCAGCAACCTTGCGCGCCAATCGGGTTTGGGCAAATGCCAAAATTTGGGGGCTCGGCTCATGTGCGGGCTTCTTGCAGGTCCAACGTGTCCTGCACAAGATCGATTACCTTGTCCGTCAGGGCCGCGCCTCGGCTGATCACATCCCAGCCCGCGTGTGCCATCACTGCAGTCTGATCCGGTGCGATCAAACGGCTTACAGCGGTGCCAAGGGCGGTTGCGTCATTCACGATACGCGCAGCGCCTTCCGTTGCGAGGCGGGTGTAGGACGGAAGAAACCGGCGTACCTTTGGCCCGTACAGAACGGCAGACCCAAGTGCGGCTGCCTCGAACGGGTCACAGCCGCCGGGCCCATTGGTCAGAGAGCTGCCCAAAAATGAGACCGGTGCCAGACGGTAAAACAAACCAATCTCAGCGGGGTCTTCGGCCAGTATGACCTGAGTTGAGCTATCGGGATATCCTGCAACACCCCAATGCAGAACACGAAAATCCTGTTCTGCCATACGTTTGGCAAAGGTATCGACCAGATTTGGATCGGCTGGCATCAGGACCAAGAGCAGGCGATGCGACAGGCGCAAGGCTTGGCGGTGGGCTGTCAGAACGGTGGTCAGTTCTTCCTCTAGAATTTGATTGGCGAACCACACCGGGCGGCCAACCAAAGCGGCAGAAAGATCCGCCAGATCGGATTCAATGCAGGGCAAGGCCTGCCCCCCTGCCTGAAGTGCTGGCGTCATTTCAATGTCATCGCGTGCGACGCCCAACCGGACAAGCCGCTGAAACCCAGCTTCTGAGCGGGCCATAATTGCTGAGAAATGTTTGATCAGATCACGGGTAAAGTCGCGCAGCCAGCGGTCACGACGGCCGTCAAACCCCTCGTTGTCGGCATCAATCAGAAACATCGGGCAGCCGCGCTTATGCGCAGCGATAATCAGATTGGGGCGCAGCCTGCCCCACGCCCATATGCACGCGTTTGGCCGCCAATGGGCAAGAAATTCGGCAACGCTTGTAGGGTGATCCGAGGGCAGAAAGTCAATCAAGACATCGACATGCGCCGAAGGTGGCAGATCAGTCTTGGGTTCATTCTTTGGAAGCGTGATAAGCACCCGGAGCCCGGATCTGCTGCGACACAAGCGGGCGGCAAGGTCTTGAATGGCCAGCAGACTGCCGGGTTCAGGCGCGTGGCACCAGACCAGTTCACCCTCTGGACGGTCTGCAACCGGGGTGAAGGGCACCACCCCGCCGCGCCCCGCAAAGGCGCGATACGCAGCAAGGCCAAACGACTGCGTCATGAAACGCCTAGCTCAATTCTTCGGTCGAGGATGCTGCGGCTTCCTCGTCGCGCAACCGGTGCAGGTGGGCGATGAAATAGCGCGTGTGTGCGTTGTCTACCGCGCGCTGAGCTTCATTTTTCCAAGCATCGTAGGCTGTCGCATAATTTGGAAAAATACCAACCACATGGATGTCATCCACGTTCTTGAACGCGGTTCCGGTGGGCGAAACCAATTCTCCGCCAAAGACGAGGTGCAGGCGTTGGGTCATGATGCGATCCTTTGTTTTCAAGTACGTGGGCCCGGCCATTTAAGGCATTCAATCATGCAGGGGCAAGGCTGCTAAGTAAATCTGCATGGATTGATGAGCCGCCCGCGAGCACGCCGTTCAGGCGCGGATCAGGGTTATTGAACCGTAAAGGGGCACCGGTTTTGTCTGTGCAAAGTCCCCCTGCCTCGGTCACGATCAACGCACCGGCAGCGATGTCCCATTCCCAACTTTTTCGCAGGGTCACCATGGCGTCAAAACGCCCTTGGCCCACAAGTCCGAGACGATAGGCGAGGGAGGGGCGATGCGCGCGCACAAAGCCTGGATCGCCCTTCTGCCAATATTGGTCAGCCATAACAGGCTTGGTCGCCAGAACGGTGGCGTTTTTCAGGCCCTGGGTGTTCGATGCGATGATCTTTTGATCATTGAGCGTAGCCCCGCCCCCGATCGACGCGGCAAAAAGGCGATCAAGCATGGGCAAAAATACGACGGCGGCAATAATTTTGCCATCCCGCGCGATAGCAAGCGAATGGGACCAGGTATCAGAGCCTTCGATAAAGCTGCGGGTTCCATCAATGGGATCAATGATGAAGACATGCGACTGGCCCAGGCGTTCAGGGCCGTCCCCGCTTTCTTCTGATAGCCAGCCATAATCGGGGCGGGCTGCCAAAAGCGTCTC
Organism: Roseobacter sp.; assembly: GCA_024636475.1. Lineage (GTDB taxonomy): Bacteria > Pseudomonadota > Alphaproteobacteria > Rhodobacterales > Rhodobacteraceae > Sulfitobacter. The sequence continues at coordinate 47,954 of JAGXHA010000055.1, read as the reverse complement.
GTGCAGCATTGCGTTTACGGCCAGATCAGCCTCGGTTACAGGGCCTGCACCGTCGGGTTTATCCCATCGTTTGGCCGTTTGTCCGGTAAAGGCGGTGGCGATCTGACCGGCTTTGCGGGCACAATCGACAAGAAGTGCAAGATCATGCGCCGGCAAGGGTCATCCCCGGCACAAGCAAGGAGGGTATCACGCGGCTTAAATGCGGGCGTGCATCATTTGCAGGGACGATGCTGCGCAGCATATCGCGCAGATTGCCTGCGATCGTGCATTCGTTGATGGCGTGGGTGATCTCGCCCTTTTCGACCCAAAGGCCGGATGCGCCCCGTGAATAATCCCCTGTATTAGGGTTGATCGTAGAGCCTATCATCGACGTGACCAGCAGGCCGGTCCCCATTTCTTTGATCAGATCGTCATGCGTCGCACTGCCTTGGGTGAGCGCGATGTTCCACACCGCAGGGTTGGGGTTTGAACCGGTGCCGCGTGCGGCGTTTCCAGTGGGCTGCATCCCCAATTTACGTGCGGTGGCCAAATCAAGCGTCCAGCCCTTCAACGTCCCGTTATCAACAATGACGCGCCGTGATGTCGGCAAGCCTTCAGCGTCAAACGGGCGTGACCCCGTGGCGCGGGCGCGGTGCGGATCCTCGATGATTGACAGACCATCGGGCAAGACCTGTTCTCCCATGGCGTCGCGCAGCCACGATGCACCTCGTGCAATTGCCGCGCCGCTGATCGCAGACAGAAGATGCCCGATCAGGGTCGAGGAAATCCGTTCGTCAAACAAAACCGGAAAGGTCCCGGTGGGTGGCTTTCGCCCATCCATCCGCGCCAGCGCACGCTGCCCCGCCGAGGTGCCGATGTCTTCCGGGTTGCGCAGGTCAGACTGAAAAATACGGCTGTCGCCGTCATAGTCCCGTTCCATTCCAGTGCCGGTGCCTGCAATCGCAACGCAGGACAAGCCACGGTCTGTGCGACTATATCCACCCTCAAAGCCGTTCGTGGCTGCCAGATAAACCTGCTGCGCACCGTAGGCTGCGCTGGCTGACTGCACTTGCGTGATGCCTTTAACGGCCAAACCTGCGGCCTCCGCACGTGCGGCGTCTTCTTGCAGCACCTGCGGAGAAGGTTCATTTGTCGGATCGCACAATTCCAATGCGTCGATGTCCCACTGCGTGGATAGCTGGTCTGGGTCAGCAAGGCCCGAATAGGGGTCTTCGGGTGCCTCCTTCGCCATGGCGACGGCGCGCAATGCCATTTCGTCGATCGTGCGGGTCGAGATGTCCGAGGCCGACACGTTTGCCGAGCGTTTGCCGATAAAGACCCGCAGACCAATATCGACGCCCTCTGAGCGCTCTGCTTGCTCCAACGTCCCGCCGCGCACATCGACACTCACGGAAGTTCCGCGCACGGCCATGGAATCGGCACTATCAGCGCCTGCCTCTTTGGCGGCGTTCAGCAATGCTTTGGTAAGCGCCTCAAGAGATTGCGACATGTCGTGCTCCTTGGAATTTAAGAGGGTAGCTAGCGCCCCCGTTGCAGGTCTGCAAGGGACGGACGCAAGCTATGGTGTGGCTTCTTTATTTGATCCGCTGCCCATTGGCCAAGATTGCGCCGGAACGGGTGAATTCAAGCTTGGATTGCAGCGTGTCCTCCCCATCGCCCGGTACGGCGAACATGCCCATCATCATCCGCGCGCCCATCACCGTTTGTGCAGGCAGAAGACCGGCCTCGACAAGCTTGTCCAAAAGGGTATTGCCCCCCACCAATTTGAGATCGATGGTGCCTGTCGGCTTGAGCATACCGGGATCAGCGTCAGGGTCAGAGTTGTCAAAGGTCGCTACACCGTTTCCTGTCAGCCTTGCGCCAAGAGCGTCGATGATCAGGGAATTGAGGTTCACAGTCTCAAGTTGCGCGGGAGTGTCTTTGGTTGAGAAGCTTTGATTGCTGTTTTGCAAATCCAGATAATCCGCAAGCATTGTGGCGGTGCCGTTCAAATCAAGCGAGATCGTTGCCGGATCGCGGGGCAGTGTGCCTTGTGGATTTATCATGCCCCAAATCATGTTCGACATTGTGAAGTCGGCAAGGTTCAACCCGAGGGCAAAATTCTGCGGAGTGTCAGATTTCATCACTGGCGCGCTGATATTGAAGGCGGCGTTGTCCATGGCAAAGGATAACAAAAAGGGAAACTGAGGCGGTTGTACGGATATTGTCATAGCTTGCCGTGTTCCCGCATAGCTGACACCGTCTGCACTTGTATCGACTGCGAGCGTGCTGCTCTCGGCAGCGGTAGCGATTGCAACGTTCCCATTGATGGGGTCTTCGATATCCATTGTCAGAGTGCTGTTGCCGCCCGACATCGTGCCGGACACATCCATGCCCGCTTGCAGCATCCCGGCCATATCGTTGACCCGCGCCAAGGCAAGGGGCAACAGGCCGTTGGCCTTTATAGAAAGGTTTTGCGACGTGCCATTGACGACCGCATTTGCAGGTTCGTCGGGTTGTTTGAAAGCCATGTCATACGTGACCGAGCCGACCGAGGCGGTTTGGTCATAATCCCGCATGGCACCCAGTGTGCTTGTGGTGGTGTTCACAACGTCAGTCATCGCGACGGTCAACATTGCATTTTCGGGCGCTAAGGCTTCACCGTCAATCGTGATGCGGTCAAGGTTCAGCGCAAAAGTATCTGCGCTATAGGTACTTGTCATCTCGGATGGCGTTCCGCTGACCACCATCACCTGCCCGGATTGCCTTATCGTTAGCGCCATGGTCACGGGCTCGCCTGTTGTGTCCGCTGGCGTGATATTGACCGAAACCGGCATCTGATCGGGCCAGACAACAGACACGCTGCCACCCGCGTTTTGCACAAAGCTTAGGCTGCCGAGCGTGAAGGACATCTGGCCCTGATCGGCAGACATTGCCATGCCGAATTTCACATCGCTTACAGTCAAAGTGTCGCCTGAACGCAACTCCTTGGCTGTCACGCTATAGCCCATCCCTCCCAGATAATCGCGCCAGTCCTGCCAGACGTCGTTCGGGGTGATGTCTGCCAGTGCAACTTGCGTTGATGAGACAAGCACAAGGGCGGAACAGCCCATAAAGGTGTGAAACCGTGTCATCATGGGAATTCCTTTTTCAAACGTCTTGGGCACAGCCAAGGATATACTTCTATCAGATAAATGTCATTTTATGAGTTACAAGGCAAAGACGCTTTCATTGCGGCCGCAGGCTTGGGGCTGGCATCGGTGCATGTTGATGCTAAGTATTGCCAAAATATCAGGCTGGTCAAATTGCCAGCCAACAGATGCTGAAAGAGGGGGTGCAAGATATGGATATGACTGGCAAGACCGTCATGGTCACTGGCGCAAGCCGCGGAATTGGGGCTGAAACTGCCCGCGTTTTTGCCAAGGCAGGCGCGAATGTGGTACTGCTGGCGCGATCGCAGGACGCGATTGCAGACCTCGCAGGCGAGATCGGCAAGAAAGCAATCGCGATTCCCTGCAACGTGGCGCGCTTTGGAGAGATGTCTTCGGCGGTTGAGACTACTTTGCGGGCATTTGGTGGTCTGGATGTGTTGATCAACAATGCTGGCGTGATTGAACCGATCTCGCATTTGGCCAGTTCTCACCCGGATGAATGGGGGCAGGCGATCGATATCAACCTCAAGGGTGTTTACAACGGCATGCGCGCGGCCTTGCCTGTGATGAAGCACGCGGGCAGCGGATCCATACTGACCATCAGTTCAGGTGCAGCGCATCATGCAATCCAGGGATGGAGCCATTATTGCGCGTCAAAAGCAGCCGTGAACATGATGGGCCGCTCGGTTCATCTAGAAGAAGCTGCGAATGGTATTCGCGCCATTGGTCTGTCGCCTGGCACCGTCGCGACCCAGATGCAGCGTGAAATAAAAGCGAGCGGAATCAATCCTGTCAGCAAGCTGGATTGGGAAGATCACATTCCGGCTGAATGGCCTGCACGCGCGTTGCTTTGGATGTGTAGCACTGCGGCAGACCGTTTTTGTGGCGAGGAAATATCGCTGCGTGATGAGGACATTCGAAAAGAGATCGGTTTGATATGATAGAGCTTTCCCGCGATGCTGAGATTTGGACCGCGACGATCAATCGCCCCGAAAAAGCCAATTCCCTGACCCATGAAATGCTGGTTTCCTTGGCTGAATTCATGGAGGACGCGCAGGCGGCCCGCGCTGTTATTTTGACGGGCAAGGGCAAGGTTTTCAGTGCTGGCGCAGATCTGGAAGAAGCGCGCGCTGGCCTTGCTACATCGGATATCTGGGAACGGCTTTCGGGTGCCATCGCAGCGTTGCCGGGGCTGAGTATCTGCGCGATGAACGGCACCCTTGCGGGCGGAGCGATGGGCATGGCGCTGGCCAGCGATCTGCGGCTTGCCGTGCCATCCGCCAAGTTTTTCTATCCGGTGATGAAATTGGGTTTTCTGCCGCAACCCAGCGATCCTGCGCGTATGGCCGCACTGATCGGGCCTGCGCGGACCAAGCTGATTTTGATGGGCGGCCAAAAGATCACATCAGACGAGGCGCTGCTGTTCGGCTTGATTGACCGGATCGTCGATGCGGACGCCCTGATGCAGACGGCCCGCGATATAGCTGTTGATACCGTTGCCGCGCCGCCCAAGATTGCGACCGACATCAAAGTGATGTGCGCGCCGCACCCCACATCGTCAAACGCAATCGGACATCCGCGGCTCAGATAAACGGTACGAAGGGTACGCCGCAGGCGCTTAGCAGTGTTAGGGTTGCTGTTATCATTAGAATGCGCATTTCAGTGCTCCGGTAATAGCTGGCTTGCAGCATCGACGTGCAAATGGCTTACGGTCAAGTTAAGGCTTCAAATGCCAACACGTTTTTCCTGAAGGGTATCCAAATGACCACCGAGACAGTGACGCCTGCGCAAGCTCTTGTGATCGGCGCTGGACCCGCCGGGCTGATGGCGGCAGAAATGCTGGCCCAAGCAGGGTTCGCGGTTACGATTTGCGATCAAAAACCGTCGGTCGGGCGCAAATTCTTGATGGCGGGAAAATCGGGGCTGAACCTGACGAAAGTTGAAGCGGCTGATCCGTTCATGTCGGCCTTCACAGATGCCAAAGCACCGCTTGCGCCTATTATTGCGGCGTTTGACAATGATGCCGTACAGGACTGGGCCGCCGGCTTGGGGCAGACGTTGTTTACCGGCTCGACTGGGCGTGTTTTCCCCACGGTGATGAAAGCGTCGCCCTTGCTGCGCGCGTGGTTGGTGCGTTTGGCAGAGGCAGGCGTTCAGATTAACACGCGCTGGCGCTGGACGGGTTGGCAGGGCGCGGGCGTGACGTTTGATACGCCAGATGGCGCGCAAACCCTACAGCCAGATGTGACTGTCTTAGCCATGGGTGGTGCCAGTTGGGCACGCTTGGGCCCAGACGGTCAATGGGCCAAACTATTGGCCCCGGACCACCCCTTTACCCCGTTTGCGCCGGCGAATGCAGGTATTGCCCTGGATTGGTCTCCCCACATGGTTGCTCATTTCGGATCTGCGCTTAAGGGGATCGGTTTGAAATCAGGCAAGTACCGGTCACGGGGCGAGGCGTTGATCTCTGCCCAAGGGCTAGAGGGCGGCGGTATTTACACAGTCTCGCGTGGGGTGCGCGAAGGCCATCCCTTGATGCTGGACCTGTTGCCTGACCAACGGGTCGAAACGTTGGCAGAGAAGTTGGAACAGCCGCGCGGCAAGATGAGCATGGCGAATTTCATGCGAAAGACGTTGAAGCTGGATACCGCAAAAATTGCCCTTTTGCAGGAAATGGCACGGCCATTGCCGCTGAACGCCAAGGCGCTGGCGCGGTTGCTAAAGGCACTGCCGATTGATCACACCGGTTTGCGGCCTATGGATCAAGCCATCTCAACCGCTGGCGGTGTAAGGTTTGATGCAGTGGATGAAACCTTGATGCTGCGGGCGCGTCCGGGGGTTTTCATCGCTGGCGAGATGTTGGATTGGGAGGCCCCAACAGGCGGTTATCTGATCTCGGCCTGCCTTGCGACAGGCCGATGGGCCGGTAAGCATGCTGCCGCTTGGGCGGGAAAAACTTAGCCTTCTTTGGTTGCAGCGGCCTTGAAAGCAGGACGTTCGCGCATGGATTTCGCCCAATCACCCAACTTGTCGCTCACGGGGGCAAAACCCGCACCGATTGACCAGTTAATGCAATGAGTGGCCAGCAGATCGGGGACAGTAATAGTATCACCCATCAAAAACGGCCCCTCAAGGCGCTCTGACAGGGTTTTGGCAGAGCGGGCAAACTCAGACTTCAGACTGTCTTTGATTTCCGGCACGCGTTGTTCTTCGGGAAAGACAAAGCTGTGTTTGGCCGCAGCCCAAAGAATCGCATCCATTTCGTCGATCAACCATAAGGTCATCGCATCTTGGCGCGCACGATCCGGGGTCCCTGCGGACGCGGTCAGATTGCCGTGCTTATCAGCCAGATACTGCATGATCGCTACAGAATCAGTTAGAATCTCATCACCATCCAACAATGCGGGTATTTTGCCGCTTGGGTTATATTTCTTGGCCTCATCCGAGCGAGGGCCGCAGGCGACATGCTCGTAAGCCGCGCCCAGTTCTTCAAGCATCCACATGACGCGAAAAGCGCGGGATTTGGTGGCTCCGATGACTTTGTACATATTATTCCCCTCCCAGGGTTTATCGTTGAGCGCCAAGCATTGCGAGGCGGATGAATGCGCGCTCGACCAGTGCCATAGTCGGTGCGTGTTGTCCGGCAGAGCGCAGCGTAAGATCGGTATCGGTCAGCACGGTCAGCGCGGTTTCCAGCTTGGCCGCACCCCAATTTCTGGCCTGACGCATGGCGCGGTCGCGGTCACGCACACCCCAGATTTGCCCGCCTGGGTTGCTGGCGATGCGGTAGAGCGTGCGAAAATGCCGGGTGGCCATGATAATGAGTGTGACAGCGTTCACACCTTGGGCCTGAAGTTTTGCCATCACAGGGCCGATATCTGCGGCACGGGCTTCGGCAACGACATGCAAGATATCGTCGACTTCGGCTTCAGTCGAAGTGGGTGCGCAATTTGCGACATCTAGGGCGGTCAACGGGCCGCTGTCGCCAATCTTGTAGAGCGTGATTTTTTCAATCATCTGCCGGAAATCACCCGGGTCCAAGACGCGGGCCAGTTCTGAAAGTGTTCCCATGGCATCTGGTTCAGGGCTCAAGCGCGCCTCGCTCAGGATGCGCTCGATCTCGGCGCGGTCGGGCGGTGTGTCATAGATCGGCGTCGCAAAGGCAGTTTTGTGAGCTTCAAATGCCTTTAGGATCTTGGATGTTTTCTTGAGATCTCCGGCGGTGACCACGATCTGCGCATCGCCGGGCTGCCAATCTGCCAGGGCATCAGTCAAGATCTTTGCGATATTATCGTTAGCGTCTTCGACAAAAGCCGCCCGAGGGCCCGGAAAAAAACCAACAGCTTTGATCGCGTCCAGCAGCATGGGGGCGTCCCGGCGCAGGTCGGCCGCCTGAATGCGGGTCAGGCGCATTTCTTCTTCTGCATTGGGGCCAAGCAAGGATTTCAGATATTCTTGCCGCTTAAGCGCTACGCGCATGGCGTCACTGCCGTAGATCAACAGGCCTGTCTTGTTCGGATCAGGCTTGGCGAAATAGGCGTTTGCGTCGCGCGGCGGCAGCTTCATTGGTCGAGATTGGCCGCGTAAAGACGCGTGACGATTTGATCTGCGAGCATTGTCATCAGGCGGATTTGGGCATCACGTTCGGCAGCGAGGGTCGCCACGGTCGAGCCGGTTGCCGAGTAACCTGAGAAGTTTTCAACGTTGCCTGAGGATTCGATTTGACCGGTGTCTAGATTGCGCAGCGCAAAATCGACGGTGCCAATCAGATTGAAGCGCGTCGTGTTGCCTTCGGCATCAATGGCAAGCCCTTCTTCTCTGGTCGCAACCGTCAAAGCCAAGGCGTAGTCGGGTGTATTTGGCCGGCCCAGACGGGTCTCGATTTCGCGTACCAAAGTATAGGAAAACGCATCATCGGGCGCATCGACCTGAACGCTGTTTTGCAAAGCCGTGCCCGCCCCGTTTGGGCCGTAGACGGGCTGAAACCCGCATGCTGCAAGCACAAGCAGGTGCAGCGCCAGCAAAACGCCACGCTTAGGCAACAACATTTACGATCCGTCCCGGCACTACGATCACCTTTTTGGGTGTTGCACCATCAAGGATGCGAATGACAGCTTCGTGGTTGAGCGCGATCTTTTCAACCTCTTCTTTCGACATATCCGCGGGCACCTGAATTTCGGCGCGACGTTTGCCGTTGATCTGGATCGGTAACGTTACGGTGTCATCAATCAGCATCGCCTCGTCTGCTGTGGGCCAACGTGCGGTCGTGATCAGGCCCGCGCCGCCCTGTGCTGTCCAGATTTCTTCGGCAAGATGCGGCGTCATCGGGGCCATCAGCTGTGCAAGGGTCTTGATCGCCTCGCGTTGTGCCGCGTGGCCTGCCTTGGATTTCTGCAGGGTCGCGGTAAAGGCATAAAGCTTGGCAATCGCGGCGTTAAAGCCAAAAGATTCGACGCCCATTGTGACATCATGAATGGTTTTATGCATCGCGCGCAGCAGATCATCATCGCCTTCGCCAGTTTCATCCCTTGGCATTTCAGTGATGCGGGTCGAGATATTCCAGACCCGGCCAAGATGTTTGAATGCCGCTTCTGCGCCTGAAGCTGTCCATTCCACATCGCGTTCCGGGGGCGAATCGGACAGGACGAACCAGCGCGCGGTGTCGGCCCCGTAGCTTGCGATGATTCCCAGCGGGTCGACCACATTCTTCTTGGACTTCGACATTTTCGCGGATGGAATGATCTGCACGGCAGTCCCATCGGCAAGTTTGCCGTCGGTCACATCTTCGGGCAGGTGATAGACGGGGCGGTCATTGGCATCCTTGGTTTGATAAATCTCGTGCGTCACCATGCCTTGGGTGAAAAGCGCATCAAAGGGTTCGATCGCGGATTCGGGCAAATGGCCCGTGATCTGCATCGCGCGGGCAAAGAAGCGCGAATAAAGCAGGTGCAAAATCGCGTGTTCGATGCCGCCAATATACTGATCGACGTTCATCCAGTATTTCGCGTCTTCCATCACCGTGGGGGTATCGGCATGAGGTGCCGTGAAGCGGGCGAAATACCATGACGAATCGACGAAGGTATCCATCGTGTCGGTTTCGCGCTTTGCCGCTGCCCCGCAAGACGGGCAGGCACAGTCGCGCCATGTCGGGTGGCGGTCCAGCGGGTTGCCGGGGGTGTCAAAGCTGACGTCGTAGGGCAGCTCGATGGGCAGGTTCTCTTTCTTCTCGGGAACCACGCCGCAAGCCTCGCAATGGACCACAGGAATCGGGCAGCCCCAATAGCGCTGGCGCGAGAGGCCCCAGTCCCGCAGACGGTATTTGGTCACGCCTCTGCCCACGCCTTGGGCTTCACAGGCTTCAATCGCAGCGGCAATCGCCTCTTCTGCGGTTTGCCATTTCTCACCAGCAAAGCCGCCGTTGTAGTACACTTTCTCGGATTTCGCGGGCACGAATGCCTCGGTCACCTTGGGGTCAGCATCCTCGGCGGGCAGGAACGTCGAGATGATCGGCAATCCGTATTTCGTGGCAAAGTCAAAGTCGCGCTGGTCATGGGCGGGGCAGCCGAAAATCGCGCCCGTGCCGTAGTCCATCAAGATGAAGTTCGCGATATAGATTGGCAGTTCCCAAGCGGTATCAAAGGGATGGCGCACGCGCAGGCCAGTATCCATGCCCAGCTTTTCAGCCGTTTCAATCGCTTCCTCGGTCGTGCCGCCCTTGCGGCATTCGGCACAAAAGGCCGCTATCTCGGGATTGGTTTGTTCCAGCAGTTTTGCAAGCGGATGGTCGGGGGATATGCCTACAAAGCTTGCCCCAAGCAAAGTGTCGGGGCGGGTCGTATAGACCTCGATGCGGTCAAAACCTTCAGGCGCGTCGATGGTCGAGAACGCAAACTGAAGCCCGCGTGATTTGCCGATCCAGTTTGCCTGCATCAACTTGACCTTGGCGGGCCAGTTGTCGAGCGTATCAAGCGCGGCAAGCAGTTCTTCGGAATGATCGGAAATCTTGAAGAACCACTGTGTCAACTCGCGCCGCTCTACCAGCGCGCCCGAACGCCAGCCGCGCCCGCCTTCAACCTGCTCGTTGGCCAGAACGGTCATGTCGACAGGATCCCAGTTCACGATCGCGTTCTTGCGATAAACCAATCCTTCTTGCAGGAAATCAAGAAACAGCGCCTGCTGCTGGCCGTAATATTCGGGATCGCAGGTCGCAAATTCGCGGGACCAGTCGATGGACAGGCCCAGCGGTTTCATCTGGTCGCGCATGTCCGCGATATTGCCGTAGGTCCAGTCTTTGGGGTGACCGCCAATGGCCATGGCAGCGTTTTCGGCAGGCATCCCGAAGGCGTCCCAGCCCATCGGGTGCAATACGCTATGGCCAGTCGCGATCTTGAAGCGCGCGATGACGTCGCCCATCGTATAGTTGCGGACATGGCCCATATGGATGCGGCCCGACGGATATGGGAACATCTCAAGCACGTAATACTTCGGCTTTTCGGCGGACCGGACGGCCTTGAACACGTCGTCTTTTTCCCAGGCAGCTTGCCAGCGGGCTTCGATTTCAGCAGGGGAGTAGCGGGACATCTTGGCAGACCTTATACAACGGAAAACGCCGGGCGAGCGATTAGCGCATGGCCCGGCGTTGGAATGGAGAACATGGCAAAGAGCGGGCTTAGAATCTGTCGTCAGCGATCCGCATTTCGCGAGCACGGCTTAGAATGGCGTCTTCCACAGCGCGGGCTGTGGCCGTGTTGACGGTGCGCCCACCGCGGGTTTGCAGGGACAGGTTCAAAGACCGCGCATCAAGGGCAGGGTCATCGATCAGCACCGTTGCGCGGTATGACTGCCCACTGCCGGGCGGTGTGCCGTATCCTGTCACGATCACACCTGTATAGGGATCAATCGACTGGATCGGCAAAAAGTTCAGCACTTCAAGAGAAGCGGACCATAGATACTTGTTTACAGAAACGCTGCTATCAGCGGTCTTGCGGTTGAAGATGGACCAGATCGTGTTGTTCGGATCCGTTTCGACATCATTCGGACCATTGATGCTGCGTGTTGCAAAGCGACTGTCATTACTATTGCTGGTGGCCGCAGGCATAGCGCCACAGGCGGCCAGCGAACTTGCCAGCACGATAGAAAATGCAATTCTTGGTACTGGTCTATTTGGCATAGCAACTTCCTTCGCTTATCTGGTGATTGGTCTAAACAAGCTGGCCCTTGTGGGCAAGGCATATGTCGTGATCGCTTTTGCACTATATAACTGTCGCCAGTGCGCCTTTGCGGACTGCTTGACCACCCCACGGCGAAACTGTGGCAAAGCTGCATCATACTTTCTGGCATTGCATTCGCGTGCGGCACGATCCTTGCCAAGGCTGTGCGTTTGGATGCAAACACCCTGCATACCCTTTCTGGATTAGCTGGTCAGGGCATATGATTTCAAATCGAGGGTAAACTCATGAAAAAAGTTCTCTTCGCAACAGCAGCCCTGATTGCTACAGGCTCCGTTGCAGCAGCAGAAGTTACATTTGGCGGTTACGGCCGCTTTGGTATGCAGTATCAAGAAAACCGTACAGTTGGTACGCCTGCTGTAGCAGTTGATAACACACGGATCGAAAGCCGCTTCCGTATGGACATCGACGCAGAAACAACATCCGACATCGGTGTTCGTTTCGGTGCACGCGTTCGTGTTCAAGCTGACGAAAACAACGACGGTTCCGGAAACGTTGCATCTTTCAACGGCCCACGCTTCTTTGCTGAATCCGGCGGTTTCCGTTTGGAAGTTGGTAACATTGCTGACTCAATCGATAACATGTACAACTACTACGGTTACGAGCCAGGTCTCTCCGCACCAGTTGGTCAGTACAGCAACACAGGTCTTCCGGTTATTGGTTATGCGACAGGCGCAGCAGGCGTTAACGGCGTAAGCGCAATCTACTCCTTTGGTGATTTCCGCGGTCAGTTGTCCGGTAGCAAGGACACTGATGGTCCTGGAGGTACCTCGGTAGATCATATGTCCGCAGGCGTTTCGTACGCATTCAGCGGCTGGACTGTTGCTTTGGCCTATGCACAATCGGAAGACGATAATCCTGCAGTTTTAGACGTTGACGGTACAGTTCTGACTGTTGGCGGTTCGCTGGGTATGGTTGATCTTGCAATGCTCGTCGCTGACGACAGTGTTGTTGGCACTTCCTACGGCATCTCCGGTAAGTATGCAGTCGGCGCAGCAACATCGATCGTTGCAGCTGTTTCTGCTGGTGGTGACGATGGTTTGCCAGCCAAGAAAACTTCTTTCGGTGTTGGCTTCGACCACAACCTGGGCGGTGGTGTAGCCCTTCGCGGTATGGTTGGTCGCAATTCAGCGTCCAACAACGTTGCAGACTTGGGTGTTCAGTTTAACTTCTAAGTTAAGCACACCTTATCTAAAAGAGGGGCAGGCCATTGGTCTGCCCCTTTTCTTTTGCGGCAAGCTGTTGTTCTGTGCGACCTCATACAGGGAGCAGATCATGAGCTTGGACGACATCACCACACGCATTGCAAACGCTGAAGAAAACGCCGGACGCGCGTCGGGCAGCGTTTCGTTAATTGCTGTCAGCAAGGTCCAGCCGAACGCACGGGTCCGAGCGGTCCTGGAGCAAGGCCATCGCTGCTTTGGCGAGAACCGCGTGCAAGAGGCCGAAGGCAAATGGCCTGATTTCAAACAGCAGTTTTCCGGCGTCGAGGTGCATCTGATCGGGCCGCTACAAACCAACAAAGCCCGCCCTGCGATGGAGTTGTTTGACGCGATCCACACGCTGGATCGTCTGAAACTGGCAAATAGCTTTGCGCGGTTGGCGCAGGAACTGGGGCGATGCCCTGACATGTTCATTCAGGTGAACACTGGCGAAGAAGAACAGAAAGCGGGTGTTCTTCCGACAGAGGCTGATTATTTTATCAAGCAATGTCAGTCGCTTGATCTGCCTGTTCGTGGATTGATGTGCATCCCCCCCGTAGACGAGGAAGCCGCTTTGCATTTTGCGCTTCTGGCCAAGATTGCGGCGCGCAACGGCCTTGCGGGGCTGTCGATGGGCATGAGCAGTGATTTCGAGAAAGCGATCGCACTAGGTGCGACGCATATCCGGGTTGGATCGGCCATTTTCGGTGAGCGGGTGACGGCGGAGTAGAAAGCCGCCTTAGGGAACGATCAGCCGTGTGCAGTATTTGATATTTGGGGCGATGCGGCGCAGGTGGCTGCGCGACATCGCGATACATCCTTCCGTGGGATACCCGGGACGGCGGTATTGATGGATAAAGATCGCTGATCCACGGCCTTTGACGGCGTATGGCCAGTTCCAATCGGTAAGAATCACCAGATCATACAGCAGATCGCCGCGCCGCAGCTTTTCGTGGCTGGGCGCGTAGGGCGCGCGTACCATCATGTTGTAGTCTTCGTCGCGGGAATCATCGGACCACAGATCGGGTGGCCCGATCGGCTTGGCCCACTGCGCAGGGCGCGCGATTCGATCAGGCCGATACAGCATACCCACGATGCGATGAACGCCGCGCGGCGTCGCCCCGTCGCCTTCTTTTTTGCGGGATGTAATACCGGTTTTTCCAATCGTGCAGGGGTAGGTTTTCCCCTGAAACCGCAGGCCCATCGGGGTCAGCACCATGTCATCCGGCGTCACAGAAGGTGCCCCGACTTGGCTGCCTTGGTCGCCAGATAGGCGGTATTGTGACGGTTCTCTCCGACTTTAAGCGGGACACGCTCAGCGACTTTGACGCCACTTGCCTCCATCATCTCGACCTTGCGGGGGTTGTTTGTGAGCAGGCGAACGGCAGAAAATCCCATTGATTTCAGGATGTCCGACCCAAGGCGGAAATCACGTTCGTCATCTTCAAAGCCAAGACGGTGGTTCGCTTCGACCGTATCAAACCCTTGATCCTGAAGGGAGTATGCACGCATCTTGTTCGCCAGACCGATGCCGCGCCCCTCTTGGTTCAGGTATAAAAGCACACCGTGCCCCTCGGCCCCCATCTGCGCGAGTGCAGCGTGTAGCTGCGGGCCGCAATCGCATTTCAAACTGCCCATCAGATCCCCGGTAAAGCAGGCGGAATGAAGCCGCGCCAAAACCGGCTTGCTGCGGTCAGGGCGTCCGATTTCGATGGCGTAATGTTCCTCGCCACCGTCATCGGGGCGGAAAATATGCAGCCGTCCGGCTTCTGATACCTCCATCGGGAGGCGTGCATTTATGACCGGATGCAGCGGGCTTTGCGCTGCAAGTGCAGGAAGCGCCTCGGCCAGATTGAGGGTGGTCAATCCGTGTCTGGCAGCAAAACCTGCAGCATCTGGCAGGTTCAAAATAAGTGCAGCAGGCAGCAAACGCGCGGATTTCACGAGCTTCAACACCGCATCATGCGCTGTGGAATCACCGCCGCGTGCACAGGCCAGTGGCCCTTTCATCGGGCTGCGCAGGTCATCGGCAGGATCGGCGACAGACTGCACCCAACGCGGAGTTGCGTCTTGAGGCAACAAAACGCGCGCCAAGGTTCCATCATAAGCACGGGCTTTAAGTGTCTGGGCGCGGCGGGCGGTAATCGCAAGGACAGGCTCGCCGCCAAGTGCCAAGACAGCGGTCAGGCGCTGCGCTGTCAGCGTTTCAGCGGCCAAGGCCAGAACGGGCGCTTCGCCCAAGATTACGACAGGAACGCCCATGCGCAAATCTGCCCGCGCCCGCGCAAGCTGTTCAGTTATGTCGGGGCCAAATGCCATGAGTTTGAAATCTTTCGCTGTGATATTGAAAGATACTTAGGTCAGATCCCCCGGAAATGAAACAATTGCCGTGATTTGCGCACGGTGCTGTGAATAAATCGCCGCGCCTCTTGTTCGCACGGCTTCGTGAGCACACTTTTAAGTCAACTGTAGAGGATGAGTTGATATGGCCCAGTTGAAGAAAATCTTGCTTGTGGATGATGACGACGATCTGCGCGACGCGTTGAGCGAACAATTGTTACTGACCGAGGACTTCGATGTTTTTGAAGCGGCCAATGGTGCTGACGCTAAAACCCGCGCGGCTGAGGCGCTATATGATTTGGTTATTCTTGACGTAGGGTTGCCCGATATAGACGGTCGTGACCTGTGCCGCGAGCTGCGCACGCTGGGTGTGAAAAGCCCCATCCTGATGCTGACGGGCCATGACAGCGACGCTGATACGATCATGGGATTGGATGCGGGTGCCAACGATTATGTCACAAAGCCGTTCAAGTTTCCCGTTCTGCTTGCCCGTATCCGTGCGCAATTGCGCCAGCATGAGCAATCGGAAGAAGCGATTTTCCAGCTTGGACCCTATACGTTTAAGCCTTCCGCAAAGCTGTTGGTGTCGGAAGACGATAAAAAGATTCGTCTGACCGAGAAAGAGACCAATATTCTAAAGTTTCTGTACCGCTCCGCTGCAGGTGTCGTTCCGCGCGACACGCTTTTGCACGAAGTTTGGGGCTACAACGCAGGCGTCA
This sequence comes from Roseobacter sp., assembly GCA_024636475.1. GTDB lineage: Bacteria > Pseudomonadota > Alphaproteobacteria > Rhodobacterales > Rhodobacteraceae > Sulfitobacter. The sequence continues at coordinate 32,334 of JAGXHA010000055.1, read as the reverse complement.
CGACGCACACGCTTGAAACCCATATTTACAGACTGCGTCAAAAGATCGAGCCCGACCCCTCGAATGCGCGTATTTTAGTAACGGAATCAGGCGGTTACAGATTAGTTTCCTAGGTCTGGAACTTAATCAATTCTACACCGTTAATTTAATGAGCGGCGGGGTTTTCATGACCCGCCAATCGGTTTGAACACGACTTTTGTATCCGGGTAACGATACATACCTCCCTGTTGGACTTGGCCGGGCCTTTGGGCTCGGCCTTTTTTTGTCTTAAGGGTATCGGATTTCGCCATGGTGGCCATGTTGCCTTTCGGGCTAAGGTCTGCGCGATCTGACTTTAGAGGGAGCAATCGATGTCATTTACGCTTGCGACATGGAACATTAATTCGGTGCGTCTTCGCGAACCACTTGTCCTCAAGCTGTTGCAAGAGCAGGGCCCTGACGTGCTGTGCTTGCAGGAGTGCAAAAGCCCTGTTGATAAAATCCCGGTAGAGGCGTTTCAGGCGGCTGGATACACCCACATGATTGCGCGTGGGCAAAAGGGATACAACGGCGTTGCGATTCTATCGCGTTTGCCGCTGGAAGATGCAGGTGATCAGGATTTTGCAACATTGGGCCATGCGCGGCACGTTGCGGCCAAGCTTGAGAACGGTGTGGCGATTCATAATTTCTATGTCCCGGCCGGTGGTGATGTTCCAGACCGCGAAATCAACGAGAAGTTCGGCCAAAAGCTGGACTACCTTGCTGGCATGCGTGATTGGTTCTACGGAGATAAACCGGAAAAATCTATTCTTGTTGGCGATCTGAACATCGCCCCGCGCGAGGATGATGTCTGGGGGCACAAGCAGCTTCTTAAAGTGGTCAGTCATACACCGATTGAAGTTGAAAAGCTGGCCGAAACTCAGGACGCGGGCGGTTTTGTCGACATCACGCGGCAAGATATTCCCGAGGGCAACCTCTACAGTTGGTGGTCGTATCGTGCCAAGGACTGGGACGTTGCAGATAAGGGGCGACGCCTGGATCACGTTTGGGCGACGCCCGATATATCGAATGCTGCACATTCCAGTCGCATCTTGCGTGATGTGCGCGGTTGGGAAAAGCCAAGTGACCACGTGCCGGTCTTTGCAACATTCGACCTTTGAAATAAAAATTTGCGCCCTCATATAAAGGGTAACCCAAAGTGAGGATATGGAAATGATGGATTTGAACCTTTCGACCGCGCCCGACACCGATCTGATTAAGGACACGACCGAAGCCACCTTTATGGCAGATGTCGTTGAGGCGTCTCAGCAGGTGCCGGTTGTTGTCGATTTCTGGGCCCCATGGTGCGGCCCGTGCAAAACCCTAGGCCCAATGTTGGAGGACGCCGTACGCGCGGCCAAAGGGGCGGTGAAAATGGTCAAAGTCAACGCCGACGAGGCCCAGCAGATCGTTAGTCAGCTCCAAATCCAGTCACTGCCGACGGTTTTTGCCTTTTACAAAGGCCAGCCAGTGGACGGTTTTCAAGGCGCAGTGCCCCAGTCCGAAATCAAGGCGTTTATCGACCGCGTTGTTAAAGCGGGCGGCGGAGAGGCCCCCGGTGAAGCCTTGAATGATGCCGTTGCCGCTGCCGAGGACATGTTGGCTGAAGGTACCGCACAAGACGCTTTAGACACCTTCGCGGCTATTCTGGGCGAAGACCCGAACCACGCGGGAGCATACGGTGGCATGGTGCGCGCCTACATCGCCCTTGAAAAGCTGGACGAGGCCGAAGCACATCTGAACGGTGCGCCCATCGAAATCTCGAAAGCGCCAGAGCTTGAAGCGGCCCATGCGCAGCTGCAACTTGCTCGCCAGGCGGCAAACGCTGGCCCTGTGGCCGAACTGCAAGCGGCGGTTGACGCAAACCCTGATGACCTGCAAGCACGGTTTGATCTGGCGCAGGCGTTGCATGCACGTGGTGAAACACAAGGCGCGGTTGACCAGCTTTTAACCTTGTTCGGCAAGGATCGGGAATGGAACGAAGGGGCTGCAAAGACCCAGTTGTTCACCATTTTTGATGCGCTCAAGGCAAACGACCCAATCGCGTTGAACGGGCGCAGAAAACTTAGCTCAATGATATTTGCTTAACGCGTCTGACGGACTAGATCACACTTCATGATAAAGCAAACTGAACTCCCTGATACAATCGCGATTTTCCCGCTGGGTGGAGCTTTGCTGCTCCCCCGCTCGCGGCTTCCATTGCATATTTTTGAACCTCGCTATCTTCAGATGATCGAAGACTGCCTTAAGACGTCTGGACGCTTGATCGGAATGGTGCAGCCCAATGTTGTGCCCGGCCGCGTTGGGCCCGGGCTGCAAACCATTGGTTGCGCGGGCAGGATCACCCAGTTTTCCGAGACCGAAGACGGGCGCTATATGATTACCCTTGGTGGGGTGTCCCGCTTCAGAGTTGTCAAGGAAATTGAAGGTTTTACGCCGTACCGTCGGTGCGATGTAAACTGGGATGGTTTCGAACGGGACTTGGGCAATGATGAAGAAGACACCCATTTCGACCGTCCGAAATTCTTGGATACTCTCAGTCGTTACTTTGACGCGCGGAACCTGTCTGCGGATTGGGATACGCTGAAAGAGGCGGATGACGAATTGCTGATCAATTCGCTGTCGATGATGTTGGACCTCGCGTCAGAGGACAAGCAGGCCCTGCTTGAAGCACCGTCGCTTTCCACGCGTCGCGAAACACTGCTGACATTGATCGAATATACCCTGCGCGGCGGCCAAGAAGGGGAGATGATGAATTGAGCCTAGAAGAAGTTCGTTTTGATCGCCGCATGCTTGAGGCGTTGATCTGTCCGCGTACGCAAACCACGCTGAGGTATGACATGGATCGTCAGGAATTGGTGTCAAAGGCGGCGGGCCTTGCCTACCCGATCCGAAACGGCATTCCTGTGATGCTGGTAGACGAAGCACGTGTTTTGGAATGACGCTACAGTGCCTCGCCTTGCATCAGGCGGGGCAAATCGCCTGTTAGTCCAGCCGCTTCACGGATAAATCCACGCCGCGCACCGGGCATCGCATTGATTGCGGCCATGCCAATGTCCCGCGCCATTCTTAAAAGTGGATTGTCGTTTGAAAACAGCCTGTTAAAGCTATCTGTCGCCAAGGCAAGTGCCGTATTGTCAAAGCGCCGCCAGACTTGGTATTGGTCCAAGACTGTCACACTTCCGATATCCTGACCGCGTCTTTGTGCATCTGCGATCACCTCGGCCAGTGCCGCTACATCGCGCATTCCCGCATTCAGACCCTGGCCTGCAATCGGGTGCACCCCGTGCGCAGCATCGCCCAGCAAAGCCACGCGATCAGCGGTCATGGAATGGGCAAGCGACAGACTTAAGGGATAGGCATATCGCGCCCCCGCCAATGAAATCTCGCCCAGAAAATCACCAAATCTAGGGCGCAATACGTCCAGATAAGCCTCGTCTGACAGCGCATTGATTTTCTCGGCAGCCTCGGCAGTTTCGCTCCAGACAATTGACGAACGGTTTTCTGTCAGGGGCAGGATCGCCAACGGGCCGGGGGGCATGAAAAACTGGTGTGCCACGCCGCCATGAGGTTTTTCATGTGAAATTGCGCAGACCAGCGCCGTTTGCGCATAACCCCAGCCGATCCGTTTGATGCCAGCGCGGGCGGCTGTGCCTGATCCGCGCCCGTCGGCCCCGACGAGTAACCGTGCCCGCAGGGTTTTCCCGCTGGCAAGTGAGAGCGTGACGCCGGATGCGTCTACGGTTTGGGCCGTCAGGGTCTCGCCGTTCATCAAGGTGATGCCTTTTGTCGAAGCAACAGCCTCACTCAATGCGCGGCGCAGATGGCGGTCTTCGACCATGTGGCCCATCGGGCCTTCCTCGATCTCGGCATGGTCGAAATGCATGAAAAACGGCGAAGGCCCTTCGCCGGCGCGTCCGTCAGTTACCTTGATCGCAAGCATGGGCTGGGCATGATCTGACACCGCGTCCCAAACCCCGATGCCTTGCAGCAACCGCGTCGAGGTCAGCGCCATCGCGTAGGACCGCCCATCAAAGCCTGCGGCCTCGCGGACCTGTGATTCGAGCCGGTCGATGATCGTAACGCGCAAACCGATCTGCGCTAAAGCCAAGCCCAAGGCGGGGCCGTTTAGCCCACCACCAACGATCGCGATATCTGTGTCAAAATCCATACGCTTGAATATGGTTGCGTGGTAGGGATTGTCCATGTGCGCAACCGTCGCTACCGTCTATTTCGGCGTATTTAGCGAGGGAATGACATGCAAGACTGGCTGACCATGACTGCTGCGAATCTGGGACGGGGCATTGACGAGGGTCAGATCGATCCCGTCAATCTTTGCAAAACATATCTTGATGCGATTGATGCGCACCCTTTGCGCGACCGGATCTATGCCCGCGTGACCGCAGACCGTGCCATGGCCGAGGCGCGTGCAGCCAGTGCCCGTGCAAAAGCGGGGCACCGCTTGTCACCACTGGACGGTGTGCCGATCAGCTGGAAAGACCTGTTTGATACTGCCGGCACAGTGACCGAAGCGGGATCAATGTTGCTGAAAGACAGAGTGCCGGACGCGGATGCGCGGGTGCTGAAAAATGCAACCGCGATGGGATTGGTCTGTCTTGGTAAGACACACATGAGCGAACTTGCGTTTTCTGGCTTGGGCCACAACCCGTCGACGGCTACGCCGCCTTGCGTCAATGATATGGATGCCGTTTCCGGTGGATCCTCTTCGGGGGCTGCGGCGTCGGTTGCGTTTGGGCTGGCTGCGGCAGCGATTGGGTCTGACACCGGTGGCTCCGTGCGGGTTCCTGCCGCCTGGAACGATCTGGTCGGGCTGAAAACAACCGCTGGCCGGCTGCCGCTGGAAGGTGTTGTTCCGCTTGCACGAAAGTTTGACACGATCGGGCCGTTGTGCCGGTCTGTGGAAGATGCAGGGTTGCTGCTTGCCGCACTTGAAGGCACCAAACCCGCCGATCTTGACAGGGCGGACCTCGAAGGCCTGCGTTTTGCAGATTTGCGAACTGTTGCGGTGGATGATCTGGCTGATGTGCCCGCTGCAGGGTTCAAGGCTGCCGTCGAAAAACTGAAAGACGCTGGTGCTGTCGTGGAAGAGATCAGCTTTCCAGCGTTGGAAGATGCAATGCCGCTTAGTGGCTGTTTGTTCACAGCCGAAGCCTACGGACTATGGCGGGACGTGATCGAAGCCAATCCAGACGCGATGTATGTCGAAATTCTGGAACGTTTCCGGTTGGGCAAGACACATTCCGGCCCTGACTATGTGGCGGCTTGGACAAAGCTGGAAGGTATTCGAAAGCTCTATCTTCAGGCGAGCGCAGGGTTTGATGCGGTGATCTTACCAACCGCACCCATTTTGCCGCCCAAACGTGAGCGATTGGAGCAGGACCACGACTATTATGTCTCGGCGAATCTGATGACCTTGCGCAACACCCGCATTGGAAACTTGTTGGGTTTGTGCGCGATAACCTTGCCGACTGGAACTGCATCTTGTGGCTTGACGATGATGGCGGCTCCGGGATGCGAAGAGCGCTTGCTCCGACTTGCGGCAGCGGCAGAAGAAGCATTGGCCTAAAAGACACAAACGCCGTCTTACGTCTTAGATTCTCTGGACGTGAGGCAAGCCCTTGGGTAGTTTGAACGAAACGGGGCGCTTATGATCCCGAACCCGAGGCACTTGTGATGATATACCCCGAGCGGTTTTCGAACCTTCCGGCCCATGCGTGGCCGCGTTTACGTGCATTGCTTGATGTGCACGATGGCGGTGGCGTGCCGGTCCACATGACGATTGGTGAGCCGAAACATGCGTTTCCCCCATGGGTCATGGATGTGATTGCGCAAAATGCGGCTGGATTTAACAGCTACCCACCCAATGACGGATCGCCCGAATTGCGTGGATCGATCGCGGACTGGATCAAGCGGCGCTACGGCGTGGGCGTTGATGCCGACACGCAGGTCATGGCGCTGAATGGAACACGCGAAGGGCTTTATAACGCTGTGATGGCGCTGTGCCCTGAGACGAAGAATGGCCACAAGCCAGCGATCTTGATGCCAAACCCGTTTTATCAGGTTTACATGATCGCTGCGATTTCGGTTGCGGCTGATCCCATCATGGTGCCCGCAACGCTGGAAACGGGTCATTTGCCAGACTTTGCTGGCCTGCCCGAAGACGTGCTGAACCGGACGACGGCCGCATATATCTGTTCGCCCGCCAACCCCCAAGGTGCTGTGGCGACACGCGAATATTGGGTCGATCTGCTGGCGTTGGCCGAAAAATACGATTTCAAGATTTTTGCGGATGAATGTTATTCAGAGATTTACCGCGACACGCCTCCGGTCGGTGCCTTGCAAGTGGCCCACGAGGTCGGGGCTGACCTTGACCGTGTGGTAATTTTTCATTCGCTCTCCAAACGGTCGAACCTTCCGGGGCTGCGCTCTGGTTTTGTGGCCAGCGGGCCGAACACCATGCGCGAGATCAAGCAACTGCGGAACTACGCGGGCGCGCCTTTGCCGCTGCCTTTGCAGGCTGCTGCTGCGGCCGTGTGGGCAGACGAGGATCATGTCATCGAAAGCCGCGAGCTTTATGTCGAAAAATACGAGGTCGCAGATCGCATCCTTGGCAATGTGCCGGGATACCAAAGCCCCGATGCAGGGTTCTTTTTGTGGCTGCCGGTCAAAGATGACGAGACTGCAGCGCTTAAGCTGTGGCGCGAAACTGGCGTGCGCGTGCTGCCCGGCGGGTATCTGGCGCAGAGCGTAAACGGGGAAAACCCCGGCAAGTCATATATCCGGGTGGCCATGGTCGCCCCAAAAGATGAGACAACGCGCGGGATCGAAGCGATCCGTGCTTGTCTCTATCCAGAATAAGTCGAGGGATCAAAGCAATGGCATATCAGACACGCGGACGCGACCCCCTGCTGGACAGCAAAATGGCAGAAGCGATTGAAAAGCGCGGCAAGGAATTGCTGGGTGTTGCTTTGATCGTTGTGGGGCTGATGGCCGCGATGATGATTGGCAGCTACACGCCCGACGATCCCAATTGGATGGTATCCACCGACGCGCCTGCGAAAAACTGGCTCGGCCGGATGGGGGCGTCATTGGCGGCACCTTTGTTCATGATCGTCGGTTGGGGGGCTTGGGCCGTCGCAGCGATCTTGCTGGCTTGGGGGGCGCGTTTTGCGCTGCACCGGGGCAACGACCGGGCCATGGGACGCTTGATTTTCGCGCCGATTGCTGTGGCGCTTTGCGCGATTTACGGGGCGACGTTGACGCCCGATTCCGCGTGGCTTCAGACCCATAGCTTTGGTCTGGGTGGTCTGTTTGGTGACACAGTTATGGGGGCAATCCTGACGATCTTACCCATCGGGTCGACCTTTACGATCAAAATGATGTCGTTGTTGATGGGGGCGGCGATTGTCGCACTTGGTGCCTTTGTTTTGGGGTTCACCAGGGTCGAATTGAATCGCGTTTTCCGCTTTATGCTGGTGGGCGTTATCATGGCCTACGCCGGTTTGATGACACTCCTGGGTCGTGGTGCCTCTGGCGCTGTTGTGGCGGCTCAGGGGCTGCAGGCGCGTCAATCCGAGCGTCGCGCCCGTAACCGTGTTGAAGCCGAAGAGAATGCCGCCTTTGCCGCATCTGAAACATATTACCAAGAAGAAACCTATGCCAAGGCCCCGGTTGTTGCGCCTAAAACCGGGCTGTTGGCGAAGATGCCCGCTTTGGTCAAACGCGCTGACGCGCTTCCCGAGGCTGAGCTTGTAGAAGATTGGGCGGATCCCGAAATCGATTTCGCGCCAAGCGATGACCGGATCAAAACCAAGATCGCGGATGTGATCAAGAACCGCGTGCGGACCGCCAGTGCAGTTCATACGCCCATAACCGCGCCTTTGACCCGCGGGCGTGGTCGCGGCCCAGATCCTTTGGTGCTTGATGCGACGCCGCGGGGCCATCTGCGCGAAGAGCCGCCATTGACCGGTGCGGCGCGGGCAGAGCCGCCTCTTACGGCTTCGCGCCTGTCGATCAGTCCTATGCAATCCGCGCAGCCGTTCCAGCAGGCCGAACCCGAAGCCGTCGACGACAACATGTTCACCGAGGACGAAGCCTTGCCATTGCAGGATGCGGTTGTCGAAGAGACGATGCAAATTCCAATCGCGGTCCCCCGGAAAGTTGTGCAGCAACCGATCCGTAAAGCAATAATGCCCAGTAAAAAGGCTCAGGCCGAGGCGCAGCCCGGATTGACGTTTGAAGACACGCACCCCGGCTTTGAGTTGCCACCGCTGAACCTTTTGGAAAGCCCTGATGTCGTAGAGCGCCTGCATCTGAGTGATGATGCCTTGGAAGAAAATGCACGGATGCTGGAAAGCGTCTTGGACGACTATGGCGTCAAGGGTGAGATCGTCGCTGTGCGCCCCGGTCCTGTCGTTACCATGTACGAACTTGAACCGGCACCGGGTCTAAAAGCCAGCCGCGTTATCGGTCTGGCGGATGACATCGCTCGCTCCATGGCGGCACTTTCCGCGCGTGTTTCGACCGTGCCGGGTCGCAGCGTGATCGGCATCGAATTGCCGAACGAGCACCGCGAAAAGGTCGTCCTGCGCGAAATTCTGGCAGCACGCGATTTTGGCGACAGCACCATGCGCCTGCCGCTGGCCCTGGGCAAAGATATTGGGGGCGATCCCATCGTTGCGAACCTTGCCAAGATGCCGCACTTGCTGATCGCTGGTACGACCGGTTCCGGTAAATCTGTGGCGATCAATACGATGATCGTGTCGCTGCTATATAAGCTGACGCCGGAAGAATGCCGGATGATCATGATCGACCCCAAGATGCTGGAACTGAGCGTTTACGACGGGATTCCGCATCTGTTGTCCCCGGTTGTCACCGACCCCAAAAAGGCTGTTGTCGCCCTGAAATGGACTGTGGGCGAGATGGAAGAACGTTATCGTAAAATGTCCAAAATGGGCGTGCGCAATATCGAAGGCTACAATGGCCGGGTGCGCGAGGCTCTTGCCAAAGGCGAAATGTTCAGCCGCACGGTCCAGACCGGCTTTGACGAAGACACAGGCGAGCCGATCTTTGAGACAGATGAATTCAAGCCCGAAACGCTGCCCTATATCGTTGTGATCGTCGACGAGATGGCTGATCTGATGATGGTCGCAGGCAAAGAAATCGAGGCTTGTATTCAACGGCTGGCGCAGATGGCCCGTGCCTCGGGTATCCACCTGATCATGGCAACGCAGCGCCCGTCGGTCGACGTTATTACCGGCACGATCAAGGCGAACTTCCCGACGCGTATCTCGTTTCAGGTGACGTCGAAAATCGATTCTCGCACCATTCTGGGCGAGATGGGTGCCGAGCAGTTGTTAGGCATGGGTGACATGCTGTACATGGCCGGCGGATCAAAGATCGTCCGCTGTCACGGGCCGTTTGTGTCGGACGAAGAGGTTGAAGAGATCGTTAACCACCTCAAGGCTTACGGCGCACCAGACTATATTTCGGGCGTGGTCGAGGGGCCAGCTGACGATCAGGAAGGCAGCATCGACGCCGTTCTGGGCCTTGGCGGGAATACAGACGGCGAGGATGCGCTGTATGATACGGCTGTTGCCATTGTGATCAAAGATCGGAAATGTTCGACCTCCTATATCCAGCGCAAGCTGGCGATTGGCTATAACAAGGCAGCCCGCTTGGTCGAACAGATGGAGGATCAAGGTCTTGTGTCGCCAGCGAACCATGTGGGCAAACGCGAGATTCTGGTGCCTGAACAGGGATAAACGGAACGAAAGTTGCGAACGCGGGGTTGGCTTCGAAAGAGGCCGACCCCTTTTCATTTGGCGCGTTGCTAGGCGATAACCTGCTCTGTGATATCGCATATCACCGTGTCAAAGCTTATGTTTGAGGTGAGGCACTGAAATAACGATAGGAATACTCGAATGCGTTTTGTGACAACCACTGTTCTGGCCTTTGGCCTTGGCCTCGCGGCGGCTTTGCCTGCCGCTGCTGAAAAGCTTCAATTGAATGCAATTTCAAGCTACTTGAACGCGATGGAGACCGCGCAAGGCGATTTTACACAGATCAATGATGATGGATCCATCAGCACAGGCACCATCTATATCAAACGCCCCGGAAGGGTGCGGTTCGAATACAATGCGCCCGATACGGGGATCGTCATTGCAGGCAGCAACACAGTTGTCATCTATGATAAAAAGTCGAACCAGCCTGCTGAAACCTACCCTTTGTCCAAGACACCGCTTTCGATCATTCTGGCGGCAAATGTGAACCTAAGTCAGGCGAGAATGGTCACCGGCCACAGCTATGATGGAACGGCAACGACAGTGCGGGCGCAAGATCCCGATAACCCTGAATATGGCTATATCGAGCTGAAATTTACAGAAAATCCGATTGAGCTGCGCCAGTGGATTATCAACAATGGCAGCGGCAGCCAGACGACGGTGGTCCTTGGGGATCTGAAAAAGGGCGAGGCGCTGCCTAACAGTCTGTTTGCTATCAACAGGAAAGCATCTAATTCAGATCGTTAATTTTAAAGGCCCAAGGGAATTTCCTTGGGCCTTTTGTTTTTACCAGCCACGCAGACGACAGCCTGCGATTTGGCCTTCGTACATCGTGGCGCGCAACTGCACTTTGCGTGCCACCCCGATCAACCACGGTTTCGCGTTATAGCTTTGACGCGCGAAGCCCGTGTTGCCCTCGTGATAGGCAAGATACTGGTTTTCGGCATCATGCAGATCGATTCCATTTTTTGAACGGCTTTTCGTCATGTACCAGCCCATGAAATCGGACGCGTCATCAATCCTGTCGCGTTTCGCAAAACGGCTTCCTGCTTCGTTCAAATATTCATCCCACGTTGCATCCAATGCTTGGCCATACCCATACGCGCTGGACTGTCGGCCCATCGGGATGACGCCAATGACATAGCGGAACGGGGTCCGCGCATCGCCGATGAATTTGCTTTCTTGATGGATCGTCGCCATCTGGACATGCACAGGCACACCCCAACGACGCTCGGCCGCTTTGAAAGCTCTGTAGTATTCGGGGCGCTCTTTGAGAATCGCACAGGCATTGTCTAAATCTCGCGGGGCGCTGGTCGGGCCACCGCTTCCGCTACAAGATGCCAAAAACACAGCAATTATCATGGCGCAAAAGGTTCTGCTCATTTGCCTCTCGCTCTATCGTTTTTTTATTAAGTTAAGGCTACCAGATTTCGATCAATGCGCCCACCGAAAACTTATAACAAAAACGCTAGCAATATGGGCAAGGCCCAACTGACATAAGCGTTGAGACAACGACCAGCCCCGCAACGGACTGCGCATCGGCGCCGTATTTCTCTGCCAGCAGATAGGAAGTTACGGCCACAGGTGTTGCAACCTGCAAGACCAGCACACCAAAGGCCACACGGTCCAGATCGAAATAAAGCCCCGCGCCCCAGGCGATTGCAACGCAGATCACCAGTTTGACCGCAGATAGAAACACCGCGCGTCCGACGCCGCCGGGCGACAGTCGCGCGACTGCTACGCCAAGGGTGATCAGCATCATCGGGATCGCCATTTGTCCTAAAAGGCTAAGTGTGTTGGTCAAGAACTTGGGAGTTTCCCAGCCTTGGACCAGAAATAAAGCGCCCAGCAAGGTCGCCCAAACCAGCGGTTCGCGGATGACTTTGCCAAAGGAGCCGGCACCTGCGACCAGCCAGATTCCAAAGGTAAATGACCAAATCGCCATGATCGCAAACACGACGACGGCGTAACTGAGCCCCGTATCACCAAAGGCAAAAAGTGCGAGGGGCAGTCCCAGATTCCCAGTATTGCCAAAGATCAAAGGGGCCAGATAGGTGCGCCTGTTCAATCCCATACCCCAAACAATGGTGACAGCAACCAGTGTGACGCCACCATAAGCTGCAACAGTGGCGAGCGATAATGCGGTCAATGCGGCTGGATCAATCTGCGCCTTCATCAGCGAGACAAAGATCAGACAGGGCACCGACAGGGTCATCGCCAGTTGCGTGACAAACTGGATGCGGTATTCAAATCCCAGCTTGACCCAGCCGAACCCGATCCCGGCCAGAAGGAAAACGGGTGCCACGATCTCGAGTACTGTCAGCGTTAGGTTCACACACTGTTTCCTTGTCTTGGGCTTCTGTGATTGGACAAATGCCCCTTGAAGCGACTACTAACGAAAGGTAGATGCATCAATGTTATGATTAAAACACGCGCAAAATATCATCTGGGCCAAATCGTGCGGCACAAAAAACATCCCTTTAGGGGTGTGATCTTTGACGTGGATCCGGAATTTGCCAACACGGACGAGTGGTACGAGGCTATTCCGGAAGATAGCCGACCAGTTAAGGACCAGCCCTATTATCATCTTCTCGCCGAGAACGACCAAAGCTACTATGTCGCTTATGTTTCCGAGCAGAATTTGATCGCCGATTATTCGGGCGAACCTGTGGATCACCCTGATATTCCTGATCTTTTTGGCCCATTAACCGACGGAGCCTACCCGCTGCATTTCCAGCTGAATTAACCGGGAAGACGAGGCTCTACTCGCCTCCCCGTAAGAATTAGTATCCCAAAGCACAGCCGTCTTTGCGCGGGTCACTTGCACCTTCAAGCACGCCATCGCTGCGCAATTTGATTGCCTGAGCGCCGCCAATCGGTGTTTTTGGAACTTCAACGCGGTGGCCCATCTGGGTCAGTTTTTCGCGCACATCGTCGCTATAACCGCGTTCGACCCTTAGCACGCCTTCGTGTGAAAATGCGCGGGGCGCATCAATAGTGGCCTGTGGATCCATCCCAAAGTCCGTCAGATTTGAAACAAACCGTGCGTGCCCGTTGGGTTGATAAGCACCGCCCATCACCCCAAACGGCATCGTCACCTTGCCGTCTTGTCGGATCATGCCAGGAATAATCGTATGCATCGGGCGCTTGCCGCCTTGCAATTCGTTCACATGACCTTCCTCAAGGGTAAATCCAGCTCCGCGATTTTGCATCAGGATACCGAATTTGTCAGACGCAATTCCCGATCCAAAACCATGGAAAATCGAATAGATCAGCGATACAGCCATGCCATCTTTATCAACGACCGTGATGTAAATCGTGTCTTTGTGCACAGCCTCGGACAAAGGTCTGGGGTCGAACATTGCTTTATTGGGGTCGATCAACTCTGCCAGTTTCTGCGCTGTCATTGGCGCGAGCATGAAGTCCAGGCGCGATGTGTGGTCGGAATCGGCAAGTATACGATCCCGCGCATCATAAGCCAGCTTGGCGGCTTCCGCCTCGATGTGCACACGCTGCGCACCAAAAGGCTCCATTCCGGCGATGTCGAAATGCGCGAGGATATTCAGCATCAACAGCGCTGTGGCCCCCTGACCATTCGGGGCATGTTCCAGCAGTTCGACATTTTTGTAGGTCGTAGCGATCGGGTCGCTTTTGGTACAGGCTGTGAGTGCGAAATCGTCAGCGGTGTGCAGGCCACCCATGTCGTTCAGCGCTGCAATCATGTCCTCGGCGATTTCTCCTGTGTAGAACGCGTCACGACCGTTTTTCGCGACACGGCGCAGGACCTCTGCCTGACCGGGGGCGCTGAATAACGCGCCAGATTGCGGGGCCTTCCCATCCATCAAATAGAAATCACGCGCCTTGCCTTGCAGGGTTTTCGCATCATTGGCCCAATCAAACGCCACACGAGAGGCGACCGGCACCCCGTTCTCGGCATAGTGAATTGCCGGTGCAAGGATAGCATCAAGGCCAAGTTTACCGATCTCGTCCGACAAGGTGCAAAATGCGTCCATGGCACCGGGTACAGTTACTGAATGGGCGCTGTTCAATGGGACTGTGCTTTCGCCTGCATCCCGCAAGATCCCGGCATTCAATGCCTTTGGCGCGCGACCAGATCCGTTGAGCGCATGTACTTCGTCACTGCCTGCTGGCGAATAAAGCACGAAACAATCGCCGCCAATCCCTGTCATTTGCGGTTCACATATGCCCAACAAGACAGCACCGGCAATGGCTGCATCCATTGCGTTGCCGCCGCGTTCAAGGATGTTGATCGCAGTCTTTGCTGCCAAAGGATGGGAGGTGGCACACATGCCATTTGTCGCCAGAACGGGAGACCGTCCTGGAAGTTGAAAATCGCGCATAGTATTCGTATTCCTGTTGCGGTGATGATTTCATCAGAACCTAGCGTGCCGCGTGGCGGAAAACCAATTTTTTCTTGAGTGTTAAATACCTCGGCGTCGCGCACTGGGTGGGGGCTATTAGACGCGACGCCAAGGGAAGCCAAATGAAGCTACAGTGGTACGGATGACGTCAAAGCAGGGCAAAACTGTGATGCCACCGTGGCACTTTTGGGATTTCTGTTTTAAGGAGCGGGCCGTTTATCGCTTTGCAGTGTCTGCGACTGCAAAAAAGGTCTTACATAGGTAAGCCCTGCGTTTGTTTGTCGATCAGTCTGCGCTGGCTTCAATCTTGAGTGTCAAGCTATTGAACCTGCCAACGCGCTTGAATGACACTTCATCCGTCAGTTCATGAATCAAACCCCAGCCAAACCCGCCTTCAGGAAGAGACTGAATATCGCTAAACGCTTCAAACTGTTTCGGGCGCGGCAAAATGTGTTCTGGCAAAGCGCTGCCTGAGTCTTTGAAGTTAAGCGAGAGATACCTGCCATCATAGGCGCAGGACAGTCGAACCAGTCCAGGTGATGACTGACCGCAGAAAGCGTGTTCTACGATGTTGTTCAGCGTTTCTGCCATCACAAGCTCGACCACAGCGAGCTTTTCAGGGCCAAGGTTAAGCGACGCAAGGTTCTTCATGCAGGTGGCAACCCCGTTCCTTACGGCCTCGGGCGTTCCATGCAGTGTCACCTTGAAAGCAAAGTAGGATGGCAAATCGCCCATCACGCGATCGTTCAAGAGTTTTGCAATCATACCGACGCCAGGTCTTGCAAGGCATGATCCAGCGTGGGGTATAGCGAAAAAACGCTGTCCATTCTCGTCAATCGAAAAACCCTGTCTACGGGCCCCGTGAGGCCTGCCAGCACCAAACTGCGCTCCGGGGCTAAATGCTTCATCGTGGCAACAATGGCCCCAAGCCCGCTTGAATCGATGAAAACCACGGCGCTGAGATCAAGAATGATTGTTGCCGGCGCGTTTTCCGTCATCTGGCGTATCGTTTCCTTGAACTCCAACGCGACGGCGGCATCGATACGTTCTTCAAGTACGGTAACGATTTGCAGTGGCTCTTCTGTTTTGCCCGAGAGTCTCATATGCTGGCCCCAAAGATCTGTTGCGATGTCCAAGGGAGATAGGGCACAGGTCTTACGATTTGGTGTCCAACTGTCGGGGAGAATTCTAAAATGCAAAAGGTCGTTATCGCGGGTGCAGCGCGCACACCGATGGGTGGGTTTCAGGGTGTTTTTGCGGATATGACCGCCCCCGACCTGGGCGGCCACGCAATCAAGGCTGCTTTGGAGGGGGCTGGTGCCACCACCGTTGACGAAGTCTTGATGGGGTGCGTTTTGTCGGCGGGCCAAGGCCAAGCGCCTGCGCGTCAGGCCGGGTTCAAGGCGGGTCTGGGCGAAGAGGTTCCAGCCACGACATTAAACAAGATGTGCGGCTCTGGCATGAAGGCTGCAATGATCGCGTTTGATCAGATCGCTTTGGGACATACCAAGGTGATGGTTGCAGGCGGCATGGAAAGCATGACCAACGCGCCCTACGTCTTGCCTAAAATGCGTGGCGGGGCGCGTTTGGGCCATGCACAGGTGATAGACCACATGTTTTTGGACGGGCTTGAGGACGCATATGAAAAGGGCCGTCTGATGGGAACCTTCGCCGAAGATTGCGCCGAGACCTATCAATTCACCCGCGCGTTCCAGGATGAGTATGCTATGGCGTCCCTGTCGCGCGCGCTCGAGGCGCAATCCTCTGGCGCATTCGACGGCGAAATTGCGGCGATGGATGTCGTATCGCGCAAAGGCAGCACGACCATCAGCGCCGATGAACAACCCGCCAATGCCCGACCCGAGAAAATCCCGCAACTCAAACCTGCTTTTCGCGATGGCGGTACGGTTACGGCGGCCAATTCATCTTCGATATCCGACGGTGCCGCAGCGCTTGTTCTGGCATCAGAGCAGGCAGCCCTCGATCAAGGGCTGACCGTTCGTGCGCGTATCATGGGCCACGCCAGCCACGCCCAGGCACCGGGTCTTTTCACAACAGCGCCAGTTCCGGCCGCCCAAAAACTGCTTGATCAACTGGGCTGGCAAAAACAAGACGTCGACCTGTGGGAGGTCAACGAAGCCTTTGCCGTTGTCCCGCTTGCCTTCATGCACGAGATGGGGCTGTCCCATGATATCGTAAACGTCAATGGCGGGGCCTGCGCATTGGGCCACCCGATCGGAGCGTCGGGCGCACGGATCATCGTCACCCTGCTTAACGCATTGGAAAAACGCGGCCTTAAACGGGGCATTGCAGCCATCTGTATCGGTGGCGGCGAAGGCACTGCCATTGCGATCGAGCGTCCCTAATTTCCAAATGGATTAAAATCCTCGGGGGGTCAGGGGGGCAGACGGCCCCCCTGGCTTTCAACAAAAGGTTACCCATGCAAATCAACTACACCACCCTTTCAGAAACGCTGCACTCTTTGACCGATGGCGAAACAGATTCCGTTGCCTTGATGGCGACGGTCGCCTGTGAAGTACATCATGCGGACGACCGCTTTGACTGGACGGGATTTTACCGGGTCACCGAACCTGAACTGTTGAAAATCGGGCCGTATCAGGGCGGGCATGGCTGTCTGGTCATTCCGTTCTCGCGTGGCGTCTGCGGTGCTGCTGCGCGGTCCGGACAAACGCAACTGGTGGCCGATGTCGATGCGTTTCCTGGCCATATTGCCTGTGCCAGTTCAACGCAGTCCGAATTGGTTTTGCCGGTCTGGAACGGCAGGGGTGATCTGATCGCTGTGTTCGACATTGATAGTAACCTACCAGATGCCTTCACTGAAGAAGACGCCAAGCATCTGGCGAAAATTCTCAAGGATTGCTTTGCTGCTGTGAAATAGTTCTGGATTTCTTCACGAAGCTGGGGCAGCGTGAAATTATCGTCAAATATTTCACGAGCCAGCCCGAGTGCAACACACAGCCCTTCCTGCTTCCCAAACGCTCGGCGCTGATCTGCGCGCCCTTCGAAAGGCGCGCGGGCTTACGCTCCACGAGTTGGCAGAGACACTGAACCGGTCTGTAGGCTGGATGAGCCAGGTCGAGCGCGACTTGTCAGATCCGTCGATCACCGATCTGCGCCACATCGCCAAGGCGCTTGGCGTATCGGTTTCGATGCTGTTTCGCCACGCTGCGGCCCCCGCGCACGAGGCCGGCTATATCGTTCGTAAAAGCGCGCGCCGCCCGATTGGCTCTTCTGTCGCCGGGTTGGTCGAGGAGTTGTTGTCCCCCGATCTGACAGATGATTTCGAGATGGTACATTCGACCTTTCAGCCCCACAGCAGGATCAAAGATCATGTGACCCGCCCCACCCAAGAAGTGGGATACGTCGTATCAGGCAATCTTGAGATAGAGATCAAAGGAACTAAACATCATCTTAACCCAGGTGATAGTTTCCGCGTGCGCGGGGAGCCGTTTCGCTGGGCAAACCCCTATTCAGACCCCGCTGTCGCGATCTGGGTCATTGCCCCTCCGGTCTATTGATGAGCATCGAGACCTGGATTGTCTTTGCCCTGTTCTGGGTGGTGTTTGTCACTACACCGGGGCCGAACGCGGTGAATTGCATTTCCAATGGCATGAGCTTGGGATTCCCCCGGGCGATGATCGGAGTTCTAGGGATACTGACCCAAGCGGGCCTGTTCCTCCTTTTGTCAGCCTTTGGTGTCACAGCGCTGATCGCGGCATCCGAAATGGCCTTCACAGTTGCCAAACTGATAGGCGCAGCGTTTCTGGTCTATCTCGGACTGCGCGGCATCAGACAGGCCAAGACACCGCCCAAGTTGGATGCGCGCCCCACAAGATCCATCTATCTGCGCGCTTTTGCGATCGCCACGATCAATCCCAAAAGTATCGCTGGCTATCTGGCCGCTTTCAGCCAGTTCGTCCAGCCGGGTGTGCCGATCTGGGACCAAATGGCTGTGATCGTTCCCACCGCCCTCACGCTGACAGCGCTTAGCTATACGGGCTTTACAGCCCTTGGCGCAGGTCTGGGCCGCGCTGCCCTTGGGACGGTATTCAATGTCTGGTTCCGCCGGATCATGGGGGCGTGTTTCATCATCTATGGCGTGCTGTTGGGCGCGTCCTCAGCGCCTTTGCAAAAGGTCTGAATATGCAAAACCCTCGTATCAAAACCAATATTCACAGGATCAACGCGGATCTGCCGCAGCGGGAGGATTAACATGAGCGCTTTCCCAACAACGGCCCGCGTGGTCATCATCGGTGGCGGTGTCGTCGGTGTCTCGTCGCTGTATCATCTGGCCAAGATGGGCTGGACGGACTGCGTGCTTTTGGAAAAGAACGAGCTCACCGCAGGGTCGACGTGGCATGCAGCGGGAAATTGCCCCAGTTTCAGTACCTCTTGGGCGGTAATGAACATGCAGCGTTATTCGTTGAGCCTTTACAAAGGGCTGGCCGACGAAGTCGACTATCCGATGAATTACCATGTCACTGGATCGATCCGGCTGGCACATGGCAAGAACCGGATGATGGAGTTTGAGCGCGCCCGATCTATGGGCAATTACCAAGGTCTGAACCTCGAGATGATGGATCTCGCCGCGATCAAGGAAAAATACCCCTTCATCGAAACGCATGATCTGGCTGGCGGGCTTTATGATCCCGATGATGGTGATATCGATCCCGCGCAACTTACCCAAGCGCTGGCCAAGGGGGCCCGCGATATGGGCGCGCGGATTGAGCGGTTTTGCCCGGCCACGGGCGTCAGCCGCGAAAACGGTGAATGGATCGTGCATACCCACAAGGGCGATATCCGATGCGAAAAGGTGGTGAATGCCGCCGGATATTATGCGCAGCGGGTTGGCGAATGGTTCAAGCCCTATGGTGGGCGAACGGTGCCGATGGCCACGATGAGTCACCAGTATTTCTTGACCGACGACATTCCGGAGCTGAAGGAATGGAGCCAAACCCAAGGTCACAAAGTGCCTCTGCTGCGGGACGTCGACAGCTCTTACTATCTGCGGCAGGATAAATATGGCCTGAACCTTGGCCCTTACGAACGCAATTGCAAAGGCCACTGGATGCGGCCCGATGATCCGATGCCCGATGACTTTTCGTTCCAGCTGTACCCCGACGATCTTGAGCGGCTGGAGTGGTACATTGAAGACGCCATGGCCCGCGTGCCGATCCTTGGGACTGCTGGCGTTGGCCGTGTGATCAACGGGCCGATCCCCTATGCGCCTGACGGACTGCCGTTGCTTGGCCCGGTGCCCGGTGTGCCGAATGCGTTCGAGGCCTGTGTTTTCACTTTTGGTATCACCCAAGGCGGTGGTGCGGGCAAGGTGCTGGCCGAGTGGGTTACGCAAGGCCAAACCGAATGGGATATGTGGGCCACGGACCCGCGCCGATATACGGAATACGCCGATCAGGACTATGCGGACCAGAAAGCCATCGAGGTTTACGGCCACGAATACGCCATGCATTTTCCGCGCCATGCGTGGCCAGCCGGCCGTGACAAGAAGCTGTCGCCTGTGCATGACCATGTGCTGGCACTTGGTGGGCAGATGGGGGCGTACAACGGGTGGGAGCGTGCAAACTGGTTTGCCAAACCCGGCGATGACATCTCGGAGGAAGCGACCCAGACATGGGATCGCAATGGCCCTTGGGCAGAGCGCATCCGCGAGGAATGCGAGGCCGTGCGCGACCATGTTGGTGTACTCGACCTGCCGGGGTTCTCCCGGTTTGAAGTGAGTGGCGAGGGTGCCGCCGAAGCGCTGCGCGGGCTTTGCACCGGAGCCTTGCCCAAGGTAGGCCGGATGAACCTGCTTTACTTCGCTGATGATCGGGGCCGCATCGTCACCGAGATGTCTTGTCTGCGCATGGGCGATGACGACTTCGTGCTGATCACAGCCGCCACCGCACAGTGGCATGACCGCGATGTCTTGCTTGGCGGTTTGCCCGAAACTGTAACGGTGGAAGACGTCACCGAAACCCGCGATACACTGATTGTAACGGGGCCAAAATCGCGTGAGCTGCTTGGCGGTATGACGGATGCCGACCTAAGCGCGCCTTGGCTCTCGCACCGAAACGCCACCATCGCAAAACGGCCCGCCTATCTGGTCCGTGTGTCGTTCGCCGGAGAACTGGGCTGGGAAGTGCATGCGCTGAATGATGACATGCCAGCGATCTATGACGCGATCATTGCTGGAGGGGCGAAGCCGTTTGGCATGTGGGCGCTGAACTCCTTGCGGATGGAAAAAGGATATCGTGCATGGAAGGGCGACCTGTCCACGGATTACACAATGCTGCAAGGCGGGCTGGATCGGTTTGTGAAGCTGGGCAAATCTCAGAATTTTCCCGGCAAAGCGGCGCTTGAAAATGAACTTCAACAAGGCGTGACGAAGCGATTTGTTACGCTGGTCATTGATGCCGGGAAACAGGACGCGCCTTACATGTCAACACTCTGGCACGAGGGGGAGGTGGTCGGTGAAACGACCTCTGGCGATTGGGGGTACAGGGTGAGTAAGTCGATTGCGTTCGGAATGCTCCGTAGTGATCTTGCAACGTCCGGAACTGCGCTCTACGTGGACATATTTGGCATCAAATGCCGAGCAATTGTTCAGGCGGATGAACCGCTCTGGGATCCGGAAAACGAACGTCTTCGGGCGTAGCCGTTTTCTTTCAAAGAAAACGGGTCGGAATTTTGAAAATTCCGGCTCACCAGGAGACGTTATGACAGACATCACCCTTCTTGACGGCGGCATGGGGCAGGAATTGGTCCACCGCGCAGGAGACACGCCGACCCCGCTTTGGGGAACCCAGGTTATGATCGACCACCCCGGCTTGGTCGAGGCGATCCACCATGACTATTTTGTCGCGGGGGCCACCATTGCCACATCCAATAACTATGCGATTCTGCGTGATCGTCTGGATGGCACGCCCTTTGAGCTTCATTTTGCCGAACTGAACCTTGCTGCGATGACCGAAGCCAGGGCTGCAGCCGCGCATTTCCCTGGCACGCGCGTTGCAGGGTCCATCGGACCAATCAAGGCCAGCTATCGCCCAGACCTGCACCCCGACTACGATGTCGCCCTCAAGATATACCGGGAAAAAGCCCGCATGACTGCTTTGCACGCAGATCTCCTGATTGGTGAAACCGTGGCCTCTATCCTCCATGCGCGCAGCATTCTGGATGCCGCTTTGGAGACTGGCTTGCCGGTCTGGCTTGCGTTGACCGTTGATGACCAAGACGGCACGCTCCTGCGGTCGGGCGAGCCTTTGGCCGAAGTGTTGCCGCATATCAGCAAAGCGTCTGCTGTCCTGATCAACTGCTCTTCCCCCGAGGCGATCACACCTGCGCTTGATATCCTGAAAACCTCGGGGCTGCCTTTTGGGGCCTATGCCAACGGTTTCGAAAAAATCACCGAAGGTTTCCTTGAGGACAAACCTACGGTTGACGCGCTGAACGCCCGCAAAGACCTGACCCCGGCCGCCTATGCCGATCACGTCATGGGTTGGATCGATCAGGGTGCCACCATCGTGGGCGGGTGCTGCGAAGTTGGCCCGGCCCATATCAAAGAAATCGCCGAGCGGCTGCGCGCGGCGGGTCACACCATCGTCTAAGGAACACATCTTATGGCACTCCCCTCTCATGCACGCGTTGTTATTATCGGGGGGGGTGTCATTGGATGCTCTGTCGCCTACCATCTTACCAAACTGGGGTGGAAAGACGTGGTGCTGCTGGAACGCAAACAGCTGACCTCTGGCACCACATGGCATGCCGCGGGGCTGATTGCACAGTTGCGGGCCACCGCCAATATGACGCGGCTGGCGAAGTATTCCCAAGAACTTTACGGAAATCTTGAGGCCGAGACAGGCGTTGCCACGGGGTTCAAACGGTGTGGGTCGATCACCGTTGCCCTGACAGACGAGCGCCGCGAGGAGATATTTCGATCTGCCGCGATGGCACGCGCCTTCGGTGTGGATATCGAGGAGATCGGACCAGAGGAGGTCAAGGTGCGGTATCCGCATCTGAACACGGACACCGTGACAGGGGGTGTGTTTCTGGACAAAGACGGTCAAGGCGATCCAAGCAATATCGCGCTGGCGCCGGCCAAAGGTGCGCGGCAACGCGGTGCGCAGATATTCGAGCGGGTCAAGGCGACGAAGGCGCTGCGCGACGGGCGGCGTGTGACGGGCGTGGCCTACGAGGCGGAGGATGGCAGCCAAGGTCACATCACCTGTGATCATGCTGTGAATTGCGCAGGTATGTGGGGCCACGAGGTCGGCAAGATGCTGGGCATTAATGTGCCCCTTCAGGCCTGCGAGCATTTCTATATCGTCTCTGAACCCATCGCAGGGCTGGAGCAACTGCCGGTCCTGCGGGTGCCTGATGAATGCGCTTACTACAAATATGATGCGGGAAAGATCATGGTGGGCGCGTTCGAGCCGGTCTCTAAACCGTGGGGCATGCAGGGCATTCCGGAAAATTTTGAATTCGACCAATTGCCCGAAGATTTCGACCACTTCGAACCGATTTTAGAGGCTGCCGTCAACCGCATGCCCATGCTGGCCGACGCAGGCATTCATACGTTTTTTAATGGCCCCGAAAGCTTTACGCCTGATGACGCCTACCATCTTGGACTGGCACCCGAGATGGACAATGTCTGGGTCGCGGCGGGGTTCAATTCTATCGGGATTCAGTCGGCGGGCGGGGCTGGCATGGCGCTGGCCCAATGGATGGAGGATGGTGCCAAGCCCTTTGATCTGGGCGACGTGGATATTGGCCGGATGCAACCGTTTCAAGGCAACAAGACCTATCGGGTGGAACGTGCCAAGGAAACACTTGGGCTTTTGTATGCCGATCACTATCCCTATCGGCAAAAGGCAACCGCACGCGGGATCAGGCGCACGCCATTCCATGGGGATCTTCTGGAACATGGTGCCGTAATGGGTGAACTTGCAGGCTGGGAACGCGCCAATTGGTTCGCCAATCCTGGCCAGATGCCTGCCTATGAATACAGTTGGAAGCGGCAGAACTTTTTTCACAATGTGGCTGCCGAACTGAACGCCGTGCGGACCAACGTCGGCATGTATGATATGTCGTCGTTCGGCAAAATCCGCGTCGAAGGGCGCGATGCAACGGCGTTTATGAACTACATCGGGGGCGGTCAGTATGACGTGCCCGTGGGCAAGATCGTCTATACGCAATTCCTGAATGACCGCGCCGGGATCGAGGCGGATGTGACCGTGACCCGCCTGTCGGAAACGGCATATCTGGTTGTGACACCTGCGGCCACCCGGCTGGCCGACGAGACGTGGATGCGCCGCCACATTGGTGATTTCAACGTGGTGATCACGGACGTCACGGCGGGTGAAGCTGTTCTGGCCGTAATGGGGCCGAATGCGCGCAAGCTGATGCAGGCGGCGTCGCCCAATGATTTCTCGAACGCGGTCAACCCATTTGGCACGGCCCAAGATATCGAGCTTGGCATGGGCATCGCCCGCGTGCACAGGGTGACCTATGTGGGTGAATTGGGCTGGGAAATCTACGTCAGTACGGACATGGCAGGTCATGCTTTCGAGACGCTGATGGCGGCAGGGCAAGGTCTGGACCTCAAGCTTTGTGGTATGCACATGATGGATTGCGCGCGGATCGAAAAGGGGTTCCGCCATTTTGGCCATGACATCACCAGCGAAGATCACGTGCTTGAGGCAGGGCTAGGCTTTGCGGTCAAAACCGACAAGCCGTCGTTTATTGGGCGCGATGCAGTGTTGCGCAAAAAGGATGCCGGGCTAAAGACGCGGCTGGTGCAATTCAAACTCAGCGACCCTGAACCGCTGCTGTATCATAACGAGCCGATCTTGCGTGACGGCCAGATTGTCGGGCATCTGTCGTCTGGCGCGTATGGGCATCATCTGGGCGGTGCCATTGGCATGGGCTACGTGCCCTGCGTTGGGGAAACGGCGACGCAGTTGGTGGCTTCGGGGTACGAAATTGATATCGCGGGAACGCGGGTAAAGGCGGAAGTGTCACTGAAGCCGATGTATGACCCGGCTGCAGATCGGGTGAAGGTTTGACGCTGGTGGTCTTCTGCTGATTGCGCGCGTAAGCATGCCTCCGAGGAGACCACCATGCGTAATCCCGACACCCTTTCAGGCGTCAACATTCCCGCCGACCCCGAAGACACGTCCCAAGGGCTTGCCTTTGCCGTGGGGGCCTATTTCCTGTGGGGATTGATGCCGCTTTACATGAAAGCAATGGCGCATATACCGGCAGCCGAGATTGTGGTGCACCGGATCATCTGGTCTGTGCCCGTGGGCGCGATTGTGCTGATTCTGTTGGGGCGGACAGATACGCTGCGCGAGGCATTCCGGTCGCCGCGCACGCTGATGATGGGTTGCGTGACGGCGGCGCTGATTTCGGTAAACTGGGGCATCTACATCTGGGCGGTCAATTCGGGCCACGCGCTGGATGCGTCCTTGGGGTACTACATCAACCCGCTGTTTAGCATTTTTCTGGCGTCGGTCTTGTTGGGGGAACGTCTGTCAAAACTGCAAATGGCAGCGATTGGTATGGCTGCGGTGGCCGTCGCGATTTTGACCATCGAGTCGGGTAAATTTCCTTGGGTAGCGCTTAGCCTGACGCTGACCTTCGGGCTTTATGCCTTGGCCAAAAAGCGGCTGCCGATTGGCCCGAACCAGGGATTTCTGCTTGAGGTGTTAATTTTGCTTCCGCCCGCATTGGCCTATCTGGGCTACCTAAGCGCGTCGGGTCAGAACCATTTCCTTCAGGGTGTTTCATTTGACACATGGATGTTGGTGGGCTGTGGGCTTGTCACCGCGGTGCCGCTGATCCTTTATGCCAATGGTGCCAAGCGGTTGCGTCTTTCGACGATTGGTATTTTGCAATACATCGCGCCGACGATGATCTTTTTATGCGCGGTGCTGGTGTTTGATGAACCCTTTGGCCGTGCGCGGATGATTGCCTTTCCGTTGATCTGGGCCGCGCTGGTGATCTATTCGATCTCGCTGTTCCGCCAGATGCGCCACAGGTAGCTGCACCAGCTTCCTAAGATCAAGATAATGCGCCTTTGAAGCCCGGAAAGCTCGGGTCTTTCATTGCGAAACTGTGGCGTGCATGGGCGATCCTTTTCATCACGTGGGTTGAAAACCTATCCTACATCTGAGACGGACAGCTATGGAAACAGAATACACCCCGCCGCAGGATCCTTTGGTGATTTTGCACGATGACGCCGAAGTCCTGCTTGTGGATAAACCCGCCGGGTTGTTGTCTGTCCCTGGCAAAGGTCCGCATCTGGCCGATTGCCTGCTGGCGCGGGTGCAGACTGTGTTTCCCGACGCGTTGCTTGTGCACCGGTTGGACCGCGACACGTCAGGTGTCATGATCTTTGCCCTCACGCCCTATGCCCAGCGGCATCTTGGGTTGCAGTTTGAAAAGCGGATGACGCGCAAGACCTATGTGGCGCGGGTCTGGGGCGTGCCTGCGGAAAAGACAGGCACGATTGATCTGCCGCTGATTGTGGACTGGCCCAACCGACCGCTTCAAATGGTGTGCCACGAAACGGGTAAATCTGCGCAGACCGATTGGCGGCTGTTGAAGGACGAAGGGACAACCGCCCGCGTCAGGCTTAGCCCAAAGACCGGGCGCAGCCATCAATTGCGGGTGCATATGCTGAGCATGGGGCATCCGATCTTAGGCGATCCGTTCTATGCAAAAGGCGAGGCTTTGGATTTTCCGCGCATGATGCTGCATTCCGAAGAGTTGCGGTTCAATCATCCACAAGGCGGGCATTCGACCAAGGTGCGCTCGAAAGCGCCGTTCTAGGTCAAGGCGACTTAGATCTTCAACCAGCGATCAGGCAGAATGTCCGGGTTTGATTGTTTGGCATTGCTGAACCAGTTCATCGGGCCCGCAACGCGCTTTTGCGGATTGGGGTTAAGCCATGCCGCCCACCAGCTGAACGAAGAGTTGGCGATGATATTGTGATTGCAGTGTGCCATGAGGCGCATATCCTCGTAGTCGGTTTCAGGCCCGTTGAAATCGACAACGACTTTCTTGAAAGGCATGGGCAGGTGATCCTTCGCCCATTGCGGATCATCCGAAAAAACATAGACTGTTGGGTTTGCAACACCGTCCGAAACGGCAGCCAGAGCCTTGTCGTAATAGGTTTGGTCGCAACAGATATTCGCACCCAGATTTACAAAATCCCCCCGCCTTACATGCAAGGAGATTGATGGTCCTGATGAAATCTGTGCCGCAACCTCGGCGTTTTGAGGGGACATCGGATGGCGGAAGATGAATGCGTCGCGAAGATCCTGCGCTGCGTTTTCAAAGTATTTTTCAGACTGCCAATAGCCATGCAGATAGGTATCGTCAGGGAGCATCCTGAACGCTTCGTTATACTTCAATTCCTGTTCGCGATACAGTTTTGGGGCAAGACGAAGCCCGCGCCACAGATAATAGGACAGTGGGCGTTCATGTTGGGCAGGGGGCAGTTTGGCAGGTTCTGCCCACTCCAGATCGAACACACGGGTCAGCACCCCTTCGCCTTTGTAAATCGCGCGGCGCGGGTCGATTGAAAATGGAACAGACAAGCGCTTGGCCAAGCCGCGGGCGGCGGCATATTGGAACATCTGATTGCCCAAACGGCCGTGCAGTCGCGCGTAGATCATCGAAAGCTCCTGACTTATCCAGCGGCTTCATAAAACACGGGGCATCTGAAAGAAACTGGTCTTTTCTGAGGCCCGGCCCGTAGAATAGGCAACCTTCACCCTCTTGTAGGCCTTTTCAAGGATCGACGGCGACATTCCCGCGCATTTATGTCGTTTGCGGTTGACTATGTCGTTTTTGAACTACCTCTAATCCTACCACTGAAAAAAGCGCCTCAAATCGCGCAGGCAACCAAGTTAAAATAGAAGGCTGCCCGATCCATTTTCCCAACAGATGAGACTTACATGACCCTTGAAAATGATATCCATCCCTCCGCAATAGACTACGCCCGCGAAGTTTCCGCAGGAACCCTTTCACGGCGTGAGTTCCTGACACGAGCAACCTCGTTGGGCGTCACGGCAACGGCAGCCTATGGCCTTTTGGGTTTGACCCAGCCCGCCAAGGCGGCGGCCCATGCCCAAGCCGGGGGAACTTTGCGGATTGAATCGACCGTCAAGGCGTTGAAAGACCCGCGCACATATGACTGGCCTCAGATGTCAAACTTTACCCGTGGGTATCTTGAGTATCTCGTCGAATACCAAGCGGATGGTTCCTTCGCCCCTGCGTTGATGGAAAACTGGGTCGTAAACGAAGATGCGACTGAATATCTGCTTTCAGTCCGACCCGGTGTGACATGGAGCAATGGCGACACCTTTACTGCCGAAGACGTTGCGTTCAACATCACGCGGTGGTGTGATAAATCCGTCGAGGGTAATTCGATGGCATCACGCATGGGGTCCCTGATCGACGATGAAACTGGTGTTGCCCGCGAAGGGGCGATTACGGTTGTCGATGACACCACTGTGCGTTTGACACTGATCAACCCTGACATCACCTTGGTCGCCGGCTTCTCGGATTACCCGGCCGCAATTGTTCATCAAAGCTTTAACGGCGATCCGCTGGACAATCCCATCGGCACTGGCCCCTACATGCCGGGTGATTTTGAAGTCGGTATCAAGGCCGTTCTGGTCAAGAACGAGGACCATCAATGGTGGGGGGAAGGTGCCTATCTTGACCGGATCGAGTATATTGATTTTGGTACGGACCAAGCCGCTATCGTTGCTGCGGTGGACGCGAACGAAGTTGATATGGTTTACGAAACCATTGGTGATTTCATCTATTTGCTGGATGATATCGGCTGGTCCAAATCCGAAGCTGTTACAGCGAACACCATCTGTTTGCGCCCGAACCAGGCTGCTGAAGTCGGAGGTATCAAACCCTATGCCGATGTCCGCGTGCGCCGTGCACTTGCGATGGCATTGGACAATAATGTGCTGCTTGAACTGGGCTTTTCCGGAAATGGTCAGGTCGCGGAGAACCACCATGTTTGCCCGCTGCATCCCGAATATGCGGTAATCCCGGCCCCTGTATACGATCCTGTAGCGGCTAAGGCGCTGCTGGATGAAGCAGGGATGGCCGACTTCGAGCACGAGTTGATTTCAATCGACGACACATGGCGCAAGAACACCACAGACGCTGCCGCAGCAATGTTGCGTGACGCGGGGTTCAAGGTGAAGCGGACAGTCTTGCCCGGTGCAACCTTCTGGAATGACTGGACGAAATACCCTTTGTC
Source organism: Roseobacter sp. (assembly GCA_024636475.1). Classification (GTDB taxonomy): domain Bacteria; phylum Pseudomonadota; class Alphaproteobacteria; order Rhodobacterales; family Rhodobacteraceae; genus Sulfitobacter. The sequence continues at coordinate 3,817 of JAGXHA010000055.1, read as the reverse complement.
GACCACCGACTGGGCGCAGCGCCCCTTGGGTGTGCAAGTGTTAGGCTTGGCGTATCGGTCGGGCGAACCATGGAACGAAACTGCGTTTTCGAACCCGGAATTTGATGCTCTGTTGACAGAGGCGTTGTCGATTGCAAATGCGGACGAGCGGCGCGAGGTTATGGCGAAGCTTGAGACGATCATGCAGGCTGAAGGCGTGATCGTGCAGCCATACTGGCGGTCGATTTTCCGCCACTACAAAGAAGGTGTCGTGGGCGCAGAGATGCACCCCACGTTCGAGATCCATGTTGCCAAGCTTGGATTTGCTGCCTGATCGGGCAGCTAGAATGTAGAACAAAAAAAGGCCACCCAAAGATGGGTGGCCTTTTGCGCTTCTAGGTGAAGTGCAGTTTATTCAGCGGCCCAACCGGATACCGCTTTGATCTCTGTGAAATCCTCGATCCCGTAGAGACCGCCTTCGCGACCATTACCCGACTGCTTCATACCACCAAAAGGCGATCCGGCAGCGCGGCTTTGGCCGTTCATTTCAACCATGCCCGAGCGCAACTGACGCGCCAGACGGTTGCGACGGTCGCCATCCTGGCTTTGCACATAGTTGGTCAGGCCATAAACCGTGTCGTTTGCAATCTGCACGGCCTGTTCTTCGGTGTCGAACTTCATAATCGACAACACAGGTCCAAAGATTTCCTCGCGTGCGATGGTCATGTCAGGGGTCACGTCTGCAAAGACAGTTGGCTTTACAAAGAAACCCCGGTTCAAACCGTCAGGGCGGCCTGTGCCGCCTGTGACCAGACGCGCACCTTCGTCGATGCCTTTTTGGATCAGGTCCTGAATTTTGTTGAACTGGGTTTCGTTCACGACGGGCCCAATGTGGCGGCCGTCTTCGGACGCGGGGCCAACAGTGACCTGCGATGCGACGTTACCGGCTTCTTCCACGGCTTTGTCATACACATCGGACTGCACCAGCATCCGGCTGGGCGCGTTGCACGACTGGCCAGTATTGTTCATCATATGCAGCACACCGCGCTTGACGGCTTTGTCATCGGCGTCGTTGAAGATGATGTTGGCACCTTTGCCGCCAAGTTCAAGATGCACCTTCTTAAGAGTATCTGCCGCAGCTTTCGAAATCAGCGTACCGGCACGGGTAGAGCCGGTGAAGCTGATCATATCCACATCTTTGTGACAGGACAGCTGGCTTCCGACGCCTACGCCATCACCGTTTACAAGGTTGAAGACACCTTTCGGAAATCCTGCCTCATCCATCATCTCGGCAAAGATAATCGCATCAAGCGGGCTTTCCTCGGATGGTTTCAGCACCATCGTACAGCCTGCAGCAACCGCAGCCCCGACCTTGAGAGTGATCTGGTTCATCGGCCAGTTCCAGGGCGTGATCAGCCCGGCGACGCCAACGGCTTCGCGGATGATACGGTCATTGGGGGCGTGATCACCAAGGGGCTGTTCGAATTTGAACTCCTTGGCGGCTTTGATGAAATTGCTCAGATGCCATGTGCCTGCGCCCACTTGCGAACTGCGCGACATCTCGATTGGAGCGCCCATTTCGCTGCTCATCGCCTTTGCCAGATCTTCGGCGCGGGTTTGATAAATCTCAAGTAGCTTCTCCAGCAGGGCGATCCGGTCGGCGGCTGGGGTTGCCATCCAACCGGGCAGGGCGGCCTTGGCGGCAGCAACGGCTGCATCTGTATCAGCTTGATCGCCCAGTGAGATAACCGCACAGGGTTCTTCGGTAGAGGGGTCAATGACGTGGTGATCGTTTGGCTTTGAGGGGGATACCCATGCGCCGTTGATGTAGAATTCACGTTTTTCCAGCATTCGGAATACTCCTTTATTCATGCTTTGGCTCAAGTGCAGCCCAAGCTAATTTCGTGCACCATGTCACCACTGCATTGCACCTGCAAGAGAGGGGGTGGAACACGGCGTTTAAAGGCATACATAGGGTGTGAAGAAGCCAAAGTAACACCAACTGGAGAAATATTATGTCCCTGCGCATTAACGATACGATCCCTGACCTGACGGTTGTGACAGACCAGGGGACGATGAGCCTGCATGACTGGGTAGGCGACAGCTGGGCGATCCTGTTTTCTCATCCCAAGGATTTCACCCCTGTGTGCACAACCGAATTTGGTGCTGTCGCACAACTGGCCGATGAATGGGCCAAGCGTGGTACCAAGGTGATGGGTATTTCCGTCGATGGTGTCGAAGAGCATAAGAAGTGGAAGACCGACATCGAGACATTCGCCGGTGCCAAGGCCGGTTTCCCGATCATTGCCGATAATGACCTGCAGGTCGCCAAGGCCTTTGATATGCTGCCCGCCGAAGCCTATATGCCGGACGGGCGCACGCCCAACGATAGCGCTACAGTGCGCGCCGTTTTCATTGTGGGGCCTGACAAGAAGTTGAAACTGTCGATGACCTATCCCATGACTGTGGGCCGGAATTTTGCCGAAGTTCTGCGCGCGCTGGACGGTCTGCAGATGTCTTCGGGAAAAGGTGTCGCGACGCCCGCGAACTGGAATGTGGGCGACGATGTGATCATCCCGACCGCGCTATCAGACGAGGACGCCAAGGCGAAGTTTGGTGAGTTCACCACCGTTCTGCCGTATCTGCGCACAACAAAAGCGCCCACCTGAATTGATTTAGGGTCGTTGCGGTCGTAACTTGACCTGCAAACGATACCACGCGCGTTGTAATTCCCGCATCAGTTTGCCGCTGGTGCGGGTTTTTTGTTGGATGGTCGATCCTCCGATTTGTCCGGCGATCTCGCTTAAGCCATTGGGTAGAAGTGTATGGATCGGCTGCCCTGTGACCCAATGCATTTGCAGCCACGTATCAATCGGGCGGTCAATTCCGTCGGACCCTGCCAGCAAGCGTTCCGCGGCGCGGCGGCCCACAACCTGACAGCAGCATTGCAGGCCGATCCACTTGGGCAGGATCAACCGCATGGTGCCGTCCTCGGCAATTATCTGTGATGGCACTTCACGCAATTTCGGGGGCAGGCGCAGGTACATATCAGGCGTCATATGTTGCGCGATCAAGCCGCGTGCTTGCTTCATGTCCGGGGGAGAAATGGCAAGATCATCCTCGACAATCATGGCATAGTCCCACCCCTGATCCACGATCAGCTGCCAGCATTTACGGTGGCTTTGGAAGACGCCGATTTCAGCGGCCTTCAGAGCAAAGGGGTAGGCGGGCTTGTGCAACTCACCGCGAAACGTCTGCACATGCGCGATCTGTGCTGGATCGCGCCCATTCACAGCCTCAACAACCTGCGCATCGGGCAAATCGCGCAGCAGCCGGTCAACATTAGGGCGCCGTGCTACACTGGCTGACATGTGAATGATCATTGATTTCATGATGCCTGATAACCCGTTTCAGGGGGGCGGCAAAGGCCTCACTGGGTTGCGCTAAACGTAAACAGCTCTTCGCCACTGATTTTATAGCCGCCGCTCAGCCCCAATCATTGTGTTCAGCACAGCAATCTCTGTCAGCAAGACGCTATGGTCAAAGCGTATGTTGGGTGATGGTTAACGATCAGACAGGCGTGGGGCAGGCCGGTGGTTTTGCAAGTAAAGCCGGGCAGTGCGAAGGTTTCGGCATCGCCACGGAAATTGCGGGGGCTGCCGCAATGGTGCCCCCGCAAAATGTTGTTTATTCTGCAGGCAGGATTACCGTATCGATAACGTGGATCACGCCGTTTGACGCTTCAATGTCTGCCGTTGTTACGGTCGCTCCATTGACCTTAACGCCGTCAGACAGGTCAATCGTCAGATCGCCGCCCTGAACTGTCGTGGCCATCATG